>NZ_CP040021.1:1432953-2136929 GCF_005280275.1 Salinivibrio kushneri
CTCCCTTTCATTCTAGCTCGAGCAAGGAGAGAGCAGAGCGGCAAGGCCAAATCATACAAACGACTGACGCCAGTCTCTTTGCAGTATAGTCTGGCTTCACCGTGATGAAAGCAAACAACACAACGCGCAATTTAACACGGATCACGCCCAAATCAATCGTTGACAAGGATGTAGGAATCGTCATGAAGGTAAATCGCCCTCGCCCATTTGGTAAGAGTATCGTCAGCAAGATTGGGTTGATTATGACCTTCATCACCTTGATGGTGTTGGGCCTGTCAGTCTCGAGCTACATCATGCAAGATCGGGTTAACCGCGATGTCGGCCGCGCCACTCATCAAGAAATCCCGAGCGCGATCATCACCATGCGCATGCAACGGGCCGCCAGTGATATGAATGCCAGCATGCTCAAATATGTCATGGGCCGTCATGAATCGCTCGCCGTTTTTTTAGAAAGTCAGCAAGATTTTGAGCAATTACTGGCGCGCCTTCGTGAGGTAAAACCCGACGCAGAGCAGCGGCTTTCCTTGATCAGCCAGCTTTATGAGCGCTTCCAGCGTATCGCTCATCAAAAAGTCTTAACGGAGTTTGATCCCGTCGCTGAGCAATGGGCGCGTAAACAGGTGATGCGGCTATCCATTGATGTGGTTCGCCCTATCGATAACTTGATTGCCGAATTAAAAGCCTCACAAGCGCTGACACAGCCTGATAACCTTGCCGTGTTGCAATACCTTGATGAACTGGTGGATGAAAATGGCGATATGCTGACTGAGCTTAATCAGTATTTAGATGGGCGAAAAAGTAGCCGACAGCGCTTTATGGAGGATATGGCAACCTTTGAGCGCTATCTTTCCTTGACGCAGTTCGAGATCAATCACCCTGACTCACTCAACAAACTGTCGAGCATCCGCCACCATTTCACCAGTTTAAAGCGCAGTGGTATCGCTATTTTTAACAACTATCAACCCAGTGCCAAAGTCGCCGCCATGACCGCAGTGCGAACCTTGAGTGACCAAGAATACCAGGCGCTTGAGGATGCGCTCTCTACGTTCGCACAAGAGACAGGAAAAGTGGTAACCCGGTCTATGGTTGATTTACGTGCAATACTCCACTCAAATCAACTCAACCTTGGCTATTTACTGATTTTTATCTTGTTCGTTAGTGGCGCGATGTACTTTTATATTTACCGCACATTCACTCAGCCGATTGCCAAACTCGCCGACTCCATGCAGCGCCTTGTGGCTGGCGACATGACGCCCCCGGCCCGCAATTTTCAAGATCGGACGGATGAAGTCGGCAAAATCGCTAATGGGTTAGTCATATTCCGCGCGCATATTATTTCTCGTAACCAAGCACGCGAACAGTTAATGGCCGAAAAAGAGCGCGCCGAAAGCGCATCACGTGCGAAAGCGCAATTTCTTGCGACCATGAGTCACGAAATCCGCACGCCAATGAATGGCGTGATTGGGATGCTCGATATGCTTCGTCGCTCGTCGTTAACGCCCTCTCAATATAGCCTGACGAGTACGGTGCGTGAATCCGCCCTTTCTTTGCTCTCCATCATTAACGACATCCTCGACTTTTCTCGCACCGAGGCCGGAAAGCTGCAATTTGAACGCGTCACCTTTTCTTTATCCGACACCGTAGAGCAAGTGATGGACACCCTCAGCCATCAAGCCAACAAGCGAAAGGTGACACTGTCACTATTTATTAATCCTGACCTCCCCGAACAACTGGTGGGCGATCCCAACCGATTAAAGCAGATACTGTATAATCTTGTTGGCAATGCGATTAAGTTCTCCGGCGGCCAGCATCGTCAACCCGGTTTTGTCGCTGTCAATATTGACGCGATGGATAACCAAGACGCGCAAAAAGCCCAGCTGGAGTTTACCATCACCGATAACGGCATCGGCATTGCGCCTGATAAAGTCGACACCATCTTTCAGCCATTCAGTCAGGCGGAGTCGTCGACCACCCGTGAGTTTGGTGGCTCTGGGCTTGGCTTAGCCATTTGTAAGAATATTATCGATCTCCTCGGCGGTGATATTGACATTGAGAGTGAGCTGGGAGTCGGCACACGATTTACCGTGCGTATCAGTTATACGGTGAATCCATTAGCAGAGCCTGAAGATTTACCGATTACTCGCGAGCAGGCGCAACAATTATCGGTTGAAGTGGATATTCCTCAAGACGCACTCAATCACGCAGTGTGCCGCTATCTGGCGCACTTGGATATCGCTTATCACCATGGCTCAGCACCGTCTAACGCAGAAAAGCAACCGACGAAGCACCGATTATTGATAACCACCCACACCGAGCCAAGCACATTAATCACTGAACGCGCTGTCGAGCATGTGATTGCACTCAAACATACCTTATCGCTAGCAACCCACCCTGATAAACGCATCGTCGAGCTGTTTGCCTCGCCATTAACCTATCGTCGTCTGGTCCACGGTCTACGCGTCTGCCTCGGGCTTGAGAGCCCTGATATCAGCATGTTAGCGGAATCTGACGCAATGCTACCTCTTCCCGACGAGGCAGACGCCAAAACATGCGAGCCGGAACGCACTCGTGGATGTATTTTAGTGGCAGAAGACAACCCCACTAACCAACAGGTGCTGACTCAGCAACTCCATTACCTCGGCTATGAGGTGGTGATGGCGGATGATGGTAACCAGGCACTCGCGGCATATCAGAACCATCAGGTAGATCTTGTCCTCACCGACTGCCATATGCCCAATAAGGATGGTTATGCGCTCACCGCCGCTTTACGCGAGATCCAAGGTGCATCGGGTTGGGTACCTATTATCGCCATTACCGCCAATGCGCTCAGTGGTGAACAAGCGCGGTGTTTTGAGGCAGGCATGGACGATTACATTACCAAGCCCATTGAGCTGGATCCGCTTGACGAACGCTTAACCTATTGGATTAACCGTCCTCACACCACGACAAGTTCGACACCCCCCCCTGTGACAGCCAGCGCCGAAGAGCCACATGTACTTGATCCAACGGTGGTTGAGCGCTTATATGGCGGGCAGCAACAGGCCTATCAAGATATTGTCGATGTTTTCCTTAAACGTAGCGTCCCTAGCCTACGCGCCCTCGCGCAATCGCAACCGCCTTTTGAACATTGGCAAGCATTAAAAGAGGCCGCACACAAACAAAAATCTGCCGCAGGCAGTATTGGTGCAACAGCCCTTCATCAAGCCTGCCTTGAGGCCGAGCAAGCCGCTAACCAGCAGCAAACAGAGGGACTCATTCAGGCACTAACTCGTATCAACACCGCACTGGATCAGTTGCTAGCGGTACTACCTCGCGCCTCTCAATGATCGAATAGGCGCAATCACAGACGGATGAATGTGATCCCTTATCCGGATATCCAGAAAATCGGTGTACAAATTGCGCAATCCAGTGCCACACTGACAGTAAGTGTTATCAACCATGACGGTAGTGAATAATGAGAAAAACCAAAGTAGTCACCTCCGAGGACATTCTGCTCAAACTGTGTCAGTCCGCCACGGCAGTATTAACCAAAGCGACTGACTCTCCCGTGCACCATGCTGCAATGGTACAAAAGATTGCCAAAACCAGTCTCAAGCCTGACCTCGGCTGTTTTGTGCTGTTTGATGGTGGCTTCTCTGGGCTTGTTGTGATCAACTTTTCCTCCGCCGCGGCGTTAGAAATCTACCGCAATTACATGCAGCATATGGGGATCCCCGAAGAAGAGTTGGCCAGCTTACACACCGCAGATGAAGTGGGTGATGTGCTCGGTGAACTCATGAACCAGATTATTGGCGATTTCACCGGCAAGATTAAGCGCTCAATCCAAACCTCGATCACCCAAAACCAACCGAAGATGATGGCGGTTAACAAAAATCTTACCGTGTCAGTCGATAGCAACATCGACAAGCCACAGGCGCGCCGCGTGAGCTTTACCACTGAGCACAACAATATCTTCTATCTTGAGCTTGCCATGGAACGTACCGAATTTATCCAGCTTCAAGACTTTGAAGAAGGGGAAGAAGTTGATCCTGATTCCATTCTGGAAGCAGAAACGGTTCGCCAATTAGAAGAAAAGTCTAACGACAAAAGCGATAAAAAAGATAGCGGTAGCAACGATTTACTTGATGAGCTAGGGATTTAACCTCTCCCTCTTTTGACTTTAGCTAAGACAGAAACACGAGTGACTCGCGAGTTATCATAGCCTCTCGGCAACGATCCGAGTGGCTTGTGTTTTCTTTTCGTCCACTGACTTTTTTCTTGCCGATTATTAAGAAACTTAACGGACGTCGTACCTCACAGTTATAAATGCCCAATGTAATTTGTTTCATTTAGGTTACAGCTTCGATCACATTTGCTAGATCGTGTGGTCGTCATTCTACCCACCTCTCACCGTCATAACGCCTTATCACTGCCCACTTTTTTTTAGTAGGTGAATAATGCCGCATCATTTAGACTGCGCGGCATAATCAAAAGGCTGGCAACGATCAGCCAAATACCCTACTGGGCACCCTGCCCACCCACTATCATTCGTGAAAAAGGTCGATTCATGAGTCCAGAAAGCTACCTACTCGATTGGCAAACCAGTCAAACTCACTCTGAAACCATGTATCCGCTGCTTAGCCAGCTTTATCGCCAAAAAGGCGTCGAAATCCAACTGTTCGGTCGTCAACTGATCAATGCGAGTACCATTGATATCATTAAGGCACACCGCGTGGCGCGTCGCTATACGGGGGGCACCTTATCCCCCAGCCAGACGTTGCCATTAATCGAAGTGATGGCTGAATTGGATCTTGCTCCCAGTAAAATCGATATCGGTCAGCTCGCCTGGACATACTGGCAACAGCATGACAGTGAAAATGGCATTCCTGATTTTCTTCATAGCCAGCTTGGGCATTTGCTAGGGACAGGCAACGGCGTTGATCCGAAAGACGTGGTACTGTATGGCTTTGGTCGTATCGGTCGCTTACTCGCACGCTTACTGATTGAAAAAAGCGGTCCTGGCTACCCCTTACGCTTACGCGCTATCGTGGTGCGTGGCGGAAAAGAAGGCGACCTGGAAAAGCGCGCCAGCCTGCTGCGTCGCGACTCTGTTCACGGCCCGTTCAATGGCAGCATTACTGTTGATGAGTCGCGTAACGCGTTGATCGCCAATGGTAATTTCATCCAAGTCATTTATGCCAATAACCCAACGGACGTCGATTACACCCAATTCGGTATTCATGACGCATTGGTAGTCGATAACACAGGTATGTGGCGAGATGAAGAAGGCCTGAGTCAACACCTTGACAGCAAAGGCGCTAAGAAAGTCCTTCTCACCGCGCCGGGAAAAGGCGATCTTAAAAATGTGGTATTCGGTGTCAATCATGACGTGATTAACGACGATGATCGAATTATCTCTGCCGCTAGCTGCACCACCAACGCCATTACCCCGGTGCTCAAAGCCATGCACGATAAATTTGGTATTGATGGCGGACACATTGAGACAGTTCACTCGTTTACCAATGATCAAAACCTGATTGATAACTATCACAAAGGCGATCGCCGTGGCCGCTCTGCGTCTTTGAATATGGTACTCACGTCTACCGGTGCCGCGAGTGCTGTTGCCAAAGCACTGCCTGAGCTTAAAGGTAAATTAACCGGTAACTCTGTGCGTGTGCCCACGCCCAATGTCTCTATGGCTATTGCTAACCTGAATTTAGATAACCCCACTCACAAGGATGAAATCAACGCCTATTTACAAGACGTCGCTTTGTACTCGCCGCTATCGGGGCAAATTGATTTTACTCAGTCGACCGAATTAGTATCGAGTGATTTGGTGGGATCACGCTTTGCCGGTGTGGTGGATAGCCAAGCAACCATCGCCGAGGGCAACCGTTGCGTGCTGTACATTTGGTACGACAACGAGTTCGGCTATAGCTGTCAGGTAGTACACTGTATGGAGCAAATGATGGGAGTACGCTACCCCATGGTTCCCGAGCCAGAAGCGCTTTCTTAAGACTGACAAAACGAAAAGGCCCAAATGGGCCTTTTTTATTGGTGTATCCGCTTGTGCCAGAAAAATACCTGGTTATGATTGCTCGGCGGCCGTCAGTGGTGAAGGCTGACTGACGGGCTTAAGCACCGCATAAACCAAACCAGTTACCAAGGTACCTGCGGCAATAGCAGCCAGGTACATAAACACAGGGCTGATGGCATTGGGGATTAACAGCACGAAGAGGCCACCGTGTGGTGCCATCAATTTTGCCCCAATCAACATAGAGATTGCGCCTGTCAGCGCACCACCTGCGATGCAAGATGGGATCACTCGCATTGGGTCTTTAGCCGCAAAGGGGATCGCCCCTTCCGAGATAAAACATAGCCCGAGCACAAACGATGCTTTACCCGCCTCTTGCTCGGCATCATTAAATTTACGCTTGGCTAAGAAGGTTGATAGTCCCATCCCTAGCGCCGGCACCATACCAGCCGCCATGATCGCTGCCATCGGCATATAGGTACCACTCTCAATCAGGCCGACGCCAAAGGTATACGCCGCTTTGTTGACCGGACCGCCAAGGTCGAAACACATCATCGCCCCCAATACCACGCCTAGGATTACTGCGTTCGTTGAGTTCATCCCCTGCAAGAAGCTGGTCAGGCTTTCCATGGCGACAGAGACAGGCCCGCCCACGACATAGATCATCACCAAACCGGTAAACAAACTAGCTAATAAAGGGATCACGAGAATGGGTTTAAGGGCTTCCATTGAAGCCGGCAAGCTGACTTTATCTGCCACAAACTTAGCACTGTAGCCGGCGATAAACCCCGCCAGTATGCCCCCTAAAAACCCAGCGCCGGTGGACGCGGCGAGCATGCCACCAATCAAGCCTGGTGCCAGACCCGGGCGATCCGCAATTGAGAAGGCAATAAACCCGGCCAGTACCGGTACCATCAGCGCGAACGCACTACCACCACCAATTTCCATCAGTGCGGCTGCAAGTGTTCCCTCCTCTTTAAAAGCTTCAATCCCGAATACAAATGAGAGCGCAATAGCTAAGCCACCGGCCACAACCAGTGGTAACATATGTGATACGCCTGTCATCAAGTGCTTATAGACACCGGTACGTTCGCCTTGGTTAGCACTGGCGTTCGATGAACTCGCTTGCGTTGTTTGGTAGACCTCAGCGTTAGCAAGCGCATCATCGAGCGTCTGCGATGCTTTTTTCAGCGCCATGCCTGTACTGGTTTTATATAAACGTTTACCCGCAAACCGGCTCAAATCAACCTCAATATCTGCGGCGATAAAGACGAGATCCGCGGCTTCAATTTCCTGATCCGTTAATGCATTTTTCGCACCCACCGACCCACGTGTCTCAATTTTGACCTGATAACCTTTCGCTTTAGCCGCTTCTTCAACCGCTTCCGCTGCCATAAAGGTATGTGCAACACCGGTAGGACACGCGGTAATACCCACAATGCTGACGGTACCGCTTTCGCTTGGCGTCTGCGCGTGATACGGCTGTGCATGATCCGCGGCGGCCTCCAATACCGCTTGGGGATCGGCCATTACCTCATTTAAGCTTGCTTGATAGACAGGCTTGCCGTTAAAGCGAGCCGACTCTTTTGGCTCACCGACCAAGAGAACACGGTCAGCGTTTTCAATATCAGCAGTCGATACCGCCTGTGTTGGTTGCACACTAGACTGACACTCGATCTGTGCCGTCCATCCTTTAACCTCGGCAGCCTTTTCTAACAAGCCCGCCGCGATAACGGTATTGGCGACGCCACTTGGGCACGCCGTCACAATCACCAGATTCATACCTTTTACCCCACTCATGGATTGGTTTTATTCCGCGTGCACTGACAGCTCAACAGGCGACACGCTGATTTTTTCGATTAATTGGTTCACGTCTTCATCATTGCGCACACCGACCCCCACTTGGGTTACCGCGAGCGCAGAGATAGCGACCGCGCGACACAGCGCCGCCTCTTTGCTTAGGCCGGTCTGGCATCCTGATACCAGCCCTGCCACTAAAGAATCCCCGGCCCCAACGGTACTCACCACCGATTGCGCCGGTGCCACAGCCTTAAGCCAGCCTTCCTTATCGCGCCAGAGCACCCCGTCTACGCCGCGAGAAATAACCACATTCGCGATCCCTTGGTTAAACAATTGCTCGCCGCGCGCCAGCAACACGGCTTGCTCATTACTGATGGGCGCGTTGAGGCATTGCGCCAGTTCTGCTTCATTAGGCTTTACCAACCAAGGTGTTGCCTCAACGGCGGCGCGTAAGGCGTGCTGGCTGGTATCGACAACCACTTTTTTCCCTGCATCGCGCAAGGTGGTGATCCAAGTGGTCAACTGCTCGGTCGAGACACCAGGTGGCAAACTGCCCGCTAGCACGATCCACTCATGGTGCTCAGCCAGACTGAGCAAGCGTGCCGTCAATGCCTCAATATCGGCCTGTTCAACCGCCATACCAGGAAAATTCAAATCAGTGACACGTCCCGCTTTTTCAACCAGCTTGACGTTGGTGCGGCTCACCCCCGGCACGCGCAAAAAGTGATCGGCAATGCCGTGCTCGGTAAAAAGGTGAGCAAACGGGTCTTGGTTATCTGCACCAAGAAAGCCTGACGCCGCGACCGTCGCGCCCAAATCCGTTAAGACACGTGCGACATTGACGCCTTTTCCCGCCGGGTGCAGTGTATAGTTTTGCACCAAGTTGACATCACCAGGCTGTAGCGCACTGACTGAGCCTGTCATGTCGAGTGCGGGATTGAAGGTTACGGTCAGAATGGCACTCATGCGTTCTCTCCCAACCCATCTTTAATGGCATCACCCAGTGCCGCAATCGCTTGTTCGGCGTCGCTTCCTTGGGCGGAAAACTGTAACTGGTGCCCATGCTTCACCCCAAGCGCGATCACTTTCATCAAGCTTTTTGCGTTAACCGGCGCCGACTGGGTGGACGCGTTGGCAACCTGTATATCAGCACTGAATTTTTTCGCTGTATTGACCAACATCGCCCCAGGACGAGCGTGCAAACCATGCGCATTCGTCACCGTATACAGGCCTGTTGATCCCTCTGCGGTGAGCGCTTCAGACGGCGCCGCTGTATGAGGTTGTGCGGGGGCGGGTTCAGCAGACAACGCATCAACCAGCGCTTGTGGCGAGTAACGGCCAGATGCCGCCAGTTGTTTATCAAGCTTCCATTGCATCAAGGTATTGAGCACAGGAAGATGCGCAGGGTTGTTGGCTGCGACACACCAAAGCGCACTGACCGACTGGGATTGGTGAGACAGTGACGTCGCGGGCATGACCACCGACATCCCGGTCTGCAGTACACCGTCTCCCACACCGAGCAACCAATGCTCTTCACCAAGGTGCACCGGCTGGCCCGCGACAGCGTGGCTGACGCCATCGCTATTTAAACAATGATGGTTTTTGAGCAATCCCGCGCCCACGGCTTGCAAGGTAGTGATATCTGACGCTGGAAAGCCGGTTAACACCATGTCGCTGCTAAACGTGAAGGCCTGAGTATCCGCCGTTTGCCCATTGAGTAGGGTAACCAGTTGCTCTGATCCCGATATGGTTTTTAATTGTTGCTCGATGCCGTCTTGTGACAGCACACGCGTCAACTGACGTAAGATACTCAAGTGTTCGTCTGATTTGGCGGCGATACCAATGGCCACGTAAGCGAGGTTTCCCTCTCCCCAGTCAACCCCCTGGGGAAAATGAAACACTTGTACCCCTGTTTGTTTAACTTGATCGCGGGTATCCGTTGTGCCATGCGGGATGGCAATACCGTTGCCCAGATAGGTACTGGTTTGGGCTTCACGCGCCAGCATTCCGTCTTGATAGCCCGCTTCTACTAGTCCTTTTTGGGTGAGTGCTGCGGCCATGGCTTTGATAGCCTCGTGCTTAGACGCCGCGTGTTGCTGCATATGAATATCGTGTGCGTTGAGTGCCAACATGAGGTCATTCCTCTTTTTTCAGTGCCGCGGCACGGGTTGATGTTGTCGTCGGCCACATCAGTATCACTAAGACATGGCGGACATATTGGTTGGTCGCAAGTCACCGTTGATTGGCAGTGTTCGTGTTTGACTTGCCACATTCGCTTTACCTAAAAACTGAAACGATTCAGCTTTTAGGTAAAGCGATAGAAATTGCTACCCGCGTTTGGTCAATCTCTTCCACTTATATGCGCCGGAAGCGATGAGCCGCATCGTCGTTCCAGCGTCTTGAGATCAGCCGCCAATATTTGACACAAGCTGAAACCTTTCAGCTTTAAGGCTGAATCCTTTTAGCTTATAATGCAAATAAATTATGGATCTGAAGTGCGTAAACTTTGATCGCATTCACAAAGCCATCAATAACGATCGGCCTACTTAAGGATCGCTTTATGAAGCTTGATGAAATTGCCCGTCTTGCCGGTGTATCACGCACAACGGCCAGTTATGTGATTAATGGCAAAGCCGACCGTTATCGGATCAGTGAAAAAACGCGAGCACGCGTGATGGCAGTGGTCGAACAACACAATTATCAGCCGAACCGCGCCGCCACCGCCTTGCGTGCAGGCACCACACAAACGCTGGGGTTGGTCGTGCCTGACTTAGCGAACACCAGTTACGCCACGTTGGCAAAACTCTTTGAACGAAAAGCCCACGATCAAGGCTATCAGGTTATTATCACGGGCTCT
Source organism: Salinivibrio kushneri (assembly GCF_005280275.1). Taxonomy (NCBI): domain Bacteria; kingdom Pseudomonadati; phylum Pseudomonadota; class Gammaproteobacteria; order Vibrionales; family Vibrionaceae; genus Salinivibrio; species Salinivibrio kushneri. Next base: position 1,443,624 of record NZ_CP040021.1, read on the forward strand.
GATGACGACCCAGAGCGAGAAAAAATAGTGGCTGAAACTCTCGTCTCCAGGAAAATTGATGCGTTAATCGTGGCCTCTTGTTTGCCTGCAGATAATACCTTCTACCCCAAATTACAACAGCAAGGCACTCCCATCGTTGCCATTGACCGTGGGCTGGATGCCAACCAATTCGCGAATGTACTGAGTGATGATGAAAAAGGCGCTTACCAGCTCACCGAGATGTTAATTGCCCCAACGGATGTCTATCAAGCAGGACTGATTGGTGCCGTCCCCTCGCTGGCCATCTCACAAGACAGGGAGAACGGCTTTCGTGGTGCGTTAGCGGCACAAGGCGTAGATGGACAAGTGCGTTACGGTCAAGCTTTCAGCCGTACAGAGGGGCAAAGGCTGATGACAGAGTGGATTGAAGCCGGTGACTTACCCGATGCCTTACTCACCACCTCCTTCACGCTTTGTGAAGGAATACTGGACGCCATCCGGCAAACAGGGATCGCCCCCACTGCACTGTATTTTGCCACTTTTGGGGATAGCCGCATCCTCGATTTTCTTCCTTTTGGGGTGCAGTCTCTCCCTCAACAGTTTGAAGCGATTAGTGACGCGGCACTCAGTCTCGCGGTATCGGCCGCACAAGGAGACAATCATCCTGGGGTTATCACGGTTGAACGCCAACCGATTTGGCGCCCCCATCAAACACAAGCTTGGGTCGGACTGGGTTAATAGCCTGTCGCTTCCATAAAGCCACGGCCTGTGGCACTGCCATGCACTTCCACAGGCCCTTCCCAATAGGGAAAACTCAAGTCCATCCAGCTCTGTGGGTTAAGCGGTTGCGTAGTCAGGCTAATGCCCTCACTGGGTACTTTGATCTGCCAACGAATCGGCAAGTTAGCGCCCTCCGCCATCTTGGCATGACTGACCGGCAGCATACGAATATCATCCTGGCTTAGCGTCACTACTCGGCCATCAGGAAACAGTAATGAACCAAACATAAACGGCTCGGTGCCGCGTATTTGGGTAACCATTAACGCACGGCCATCATCTAAGTTAAGCCCAAACCAATCCCATCCCGTTTGTTCGGCGGCCATCGCGCCATTCGACCACTCCTTATCAAACCAGCCTTTTCCTGTCACGGGAATGGTTTCACCCGCAATGGTTAGCACACCCTTGACGGTTAGCTGTGGCAAAGAAAAATAATACGAAGCCGACGGCTGACTGGCATGACGGACACTATATCCCTCTTCACCGTGCTTGACCTGTTGTCCATTCTCTCGCACCTCCAACGTAAAGCCGACTGGCTTACCTTGCGCAGGCCATATCGCACGCACACGGGCTGGAAAAGGTTGTTGACCGCCCTGCCATTGCCAGTCGTCTAACCAAGCCTGAAAAGGTGACAGCGTCACTCCTGTTTGATCAATCCCGCCACGGGCAAAGCGCTCCGACTCCCATTGTTTATCATCGCTCGTGATCGCTACATGCGCCATATACAGCTGCTGACTCGCCCACCCTTCTTTGCGATCCGGAGCTAACGCGCGGCGAAACAATGTCCATTGCACGCCATACGCTTGTCCATTAGCGTCGGTTAAGGTCGCGGTCAAATACCACCATTCAGTAGCAAAATCTGAGTGTGCCGCCATGTCTTGGGGATAGGTAGGCGTGTGGTCTGGGGTTACAGAGGCAAAGCCACTTTGCGAATCAAAAACGGCAAAATTTCCACGGGTATCAGGAGACGATGACGGCGGCTGCCCCCACCATACTAGCGCGCCGAGCGCGATGATCACACCACCCCCTAACAATGAACGTATCATTTTCCGCTTCCATCGCTGAATCACTTCACTGCCTCTTTTTTTACTGCGCATCACGCAACGACGCCGCCGCGGTGCGTTTTAGCATGCGATAAACAGGCCAAGCCCCTGCGACCATAAGCGCCAACATGGACAGCCCGATGGTGGTGGCATAGCTTATCGGGAAGAAGCTCATGGTCATGGTCCACCCAAACGATGCTTTCAGGACAACATGGATCAACATACCCGCCAGCACAAGCCCCAACGGGATGGCAATTAGCGCACTGGTGAGGCCAAGCAGCACCAATTGCCCTCCCCCGAGCGCGATAAGCTCACGCCCTGACAGGCCAAGGTAACGTAGCAAGCTATATTGCCGTTGGCGCGATAGCTCGGTCGCCAAGGTGGAAAAGAACAACCCACATATCGCGACAATCAACATCAGTGCACACAAGCTTTCCGTCACGGTAAAGGTACGATCAAAGATACGCATTGCATAACGCATAATATCCGCTTGGTTTTGCACCTGCCCAGTGGTCAGCGAAAAACGGTGATTGATGCGATCAACAAACTGCTCGGTTTGCGTGTCCTGATTGAGGACCACCGCCAGCGATGATCGGCCCTGCTTTAGCCATTGTCCCGCATCACTGCGGGTAGACACTACTAGCTGGCCATAGGGGTTGCCATAATCGTAATAGATCCCAGCAACCTGCCAGTGCTCGCCCATTGGGGCGGGAAGATTGATGCTCTCTCCCACGCCAACGCCAAATTTAGCCGCTAACGCTTCACTGAGTAATACCGTGCGCGCTTGATGTAATTGCGCCCAGTAATCAGGTTGGGACGCCTTCATCGCTAACGTTTGCTTCTCAGACATACGGTTGCCTACCGACAGCACTTCAAGCCGCCCTTGGTTTGTCGTCAGCTCACGCCGATACGTGGTCCAAAATTGCGCCACGTCTTTATTCTTTACCAACCATGTTTCCATCTCCGCGAGAGCAGCATGGCTCGGCCTAACATAAACGTCCGCTGCCAAGCGTTGTTGCAGCCAAGTCTCAGTGCTCGTGCGAAAGCTACCGACCATGGTTTCCATACCAATATGTGCCGAAACCGCGAGCATAAACGCCATCGCCGCCACACCACGGTAACTTAAACTTGCCGCCGCATCGGTGAAAAACCATCGCCATCGCGCGCCCGCATACACTGCTGCACTGGTATGAAACAGCCAGCCACACAAATAAGGCAGCGCTAAAGCGGCACTTAGCATGGTAAAGGCAATCAAGGTAAACCCTTGCCATTGACTCGTCTCCCAATACGACACGCCCCACGCCGCCACGCCAAGCAACACCGCTAAAATAGCCTGTACGGCATATTCTCGATGTGTACCACGCATCAGGGTCATCCGTTGCGATAAGCGCCCCGGGGAGGTGTTGACTAAGCGCACCAAAGGCCAAGCGGACGCCATCGCCGCCCCTAAAATAGCAAGCAGTAAACTGTAGAGCCCCCATTGCCACTGCCAATGCATCACTAAATTAATGTCTGCGCCGTACAAATCAGACAAGGTCGTGGCGACCGCGGGAAGTAATTGGTTGGCAAGTAACATACCCAGGACGTTGCCACTGACCACGCCGAGTAGCACCCAAAGCAACAACTCTGTTGACATGACAGCTGAGAGTTGGCGTCCATCAACGCCAAGCTGCCGCAAGGTTCCGACCAAGGGCTGACGCTGAGTCATGGAAAGGGAGATCGCCTGATAAAAAATAAACAGTCCCACCACAAAAGCCAATAACCCCATCGCGAGCAAATTTAAGTGAAAAGCACGGGTGAGTGGGCCAAGTTGGGTTGATTGGGTTTTGGTCAACGTCAAGGCTGAGGGTAACGCTTCGCGAATCGTTTGTCGCTCCGCTTGAGACAAATCGCCGCATAACACCTCGGTAAACCCAGTACGCGCAGAGAGATGACGCAGTAGCGCCATATCAGCCACCAAGTAAGTGCCCATACTCAGCGCATCATTATCGATAATACGCAAAGGGCCGATCGGCGGGTAATCCAGCAAATCAATCATTTGCCCCTCTTCCCAGCCTTTATGTTCAGCCATGGCCTCTCCCACATAGACAGGATATGGCATTGAGATCGCATCCATAGGGGACAATGAAGGGGCTTCATCGGCTCGCTGATTGGCGATAAATGGCAGCATCGCGATTGTATCCACCCCCATCAGATGGATATCACTAAGTGACGGTGTCACAACATCGAGACGATCAATCGGCACACATTGGGTTAAGCCTTGACGGCGCAAGCCAATGTAAAAGGCATGCGGCACGCGTTGTGTTCGCTCGGTATGATGAATGCTAAAAGGGTAAGGGTTGCTAAAAAGCTGTTCACCTTGGCGATAGCTTTGCTGCGCATGTTGGTTTATCGATAACACGCCAACCAGCAAAGAGACACCCAGGGTTAACCCAAGCCAGACGAGAAAGACTTGAAAGGGATGGCGACGATAATGCCCCCATAAAGCGCTAGCGACGGGCCCGAACACTGAGCACGCCTCCTTGTAGCCCTACACTACCCTGCAAATAGCTAGCCACGGTATCACTGTGTGTCACCAACAGCAGTCCGGCTTCCTGCTGACTGGTTAGTGTGATAAGCAAACGCATCACCGCATCCGCATTGCGCTCATCCAAACTCCCCGTTGGCTCATCGGCAAGTAGCAGTTTAGGCGACATATATAACGCGCGTGCGATGGCGGCGCGCTGCTGCTGACCACCAGACACCTCTTCTGGGTAACGATTGAGCAACGGCATTAAATCAAGCTGAGAAACAATTTGTCGCCACAGACAACTGTCTTCTTTCAAGCCTTTTAGTTGGCGACAGAAACGAATGTTATCCGCAATAGAGAGGGTGGGAAGCAGATTAAATTGCTGGAAGATCAAGCCGATGTTTTGGCGTCGAAACTGCGTGCGTGCCCCCTCGCTCAACCGATGGAGAGGGGTATCGTCAAACCAGATCTCACCGCTATCGGGTTTATCCAGCCCCGCAATCACATTTAACAAGGTACTTTTACCCGACCCACTCTCGCCCATCAACGCCAGTTGACTGGTCGACGACAGCGACATCGCGGCGCCTTGCAGCACAGGATGGAAGTCGCTCCCATCCTGATAACCTTTACACAGCCCTTTAATTGCTAACATGCCAATGCACACCCTTATAGTGTCTTAAAAACAGCAATAAACGAGAACTAGGTCACACTGTTTGATTAATTTGGCAATGTACCCCAATTAAGAGGCTGAGAAAAGCGTTAAAAACGGTGGGCAGCTTCCCAATTTCTTTTTCGCCGATCCTTAGCCGTCATTAACAAGATTATTGAGCCAAACGCCTGACTTCACCCGAATCAAAGACCCAACCCATTTGACCACTTCTTCCACTCCCAAAAGCGCATAAACCCAATAAACCGGCCACTCAAAGACCACCGCGGCGGTCAATACCACAGGAATACCAATTAGCCACTGTGCAACAAAATCTTGTCCCAGGCAGTAGCGCACATCACCCCCAGCACGCAGTACCCCAACAATCATTGCCATGGGGATGGTTTTCACCACAATCAACGCACACATCGCCCAGTAAAAGTAAGCCGTGATCTGTGCCGTCTCGCCCGTTAATGCAGGGAAGAAACTCAACACCCAGGGCTGAATCATCAGCATCACGCAGGCAATCGCCACACCGGCAATAAAATTAAATATCGCCACCTGCCAGGCTTGGTGATAAGCGGTGTCCGTTTGTTGGGCTCCCAGGTTATTACCGACCAACACCGCCGCTGCATTGGCTGTACCAATCAAAAACGACAGTGAGAGTGACTCGACGGGAGTGATAACCGCAATAGCAGCCAGGCCGGCTTCGTTAACATGACCGATAATCGCGTGGTAAACGAACAGACCGGACGACCACATTAAAAAGTTAAACGCCGTTGGCAACGAAAGCGACAAAAACCGCTTTACTGCCACAAGCGTCAGCGAGGCTTTCCAATCAGATAACGAGAAGGCAACCAGATGTTGGCGACGATATAGATAAGCGTACAAAGCGACAACTTCGACGATACCACTCAGGACGGTAGCAACCGCTGCCCCTTTCGAACCCAGTTCAGGCGCGCCCAGATTACCGAAGATAAAAACCCAGTTGAGCACCACGTTGACACTGATCCCGACTCCGCTAAAAAAGGTGCTAATGCCTGGCTTGTGCATGGCACGAAGCCCGGCAGCCAGCCCTGAGACACTGGCCAAACAAAACAGTGATAAGCCAGCTATTTGTAAGTAATCTTTCCCCAACGCAATAACAGTAGGATTGTCACTGGCAAACCCCACAATGACATCCGCATAAGCCCAGAAGACAAACGCACTTAACGCCGCCGTGGCATTGGTTAAAGTCACCGTTAGCGCTGTTTTTTCACGAAAACCTTGTCGATCCCCCGCGCCCCAATATTGCGCCACCAACATAGAGCCGCCGGTCATGGCACCAAGGATCAGTAAGGAGGAGACAAACATCGCTTTACCGGCAATACCAATGGCGGCGACATCCGCTTCACTTAATTGTCCCACCATTAAGATATCGACCAAACTGCGGCTCGAAAACATCATGGTTTGTAGTGCAATCGGTACGGCAATTAACAGCAAACGCTTTAAAAACACAGGATCAAAGAAAGGACGGGAAAGTACGCTCACAAGAGACTCCAGCTTAGAGGGGACCGATGTAGTTTACGTGCCTTTAAAACAGAAAAAAACGCCCGAGAGCGTTTTCTTATCTGCGAATCAATGCCGATTAGCGCGGCATCACCATTAAGCCATCGGCTTGATTGTTGGGCCAAATACGGTACTCAGCATGGTATTTGACGATCGATTTATAAGCCGTCACCTTCGTCGGTGCTATCCATGCCTGATGCGCCCATTGTATTACCTCGGCTTCTGGCCCTCGGACATACACGCTCAGTGGTGAGACCAAGTGCTGATCATCATCAAAAGCCGATTGCATCGCGTCTGGGCACACGGCCATTGAATGCTGCCCACCTGATATAATTTTCACTTTTCGATCAATCGTATCTTGCGTATGCACGCACCATCCCGCGTCAATTGCACAATCAACCCACTGTTGCAATTGCTGTTTATGCACTGGCTTGACGGATTCACCGACGGGAAACCACTCGGCATACACCTGTTGAATTTGACCAAACTCGGTGTCTAACCCGGCTTGGGTCCCGGCACTGCGGGCGCGCTGGGTCCAGCGTTGTAAGTCCGCTTTGACACTGTGATGAAAACGTTGCTGCTTCACCGCTTGTGCCACCCAACGGCCCAAAAACGCTTCGCGCGCGTGGGGCGCATTAGCCACTTTTTTGGCGGCGATCGCAGCCCAGAGATCGTCATAGGCAGCGGCCATCACAGTTTGAATTTCGGTGACATAACTCATGGTTCTTTGCTTGCTAATAGCCAATAGAAAGCGGCAGAGAGTATCGCACAAAGGGCTATCGCGCCAACCATGCCCCACGGCGTACCATCAGAGGCAACCGCCACACCCGCACCGACCAGCGAGCCGATACCAAACCGCATCGTCCCCGCCAATGAAGAGGCCGTTCCCGCCATTTGCGGATAGCAAGCCAACAAACACGCCATGCTGTTGCTGCCGATAGTTGAAATCACGCCAACGTACATCATCACTGGAATCACGGTGCCCCAAAGCCCAATATCTAACCATTGGAAAGTGGCAATGGCTATCCCAGCCACCAGCTGTAAGCCTAACCCTAGGCGAAGCATCCAATGCGAGCCCATTTTGCGCACCAAACGGCCATTAATAAAGGTCATCACAATCAGACAGACAATGTTTAACGCAAACAAGTAGCCAAACATCTTCGCGCTGACGCCATAATAATCAATGTAAACAAATGAGCCTGCGGTCAAAAAAGAGAACATCCCAGCAAAGGAAAACCCGGAACAAAAGATCATGCCCACAGCAAACGGTGTTTTCAGCATACGGGCATAGTTACGCAGTGACGCACCAATACGCATCGGCGGCCGATTGTGTTTAGGTAAGGTTTCAGGGATCCGGACAATAATGCAAAGCGTCACAAAGCACGCCCATCCGGCCAGCACCCAAAAAATTGCGCGCCAGTCAAACCAGGTCAGCAAATAACCACCAATCATCGGGGCAGCTAAAGGCGCAATCGTCATGACCAAGGTGATGAACGACATAGTCCGCGCAAACTCCTCGCGCTCAAACATATCACGGACCAAGGCTTGGATAATGACGGCGGCAGCGGCTCCAGCAAACCCTTGCGTTGCACGTACAACGGTCAGTACGTCTATATCTTGAGCCATCGCACTGACCACGGCACAAATGAAAAACAGTGCCACACCGACCAGCATCACCGGTTTGCGGCCATAACTATCAGAGATCGGGCCATGAAAAAGCTGTCCAATCGCAAAGCCGGCCGTGTACGCGACCAAGGTTGATTTCACCGCACTGCTGGGTGCATTTAAGTCCGCGGCAATCGCTGGCATGGCTGGGAGGTACATATCAATCGCCAACGGCGTCAGCGCCGCAATCGCGCCAAGCACCAAGATCAAAAGCCAGCTTAATTGCGTCGGGGACGACGTGACAGCCGATGATTGCGACATAACTCTCCTTAACGTAAAAGACAGGAAAAAAGGAAATAACGTGAGCGTGGTCAAAGTGTAACAATTTATTGTGTCGCCGTGGGAAATAATGTCTTTCTTTTTATCACACCATCGTCACACTCCCCCCCCTTAGGCTGAAGGCAAAAAAAAGCACAGCCCATGCTGTGCTTACCGTTGCTTACCGAGAACCTGCAATGACGAAGCGAGCCAGTCACCTGCGTTAACCCAGTAACGCGATCTCTTCGTCTGTTAATGGACGATATTCACCCGGCTCTAAGTGTTCGTCTAATACCAAGTGACCGATGGATTCTCGATGCAGCGCGTCGACTTTATTGCCCACTGCCGCAAACATACGTTTTACTTGATGATACTTGCCCTCTTGAATGGTGAGCAGAGCCTCGTAATCACCCACTTTCTCTAGGGTTGCCGGTAGCGTGGTTTGCTTCTCGCCTCGTAGCATCACCCCTTCTTTAAACGCAGGAGCAGTCTCAGGACTAATCGGATCAACCAGCCACACACGATAGGTTTTAGAGCACTGATGCTTGGGTGAGGTAATACGATGTGACCACTGACCGTCATCAGTCAATAGCAACAGCCCGGTTGTATCCGCATCCAAGCGACCCGCTATATGCAGCTTCTCCGCATTGACTTCATCCAGTAATACAAACACCGTCGGATTAAACGCATCCTCATGCGAGCACACCACGCCAGCAGGCTTGTGCATCATAAAATAGCGCGGGCCTGATAACGTCAGCGGTCGTCCCTCAAACGCCACCTCTTCATGCTCGTTCACTTTGACGGCCCCCGACTTGATCACCTCACCATCAACCGTCACCCGTTCGCTTTTAAGCACACGCCCTGCTTGCTTGCGTGTCACCCCTAGGGTTTCACATAAAAATTTATCTAATCGCATATTACCGCTTATTGCACCTTTGTTTGCCGCGGATTATACGTCACATTGCGGCTCAGACACAGATCAAGTTTTATCATATCTGACGGAAAAACAGTCCGTGATGGGATAAACTGGATGTCATTGTCCACGTGATGGACAGATGACAATGCAAGCAAAACCCAACGCTTTTTGCTGAGACGCCGAGTCTGTCACAACCTGCCAATCAAAATATTGTTGGTGATTGAGCGTGCCAGCTTGGCGAGTATGATACGGTCGTCTTGACCAATCAGTGATATAGAAGGAAACACCATGATTGTCTCTCTTCGCCGCCCCGACGCCGATGCCTTTGAAACCTTATTGACGCTGTCACACGAACAGCACGACCACGAAGCGCTGCCTTTTGATCGTACTCCCGTCGCGGCCACCTTCAGCACCTTGCTCTCACAGCCAGAGCGTGGTGACGTTTTTCTGATTGATGTTGAGCATGAGGGAGAAACCGAAACCATTGGCTTTTTAGTCGTCGCCTATAGCTTCAGCGTAGAAAACGGGGGGAGCGTCGGTGTGATAGATCAATTCTTTATCCAACACAGCTGGCGACGGCAAGGCGTGGGGTCGCAAGTGATCCCACACGTGGAAGCGCGAGCCAAAGAAAAAGAATGCGTGGCCGTCATCCTTGAGGTCAATATTGGTAACAAAGGCGCTCGGCTTTTCTATGAGCAGTTCGATTACCAGCCTCGCCGCCAGCACTGCATTATGACGAAACGACTTTAATTCTGTACCTGACGTCACAAGTCAGTAAACTAAACGGCCTCACTTAGGCCGTTTTTTCATTATGTATACCCTACGTCCCTATCAATCTGACGCGGTGAAGGCCGTGCTGCATTATTTTCGTCGCCATGCGTCTCCTGCTGTCGCCGTGTTGCCGACCGGTGCGGGAAAAAGCTTGGTGATCGCAGAGCTTGCGCGTATCGCCAAAGGCCGAGTACTGGTGCTTGCCCACGTTAAAGAGCTCGTCGAACAAAATCATGCCAAATATGAAGGCTATGGATTAAACGGAGGGATCTTTTCCGCGGGGCTGGGCCGTAAAGAGTCTCAAGACAAAGTGGTTTTCGCCTCCGTTCAATCGGTGGTGCGAAATCTGGATGCCTTTGCCGATCAGTTTTCCTTACTGGTCATTGACGAGTGCCATCGTGTGCCTGATAACCAAGACAGCAGTTATCGCCGCGTGATTGCGCATCTGCAAACGGTCAACCCTGGCCTCAAAGTGTTGGGACTCACTGCCACCCCTTACCGGCTTGGACAAGGGTGGATATATCAGTACCACACCAGTGGCAAGGTGCGCACCACAGAGACACGCTTTTTTCGCGATTGCGTGTTCGAACTGCCGATAAGTCACTTGCTTGATGAGGGCTTTCTTACCCCTGCCCATGTCTTGGATGCGCCATTACTGAGCTATGACTTTTCTCAAGTCTCTCGCACTGCAAACGGCTATTACCGCGAAGCCGATCTAGAAAAAGTGGTGGCCAACGCCCCTCGTGCAACCCCGCAAATTGTCGAACAAATTGTTGACTATGCACGGGAAAGGCAAGGGGTGATGATCTTTGCCGCCACGGTGAATCATGCGCGAGAAGTCTTGTCTTATTTGCCAGCGCAAGCATCCGCGCTGATCGTGGGTGACACGCCCAGCACAGAGCGCGATCGCTTGATCACTGCGTTCAAGCAAAAAGCACTGAAATATTTAGTCAACGTGTCAGTCCTGACCACCGGTTTTGATGCGCCTCATGTAGACTTGATAGCGATTTTACGCCCCACTGAATCGGTCAGTCTCTATCAGCAAATAGCCGGGCGTGGCCTTCGCCTCGCGCCAGGAAAGCAAGATTGTTTGATTCTCGACTACGCCGGTAATGTCTACGACTTGTACCAACCAGAAATAGGCATGCCCAAACCTGATAGTGACAGTGAGCTGGTGACGATCCCCTGCCCGGCATGCGGGTTTAATAACAGCTTTTGGGGCAAACTTGAGGACAATGGTTTCTTGATTGAACACTATGGCCGCCAGTGCCAAGGCTATTTTGAGGATGAAGATGGCGAACGCGAGATCTGTGGTTACCGCTTTCGCGCCAAGTTTTGCGATGAGTGCGGCGCCGATAACGACATTGCCGCGCGTCGCTGTCACCAATGCGATGCCCCTTTGATTGACCCCGATAAGAAATTGCGAGAGGCACTCAAATTGAAAGATGCGCTGGTCGTGGCGTGTAACGACATGACACTGACCGCCGGAAAAAACCGCTATCAAAAACCACAGCTCAAAGTGACCTATCACACCCATGAGGGCAACGACTTACACGAAGTGTGGCCGCTCGCCAGCAAAAAACAAAAACAAGACTTTCTGGCACGATTTGTCCGACCCCACCTGGTCGATCGCCACCGCCCATTCGACGCCACCGCCCCGACAAAAGTGACCGCGTCACAGCATCGATTTCATCCGCCTGACTTCGTGATTGCGCGTAAACAAGGCCGGTTCTGGCACCTGCGCCAGAAAATCTTTGATGTGGAGAACTTTATTAGCCAAGACAGGCTAACGGCCCTGTTAGCGCAAAGCCGAGGGCAAGCTTTCGCCGAATCCGACGCGAGTTGAACGCACTGAGGGTCAATCCATAAACAATTTCACGAGAAAAAGGCACAGTATGGGCGGCTTGGGCACTGATGCCCCCACCGATAAGGCTTGTTTTAGCGGCCAAGCGGTGCTAATATCCGCGCTCGTTTTTGGGTACTGAGTTAGGTCGCTACGCTCAGTACTGTGTTTTCACTCTAAAGAGAGTTATTAATTATGTTTAAGTTCGAAGCTGAAGTACGTACAGAAAAGGGTAAAGGTGCGAGCCGCCGCCTACGTCATCAGAAGAAATTCCCTGCGATCGTTTACGGTGGCAACCAAGAGCCTGTATCAATCGCACTTGACCACCCAGTGGTTGTTAACCAAATGGACAAGCCTGAGTTCTACGAAGGCATCATCTTGGTTATCGATGGCCAAGAAGTAAAAGTTAAGCCACAAGACATCCAGCGCCACGCGTTCAAGCCAAAAGTTGAGCACATGGACTTCATCCGCATCTAATCGCCCTGCGATCATGATAAGATGAGAGAAGGCGCCTTAACGGCGCCTTTTTTGATTGCTCGAGAGTCCTCTCTCTTCCCCTACCTCGTCATCTTCTTCACGAACACCACCACAAAAAGTGCCATGGTAAAGCTGCCTAGAAACGCCTCAAAGGCGGCGATAAAACGGGCAAAGCCAGACGGCGTAATGTCCCCGTAACCTAAAGTGGTAAAGGTCACCACACTAAAATATAACGCATTCAGCAGCTCATAAAAGCGAGCCTCTACGCCAGTTAGATCCGGATAAATCGGGTTGGCTTGCGTGGTGCCAAGCGCGAAATACGCCAGTGCACAAGAGACAATCACTAACACGGAAAAAATCACTACCCGTAGCGGATCTTCGCCGTAACCACAAAACAAATCGACCGTTTTCGACAGAGCGCGCTGAAAACTGAACGTTGGCATTTGATAGCGACGAAAACGCATTTCCTTTTTAAAAAAATAACCCGCCACATCAAACAGTCCTTGTTTTTCACACTGCTTACGAATGTTTCGGCATACCTCTTCCGACTCTTGGAACAGAGACTGACGCCGAGACGGATCCTTTTCCAAAAAGGCCAATCGCTCTTGCTTAAATTGCTCGCCCCAATCGACATTTTCAAGCCCCGTGCGCGCCATATCTGCACCCAATAAATTACTACCATCAAGGTGCGTACAGTTAAGGTTGGCGCGCAGCAAATTGGCTTTCATTAGCGACGCATTGCGTAAATCTAAGCCAAAGCAATGGGCTTCGGTCAAATTGGCACGATAGAAGTCTGCCCCTTGGCAAGAGTACCCTTGCTTATTGCCACGGTTGACCAAATGAATATCTGTCAAGTTGGTACGCGCCAGCTGAAAACCATCGAGTGGCCGGCCCGAAGCCGCCCACGCTTCCACATCCGCTTTGACATCATGATGCCGCTTATCAACATTCGGATCATGCCAATAGCAAAGACCGGACTCACCCGCTTGCTGATCACATTGCCATCCATTACGCGCTTTAAAACCACACACTTTACCGCTCATCGCTCACCCTCCTATTATTATTTTAGAAAGGACATGCCAACTCGCCAGCAAAAGTGACGTTCAATCAAGGAAAAGGAAAGCCAATCACTAAGATGAGAGATCGTCGTTTGGCTCATCAAACAAGGAAGGTTGGTAAGGCAGGGGCTCAGCACCCAAAGCGGCGTCTTGCGCTTGTTTTCTTTTCGCACGTAAGATGCGCAGATAGCGCTGATGGCAAAGGCGGACAACATTACGTTTTTGCTCGTTGGTGAAGTCATACCAATAAAAGCGCTCGTCGCGACTGCGAAAGCATCCTTTACAGTACCCTTTATTGTTCACCTGACAGATGCCTTTGCATGGACTCGGCACCTCGAAAAAATCGAGCTGTTCCACGTCATCCTCCCTGCTGATTCTTTTATTCAAGCGGGTGGACAGCAAAATTGCAAATTTAGATTAAAACAAGCCCAGTTGCGGCAAGGCTAAGGTATCAAACTCTTTGCCAATAAAAGGTAAAATACCGTCAGCAATCGGCTTAAGCTGTTTATCGATATAGTGCTGATAGTCAATTGGACTACGTAGGTAATCACAAGGTTCGGGGCCATTGACCGTGATCACGTATTCTATCCAACCACCACGCTGATACTGCGCAGGCCGCCCCCGTTTCTGGTTTTCGCTTTCTGCCATCCGCGCCGCGCGCACGTGCGGTGGCACATTTTTTTGATACTCCGCCAAGGGTCGGCGAAGCCGTTTGCGATAGACCAATGCATCGTCATGCTCACCTTGGTTGGTACGCTCGACAATCTCACGAATAAACCCGTCTACCTCGTCGCCATCAAACACACGTTGGTATAACTGTTTTTGGAAGGTTTGTGCCAATGGCGTCCAATCGGTACGAACGGTTTCTAACCCTTTAAACACCAACCTCGATTCGCCAGACTGTCTGTCTATTACGCGGCCGGCGTAGCGCTTTTTACTGCCCGTTTCCTGACCGCGAATGGTGGGCATGAGAAAGCGTTGGTAATGGGTTTCGTATTCAATGTCTAACGCCGAGTCCAAACCGTATGTGTCACTAAGGTGTGCTTGCCACCAACCATTCACCTCACTCACCAAGTGCTGCCCGATCTGATCAGCTTGCTCGCTCGACTTCTCGCCCCCCAAAGAGACAAACGTCGAGTCCGTATCGCCATAAATGACCTCAAAGCCTTGCGCCTCAATCAATTCACGGGTGGTTTTCATGATTTCGTGACCACGCATGGTGATCGACGATGCCAAACGATGATCAAAAAACCGACACCCTTGTGAGCCCAGCACCCCATAGAAGGAATTCATGATAATTTTTATCGCTTGTGAAAAGGCTTTTTCGCCGGCTTTTTTGGCCCGATCGCGAGCTTGCCATAAATCATCAATCAAGGCAGGAAGGTAATGCTTTTCTCGGTGAAAGACGCCGCCACGGAAGCCAGGTACCGTCTTTGCCTCTTCACCCGTTTCTTGTGCTTTTAATCCCTCGATAAGCCCCAGCGGATCGATAAGAAAGGTACGAATAATAGAGGGGTACAGGGATTTGAAATCCAAAACCAATACCGAGTGGTACAGCCCCGGCTTGGAGTCCATCACGTAACCACCAGGGCTTGCGATCCACCCCTCACTGGCAAGATTCGGTGCCACATACCCCGAACGATGCAAACGTGGCAAGAACAAATTAGTAAAGGCCGCTACCGACCCCCCGACACGGTCAAGCTCTACCCCTGTTAACCGCGATCGCTCAATAAGAAAATCCAGTAAATGGGTGTGAGCAAATATCCGGTTGACTAATACACAGTCTTGCAAGTTGTAGGTCGCCAGTGCCACCTTATCGTGGTGAAACATGCGATTGATAGAGGCCATCCGGTCATGGGGATTATCAATCGCTTTTCCCTCTCCCAATAACGTTTGTGCAACCGCCTCCAGTGCCCATGAACGAAACCCATAAGTCGCGGTTTTTAGTGCGTCGATACCATCAATCACCACCCGTCCCGACAAACTGATAAAGCCAGATTTATTGCTTCCCCCATCCCGCCAATAAGCCCGCTCTCCACCGCGACCAAGGCGCAGATCGCGCTGATAGGCCTGGGCGCGCTTCATAAGCAAGCGAAAATCAAAATCAATCACATTCCAGCCTACCACAACGTCAGGATCGTAGTAGGCAAACCATCTTTCTAACGCGCCCAGTAACGCTTCCTCGTTATCGACCCACTCTATCCAGTCAGGCGCATTGTCTTCAGGCGTACCCACCATGATCACTCGGCTGTCTTTTTCACTCGCGAGTCCCACCGAATAAAGCTGGCCTTTTTGTGAGCATTCAATATCAAGAGAAACATGATGCAACGTCGGAGTGTAGTCTGCCTGTTTGGCTTTGCCTTGAGTCACCTCTAGGTAACCTTGGCGTTGACGAGCTTGGCCGGTGAATAGCAAGCTGCCACAAATGTACCGCTCCATTAAATAGCGGTCGGCGAGCCGAATATCGCCTTCATATAAAGGAATAGCCGCCCCGCTTATCACCCTTTGTCCCTCTTGCGCGCGTTTCACACTACTGAAATAACAAGCCGCCACGGGCGTGTGTTGAAAGGTGGATAATGACACTGCTTTACAGTAAGCGTGAGGATCAACCGATGGGAGTAAAGCATCCACGCGCGCTTTTTCTTCTTGCGGTACAAAAAACACGCTTTGCTGATCATCAACGCACAGCTTGACCGGGCCATCTGGCGTCGATAGCCAAAGTATAATCGACGTGGTTTGACCGCGATCACGCTGTTGACGTGTGATCACAAAGCCTTGCTGCATGTAGGACGAAGAGAGTGAGGGCACAGGCGTTATCAGGGTTACTTTGTGTGAGTCATCTTCTCAGTGTAACAAACCCCACCAATTACTGTATAGATAAACAGCTCTGAGAAATTAGTCGGAATGCTCTGCGCGCCCGGCACCACCAATGACAATCAACCCAATCACCACAACTGCAGCCGCGCTCGTGAGGCGCATATTCATCACGCTGTTTTGATCCCAAGCGACCAGACCCATCAAGACGAGCAAAACGGTCACCCAGATGATTGGTTGTACCAATAGCCTCTGAGTTGAAGCTATCATGTGCCAGAATACGCCAGCAGCCAACACAAACAAAGCGCCAGCAAAGACAGCGAACCCAACACCGCGCAGTGAGAGAAACCCATTGGGTAAAGTAAAAATGAGTAAGGGCAGCACGAACAATAAACTCATCCGTAAACTGGTCGCCACGATGACGTCGGCTTGATGAGCACGTTGGGTCACTTGCAGCCAAAAACTCGCCCATGCACCACCACTCATCAGCCCAAGAATCATGCCTAACGGGCTGGGTGCATACATGCCCGGGGCAAGTAAGTACCCCAACCCCGCGAAAATCAACATTAAACCCATCCATAATCGGTGTTGATGGGGAGAGCGAGATGCCAGCCCCAATACACCTTGCACACTCGCCACCAGCACCAAGCCCAAGGTGGCGATATCCAGTAATCGGCAGGCGAATACCGCACTGGTCACCGCAAGGAAAAGCAAGCCTGCAAGACGCCATGTCGAAAAAGGCGGCATTTGACGCGAGAAGCATGCTTCTCCTCGCCAACGCTCGGCCACGTCCTTTAGCGGGTAAAGTCGCTGTCCTACCAACGCCATGACGGCGGCAGATAACAACCAAAGGCCAATGTAACTGGCCGGATCTACCCATTGGTTAATCGCACGACGGCCCACCTCGGCATTGATCACCGCAATCACGACCACTACTAACGCGCCAATGACACCACCCGCTTTTTTCATTCGTATTCACGCCTTGTTACTCATCCTTTCTATAAGACCGAGCACAACCGTCAATACTTTCAACCCTTTGTTGTCTCTCGCGGACGCGATACAATACGCGTTTGTTCGTTTCCGGGAAGTATGCATGTCAGATCCGAAAAGCAAAGCGCTCAAAAAAATTGCTAAATGCCTGGAGCTTAGCAATTCCGCCAATGTGAATGAGGCAGCGCAGGCGATCAAAATGGCCGAGCGGCTGATGCGTAAGCATGGTCTCGATCAGGACGACATTGACTTCATCAGCATGGGTAAAACGCGCTCAGAAAAACTGTTACCTGCTTCGATTAGCCAATCGATCTTAAAAATTATTCGCGGTATTAATAGCCGGTTTGGGGTGGAGTGTGTGCTCGTCAATCACAAGGGGTTAAAACAGGCTGAGTTTATCGGTGATGCAGACCGCGCTATCTTTGCCGCTTTTGCTTTCGATGTGGTCTATCGTGATATGAATGAGCATATCGGCCAGTTTCGCAATAGCTTTGCAGGCACCGGCACCAGTACGCAAGAGGTAACGCGACGCGTACAGTCATTTACCACGGGCTGGCTTGAGGGCGCGCTCGATAAGCTCCCACAGCTTGACGCACGTGATAGCGACGACAAAATCAAAAACTATATTGATAAAGAGTTCGCCAATATTGACCGCGAGACCTTTAAGCAACAATTGAAAGAAGCCATGGCGGCGATGACAGATGATTACGAGCGGGGGATGAAAAAGGGCCGCGAAATCTCAGTCAGCCGCCCTGTGAATGGGCAAGGCCCACAAAAGCGCCTGACGGGGACCCGAAAGTCATAACCTTGATGAATCACAGGCCGGCTTATGTCCGGCCTTTGTCAGCACTTTCCCATCAATAAGACACCTGTGTTAAACACGTCAAATCATGGTCAAATCGCTTCTCGCCTATTGTGTTACACGCCTCTCAGGTCTAGCCTAGGATCCACGTCACGTTATCCATGTTCAGCCTGCTCTACTCACTGGCAGTTGCAACCCCATGGTCTAAGGTGACTGAATAACAAGCATTCACAATGCGTAAAATAAGATACTTCATATCCTTGAATAGGAGAGTGGCATGAAAAAAGTCGTGACAGGTCTCGGCCTCTTACTCGCCGTCGCACCAGCAGCTTATGCACAGCAAGACAGCGGTCTATACATGGGTGGCCGCATTGGCCCTTCGTTTTTAGAAGATAGCTGTGTGACTGACACCGATTGCGGAGATTCAGAGCTCGGCGCGGGTATTATTACCGGCTATGATTTCAACAATTGGTTTGCGCTCGAGGGAACCTATGATTATTTAGGCCGCTTTGATACCGCATTTGACCAATCAGGTACCACTGTTGGCGCCTCGGGCGATCTGACTGCGTTGACACTTGCGCCCAAGTTTTCTTATCACTTCAAACCTGATACGGCCCTTTACGGTAAGCTTGGTGCCGCCATGTGGGACTTTAATAGCAACGCCGGCGATCGTGACGATGTATCACTGATGGGAGCACTCGGTATCGATCACCAAGCGACGGAAAAACTCAACGTTCGCCTGGAATATCAGCACATCAACGATATGGATGATGGCTACTTCTCAAGCGTCGATAACAACTTCGTGACTGTCGGCATGACGTATCACTTCGGACGCACTGACAACCAGCCAATGCCAGAGCCGATGGTTGAAGAGCCAGTCATGGCAGAGCCTGAGCCCGTTCAAGAACCAGAGCCGGTTGCCGAACCGCAATCGATTGTGCTCTCTGAGGCCGGCGAAACTGAAATGTTTGGTTTTGATAAAGCCAGTCTCTCTGAGCAAGCGATCGCCTCCTTGCAACCCTTGGTCGACCGCTTGCTGAAGTATGACGAAGCGACGGCAACGATCGTGGGTCATACCGACAGCCAAGGGCCAGCCGCTTATAACCAAACACTCTCTGAAGAGCGTGCACAAGTCGTTGCGGATGTCTTCTTAGACGCGGGCATTGCGGCTGAGCGCTTAACCGTGATGGGCAAAGGCGAATCCGCCCCGACGGCCAGTAACGATACTGCCGATGGTCGCGCGAAAAACCGCCGCGTAGAAGTTACCTCGCCAGAGTTTGTTTATGTGGAAATGAATTAATCACATCGACGATCGCATCATGTAAACACGCAAAAGGCCACCGCATTGTCGGTGGCCTTTTCTTGTCATGAACAATCAATGAATGATTAGCCGCGCGCCGCAAAACCCGTCAAGTGCATCTGCATCAAACGATCAATGTCGATTCTATCTTGATCGCTGACTCCCGCCACCCGTGGGTATCTGGGCTCGGCGCGATCATTATGATAAGCACCTTTCCATCCCTGAGTGGTGGTTAAAAACGCGCGAGCAAAGTCGGTCGAATAGCGCAAACACCCTGCCATAACCGTATCGACATAGGATTGGGCAATCGGCTTGTCTGCATCTGGGGGACGCCGTGTATCGGCAACATACACGTACACGGGGCCATCAAGCGTCACGTCTTCGGGCAGCGCGATGTTTGATTCAGCTAACTGTAAACGCTGATAGCCTGCCTCACGCCGATCAAAGTCGGGCAGTGACTCGGGGTCGATATTGACCAATACTCCGTTGCATTCACCCTCCCCTTCAAGCACTACCAGCGGTGAGATAAGCGCCTCACTCACATTGCTCCAATGGCGGCTTAGTCCACTGACAGTCACCGGACACGCCCACCCTGAATCGCCTGTCAGCGCCCGTGAGGCTGGATTCATCAAACTCCCGTACCCAAATAGATACATGACGTTGCAAACTCCTTTATTGCATTTACTGGCAGAACCAGAGGCGCTGCCTTGCTTTTCTCTCTGAAATTGCCAGAATATCCGGCAACGTTGTAAACAAGGAAAGTGATTATGGAACAACTAGATAAGCTGGAAGCTCACTTCAAACGTCTATCGCATTTTCAGCACCTTGCCGCAATCTGCGGTTGGGATCAAGCCACCATGATGCCAGATGGCGGCAATCACGCCCGGGCCGACGCCATGGCAGAACTCGCCCTCTACTGTCATCAACAAATGACCCAGCCAGAGCTGGGTGACTGGTTCGCGGACGTGGATGAAAAATCCCGCCACCTAAGCGCCACGCAAAAAGCAAGCGTGGCAGAGATGAAGCGCCAATGGCAGCAGGCCAGCGTACTTCCCGACACCTTGGTCAAAGCCAAATCTTTAGCGGGCGCTAAATGCGAGCATGCTTGGCGTCAGCAACGCCAAGATAATGACTGGGACGGGTTTGCCAAAAATTTAAAAGAAGTGGTCGCCCTAGCGCGTGAAGAAGCCCATATCCGCGCTGACCAGAAGCTGTGTGCCCCTTATGATGCGCTCCTTGATTTGTACGAGCCCGGGATGACGGCCGAGCGTATTGATGAAGTGTTTGGTGCCCTCAAACAATGGCTACCAGAGACCATCCAAGCCGTGGTCGACAAGCAAGCACAACAGCCGGTGATCACGCCTAAAGGCCCTTTCCCACAAGCGCAACAAAAAGCCTTGGGTGAACACGTGATGAAGCAGCTTGGGTTTAGCTTTGAGTATGGTCGACTCGATATCAGCACGCATCCATTTTGTGGTGGTGTGCCCACCGATGTGCGCATCACCACCCGCTATGATGAGCAAGATTTCACCTCGGCATTAATGGGCGTGATCCACGAAACCGGCCATGCGCGCTATGAACAAGGGTTACCTCAAGACTTAGCAGGCTTGCCGGTGGGCCAAGCGCGCTCGATGGGCGTACATGAAAGCCAAAGCCTATTTTTTGAAATGCAGCTCGCCCGCAGCGCCCCCTTCGCGACTTTAATCTGCCAACAAGCCAAACAGGCCTTTAACCGCCAGGATGATCCCGCGTTTCAGGTCGAAAACCTCCACCGCGTGCTCACTGAGGTATCACCTGGCTATATCCGTGTCGATGCCGACGAGGTCACCTATCCTGCCCATATCATGCTGCGCTACGACATTGAACGCGATCTGATCAGCGGCAAAATGGAGGTGGATCATATTCCTGAGCGTTGGGACACCGCGATGCAGCAATACCTTGGCCTGAGCACCGCCGGCAACTACAAAAACGGCTGTATGCAAGACATTCACTGGACCGATGGCAGCTTTGGTTACTTCCCCACCTACACCTTGGGTGCCCTGTATGCCGCGCAATTGATGCAAGCGATGCGCCAGCAACTGGATGTCGACGGTATAATCGCCAGCGGCAACCTCTCGCCTATTTTTGACTGGTTGTCCCAACATATCTGGCAACGCGCCAGCACCACTTCAACCGACAACCTACTTAAAGACGCCACCGGCGAAACCCTCAACCCCGCCCACTTCCGCGAGTATATTCAAGGGCGGTATTTGTAAACTCACAGCATCTCCATGGCTAGCCCAGCTGGTCATGGAGCCTCTTATTAATGACGGGAGGCACTATGCCCAACTATGAATCCCTTAAAGCGCGGCAGCGCCAAGAGCGCGAGCATTATCCTGAAAATTTGTCTATTCGTGTACACAGAGCTCTCAGCTGGCTAAAGCAAGCCGAGCAAACGGATGATACAGACAGCCAGTTTATTTTCTTATGGATTGCATTTAACGCCGCTTATGCGCAAGAGTTTGCGCAAAAACGACAGTTTACCGAGAAAAACCTCTATCAAAGCTTTCTAGAAAAACTGATTTACCTCGATAAAGAAGCGCGTTTAACTCATTTGGTGTGGCAAGAGTTCTCAGGCCCGATCCGGGTGATTCTCGATAATGATTATATCCTGCAAGCCTATTGGGAATATCAAGCCGGTCATATCACTGAAGACAGTTGGCAAGCTTCACGCAAAAGCGCCAAAGCCCGCGCGCACAAAGCCTTGGCAAACAGTGATACCGCAACCGTATTAGCCGCTGTTTTTAGCCGTTTGTATACGTTACGTAATCAACTACTCCACGGCGGCGCCACCCACGGCAGCCAAGCCAACCGCGCCCAGCTAAAAGACTGCGTATGCATGATGCAAAAAATCGTACCTTTAACCATTGAATTGATGATGGACGGCAACACCGCCACCTGGGGCGACCCTGTGTATCCGTTGGTGTGAGTGTGGACACTGACTGGTTGCAATACGTTGCTCCAGTTTAGCAAGGTATATACGCTAAGATATGTACCTTGCATCAGCGTTAAACACGGGGCTAGGTGCAAAATGCATTTGCAAATGCCTCGAACTAGGACCATCAGTGCGCTTAATGAAACGTCTTTTTAGTTAGTACATAATGAGCGTAATCTTGTCCGACCGACATTTAGGACATACAAACTTCTTTAAGCGCATCTTGATTAAAAATGCTTGTCTATCGGATAGAATATAACCACACTCTTTACACGCTATATTTGATTTTCCAGGTGGTTTTATTGGCATATCTTTCCCGACTTTTAATATTAAAAACTCTCATGAATAACTATTTTCATTAGACAATTTCTCATAAGAATTGGTTATATTTAACCTTATAGTTCACAAAAAAACGACTGATGGCTTGATTACTTTATTGGTGTTGGTGTTTACATAACCTCTGAGCAATACGTGTTGAATAGGACCGCTGGTATTCTTACTCGTATTGTGTTTGATGTGCTGTTGAGTATCGAATTCTATACCTTTAGTTACTTCCTGAAACGCGAACATCGGATAAGCCAAAATAAAGCGTTCGAATAGAGCATCAAACATCTTAATAACCCTATCTATATCGGCATTATCACCGTTAACCACTTCGTTTTTTATATAATCCCAAAGATTAGAAATATTCTTTTCTTGGATACCACAAGCTACTAGCCCCTGCATGCTGGTATCCTTAAAAATGCCTCGTAACGACCCCTGAGTTTTTTCGCTTAACTCGTGATACAGCTGGCTGAGTAATATATCGCTTTCAAAGGTATGCTTATACTTATCTAACGCTGCGTTCACTTCACTCACTTGTTCTTGCTTGCTTTTTAGCTCACCTTTCTTGTCACCCAACGCCTCGATCAGTTTTTTGTTATCTTCTTTAAAAGCATTAATATCCTCCTCTGTATTTTTCTTTTTTTGCGCTAGATCTTCATAAGCTTTAACCAGATCGGAAAGCTCCTTTCTTAACACTTCAACCTTCTCTTTTTGTTCAGTCAGTGCCAGCTCTAGCTCTTCATTCCTCTCCTTGATAAGATCATACTCTTCAACTCTAACGGTGTTTTCTCTTTCGCTCAACTGCTTAGCATTTATCTGCTTAGCGCTCTCAACAATAGCAATAATTTTGTTTTTTACCGTTTCATTTTCCAGTGCAGATAATAAATCATTTTCGGAAATAGCCATTATTGTTGCCTTTTGTAGCTGCGCGTTTTTTTAAGATAAAATGACTGAATACTGATTTCATCGGAAGAAGAGCTATCGGAATCAGACAGGTTATCATCAACTATCGGCGCTTCGTTATAGGGCCGCTCTTGACTCACGCGCCGATAATCCACTTTATCGATCGAATTTGGGAAGCACAAAGCTTCACGGTTCCGTAAGCAAAATTCATCGATCACACCCCGGACATCTTCTAAGTCATTATTAAAGCGATCAGCGATGGTCACATCAGGGTCGATACTGAATTCTGGATCATCCCTAATCATGACAATCGCGATTTTTTCTCCCTCGACATACTCAATTTTTTTCTTAAAGGTGTGCCAAAAATCAGCCTTCGAAAGATACTCTTCTCCCTCAAACCGAATAATTTCTCTCTGGCCCCAAATTAGTCGATAGGCTTGCGCTTGGTCACCTTTTACAGAAACGATATAATCTGTCATTTAAGACTTTAACCTCATCACTTTTTCTTCTATTTGTTCCACCGATAGATCGGGCTCAACCCTTTGGTAGGCTGCAACCAATGCATCCGCGTGTTTTCCACTTTCACTAACACTTAACTCATCCTTGATGTAAAGACCATAGTCACCCGTTTCTAACTGCTTTTCTTTATATACTTTTATGGTTTCGATAATTTCTTTTGATTCGACACCCTGTTGCGCAACTACCGCCAGAAAATCAGGCGTAACAACAGTATCTAGCTTTTCATTAATGCCTTTTAATGTAATCGATGCACCAATCGACGAGCGAGCCAATAGATCTTTCTCGTCCAAATTATCAAACTTTTCCCGATCAATGGTCACGTCATCTTGAAGATAGTTAATGTATTCATTAATGGTATCAAAGTCATCTGGCTTCATATCAGCCATCATGGCTTTTTCGCCAAGCTCTGCCATATCGGAGTTAGGGTTAATAATACCTAGACTAATACCAATCGCCTTGATCGTATCACCGACTTTTGCTGCCAGTTCCACTCCCATTTCAGCGATCTTCGTAGCGGTCGTACTTACCGCATCTGTAATTTTACTCGCCACACTACTGATTACGTTGCATGCGCTAGACGCTATGCTAGATAACGCTGAACCCAAGCTACTGAAAAAACCCATAACGCCTCCTAAACTTTAACTTTTAGATCTTTTCTAAAAGTATCATGATGTCGCAATGTAATGCGCACATCATGATCGATATATAAACTGTGTAAAAAATCATTTAGCAATGATTGTCTTTCCTGTTCATCCGCGTTATCACCCGTATTGTAACAGTTTTCATTAATAAAATGACACATAAACTCCCATCCAAAACGGTCGATATAATATACTAAATCATCCTTTTTCTTGTCTTGACCTACGGCCTGGTACCACGCCATTGCCACCTTACCATGTAAAAAATCAATAATATCGTCCTCGTTGGGTGGTACATTGAGAAATTCTAGGCCAGGAATTAATCCTGAACGATAGTTATTGATATAAAAGTTAAGTGCTAACTTTCTAATTTCATCTTCATCAATCTCTTCTTCATTAGTAGTACTGATATACTCTTTTATTTGTACTTGCAGTGGTTTACTCATCCCAGAGCTCGATAGTAACACCCGCCCCGGTTCTAAGTTAGATAAGAAATCTTTTTGTTCATCCGTAAGCGCCATAGTGTTCCCTACGGCCTCTTTATCGTCTTTAGCAAATAGCTTATGGATAATTTTTGTGTTGGTATTTTTAAGTACTTCGGGAGTGAGTTTATTAGGAATCTGATCGACAATAATCAAAGATTCGCCGTACTTTCTCACTTCAGCTAACATATCCGCAAAGGTTTCAACACCCTGCTTTTTATTCTGACTATCACCAACTTCAAACTTAGACAACAAACGGTGCGCTTCTTCAATTAAGGTGATATGGCGAAATTTTTTCCCTTGTTTTTGATAGGCTCGATGATTAGCTCTAATCGCTTCATTTAGATTCGATAAAACGAAGCCCATGATCAATGATTTTTCACTCGGATTGCGTATTTCTTCCAACTCAATAATGACATTTCTTTTTGCCAGATCATTAAAGTTAATCGAGCGTGGGGTATCGAGCATGATGCCTTTCGCCCCAATCAATAAGCCTTGTAATCTGGCTTTAATGGATCCAATATAATCTTGCTTAAGTCGGTCATCAAAACCTTGGCTAGCGACCACTTCTTCGGTCTTCAAGACCAAGTCACTTAAAGTAGGAAACGCATAGACGCCATCAGAAAAAGGATCATCATAAAATCGGTTCGTTGAGGTAGCAATATCCCAACCTTTATCTTCATAGCACTGATAAATTGCCGCTTCAATTAATTGAGGGATCGCTGCTTCCATATCGAATGAGGATTCAATACTGGCTTTTATCATATCAACACGAGAGGTGATATTCTCATGTGGGAAGAACTCAAATGGATTGAGTTTAAATGGAGCGATATTATTATTCCCTAAGGTGAAAATAAGAATATCGTCATTGTTCTTAGCAAGCACCCTGTATTCAGTTTTTGCCGGTTCAATCACCAAAAAAGGCATATCCGCAGAGTCCAGTAATCGCTGACAGGTGGTGGTTTTTCCGCTACCTGTTACCCCCGCGATAAAGATATGTTTATCTAACTCATTTTTATCTAAATGAACATCAACACCTTGAATTAAGCCACTTTTAACCAAATTACCAAGATAAAGCTGGTTAGGTTCCCTAATCGCTTTCGCTATATTCAAACCAAACTCAACTTCTTCTTTTAGGGTTAACCCAACGACTTCCTTTTGTGGTAGACCTGCCACCACACTTAACTCATTAGTTGAAAGCCAATTGCAATCGTAACTGTTTAATGGGTTTTTAGCATGTAACAGATTTAACTGCCTATAAGTTTCGGGGTTTTCTCTGTTATTATTTCTCTTTAATATCGGCAGTTGTAAGTTTCTAAAAGCATAAACCTCTTTTTTGTTTGTCACACGCGTTACTGTGAGCGGTGACTTATTTGCTTCTTCGCCAGAAAATATCGACCGAGCCGTGTTCCCTAATTTAATCGCACTGGCCTTGTTTTTGGCCAGCATATAGATATTCGACAGATAAAGCCCTTTGTTTTTGCCAACTTGCACGCGATGCAATAGCACATCATCAATGTAATTAAGCCATTCTTGAATGGCTTTATCGGTAAACTCTCGAGACTCACTCGATGAGGTCCCTTTTTGTTCTGATGTATTACTACCTATGTTTTTAGCCACAGATGTCGAAGTCGTCGTGCCTTTATTTTTAGCTTCTGAACCACTTTTGTATTTATCATGATCGTTTGTGGTATAGCTATTGGAGGACTGCTTTTCTCCGCCTGTTGTTGATGTGCCTTCTGTTATAGAGTGAGTCTTTCCTGTGTTTTGAGTAATGGTGATTCCATCATTTTTCCCGGTTGATGTTGTCTCCGAACTTCCCTCAGTTTCACCGGTTGTCCTTGCCTCGTTTTTTCCATCTTGAACTGTTTTTTTCGCTAGGGGTAACAGCTTGTTATAAATGGTATAAAGCTCTGACTCAATCGTATTAATCTCTAATAATGACAAGGGATCAGCTAATACTGCAAAGCAGAACTCATCCCCAGACATGATGTCAACGAGTCGGTCTACACCTTGGAACTCCTCATTATCCTCATGCACACTGGGGACCCCTTGCAGTCGATACATATGAGGAAAATCTTCCAATGCTTCTTTCACTGCTGTTCGTTGATTTTTATCTAGTTTTTCTACAACACTGCCTCTAAAATTACCTTCGATGGAGGGCTTGAGTATTTTTTCACCAATATCATCAACATCTAAGACAGTATCATCTTGATACTGTTTGTTTTTAGCAATACCAAAATAAAAATAAACACTGTCTTTGGTACCCAGCAATAGATAGGTAAAAACAATACCTTGAACCGTTAATGCATTTAATACATTTTCGAACGCTTCTTTTCGTGGTGAGTCTTCATCAAATGTCACTTCTTTGATGTGATAGAGCGAAAACTCATGCTCAAGAATATGAATGGGTTTTTCAAGCCCAAACTGTTTTTGTGTAATACCTGCATGCTCTTCAAGCAGCTCAATTAGTGACTTTTTCATTGTTGATCCTATCGTAAATTCATGACCGCATTTTCAGCTTGTGTCGTGTCCATGTCGGGATTGGCGATCTGGTGTGCTCTTACTAACACATCACTGTGTTGATGCGCTTCTTGTAGACTTAATTTATCCGCCAAGTATTTCTCAAGATGAGCAGGCTCTAATTCAGTTTGCGCATAAGCCGTCATGATTGCGAGTGTCAATTTTGGTTCTACATCTAGTCTACTTACGGTATTCAACAATGGCAGTGATATGTTTGACATCTTCATGTCCATATTTTCTGCAATGGCTTTAATGGCAATCGTTGTTCCAACAACATCGCGAACGGCAGTATCAACTGACGATGTATTCAACCCATGCTCTTCAACCTGAACATCATGTTTAAGATAGTCAATATAATCATTGATTTTATCGAAATCTTCAGGCTTTTTATCTGCGGCCAGTGCTTTTTCACCCAGGTTACTGACACTATCACCGGGGTTAAATACCCCAGTGACGACGTTGATTGCCTCGACAGTATTCATTACTTTCGGTAAATTTTCTCCCACGGTTTTAATCACCATAGGTCCGTATTTAGCAACCATAGGCCCGACCGTTGCCGCGACTTTTGCTATGGCACTCACAATTGGTGAGATAAGCGTAGGTAATAAAGCAATCATCGTCGTTCTCCTTAAAGTTCGATACGATTGATTTCATTGAGGTATATGTCATTGTGAATATCGTCTTCGTTCGCAATGACGTACTCGATGGCAGTGGGAGAGACAACGCGAATGAACACCAAAGCGTCATCATCCGTCGTGTCTAGCTTTATCACTTTCTTTTTGATACTCGTGTCGGAAATTGCCACTTGCCCAGTGCTGGTGCTGGGTTGGTCAGTATAAAAAATCTCGAACGTTTGGTAATCCGCGTAGGTAAAGTCAATCCACTCATTAAAGCTGACGTCGCGTTCGATAAGCGGCTTAAATTTTTTCTTTCTATTCTCGCCAAGATAATATTTAAAGCGAATATCATCGTCATTCACATTGTGATCAATTACTTTAATTCGGCCACCTTCACGTGATTCGATCAACCCAAAAGCCACCCCAGTTTTACCGGTTGGCTTCTCAAGATCCTGGCTATCAACGCCCAGTGGCTGAAAAAGCTCAAACCGGCTTTCACCTTCAACTAGCCCCATTTCTTGATGTTGCAACGCAATATGTTTATCAAAAAGTGCCCTTACGAAGCTCGACTGACTCGCATTACCGGCCAGGAATATCTTCACATTAGAAATATCCGATAGCATATGTTGGCGATTACTAAATGCTAGCCGCAGTGCATCGAAAAAGTTTTCGACACCACGCTCGATACGGTTTGATAAAATGACGTTTAATTCTTGTTCATCGATTTGTAATCCAAAAGCAGAGTGCTGTACACCATTGACATCTGTGAGTGTCACTTGCAATTCACCTGATGCATCAAACGAAAAGTCGTCATGCTCTTCCCAGTAGGGCCGCAAGGCAATGCACAGCTGTTTGGTATTTGTACGTGCCTCTTGCGAACGGCTTAACAGTTGCTCACTACCCGCAAATGCATCTCGTTCTGGATGTTTCTCAAATTGAATCCCCTGCTCTAATAAGCTATTTTTGTTTTTCTTAAACACTTCAAAGGCAAGAAGCTCGAGTAAATTCTCACCGCCTAAAAACTTATCACCGCCGGCGCCAAAGTGCTCAATCACATAGTCAAAGCGACGCCGGTCCTTCTTATCTGTTGGCTCACGATAAATGCCAAAGTCAAAATCTGTTGTACCGCCACCAAAATCGAACACGCTATAAAAAATACGTTCATCGCCTTCTGGCTCGATATGGTAAGCTTGTAATGCTGTCAGTGCATAAGCCGCTGGCTCGCTGGCACCTTTCTTCACCGATATAGTATCGATTGTCTCTTTACCCAGCTCGGCCGGCAGCGATTTTTTAAGTCCATTTCTAAAGCTATGGATAATTTTGTCGCGAATGGCCACTTCATAGGTGACAGGGAAAGACAAAATGTAGTCCATAAAAATACCGTTATTCAGGTTATTGATATATAACCCTAAGTAATAGGCATAAATTTCAATGGGATTAAAATCTCCATCCTCAAGAGATAGGAAAGGCGGAAGATCGATGATCTTGCCATGCTGGCCGACAACCTTTAAGTTTCGGTTTTTATCCCCAGCCCATTGCTTTAACGCATCAAGAAAGGTATTAAACTTGCTAGATTCACTGCCTTGTAATGAATTTTGCGCTGTGTGAGAAATCGTCAGATCACACCAACGCGTATCGGGCTTGTTCTCTTTTTGATGGTAAGCGGTTAAAAATGCGTTGAGATTAACAAACTCCATAATGGTTGGGTTTTCATAGTGATGCGCTGCAATATCTTTGCTGAGATCCCCGGTACCAATCCGCATCGGATGAATGTTAACGTTATCTTTTTGATACGCCACAACTGTGCTTTTAGTACCAAAGTCAATCGCTACAACCCCTTCATTA
The DNA here is from genome assembly GCF_005280275.1 of Salinivibrio kushneri. Lineage (NCBI taxonomy): Bacteria > Pseudomonadati > Pseudomonadota > Gammaproteobacteria > Vibrionales > Vibrionaceae > Salinivibrio > Salinivibrio kushneri. Next base: position 1,473,845 of record NZ_CP040021.1, read on the forward strand.
ATGCTGCTTTTAGGATCACGCGCGACCAGTTTTTTAGCTAATGGCACTGCCTCCATTTCACTGGTATCGAGCTCATCTTGCCATAAACTCCAATGCCCTAAATCAGTATCTTCGATGATTTTTTGATGATAAGGGCTAAGATCAGCACGTTGTTTATCCTCATTTAGCAGTTTTTTAATGATTATATTTTTTTTCATTATTTTTAGTAAGCCATCGCCACCCTCTCTATTAACATATATATTAATTAGACTTTTATAATACTCATCATCAATAAGGGCGTTAGGCGTAAAACCACAAAGTAAAGCCTGAATAAAAATTTTCCTGCCGGCTTTCCCGTCTGAAAATCGAGAAAAATCTACGGGTAAGGAAAGCAAGGATTTTTTATATTTTTTTGTATTTGATGAGACAGCGTGAGCGTACAATTCTGAATAACGAGAAGGTTTAGTTGAAGCTGAAAATGATATGCTAGAAGCTAGTTTAGCTTTATCAGAACGGCATGGTAAATCTGAGATATTCTCTAAAAAGTTATTTAGTTTTTTGGGCCGGACTGTTGAAGACAAAAGGCTCTGCAGGTTACTTTTTTCAGGGATATTCCACCAATTTATCGGGTCATTGATTTTTTTATTCAGTTTCTGCTCAAGATGATCTTGATCATCTGAACTATCTACCAAATCCTTACATAACCAAAAAACCTTTCTTTTTTTATCAAAATAAATATTGTCTTGGAAGCAAAGCCATCTTACACTTCCTGAATCATAGGTATCATTCGGCATTAAAGATTCATAACATTTATTTAGTGCATAGCCAATTTCACTGTCATCATTTCGAGAGCGAATAAACGAATCGATGTGATAATTGAGCTTTTTTTCTAACTTTTCATTTAACTCTGATCCTAACCCAATCTGCTCAATGATCTCTTTTGACAGCTTCCATTCCGATACTAGTTTTGTATTCATCATTTCCTCGATTCTGTTAATACTGAGAAATGTCTTCTCCAATAAAATTCAATGCAAGGCTTATCCTTCACAGACAGCGATCGCGTCTTTCATCTCGACGCCCCACACCAACTCCCCAAATCCATCAAGCCAGTGGGTAAGTTGTTGTGAGCGGATGACCGTGGCGGTGACTTGATAATGATCGTCCTGCTCGGTCATGGTTTGATCGGAAGACAGTGGCGTTTCTTGTAAATAGTGGCCGGCGCTTTTTTTAATGTTAAAGGTCAGTGAGCAGCGCTCGCCTTCTCCAAAACCAAACCGGCCGTCGTCATCGTATTTTTTTAGATCAAAATCTGATGGCGGCGTAAATGGGAATTTAGACACATTGGCACGGTTAATGCGGTGAACCGCTATGCTGCGTTCGTTGTCGTAGCCCTCGAACCGGCATACTAAATATAAGCGTGGGCCTTGTTGCGCTAGGCCGAGTGGGTAAACCCGTTGGCCAGTTTTTTGTTGCTGTTTGGCGTTGTAGTAATCGAGGATCAGCGGATAGTCGTTGTAGAGCGCGTCAGTAACATTTTTGAAAACCTCATCACTCATCTTGGGGGGGAGCAACGGCTGGGTCTCGCTGACCACACGCACTTTCTTGGTCCAGGCGCGCGCTTTTTCGGCATCACCCGTCGGGTTTAATTCATAGCGCGCCGCCGCAAACATAGCACTGAGTGATTCGGTCACATTAGCCGGCAGCAAGTTAGTGAGGTAGTTTTCAGCCAGCGACAACAATAACGCCTCTTGCGTGGATAACTTGCCGTTGCTCAGCTCTGGGGCATAGCGCGATAACCGATAGCCATAAGGCTTGCTCGTATCATCACACTCGGCAAACCCTTCCTCGCAAAGCATCTCTAAGTTACGTTGAATAGTACGGATATTGCGGTCTATCCCATCGCTGGCAACGGCTTTTTGTAGATCGCCTGCGGTTTGTTTGATCCGGTGTGAAAGGTGGCGCAATAACAAGAATGCGAGCCTTAGCGAGTCACTTTTAGGCGGACGGGTTGTCATAAATGTTTCGATGTCTAATGATTGTTTCACTATTATTTACCTGCCTACTTTCACAAACAAGCCGCGATCGCGGTTCCATTTCATAACCGAGCCTACCATCACAAAAAGGCAAAATGCGTCGCATATAAAACAATCAGTTAAACCGATTTAATCAGACACATTCTGTCGCACCGTACCGATAAAGTGGCCTCATACTTGGTTAGGGTGCGTAAAGGAATATAGTCATGAACGATGTGCTAGAACAAGTCAAAACGCTGATAAACGATGACACCAAAACCATTAAACAACTGCGTTATCAGGTGGGTCAGTGTGAGCAATTGATTGCCGCATTAGAAACGGAAAACCAACGCTTGGTCGATCAGTTGGGGCATTTGGTACAAAAGCTCAATGCCGATGACATGACAGGCCTTGCCAATCGGTATCATCTCGAAACCAGCTTCAATACACTGCTAAGTCAACCTCAATGCCACCAGTTGGCACTGGTGTTTATCGATATGAATAAGTTGAAGACGGTGAATGATCAATACGGCCACCTGGTGGGCGACCAGGCGATTTGTCACCTGGCTACACTGCTCGCCAACAATACGCACGAGGGGATCGCGGCGCGCTTTGGCGGGGATGAATTTGCGGTGTTATTGCCCAACACCACACACGCGGCTGCCACTGATTGGGCCCAGTCACTGGTAATGCAACTGGCTCATTCACCAATCCTGATTGATCAACGCCCGCATTATTTAAGCTTTAGTTTCGGTGTGAGCGACATGCGCGCGGATAATTCCCCTCAGTTAACCAGCAGCAAAACCGCGTTGGATCAGTTAATTCGTCAAGCCGATACACGTATGCTCAGTCGCAAGGCCTAACACCATATACGTACCTAAGTAAAAGCCATGACATCACAAGGTGGTAACCATCAGCACCTTGTGATTCTTCACCATTAATCTGTTAATTCCATCACATTTCTGTACAATGCGCGCTCAGTCATATTTATCTTTACACCCTCCTCGCTGGGCCGTGGATTTATCCCTGGTGATAAACGACACGGACCTTGGTTGAGACAGTCGCTAGGAACCTCTTTTGATTTCAATCGCCAATATCACCATGCAGTTTGGTGCCGAGCCGCTATTCGAAAACATCTCTGCCAAATTTGGTAACGGTAACCGCTACGGGTTAATCGGTGCTAATGGTTGTGGCAAATCGACCTTGATGAAGATTATGAGCGGCGCCCTCAACCCGACTGCAGGCAATGTGTCCATCACCCCAGGACAAACCTTGGGCGAGCTTAGCCAAGACCAATTTGCCTATGAGCAGTATTCAGTGATTGATACGGTGATGATGGGTGACCGCAAACTGTGGGAAATCAAACAAGAGCGTGAGCGCATTTATTCTCTGCCGGAAATGAGCGAAGAGGACGGCATGGCCGTGGCAGAGCTAGAAAGCCAGTTCGCCGAAATGGACGGTTACACCGCCGAAAGCCGTGCCGGCGATATTCTGCTACAAGCGGGCATTGCCGAGGAACTCCACTTTGGCTTGATGTCGCAAGTCGCGCCGGGCTGGAAATTACGAGTGCTACTTGCTCAAGCCCTGTTCGCCAATCCTGACATTTTGCTGCTGGACGAGCCAACCAACAACTTGGATATTCATACCATCAATTGGTTGGCCGGTGAGCTGCAACAGCGCCAGTGCACCATGATTATTATTTCCCACGATCGCCACTTCTTGAACGCCACCTGCACCCATATGGCGGATATTGATTTTGGTGAGCTTCGTGTTTATCCCGGTAACTATGATGATTTCGTCGCTGCATCTAGCTTGGCACGTGAACAATTGCTCGCCAGCAACGCTAAAAAAGAAGCTGAACTTAGTGAGCTGCAAGACTTTGTGAACCGTTTTGGTGCCAACGCCTCTAAGGCCAAACAAGCCAGCTCACGCGCCAAACGCATGGAAAAGATCCAGCTTGATGAAGTCAAAGCCTCCAGTCGCGTGCACCCTTACATCCAATTCACTGAAAGCAAAAAGCTCCATCGCCAAGCGGTTGAATTGCGTGAGGTGGGCCATGCATTTGACGATACGCCCCTATTCCGCGGTGGCCATTTCTTACTCGAAGCCGGCTCGCGCCTCGCGATTATTGGCGAAAATGGTGTCGGTAAATCGACGTTACTGCGCTGTTTGGTCGGTGAACTTGCGCAAAGCGAAGGCACAATCAAATGGTCAGAAAACGCATCCATTGGTTACTGTGCGCAAGATAACAGTGCCGAGTTTGATAACGATCTCACCGTGTTTGAGTGGATGTCGCAATGGCGCACCGCTAAGCATGATGATTTGATGGTTCGTGGCATTTTGGGTCGCTTGTTGTTCTCAGCCGATGATGTGAACAAAAAAGCCAAAAGCTGCTCAGGGGGCGAGAAAAACCGCCTGATGTTCGGCAAGCTGATGATGCAAGATATCAATGTGATTGTGATGGATGAACCCACCAACCACATGGATATGGAAGCCATCGAGTCACTCAACAAAGGCTTGGAGCAATTCCCCGGTACTTTGATTTTTGTCAGCCACGACCGTGAGTTTGTTTCCTCACTGGCGACCGACATTATTGAGATAAAAGATCAGCAATTGATCCACTTTAACGGCAGCTACGATGAGTACCTCGCCCACTTAGAAAAAGTGCGGGCCGTAGCTTAATCACCTCGATTATCGATCACCAATAACGATTCACTCGCCCCAGCCACATTCCATGCCGCCGGGGCGAGTTTTTGTTACTGGTCTGTCACTAGCAGTACGCTGCCCTCAAGCTGCGTCGGCCCGTAAGCAAAGATCTCAGCGTTACGCACGTCAAACATCAAAATCGTATTATCCGCTTGCACATGGCTATTGCTCCACACGTAAGCGCGCACATCACCACTGCCATAGCCTTCTTCTGACGTAGAGTATGGGAATCCGGCGGCAAATGCCTTTGGATTAAGCGCGGGTTTCATACAGGCATGTTCAGCCAAGGACGCTAGCTCTTTGATATTGGGCATGCGCCACTGCGTGTGACCGGCAAATTGATGCAGTGGGTGCGCCTGGCTTTGATTGATCGCTTGCACTTCATTGAGTGCGGCTTGCCAATACATTCCTGTGCCCTCGCCACGACACGCCTGCTGTTCGGCTTGCCAGGTTTTACCCAGAGGGCAACGCATCCAAGTTAATCCGGTAAAGGTGTCCGTTACCGTGCCATTATCCTCAAAGCTGTAACGGACATTCGGTGCCGTTTTGGTTAAATCAATCGAGCATTCTTGGCCCGCCCATGCGGTTGCAGATGCGAAGATACTGGCGGCAATGATCAGCTTGTTCATTATTTTTCTCCTTGGGCGACAAGACGAATAGGCAGTTGCCATGAGGTGTAATCAGAATCGACCTGATCGCTATAGATCTCTAGCGATACCGTCGTGCCACGATCACTGCCTCGTGTTTGCGGCAGCTGGATATAGCGCGCGCCCGGTGTTGTAAATGCGGAATATTCGGTTAAGAAAGAGGTGGAAGACCACAGCAAGCCAGCATCATATTCACTGGCGGAGGATTGATGAGGGAAATACCCGGTATCGAGCCCATAAACACGTCCATCGCTGTCGGTTTGTGTCTCACCAAAATCGATAAGACTGTACAGCTCAATAAAGGTGGGCAAGCGCCATTGATCAATCCCACAGATCTGTTGCTGATTTAGGTACGCTTGGTATTGGGCCGTGGTGCAAATACCCTCAGCGTCTTTGCAGCCTGTCGCCTCAATGTCTTTGTCAAACGGTTCGAACTGCCCGGGCACTTGATAGGCAAAAAGGCGATCAACATATCGGGGGGATTGAGGATCCGTGTGTTTGCTCTCCCATACCAGTCCGCTGCGATTATCTTGCACACAATCCCACGTGGTAGCGCTATCGGGCAAAGGCTGACCCTTGCCATCCAGTTTGGTGAAGCTAAACCCACCTTCCGTTGCATCAAACCCATAGTCAGCATCTTGACCGGGGTAATCGACAGGCGCGGTGGTAACATTCCCGCTGTCGGAATAATAGCTAACAATGCCGGTATCGTTCACAGGGCGCATTTGAGTCCGTTCATCCAACTCAACCAAAATCGCGTTCAGCTCAGCCTCGCTCGGGACACCTTTTAGCAAGACATCCGAATAACGCGCCAGTTCACCGCTTAGTAGCCCCAGCATGCGATTCGCCCGCGTGGGCGTCATACCCGATATTAGCGACAAAACGTTATTTTCAAGCTGTACAAAGCGGTTATCCGCCCCGTTGGTAAGCAAGTCCGCTTGCGTCGTGACGCCCATCGCCTCCAATTGCTCACGTAAATTCGCAACCGCATCTTGATAGGCATCCCCTGCCGCCATGTTGCTAGCGACCAATGTGCTGATCACATTGATCTCATTGCCGGTAGTCTTACGCACGCCGGGGGCAACAAGGAATGCATTCGCTTGGCGAGGCGCGTCAGCCTGCGCATCCATACGTTGCGACGATAACGTGGTCACGCCGGTGTCGATTTGCGCGACAATCGGTGAGGACAAGATCGCTTTATCGGCGCTGGTGAGGGTAAATGCCCCCTGCTCCGCTTGTGTGGTGGGTTCGTTGGCGTTACAGGCAAAGTCACCATTTAAATCAGCACACACGGTTTCATTACCGGTGGCATTGGTGGCGCTAATGGTACCAGAGACGCTGTAGGTCGGCGCGATCGAGTCGCTTGCACTCGTTTCTGATCCAGAACCATTACAGCCTGCCAGTAGCAATGCACTGGCGAGTAGAGAGTAGTTAAATTTCATCATATCTGTCTTTTTAATAAGGGTGTTAAGGTGATTGAATAACGCGCTATCAGGACTCGCCCTTTCGTGCTCGCCAGCCGCCCCAAAGCAAGCCCACCAGAAGCAGTGGCCATGACAACGCGCCGCCTCCCGAGCTAGCGGTGTCGAGCGCATCCTTGGTGCTAAGGTCGGTATCTTGGCAATCGAATCCCGTCACGCGTCCCACTTGCCATGCCACCAGCTCACCACTGCTGCCCTGGGCATAGTCCGTCACTTCAAGACGCCAACTCCCCGCTAGGGGGTCGCCATCAAAGGCTTGCAAAAGATCGTCGTGCTGGCTGGTCCAATATCGCACCAAGTCATCGCTCTGATGGGCGGTATTGGCATGTAACGTGACCCGTGAGCCTGCGGGGGAGACAAGAACAACGCGTAAATCTGATGGGCTGGCATGGTTGATATGGACATACACGCCAAGATCGGCACGAATGGCATTCGCGTCATCATTAATAATGAAGTTAAAACTCTTGAAACCATTGTTTTGAGCGCCATTACTGGCCACCGATGCATCTGGCAAGGTCGCATTCAGGGTTTGGCGCGATTGGGTGAGTTGAGGCAAGCCTTTAATCACCGTCAAACTGTCTTGCCATTGATGGGTTTGCAGCGTGTCATTAAATTGATAGTCAATTTGCGCCTCAAGAGTTAGTGGCTGACCGCATTGCGCCGCAGGCGGTAGAGAGATAGAAAACGACTGAGCCTGATCGAGTGATTGATTAATGGACGTGGGCGCTCCACCCTCCACTTGAATATCACCACGCACTGAGGCTGTGCGCCCTTGTGGTGTTAAGCGTGTGTGGATCGCCGCCGTATCGGCAACATAACGCTGGCTCGTTTCAAAGCGAAACGGTGCTTTGAGCAAACCGTGTTTTTCAAAGTTCGCTTTCAACAAGGCTGCATAGTCGCGTGATGGATAATAGGTTTTAGCCACATAGAGCATGCTTTCTGCCAGATCGTGCATTTTCATGCCCCGGCCTAGCCCAAACATCGACTCCAGCACCAAGGTATCTATCTCTTTAAAAGCGGGTTCACCATACAGCGCGACGGCTTGCTTGAGGGTTTGGAACAAAGGCGTCGACCAAAGCTCATCCCCTAATTCACCACCGACGTTTTCATGCGCACGGTATTCACTGCTCTCAAAATAGCGCGCTTTTTGATTCCACAAACTGCGCGTGCCTTGCTTAAAACCGAAATAACCATCCCAGTTAAAGACGGTATCAATCTCGAAGTCATCACCTTGTTGATACAAGGTGCGATAGCTGGCAGAGCCCGCCCAATAATCAGCAAATCCCTCACCCAAAGCGCCCGTATGGCCGTACGCCCAGTCGGGCAAAATATGGTAGTGAATCCCATGGGCCAACTCATGAACCACCACATCGGCATCGAGCGTATCAGGCGAGCCAGATACCCCAAACATCAGGGCGTTAGGACCCGCATAGTAAGACGAGTTGTTCGAGCTGAAGGCGCGCGCATCAAAGCGTACTGGGCCGTCAAATAATGAGTACCCTAACGAAGACACATATTGCAGTGACTTATCCAAATGATAAAACGCCATCATTTGTGCAAAATCTTGACTGTCAAAAGGCAACGCTGTGAGCGAAGCATGGCTCGCAAACTGTGTGACACCATCCGGATTTAAAAACGAGACACTGTCACTTTTCTGCCATTGTCCAGACTCAGGGTTTTTGTCTTCAAAGGCGATAGCATCAACGGCTTGGACTCTGGGATTATTCAGGTAGAGCGTACCGCCCACATCCAATAAAGAGACATCACGCATAACAAAGCGTGGCGCGTGGGGATAATCCGCCAGCGTTGTCCAGAGCGTTTCGGGGGCGGGCTGTTTATCCATACTACGCAGATCCGGATCAACCACATTGACGGTGCGCGTCACTAATTCTCCGTCTGATAGCGCTGGCGGCGCATCCGCGATCAGGCGACGCGGGATCTCAATCGCCGCCTCTTTCACTGCCTCACCCTGTCGGATCATGGTGTCGGTTAGACTTTTATACACCCGAGTCACCAAACCGTGTTTGTCGGTATGTAGCACCAACGTACGCTGCGGCTGATACTCGCCACCGCGATAAATATCAAAGTTGTATTGACGACCAAGCAAACTGCTGGTTTGGTAGCGTAACGACAACTCCCCCACTGACGGATAGTGCTCGCGCAAATACTGCTGTGCTTGAGTGGCATCACTTGCTTGATAATTGCCCGCAGGGTAATCCCATTCCCCTGCCATGACATTGGCACTGGCAAGTACCAACGCCACAAGACTGATCGCTGATTTCATGGTTCTTCCTTAAAACGCATAACGTGCATTGAGGGTGAAGTAACGACCGGGCTCGGTCGAAAAACGGGTTTGTGACTCAGAAATACCGGCAACGTCTTGATAACGAATGTATTCGCGGTCTAACACGTTATAGACATTGAGATTGATAGAAGCATGAGACGAGAACTGATAGCCCAAACCAAGGTCAACGCTCGCCCAGCCAGACGTCTGAGCACACTCAGTGCGGGTGCCTAACTCGGTGTAACACATGGGCGTGCGGGTCATCTGATCTGCCCAGTTCAAACGGGTATAACCGTTAAACGATTGGTTATCGAAGTGAAGCGACAGACTGCCTTCGAGGGGGGCTAAATTGCGAACGTACTCGTCATTGTCGTCTTTGCCGGAGATCCAGCCGATCTGACTTTTCGCTTGCCATTGATCGGTCAATGCATAGGCCGCTGATGCCTCAACGCCATACGTTTTTACACCATCAAGGTTTTCATAGCGTTTCTCAAACAGGCCGGTTTCCGCATTAAAACCCTGATCGGCAATATCAATAAACTGGCTAAACCGGTTGTAATATGCCGCGGTATATAAGCGGAGCTTGCCGTCATCATATTTGGCCCCGAGCTCAAAACTATCGCTGGTTTCCGCGTCAAGCGACGGATTGGGCAGCACCACAAATGGCGTCACCGGCACAGAGGCGTGATTAGAGTAGCCATAGCTTTTGTCGTATTCAGGCGCTCGATAACCATGCTTATAACTGAGGTAGGTATTGAACGCGGGCGTCCAGTGATAAGCCACCGAAGCACTGGGCGATAACGCTGCACTGTTATTGTCCGCCACACTCGCCATGCCAATGGCTTGGGGATCGTCTGCGCTTAATCGGTACGCATCAGCACGTAGACCCAGCATTACACGCCACTGCCCGATACTCATTGCATCTTGCGCATAAACACCTAACGCATAACTCCGTGCTGGCGCGAACGGTTGCGTATCACTCACCGTTTCGCCGTTCCAATCGAGAGTCGTTTTCGTCACAGGGCGTTCATGGTAAGCCGTTTCTAACACACCACCGTAAACCAGCGTATGCACCACGTCTCCGCTGATTTGCTCAGCGTTGGCATCTACCGACCAACCGATTGACTGATCTTGAAAACGGCGATCATCCAGCACCCGACGTTGCTCATTGATCCCCATGTTCCAGCGAGTCATCAAGCGGTTCGTGTTCTGGGTAAAATCGGTATTTCGGTAATAGAGCTTGGTATTGAGAGTTTCTAACCAAGGCTGCTGGGCGTGATATTCACTGCCAAGCCAAAATTGCGTGGTTTCGATTTGTTCGGCTTGATCAAACGTTTTGATATCCCACTTACCTTCAGGTTGAATCGATGCTGTTCCTTCTCGTCGCAATGCCTCTTCACGGTAGAGCTTGGCTCGGGCACTTAGCTTCCAGCGATCGGAAACATAATGATCCAGACGCAACGACGCACTGCCACCATCCAAAGTGCGGTTATACAAATCTTGCTGGTAATTACGGGTTTCTTCCCCTTCCCAATAGCTCACATCGAGCAATGCACTGGTATCACCATGACGGAGCGCGAGACGGCTGCCGACTCGGCCTTTATCACTGAGCTCGCTATAGGTAACTTGCGCGTCGGCGTACCAATCCTTGTTGCGGAGGAGATCGTCCGCGGACAGCGATGTCACGATCACGGCACCGCCCAATGCGCCTGATCCATGACTGGTTGAGCTAGCGCCCTTCACCACTTGGATTTGCTTGGCGCTTGCGATATCAAAGGAATTACGCCCTGCTTTATCATTCAAATCAGCGGCACCGAACCCATCCGCGACGGGGACGCCATCTTCCACAATCAAGATACGGTTACCGGACATGCCGCGAATAGTGATGTTTTGAGGGCGACCCGCTCCGCCTGTCACACTGACACCCGGTTCGTTTGTGAGTGCATCATAGAGCTCGGTGGCGCCTTTTTTTTGGATATCTTCGCCACGATAAATGGCTACCGAGCCCGCTGTATCTGACGGCAATTCAGCAAATTTATTGGCCGTAACGACCACCGTCTCGACGTGGCGATTGGTCGCGTCACCAGAGGTGTTCTCCTCGGTGTTGGCAGAATTGGCGTGCACGATGCCAGTAGCCAGTGCCGTCAGCACTGCCACAGAGACAGAAGACAATTTCATTTAATACTCCGGTTAGTTCACACGCTTCAGTTGGTGTAAGAGAAAGGCATAGTCGGTCGCTTGTTGCGTCAGCCCATGACGCGCATCGGCTTGGTGGCCACGGGAAAAATCCGTCAACAACAAATAAGGGCCCGATCGAGTACTCGTTTCGGCTAAATGCGAAAGGTATTGCGCCCCTTCCCAAAACGGCACACGCTGGTCGTCCCAGCCGACGCGCACCAGCATAGGGGGATAAGGTTTTGGCTGGATGTTGCGCAAAGGATCATAACCTTGCATGACCTCGCGCTGATCGCTTTTCGCGGGGTTGCCCCATTCTTGGTATTGCTGTGCCGTTAACGGCAATTCTGGGTCAGACATACTGCCAAGCACATCGACAAACGGAACATTAAGACTAGCGGCTGCAAACGCGGCGGGCGCTTGGTTAAGTGCCGCGGCAACCAAGGTACCGCCAGCGCTGGATCCCACAGCCGCGACTGCGCGCTGTCCATCTTGATAACGGCCCATCGCTTTGGCGACATCAATAAAATCTTGGATGCCATGCTTTTTATTCATTCCGCTGCCGGCTTGGTGCCATGTTGCACCGTAATAGCCGCCGCCACGCACATGTGCAATTGCATAGATGACGCCTCGGTCCATTAGCGAGACGGTTTGCGACATAAAATACGGCTTCATGGTAAAGCCATACGCGCCATAGCCATACAGCACGACTGGCGATGACGGGGTCAGCGCATCTTTACGATACGCCAACGTGACAGGAATACGATGCGGTCCGACGTACAGGCGTTCAGAGTGATAACGAGATGCATCAAAGTCGGGGTAATAATCGGCACTGACTTCACGACGCGTGCCGGATTTAAGATCCAGCGCTTCCCATCGTGGTGGCTGTACGAGCGACATGCTGCGAATAAACAACTGATTGCTGGCATAGTCCCCTCCGCGCGCAAACCAAGCGACCTGCCCTTGTGCCGCCAAAAGCTGCTTAACCACGCGCTCACCGTCCGCATTGAGTAAGACAAACCACTGCTCACCCTCGTGCTGTTGGGTGAGGACAATGCCATCTTCGAAAAGGTAAAACGTGTTTAATTCAGCGCCCGACTCGGCAGCATAAACCACGTGCCAATCATTCGGCGTCCCAACGGCAGCGCGATAAAGCTGTTTAGCTCCTTGGTGGTTGCTCAGCATCCATAACGTATCATCCGTCTTATCGAGGTAGTATTCGACATCCGGTTGACGCGCTTTGAGCGGTGCAGACAGGCTGCCATTATTCAGACGGAGCAGACGTTGTTCGGTCGACGATTCATTGTTGACTTGCACAATGGCCGTATCTGTATGGCTAGCACGGTATACCGACAACAACCAAGCTGGATCGACTTCTTCATACACCAAGCTATCGCCACCGGTGGTACCTATTTCATGGCGGAACAACTGGTAGGGACGCGCGGTTTTCGCCTCTTTGCCGACATAGTAGAGCTGCTGATTATCCGGCGACCAGATGACAGACGCGTCTGCCTCGGTGGCAATAATATCGGTTTGCCCAGACTGGCGGTTGATCAGCACGATGCGGTAGTCTTCCTCACCGTGAATATCCTCGGCAATGGCGAGCCATTGTCCATTGGGACTTAACGACCAACTCCCCAGATGATAATACGCATGCTCAGCGGCTCGCGCCTCAATGTTGAGCAACGTCGATGCTTTTTCGCGAACTGCTTCTTGTTCGCTGACGGCTTTGCGCATACGCAGCACGCGCTCACCATTAACCCGTGTTTGCAAAAATTCACGACCATCCCGCGCTAACCAAGGTTTGGAACCGGTTTGCGGTGTGCGCTGCCACTCATTCAAAAGCTCATCGCGAAGCGATTGACTCGCCATCAGCGACTGCTGCGCATGCTGATTTTGGCGCTCCAGATATGCCCGAATTTTATCCTGTTGTTGCGTCACATCTTGCAGCCAAGAAAATGACGACAACGTATCCGTTTCATCATCGCTATGGCTCAATGGCGACACAAACAAAAGTCCGACTAACAGCGCATTCAATAACTTCATGTTATACAAACATTAAATTGGGGGTAAGTTCAGGGCGCGCATCATAGATGCAAATACGATTGAGATCAATTATCATTTGTAATGTTTTTTGAGGGAGATCTCATTCAGTCATATTGACTGCAATAAAGCGTTGTTATTCAAGCTATAACGAGATAAAAGGCGCTCATGAAGCGAAAACGACCTATCACCCCACACGCGCCAACTCAGACACTTGGATTGCTGACAGTCGTCGCGTTAGTGTGCGTGGGTGTCCATTATTCGTCGCTCGCGGAGACGTGGATGTGGCAGCGAAGTGCGCTGATATCCGGTCAATGGTGGCGATTCGTTACAGGCAACCTGGTTCATCAAAACCTATTTCATTTGTTGGTCAATATGGCGGGATTAGGCGTATTCGGCCTTGTTTTTTATCGCCATATCAGCGCCGGCACGCTGGTGTCGCTGATCTTGTGGCTTGCGTGTGTGGTTGGTCTGGTAATGTGGTGGGGCCCCTACCAGCAATATATGGGGCTGTCTGGGGTGTTATACGGGTTGTTTATGTTTGGGGGGTTAAGCACGATTCACACCCCTAGCGGAAAATGCATCGCTTTAGTCACGGGTATAAAATGTGTGGCTGATGCCTTGTTGGGTCAAGCTCTGCCCATGCGTGCCGCATTGGGTATCGACATTGCTCACCTCGCTCATGGTGGGGGTATCCTCGGGGCGCTGGTCTTTTTTTTGCCATCAAACAGCGGGGCTAACGTCGTTTCTTAACGTTTAAAAAGCCAAACTTTCACTATCTTGATGCTTGGTGGCTTTCATTCAACGCCATTTGCCGCTATACCTAGAGCACGGTGCATTTTTCTGTTTAACGGATAATCGATGATGAAATACGTAGCGACTTTGCTCACGCTCTCAAGCCTTGTGTTCGCAACACCAAGCTACGCTCTGTTCGGCCAAGGTGATAAAACCACTGATGTGATGACGCAAATGGCGACCCAATTCGCGGATGAGCAAGCCAGTCAATCTCCCCTTGTCCAATCCATTACCGAGCAAGTGGATGTGAGTTCAACACAAGCCGCCGGTGGTGCCAGCGCATTATTAGCGATGGCAGCCAATAACCTCACCGGTAACAACCAACAAGAGCTTACGAGTCTCCGCCCTGATTTAGGCTCGCTGTCTTCGTTACTCGGTGATAGTGGTGCTAGTAACAACATCAGCTCACTCAATAGCCTGTACAGCGTGGCAGAAAAGCTAGGGATTAATGCGGCAACCTTGCAGCAATTTGTTCCGGTTATTCTTAAGTACCTCGGGCAAGAGGGCGCTAGCCAGGAATTACTCGGCTCACTCACCCAGCTTTGGCCTTAACCTTCTAACCTTGTAATCACACGCGGCTATCAAAGCCGCGTATTTATTTGCCCTATCCTCAAGCAAAAAATAGCGAGACGCGTTATCATGTTCGCCTTGTTGTTCAACGCCGTGTGATTATGCCTGCCTTATCTTTCTCTGCGATCCCCATCGGGATCCGCTATATGCTGCTCTCTGCATTCGGGTTCGCGCTAATGTCGGCCTGTGTAAAATATGTGAGCCTCAAGGGTATCCCAGTGTTTGAGATCGTGGCATCGCGGGCCTTGGTCTCACTCATCATCAGCTACACCGATGTCAGGCGCAAAGGTCTATCGCCTTTGGGCAACAACAAACCGCTACTTTTATTGCGCGGCGTATTGGGAACCATGGCATTAATGTGTGTGTACTATGCAGTTACGACGCTGCCGCTCGCCGAAGCCACAGTGCTGCAATACACCCACCCGGTATTTACCGCTATCCTTGGGCTCGTGCTGCTTAAAGAGCGCTTACAAGGGGCAACGTTAGTGTGTATCGCCCTCTGTTTAACTGGGCTCTATATCATGGTTCAACCTAACCTTAATGCCTCTATTGACGATGCCCTCCCCACCTTTAGCGTGGTGGTTGCGTTAATGGGCGCCTTAGGCAGCTCGATTGCCTATGTGATTGTCCGCAAGCTCAGTCGCACCGAAGACAGCTCAGTAATTATTTTGTACTTTCCCATGGTTGCCCTGCCCGTCGCGACCGTGCTGATGTGGCCGTCTTTTGTACTGCCCAGCCTGTCACTGACCTTGCTGTTGGTGTTAGTGGGCGTCTTTACCCAAGTTGGCCAATACGGCTTAACTAAAGCGATGCAAACCCAACAAGCGGGACAAGCCTCCGCCTACGCGTATATTCAAATCGTGTTCTCGACATTAATTGGGGTATGGATATTTAACGAAGTCCCGTCTATCTGGACCTATACCGGTGGCGGGTTAATTGTCGCTGGCGCTGTGTTCAATGCCATGGGGCATCGTCTCTTTAGAGGACGCGCGAGTGCTTAGTCTCGAGCCTGCTTTTAAACTGGATGGCGGTGGAAGGTCACGCTGAAAGCACATGCACTGGCCTAGCGTGAATTGCTGCTTGCCTATCCCTGGCAAGCAGCTCAACGGGCGGCTATTCTGTGCGAATATGTCGAATAGCGCCACTAAGCGAGTCAACATTCTCTTTCAAATTAGAGACAATCGGACCTAATTGCTCAATTGCCTCGTTCATATCACTCGACAAGTGCTTTATACTCGACAAGTGCTTTATATTCGATAAGTTGCCAGAAATCTCGTCACTGACAGATAACTGCTCTTCGGTCGCGGAGGCAATCGAGGTATTGAGGCGATGTATTTCCACCGCCGACTCTTTGATTGTCCCCAGGGCATCATTCGCTGTGGTCATATTATCCCGTGTGGATGAGATCTTTTCTGCATTAACGCGGATGGTTTGTGTCGACTGCTCGGCTTTCCCTTGTAAACCACCAATCATTTCCTCTATCTCGCCAGCCGACTTTTGCGTGCGCTGTGCAAGTGACCTAACTTCATCCGCTACCACAGCAAAGCCGCGGCCTTGGTCACCTGCACGTGCTGCCTCAATAGCCGCATTAAGGGCCAACAAGTTTGTTTGCTCAGCGATGTCTTTAATCACGTCCAACACATTACCAACATTGGTCGATTCATCAGCCAATTCTTGAATGACTTCCGAGGTTTTCTTGAACTCCGTTTCCAAGCTACCGAATTCTAGCATTGTCTTGTCAAACACCTCTTTACTCGAACCAGTTTCTTGCTCGGTATTGCCCGCATATTTTTCCGCCATCGACGTGTTTTCCGCAACCGTTGATAATGCAGACGTCATTTCTTCCATCGCGGTCGCAGCCATTTCCAATTCCTGATTTTGCTGGCTCGATACTTTGGCGTTTTTATCCGTGATGTTCACTAAGCTCTCTGTGATCTGAGAAATCATATGGTTGACGGCGTTGATTTTTTCAATAGTCGACGAATAGCTACTGATTACTTTATTTACCGTGCTACCAATCGTGCCGATTTCATTATTTTTGCTATCATCAACACGCAACGTTAGATCTGAGTTATCATCAACGCTTTTGAGGGTAGATGCCATTCTATCAATGGGGTTAACAACATTACGTTTGGTGATTACATAACCCAGCACAGCAATCACAACCACAACGGCTAACGAAATATTGCCAATGAGAACGGTTTTCTTCACGCTAGCCGCCGCCTGATTAAATTGCGCATTGGTTCGTTTTTCCAATGCCACAAAAAAACGCTCGATAGGCTTCATGATCTTTGCTTTTTCTTGGTGATATTGTGGGCTATGTAACAAGTCGATCGCCATTTGCCGATCTGGCTCGCCACGGACGGTATAGTTACCGCTACTGTCCGGATAAAGCCCTTTGACCGCATTCATGGCTTTCACTTCCATATTCACCAATCCATCAGAGTTAGCCTGGGCTTTTTTAAGAAAATCAAACTCTTTCTCCGTAAAGCCAAGTTCCCGCATACGCTGGTTTAACGCGATTGTCTCTCCATCAGGTTTTGGCTTTTGCCCATAATCTAATACTAAATCCCAATAAATAGTGTGATAATTTTCGGGGCGAGGTTTCTCTCCATTACGGATAGCGAGAATATCCATGTACATTTTTTCGTACTTTTCATCCCCCGTCACCACATACGTTCTTCCTAAGCGGGTCAAGTCATCAGAGCTTTGCCTTAATTCATCAGCCGTTTGATACGATTCATATCGCACCTGAGCCATCTCATCGACTTTATTCATTAGGCCGTTGAGTTGAATAATCGTTATAAAACTAACGACAATCCCTGCCCCAATTATAAAAAACACTAACTTCATGGTGTTATTGATATTCATACCCAACTCCTGCCAGTCAACAACAGACAACATCGACCAAAAATCGCTATCTTCTTATCGTAGAATAGATTCTTGCCACCGGTTAAAAAGAACTAGACAGGAGTAGTCTCCCCGTCGATTAGTTTTTGATTGATCGATAGAAAATATTCAACGATTAAAGTCAGGGCATAAAGCTTAATCACCTAGAGGTATTTCAAATTAGTCATTTCTATGAAAAACCCAGACAGGCATCAACAGTAAGAGAAATAGAGGTAAGGAGGAAAGCTCAAAGCAGCGGAACACCTGCAAAGCTTTTTCTAAGCTGCCTATGCGGCAGTGAACACCGCACACCAGAGCCGGCACAAACGCCAAACTTTCTAAGCTGCCTATGCGGCAGTGAACTTGATGCCGCGCCCCTGCGAATCTCTCACTGTTTTCTAAGCTGCCTGTGCGGCAGTGAACCTTTAACTGCTCGGTCGATTGCTGACTTGGTTTTTCTAAGCTGCCTGTGCGGCAGTGAACCATTGAGCACCGACTGAGCAGCGAACAAGTCATTTCTAAGCTGCCTATGCGGCAGTGAACTATAGAATAACCTAACAATCATCTGTTACAACAGGCCGTTAGGATAAAAATCGCCTTTTACCCTTGTTAAAAATCGCTTTCCGTAACGCTCTGTATTTATTGCTTATTTTTGAATAGCTAAAAAATAAGGGTAAGAAGATGCCGGCTTAGTTCTCCGTTGGGTTACGAATCGATGGTGAAGTCCTTGTGCAGGGCTTTCCAATGATTACGTAGCATCGCTTTGTGCTCCGTTAACATCGGTAATTGCACAAGTTGATTTGGCCAGATATCTCTCGCCAAGTTGATCGTATCCAACAGATGCGGTTTGATCATTTGCCACGGCACACCTACATCTTGCGACCAACATTCGAAGTGGCTCAAACTAATATCAGACCACCGCTTGCTTTTCGCCATTTTCAACGCAATGTTGTCATATTCAATATAAGGCTGCGTAAAGACCACATCATAAAGCGGTGCTAAACGCGGCAACATACGGTCGGGGTAACAGATCGTCCAGTTTTTTAAGTGCGCATCACCATTCCCGAGCAAGATATTAATCAGTAGCCTGCGTGCCATTTGCTGTATGTCTTCTCGCCCATTAGCACTCTCACAATATAACACTTTACCCAACTGCTCATAATTCACTTTTTGATATTTATCTGAAGGATATAAGCCAAACACCTGAGCAAAATCCTCCGCATGTATTCGGCCATCCGACCCGCGATCAAAGCGTTGTATGCCATACGCAAAGGGCTCGTTTGGTAGCTGAATATTGGGTAAGCCCTCTAACTCAGCCACATTGATCAAACGTATTTCAGGAACCACGGCGCCGGCCTGCGCAGCGAGCGTCATACAGGTGAGCTCGTTGAGAGGCACGCCTTTATGCACGGTTGAGGGTGTTTTTATGATCCATGAGTCTTCATTGGCGTCGTGATCAATATGGTATCGACCATCACGGTGCGATGAAGAAAATTTCATCTGTACGCCGGCTAATGAAAATTTGCTATCAGCATGCTTAACATCAATCTGCTGCGGTGCAGTTGAGAGCCTTTGCGCCAATGCCCAACGCGGTAACTCGCCCGCTTTAATCGGCGTCGCCACAATGGCACCGGGCAGGTTTTTGCCCATGTATGCCAGTATCGCGAACTCATTGTTTGTATGACACTGTAACGCCTGTGAGACGACGTCTCTCAATGCGCCTTCTGGGAGCAAGTTGGAGAGCACTGGCGGCAGTTTATCCGTGCGAATTTGTGGTATGTGTAAGTATTGCGGATCGCGACGTTGCCTTAACGAAAAGGTTAAACGCTCATGCTGAGAGGAGGCGATAAACGCCGGATTGAACGTGAGAATATTCTTCCCGCCCGCGCAGTGCGTAACAACAGCTACATCAACGCCATGCAGTTGAATGTTCAGCCCCTCAACGTCTTCACTGGTTTTGGTCATCGCTATGCTCCGTCCCTAACCAAAAGTCGAGATCGTCGTTATCATCATCTTTATAACGATCAAGGTTTACTGGCTCATCAACCATCTGAGACGTTTTGGGCTCGAGCGTTAATGTGAGGTCGAGCCCTTCGAGCACGCGCAGTAAAGTCGATAACCGAACATCACTCCCCGCTTCTACTCGCTGATACTGCTGTTGTTTCATGCCAATACGCATGTACATGTCAGACTGCTCTAGCCCGAGTGATTTGCGACGCGCTTGCAATGCGCGCGCTATATCTTTTAGTGACACCATTACACCCTCAAACAACTTTAATGTTGTATCAAAGCTTATATACAACATATTAGTTGTCATTTAAGGAATTACAACATATTCATTGTTTAATAAGTCACAATATCAAGACTAGCATGGTGCATTGACATCAGTTGGTATAAGTGCCAACTCGATCGCGCAAGCTGGGTATGATTGACACCGTGCGCAGTGCAACTGGCGCAGTGCAACTGGCAGATTACGCCAAGAATATAGCCTAAGCACATTGCAATGTGCGACATTTTGTCGCATAGTGACTTGTGAAGATTTATAAACGAGGTAAGTGAATCATGCCAACCAGCGTACGGTTAGATGATGAGTTTGTGTCAGATGTAAAAGTGCATGCAGAAGCTGAAATGCGCTCTGTGCCCAAGCAAATTGAGTACTGGGCAAAAATCGGAAAAATTATGACTGAGAACCCTGATTTACCCTACAGCTTTGTGCAAGAGGCGCTGATTGCACCTGAAGAAGTTAAGCTTGGTAAGGTAAAACGTTATGAGCGACGGACCCCACGACAATCAGATTGATGTCTTCGTCTCTCGTGTTTTTGAAAAGCAGATGAACAAGTTGTCCGAGGCGCAATGTGAAGTGGTCGAGGACGAGATAGACAGAATCATTGAAGATCCCACGCTTGGCACCCAGAAAAAAGGCGATCTGTCTTATCTTTGGGTGCACAAGTTCAAGCTCGATAGGCAAGAGGTGTTACTTGGCTACGCGTGGGTTGAAAACAAACTCGAGCTCTACCTGCTTAATATTAGCTCGCACGAGAATTTCTACGCGACGATGAAAAAGCGTAGAAAAGCGGATTTAAAAATCATTGGTGCACCGCCGAATCGACTCTAGCGACGGTAAATGAACACGTAACCCAACGAGATCTCGTTCTCTTCATAAGCTGCCTGTGCGTAGGTCGGACAAGCGCTAACTCGATCGTACAAGCTTGGTGTGATTTGCACTGCGCCATCCGACATTGAGGCCAACTATTAACCCCTGATCGTGACAGGCGCCCGTTGGCAATGTGCATCTATCCAACACCGTGCTGGGGCTTGTGTCTCGGTCGCCAATGGCACCACCGACGTTAAAGTTCGCGTAGGTCGGCATAAGCGCCAACTCGATCGTGCAAACTTGGTATTACTTTCGCCGCGCGCCATCCGACATCGGAGCCAACTATTAACCCCTGATCGTGACAGGCGCCCGTTGGCAATGTCCCCCTATCCAACATCGTGCTGGGGCTTGTGTCACCTACGCTGCCTGTGCGGCAGTGAATTTGTCGATCCGTGGTTTATGAAAACGTACGACTTTCTAAGCTGCCTGTGCGGCAGTGAACCACCGCTTCGGGCGCGAAAAAATGGCACGAACTTTCTAAGCTGCCTGTGCGGCAGTGAACGGGCACGGTTTACGGCCTGGCCCGTCCGGTATTTTCTAAGCTGCCTGTGCGGCAGTGAACCCACAACCCAGGACGCCCATGATTACCTGTGTTTTCTAAGCTGCCTGTGCGGCAGTGAACCTAGTAACAGGCCCCACCTACCAGCAAATCGATTTCTAAGCTGCCTGTGCGGCAGTGAACACACTGAAACACAGTTTACCCACAGACATGTTTCTAAGCTGCCTGTGCGGCAGTGAACCTATGTCACGGTAGACAGCGACGCCGAGGTCAATTTCTAAGCTGCCTGTGCGGCAGTGAACATAGAATAGCGTAATAATCGTCAGTAACAACAGGCCGTTAGGATAGATATCATCTTTTACCCTTGCTAAAAATGGCTTTCCGTAACTATCTGTATTTATTGTTTATTTTTAAATATCCCAAAAACAAGGGTAACAGGATTGATGGGTTAGAAGGAACACGCTGATCGGTTTTTCCGACTCTACGCGTACTATTGGCCACCAGCACAAGGAGACCGACATGGCATTGAACGAACAACCGGGAGAGATTGACCGAATTATAGAAATGGCGTGGGAAGATAGAACCCCGTTTGAGGCGATTGAAGCACTCTATGGGCTATGCCAAGACGATGTGATTGCGTTAATGCGACGTGAATTAAAACCGCGGAGCTTCAAAGTATGGCGCGAACGGACTCGCGGGCGCAAAACTAAACACACCGCCCTGCGTTCGAGGCACGTGATGCGTAGCCATTGTAAGACACAGTACAAACTTAAATCAGCCAAAAAGTGACAACAGTGACAGCATCACCGGATCAGAATATGGATGAATACAGTCTCTACGCGGTGTTAAACCAAAGTGACAGCTAATTTGTCACTTTCTCGTAACACTCACCAGAGTTATCACCGAAAGCGACAACATGTAAAATAAAACTATTTTTCATGAACTTATAAAGCTAAACACCGACTAATCCAAGCGGTTATCCACAGTTTCTGTTGATAGTAAACGCGTAACCCCTAACTTATTTTTTAGTTCATTATCAATACTTTAAAAGCAATAAACGGTTTTTTATAGAAAATTCTTGACGGCTGGGCGGATAAAGGTGCAATCCAAACGGTTAATCGAGCCAACGGCGTGCTACTTCCATCAATAACTTATCTTTGTAAGGGTGAGCCAGTAATGTTACCCCGTAAGGTGTGTTTTGATGCTCAAACAACGGGATAGTGAGCTGGGGTAAACCACAAACCTCCGCTAGCGCCATCAGTCGGCGCTGCGATAAATTAAACGCATCACTGTCTGACGCATCCGCATCACGAGGTAAAATGGCGCCCGGTGTGGATGGAAGCAGCAACACCTTATCACTTGGCCACATAGCACAAACGGTATCTCTCAACTGCTTGCGGGTTTTCTTCGCCTGATAATGCGCTTTGTAGTCGACCGCTTGTAAGCGATCTAAATACTGTTGCGTTGAGGTGGGTAAATCAAGCTTGGCCTGTTGCAACCACGTACCATACATCAGCAAAAATTCTTGGCTAGCGATCGACACCTGCGCATTTTCAAGCCGCGACAGCACAAGTTTGTTCATGGCTAGGGTCGACTCTTGCGGTAAGCTTAAACGCTCAAGATGCTGATAAACCTGCGCCATCGCTTCGTCACTGTAAAACAAGGCAAACACCGCTTCGGCGATGACTACGCCCTGGATATTCGTCACCGCAGAGGAAGGCTTGGCGACCAGCTCTTGAAACTGACTGAGCGGGCCAAGTGCCGCGCTGCACACACCCACATTATCAAAGGTTTCTGCGACAGAGATGATCCCCTGGGTATCGATCAGGTTTGGCGTGGGACGATAACCAAACAGGCCGCAGTGTGCTGCAGGGATCCGCACGCCGCCAAATGCATCATTACCCATGCCCAAATCAGCCAATTTTTTTGCCACCGCCACCGCAATACCTGCGTTTACTCCTCCCACTCGGTACTGACGAAAGTGGGGATTGCGAAGCTCCGCGTAAAAGGGATTAAAACCGGTAATACTAACGCCTAAGGGGTCCATTTGCAGTTGCCCTATCAGGCTGGCCCCTTGCGCCATCATGGTTTTAACCACCGCAGCGTCTTGGCTGGCGGCGGTGCGTCCCTCAGACCATGAGGGGATCCCGATACCAGCGACATGTTCCTCAACAGACACCGAGTGAGAGACTGCCAGTTTATAACGCCGAAACACCCCACTAAGGCTGTCTTGCCGTGGTGGATCGAATTGGTGCGCAAACATCGCTTGATCGAGCATAGTTACAGGCCTCATCAGTCACGCTTATTACTTATTGGTCAGTGTAATACATGGGCATGAAATCAGGCGCTATTTCACGGTTTATCGTACTGATATCTCGAACATGCCAGCTTGCGACCTGTAATCTTACTATCGACTCTCTTGCGACACGAGGCGATGTGAGATGTCTTGCTTCGTCACGTGACTATTTTATAAGTTTACCGCGGTTAAGCCGGGTACTTGTCGGCACGATTGTTCAAATGCGCTGAGTTTGGGCGCCAAGTCAGCACTGACAAAGGTATGCTCGAGTATTTCGACCTTACGTGCGAGCTGCCAACTATCCACCGATGCGCCCTGTCCGTAAGGAATGGCATAAACATGAAAGTGCTGACGCTGTGCCAAGTAATCCAAGTTAGGTGGCACACGAAGCGGCTGATAGCCCTGATTGAGGTAGATATAAAATTCACCCATACAATTCGCAACCACATACGATCCTTGCTCGCTGCGCAATGCTAAGTAAGGTCGTGCGGTCTCAGCATATTGATTGATATGCCACTGATTCGCGTCAGGGTTAAGCTGAATCATTGGGGCAACAGGTCTCACTGGCGCAGGCGTCGCCTGAGGCTGAGGCACATTATTCACTTGCGTGGGCTGAGGCTCTGAGGGCGCTGGATCGATAATACGTACACGTTGAGCCGTCTGATCCTGATCTTGACCCAAAACGCGATCAACCCATTGCTGCCATTGATGCAAAGGGCTAATTAGCAGTGCTATCATTGCCCAAGACGCAAGCACCCAGCGCCACGATAAGCCAGGTTTCGCTGGCTTTAATGTGACAGGGGTGGCTTTGCGGGTAAGATCGGTTTCCAGTTGCTCTGCGCGCGTTAGCGCTTCTTTTAACTCGCGGTTCACCAGCAGCAAATCTTTTTTGCGTTGGTCCTGCTCGCGCTGTAAAGCATGATGTTGAGATTCCAACGACTGGTGCTGTCGCTCGAGTTTTTGATATTGCTCACGCCATTGGCGGTTATCAAACTCAAGCTTGGCCATTTTGGCCGCCAAGTGGGCGGGGATTTGGGTATCGGCTTGGCGAGACTTCAGTGTTCGGTTTTCTTGTTGCAACGCCGACACTTCTTTTTGCAGTTGCGCGATCTGGCTGCGCAATGCCGCTTGGCTGGCGTCACTTTGTGATTGACCGAGCGCACTCCCCTCGCCCTTGCCTGACTTCACCGCTTGATAGGCCTCACTGACCAGCTGCATTAGCCCCGTACTCCCTCCTTTGTCTGGATGTACGCGGCTAGAAAGTCGCTTATAGCGTTGTTTTATTTGCTCGGCATTATCGCCAGCATTCACGCCTAAAAGTTCGTTCCACGTGGTCATGTGACTGCTCGTTATCCTAGTATACGCCTGCCTAGATTAGCCAATTTATCGGCCAATGTGGGAAAAAATTAACCCCCTTTTGTCTCATTTAGCGTTAAAAAACTCGGAGAAAGCGAGAGTTGTCGCCTCGGTTGTTAGAAAAAAACACTAGAAATTGGCATTTTTTACTCTTAAGAAAAAATTATTCCCCGTTCACTCATTTTTGCATTGCATTCAAATTTTTGTGATCTATCATACTTTCCGTCATAACGACGTTCCGATGAAGACAGCAGGAGAGAGGTGGCAAGCGCCATCCGCCGAAGAAGTAAATCTTTCAGGCACTTAATTGTATGGACTGCTGTTGGAGGAGACTCTGGAGAGACCCGTTAGTTCGGGCGCCGAAGGAGCAAGCTTGTACTCAAGTGAAACTCTCAGGCAAAAGGACAGAGGAGATACCCACCCCAATATGTAGCACTTTTGTTAATATTAGTGTGGTCTATCTCCTCCTTTGATGTTTAAAGGGGGAATTAATGCCATTTTTTTCGCAACTACCGGATATACAAACACTTCTAGGCACCATTGACGACTGGATATGGGGGCCACCGCTTCTTTTGCTACTCACCGGTACAGGGCTCTTTTTTACAGTACGGTTGGGGTTACTCCAACTCCGTCGCCTGCCGTTTGCGCTCAAGCAAATCTTTAAGTCCTCGAACGCCAAAACCCAGGGGGATGTGTCAGGGTTTGCGGCACTGTGTACAGCCTTATCCGCGACCATAGGGACGGGGAATATTATCGGCGTGGCTACAGCCATCTCTCTTGGCGGCCCTGGTGCGCTGTTTTGGATGTGGCTCGCCGCCTTTTTAGGGATGGCGACCAAGTATGCAGAGTGCTTGTTGGCGGTCAAATACCGCGAGACTGACCACAAAGGCAATATGCTCGGTGGGCCGATGATGTACCTGTCTAAAGGGGCCGGTAAACCTATTCTCGCCAAGCTCTTTGCTTTATTTGGACTGGGCGTGGCATGTTTTGGCATTGGCACCTTCCCACAAGTCAACGCCATTAGCAGCGCAGCGACCCATTTATTCAACATTCCTACTGTCGCCGTTGCTGGACTTTTGACCGTGCTTGTCGCCTTAGTGACATTAGGCGGAGTTAAATCCATTTCTGCCGTCGCCGCCAAGATTGTGCCCGTAATGGCAGTACTCTATGTAAGCGCATGCTTATGGGTACTCGTGGCAAACGCCGCGCAACTGCCACAAGCCGTCAGTTTGGTGTTTGAGTCTGCTTTCAACGGTATGGCCGCGACCGGTGGCTTTGCGGGTGCCGGCATGATGCTGGCGATTCAATCGGGTATTGCACGTGGGGTATTCTCTAACGAATCTGGCCTCGGGAGTGCGCCCATTGCCGCGGCCGCAGCAAAAACCGACTCCTGTGTCGAGCAAGGTTTGGTATCAATGACCGGCACCTTTATCGATACACTGGTGATTTGCACCATGACCGGGCTCACCTTGATCCTGACGCAATCTTGGTCGGGTGAGTTAGCGGGGGCCGCCATGACTTCACATGCCTTTGCGGTAGGGATGGAAAGCGCTGTTGGTCCGATGCTGGTGAATATTGGTCTATTGTTTTTTGCCTTTACCACCATTTTAGGTTGGCACTATTACGGTGAACGCTGTGTTGCGTACCTGTTTGGCAAAAAAGCGATTTATATCTACAAGCTATTCTTTATTGGCTTAATTGCATCTGGTGCCTTTATTCAATTAAACACCATTTGGATACTGGCCGATATCGTCAATGGCTTAATGGCTATTCCTAACTTGATTGGCTTATTGCTGCTGCGCAAGGTAGTGATAGAGGAAACTCAAGCCTACTTTGCTTCCTATGACAACCGCGCAGCCTCAAACGCTGTGCCTAACCAAGGCAACAATGCGGTGGTTGATACACAGTAAGCAAGTCATGTATTGGCGAATGCTCGTCTGATAAAAAGCCGAAGCATCGATGCTTCGGCTTTTCTTGTCTGCTCATTGTTCGCGTTCACGCATTGTATCGCGTTTACACACAAGCGATTAAGCGTATTGGCGCTGCGATTCTTCAATGCCAAGCTTACCCAAAATAGCACGTGGGTTAGTAAAATTACTTACCCTCACATCATGCTCCACTTTGTCACCGACGGCGACAAACTCATAGTTAAGAGACTGTGTGGCTTGTTTATCCCACACCCCATCACCAAAATAAATGCGACGCTCAAAATGGACACCGTAATCTTGTTTGGCACGGAAAGCAGCCAATGCCATTACCTCGCTGCGACTCATCGCATCTGAGCAAGAAGAAAAAACAATACCGTCAATATTAAAACCAGCGGCTTTAAGCTTCATCCGTGCGGTTTCTTCCCAACCGCCTGTTGCTATCGCCAAGGCAACCGTGGGCATATGACGCATCTCATCAATAAATGCCACTGCGCCTGGCAACGGCTTTAATCCTTGCTGAGCAATGGCGTCGGCCAGTTTATGGGTGAATACGCGCTTTATTTCTCGAAACAACATGATTTTTTCGCGCTGAAGCTCATGGCTATCAATCAGCTCTTCAATGATCCCCGCATCGGTGACATTGGTATAGCCTCCCCAATCATCCGGCACCGTTAAGCCGGTGACGTCATAAACCGCTTCGCTAAAACACTCGTGGTCCATTTGGCAGCTGTCGACCAGCGTGCCATCCACGTCTAACATAAATAAATTTTTCACGCGCATTTCCTCAAACCCCGTTGCGTCCCACAAGCGACCGACTTGTGATTTGATCTGGCGCTTTGCCGTTCTTTGTTCTGGGTACCTAGCCAACACAACGGGCATTATAACATTATTTTTACATTTTGAACGACTATCGGCCGCCATCATACGCTCATACTCACGTCGCGCAACTCACCACGCCACGCGTATCGACATCAACAAAAATTTTGAACAAGTTTAACGAATCTGTACGCTGGTGTTCGTTGTGAAAATCTCTAGACTACATCGAGTCAACAAAACAACATCATGTGCAATACGCCCATTAACTTTAAGGAGAGACGCATGAAAGCGCTGGTATTGAAATCAAGTATTCTTGGCCCCTACTCAAGCTCAAACGCGGTGATTAATAGTGTGGTGGATGAGCTATCTCCTGACACGCTGATTGAGCGCGATCTTGCTTCTACCCCATTGCCAGTTCTCACTGGTGACAATGTGGGCGGTTTACGCGGGGCAGACGGGCTTACTGACGCCCAGCAACAAGTACAGCAAGCCTCCGATCAGTTGATTGAAGAAATTCAGCAAAGCGATACCTTGGTGATTGCGGCACCTATGTACAACTTTACGATCCCCGTGCAACTCAAAGCCTGGATCGATCTCGTTGCCCGTGCCGGCGTGACCTTCCGTTACACCGAAAATGGCCCCGAAGGTTTATTGCAAGGCAAGCGCGCGATTGTTGTAACAACCCGTGGTGGCATGCATAAGGGCGGCGCGACGGATCATGTCACTGGCTATATGCAAACCGTACTTGGCTTTATCGGCATCACCGACGTCGAGTTTGTTTACGCCGAGGGACTGGCGATGGGCGAAGACACTGCAAGCCAAGCCATTGATGAGGCCAAGCAAACGCTTAAGCGCCTTGCCTCATAACGGAAAGCGGTGCGGTAAACCGATTTCGCAACGAGCAACACTCTGCTCGCCTATGAGAGTCTGCCGACTGGCAGGCTTTCTTTGTTTCTGGATGCGTCACGACTCCAATCACCCCAACCAAGCCAAGATTGGTGTTAAACGGTGCCAATGTTACCATGAGCCTTTATCGCAGGGTCTCAACCTGCCCCCTTTTGATTGATCAAGTTGGATTCGATTGTGACAGACGCCGACCAGCCAAGCTTTTTTTTCTACGACTTTGAAACATTCGGCACCCATCCAGGTAAAGACAGACCTTGCCAATTTGCTGGCGTGCGTACCGACAGTGACTTTAATGTCATCGGTGAACCCTTAGTCCTGTACTGCCAACCACCCAATGACTACTTACCGGCACCGGAAGCCTGTTTGGTCACCGGGATTACGCCACAGCTGGCATTGAAAAAAGGCTTACCCGAGCCGGAATTCATCGCACAAATCCATGCTGCTTTCTCGCAACCGAATACCTGTATCGTTGGGTATAACAACGTCCGTTTCGATGATGAAGTGACGCGCTACACGCTGTACCGCAACTTTTTTGACCCATACGGCTGGAGCTGGCAAAACGGTAATTCTCGCTGGGATTTGCTCGATGTGATGCGCGCCTGCTACGCACTGCGCCCCGACGGCATTGAATGGCCCTACGATGACAACGGTAAGCCCAGCTTTAAACTCGAAAACTTATCCGTCGCCAACGGTATTGAACATAGCGACGCGCACGATGCCATGGCCGATGTACACGCGACCATAGAGCTGGCGAAAAAGATCAAGGCGGCACAGCCACGGCTATTTGATTATTTGTTAAAACATCGGAATAAAAACAAAATCAAGCATCTGATTGATGTGGTCAATATGACACCATTGGTTCATGTTTCCGGTATGTTCGGCACAGAGCGCGGCAACACCAGCTGGATCGTGCCCGTCGCCTGGCATCCTGATAACCCCAACGCTGTGATTACTGTCGATCTGGCCCGTGATCCAGCCCCTTTGTTTGAATTGGATGCCGATGCGCTTCGCGAACGTTTGTATACGCCCCATCACGCACTCGCTGACAATGAGTTACCCGCACCACTCAAGCTGGTGCATATCAATAAATGTCCCGTTCTCGCCGATGCGAAAACCTTACGCCCCGACGATGCCACCCGGCTCGGTGTGGATCGCGAAGGCTGCTTACAACACCTAAAAACATTGAAAGCCGCGCCAGAATTGCGTGAAAAACTGGTTAATGTGTTTGCCGATGCCAAGCCTTTCGACGATCAGGACGTGGATACGGCCCTGTATGCGGGCTTTTTCTCGAAAAGCGATCGCAGTGCGATGGATATCATCCGTGCACGCGATCCAGAGAATCTTGCCGCCCTGGATCTCAGCGTTGACGACTGGCGTATCAAGCCACTGTTATTCCGGTATCGCGCGCGCAATTACCCGTGGACGCTGACCGAAGCCGAGCAGAAAAAGTGGTTTATGCATCGACGTGATTACTTTGAAACACACCTTCCTGCCTATATGGATAATCTGCAGCACCTCGCTGAACAGCACCAAGCGGAGGAAGATAAGGTGCGCATTTTAAAAGCGGTTTACCACTATGTGGAATCACTGGTTGGCTAACACGGGGACGGTTACGATAGACGCATCACCGATACACCGACTGGTCAATACGGCGACCCAACCTCATTCCGACGTTCGTCTACCCACCAGATGGCGAGCGTGGACTCGCTGGGTCGCCTTCTATTAATAACTTTATGTTTTTTAAGTGATTAACTAGCAATGCTGACATGCTGCCTGCTTTGCCCTACCAAAAAAAAGATAGCTTGACTAGTTGCAGTTCTGTGATTTGAGTCCACACTTTTAAAAAGGATGTTGTTTGGAGTGTGGCAATGATGACAACAAAAGTAGATACGCGCTGTTACCGCTTTCCTGAGGTTGATTTCGAGCCAGAAAGCCGTACGTTATATTGGATCGATGACACGATGACGGTCCTCTCTTACGAAGAATCTCGTTTGCTCGAGATGCTCTGCTACTATGCCGGAGAAGTACTCTCTAGCCGCACATTGTTCAAACAAGTGGCCTTACCTGATAGCTCGTTTGCTCAGCACCAAAGTGTGGTGACGTCATTAATGGCCAAATCCTACCGCAACGGCAAAAAATGCCTTCCGTTTGAGGTGGTCGGTGAGTTTGGTTTTCGTGTGTCACTGCCACAGCAAACACTGTCTAAGCGTCCAGGACGCGCTGCAAACACTGCATCGCAGACGCCCCCAGCGTCTTTAACGCATTCAGCCACCATTGAGGCGTCGTCGTTTAGTATTGCTAAACCACTCACGATCCTAGTCACGGCAGCGGCAGTCATTATTGGCATGACAGCGTTACTGACCCAAGCTTAGCGTTGATGCCCGTGCTATGCCGCGGGCATGTTGTGTCAGAGCGTCATGGTTGCTTTGGCCATTGGTCTTGATATCTGGGAGAGAGATGATGCCACGCCACTACTTATCGCTTCTGTTGTTTATCACGATGCTCATTCTCTCCGCACCGACTCGGGCGACTATTGAACAAACCTATGTGGCACACCTTGGCGCACTGCCTGGCTTGATCAATTTGGATGGTAGCGGCGCGTTTGTCGATTTTGTCCGCTATCTCGACGCGCAAGACCCAAGCACCAAGATCAATATCGAGGTTTTTCCGATCCATAGAGCGATTAATCATGTGGCCCAAGGTCAGGCTGATTTTGGTTTACCCGCCGTGCGCCCAACGCGGGAGGTATCCACCCTGCCATTCGACTTTAGCGAGGTATCATTTGGTCAGGTCACTCATGTCCTTTACACCAATAAAGCGGTCCCCCTCACAGTTAAAGAACTCTGGGCGAACCCCTCGCGCTATACCGTTGAGGCCGTCCCCTACTATATGCCTTTTAAGGTGCAACGCTCGCACAGTATTAAACAATCTTTGTTGCGTTTGGCGGCGGGAAGAATTGATGGCTTCATTTGGGCGCAAGAGGAAGCAGACATGGTACTCAAAGAGCTAGGTTTGACCACGATAAAACGCGCGCACTTTGCCGACTTGGAAGACGTCTTTTTTATCCCGAAAGGCGAAGCAGGTCGAGAAATCGATGCGTATCTCACACGCTTGATTACCCGCTTACGCGAGGAGGGGGATCTCGCGCGTGAGTATCGTAAGGTGCACCTCCCCTATGTAGATTGGCAGCCATAAATGCATTAACCGCCTTTCGGCTCACAAACGTTTCTGCCTACTCACGCCGTCATAATGGCCACTTTCATCGTCATAGAAACATTGATGTCACTCTAACTTTCAGCAACAAATATCTCTTTGCAAACCATACGTGACATTAATCACACAACTATCAGAAAGGCTTCTCTACACTATCCGCCCGTTAATGATAAAGAAGAGATGCTATGCGAACCGCACTTACTGACGCACTGACACAATTACCCGACGCCCTACAAAGCGTCGTCTCTGATTGGATAAATGACGCAAACTTTGGTGCTAGCTTCACACCAGAGCAGGTGGCGCAGATGGAATCCGCCAGTGGCCTTAGCGGCGCCGCACTGCGTCTTGCTTTATTGCCTTTGGCGGCGGCCTACGCTGTTACCCCCATTTCGCAGTTTAATGTGGGTGCGATTGTCCGTGATGAAAGCGGCACCCTGTATTTAGGCGCAAACATTGAATTCACCGGGGTGCAGCTAGGGCAAACAGTGCATGCCGAGCAATGCGCTATCAGCCATGCTTGGACAAAAGGGGCGAAACGCCTCACCGATATTACGATCAATTACAGCCCATGCGGCCACTGTCGACAGTTCATGAATGAACTCAATGGCGCTGAGTCCTTAAGCATCCAGCTGCCACAATGCGACGCGAAAGATCTGCACACTTATCTACCTGAGCCGTTTGGTCCTGCCGATTTGGGCATTGAATCTCGCTTATTGACCGACGAGTCCAATCAATTATCAACGGATGATATTGATATCCCCTTGCTAAAAGCGGCCGCTGACGCCGCTAACCGCAGTCACGCGCCCTACTCAGGTAACTATAGCGGGGCAGCGGTTGAAACCAGTGATGGCGAGTTTTTCTCTGGCATGTATGCCGAAAACGCGGCGTTTAACCCAAGCCTTCCGCCTCTTCAGGTCGCATTAATTGCGGTTAATATGGCGGGCTATCATTGGACAGACATTCGCTCTGTTGCGCTGGCCGAGATGGCTAGTAGTACAGTCAGTCACCTTGCCGATACCCAGGCAACACTGGATGCCATTGACCCGGATATTCCCTTAGTCTATTCAACCCGCTAGCGCTCTCCTGATTGATCCGGCCTTCAGGGATTTCAGGTCGCCCTGAGGCCGGATTTGCGCTACTATCCGTGCGTCTTTTCTCTGATAGTCACGGCAATGAAACAGATTCATCACCCACTCCAAGGCGCGACCTGGATGCTGACCGCAGGCTTGTGTTTTGCCCTTGTTAACAGCCTGTCTCAGTACGTTAGTTTTAAAATGGGCTTACCCTCTACCACGGTTGCCTTCATTCAATACGCTATCGCCCTGGTGGCGATGATCCCTTGGTTGAAACAACTGGGGGTCCGTCAAGCACTGAAAACTCAGCACCTTAGTCAGCATTGCCTGCGGGTGTTTATCTCTGTGATTGGTATTCAACTGTGGCTCTGGGCGCTGGCCTATCCAGTGCCCATTTGGCAAGGGATTGCGCTATTAATGACCTCACCGCTATTCGCCACGGTCGGCTCGGGGCTATTTTTGCGTGAGCGGGTCGGGATCGCACGCGGCCTTGCGACGCTCGCTGGATTTTGTGGTGCCATGATTATCCTCGAGCCTTGGTCAAGTGCGTTCACTTGGGCAACCTTGTTGCCCGTGGGGGCGGCGTTTTTCTGGGCAACTTACTCGCTGATGGTGAAACGTTTATCCGCTTACGACCCACCCACCACCATGGTGGTATACCTACTCTTGTTGATTACGCCCTTTAATTTGCTACTCGCCGTACCTGATTGGACGCTCCCCCAAACATCCACTGCTTGGTGGATGTTATTTGGCGCTGGCATACTGACTGCCCTCGCCCAGTGGGCCATTGCGAAGGCATATGCCGTTTCCGATGCCTCTTTTGTCCAGCCTTTTGATCACGCTAAACTCCCTCTTAACGTCCTCTTTGGTTGGCTGGTGTTTAGTTGGGTCCCTCCCGGCCGACTATGGTTAGGGGCGGGTATTATTATTGCAGCGGTCTTTTTTATTACTCACTGGGAATCACGCCAATACACACAGGCCAAAAACAAGCTCGCGTAACCGGTTTTCCCGCTTCTACGTTCACTTGCCCACTAAGAAAGCGCTGTCAAAGAAAAGGGGCCGTTATGGCCCCTTGACACGCTCTCATTCAAATCAGCCACTACGAAGCCGCCGCTTTGATTAACCACGCTTGTTCACCACGCTCGCCGTCTGGTTCCGTATGGGTTTCAAGCAACCGAAAGTCTAACCCTTGGAACGCCTCTTCTACCACTGACGCATCAATGGAAAATGGCGGCGTGTCATCCGCTTGCGGATAAAATAAGGTAATCAGTAGCAAACGCCCCCCAGGTGCCAGCAAGGTTCGAATATGGCTGACATACTGCGCGCGCATCGCAGGCGGCATGGCCACCAAGGCCGCGCGATCATAAATCAATGGCATAGGACTCAGGCGCGCGGTAAAGAAATCGCCATTGATCAGCTCCAGTTCATCAAAACAATAATGGGTATGCCCTGACGGTGCGCGATAAACCTGCGGGGTATATAAGTTTTCCGAGAAAAAGGCACGAACGGCGATCTCACTAAGCTCGACGCCAATCACATGCTGGTGTTTTTCCGCAAGCCAGTTGAGATCGATCGACTTTCCGCAAAGGGGCACCAAAACCGTTTCGTCACTTTGTGGTGCTAGTGACGGCCAATGGCGGATAAGCATCGGGTGTACCGTATCTCGGTGAAAGCCTATTTGATTTTCAGCCCAGCGCTGATGCCAGAACTCTTGTTCCATGCGCTCTCCAACGTGATGAAAACCGTGATTTTAGCAAGTTATTTCCCCAAACTCATTCATCGTATTAACCCGATGCCTCGCGATCTAATTCCGATCCTGATCACAAACTAACCACTGAGTGACTTGCGAGTGACGCCACAAAACATTACTGTTTAAACATACAGTAATGATGATATATACAGGTGTTTTATGTACGTGACGTCCAATGTGTCAAATCAAACGAAAGCTCAGTCTTCTGCGCGTGTCACGCCATCGTCTTGCTATCATGCTGCTTTTACCGTCACCACACAGGTAAACGCACACTGGCAGGCGGTCTTACGCGCGATTGCACTACAAGCACGCCAGCCCAAGTGGGTCACGATCATTAATCCACCTCGCGCTTTAAATGCGGCACAGCTTAGCCTCTGGGGCATCAATACCAATCAGGTGCGAGTGGTCCATCGCCAAGCGGGGTACGATGATGAAGCGCTTATTGACGCAGCGTTAGCCGCTGACACCTCATGTGCCATTATTGCCTTTACCGCAACAGACAAGCCGTTCAATTATTGTGAGCAAAACAAACAAGGGATCGCGCGCGTCGATCCCGCCTTCATCCAGCGTCACTAATTCACGCAGTATCAATAAACTGGGCTTACGGGTGGTTAGGATTGAGGGTTAAGACTTGAGGATAGCGTTAGGCGAACCCATTCACGGTTCTCGTTGCTGTACTCTATTTGCGCATCGGTTTGCTGGCTAATGGTTTCCATTTGCCGATATTCAAGGGCATAAGGCATTAAAATGGTTAGCTCTTCAATGCCTTGTTGACGTGCAATGCGTGCGAGCTGTACCAAGTTGGCTGTATCAGTGTTACGCACCGACATTACGCGAGTGGCTTGCTGGTAAAGCTGCTCTTGTGCAGAAAGCGGTGGGTTGCCATCACTGGTTTGGTGTTCAAGCACAGTCGTAAAGATGGGCAATAAACTGCGAAAAATATCGGTAAACGTCCAATTGGGTTGCTGACTCTCACACAAAAAGTGGGTGTAGTCGAAAACGACTTCTGTGGGCGCTTTCAGCTGGGTTGACAGCACATCCATGGCTTACCTCCAGACAGAAAATGAAATAGACACTCCCACTATAGGCAGTTTTAAACGTATGTCTGGAAGATCGTACAGTATTTTGCGCTTGATCATGCTTTAGATAAGGGAATACGCAATAAAGACATACTTCATTAACACCATAAAAACAACTGGTTGATAATAGAAATTTTTATTTACCCTTACATCACAATGCAGGAAAAAAATCAGACAAGCATATTAGCGAGTCGGGTGAACATCCGCTTACGCATTAAATACCGTCATCAAACACGTAAGCGGGTGCGCAAAGGGATCAGCAAGCTTTGTAAATCACCTTGTTAGCGGCGACTTGAACACGCTCAACGGCGCCTTCTTCGGTCAGCTTTTTCAATGCACCTGTCGCCCACGATGCCGCTTTGGTGTCTTCTTGACCTGCCGCAAGGCCAATCCCTTTTGGATTAATTCCTTCGGGGTTTGCTTGAACAATCTCGAGCACTTGCTGTTGCTTCGGCGTCAATGAAGAGGCTGCGCTCGCCACCGGTGCCTTGGTAGATGGTTTTGCGGCGGGTTTCGCAGCGGCAACCGGTTTTGATTTAACCGGACGCTGACGTGCTGGCGATGATGCCTTAACACGTTTGTTGAGTTTAAGTTGTACCTTACGCTTGTGAGAGATTTTCATTCAATCATCCTACTCCGACGCACTGCGTTCAGGCTTGCTGAATGCAGCGGGTGAAAAACAAAGCGCGTGTTATACCAAATTTCCCGCCACTTTTGTAGGTAACCGCCCCCTAATAGGCGCAAAGATCGTGATATTCAGCGATAAATGTTTACCAATCCAGTGATTCTTAGGCAAACTAATCAGACACTATGGGCGTATTATCAACCGATAGTTTATGAAAAATGCGGAGCGGTTCCGTCCCCCTGCGTAGAATGGATGACCATGGATGCTTTAAAAACGATCAAAATCTATCCTCCTCAATTTGAAGCGGCGCGCTGGAGCATGTTGGCCGCCATGGCGGTGGCGTTTCTTTTGATCTGCTTTTTCCTCGTCCAGCCCACGCTCTCTCTTGGCCAGGGCATATTGGGCTTGGCGGCGATGATGGCTATTTTTTATGCCGTCAACCAGTTGCTTCAACGTGCTCAGCTCTCTTTTTCCTTATCATTTATGCATTTACAGCACCACAGTTTTCGCGGTGGCTGGGTGCTTAAGTGGCGAAACATTGAAGCCATTGGCATTCCGCATCTCCATCAGCAAGGGTTAGGTGAGCCACTTCCATGGGTTGGGATTAAGATTAAGCGTTACGATGCGCTTTTAGACAGCATCAGCTTGCGCATGGTGACCCATATTATTATGACGCAACGCGCGTTGCTGATCACGGCGTATCGACGTGGAGACCATAAACCCAGCAAACCGCTGGAAGACATGATGTTTGATGACACGCCCTATCGGGGAGGTAACGGCGTGCTCTACAAAGGCTTGATGGCCATGCTGGCAAACCGTATGCGCTATACCAGAGAATTGCTGGGGTACGATTTGTTTGTCAGTGAAGACTTGCTTGACAGGCCGCTCGAAGACTTTGTTGGCGTCACTCGGCGCTACTTGGCCGCTGCCAGCGGTGATGACTAACAGCCCCAGTTCTTAGCCTGGGGCGCCAGCGAGGCCAGCTGCTTTCGACGATATGCTAGAACGCCCCGGTCAAAAAGGGATTCGTTTTCCGCTCATGTCCCAAGGTCGATGTCGGGCCATGGCCAGGGATAAAGGTCACATCATCCCCAACCGGCAGCAGGGTGTTTTTAATGGCGTTGATCAAGGTCGCATGATCCCCTTTAGGAAAATCAGTCCGCCCGATCCCCCCGTTAAACAGTACATCCCCGACCCAAGCGGTGCGCCCTTCTAAATCGACAAACACAATGTGGCCTGGGGTATGTCCTGGGGCAAACAACACTGAGAGTGTGCTATCGCCGACCGATACGGTGTCACCTTGTTGTAGCCACTGATCAGGGTCAAACGGCTCAGCGTGCGCGAAACCAAACATTTGGGCTTGTGCCGGCAACGCTTGTAACCAGAAAGCGTCTTCTTTGTGCGGTCCCACCACGGGGACATTCAACGCCCTAGCAAGCTCGACAGTGCCACCAACATGATCTAAATGGCCATGGGTTAAAAGGATTTTCGTCACTGTCACGTCTAGTGAATGAATGACCTGGCGAATTTTAGCTATATCCCCACCGGGATCCACGACAGCCGCCTGTTGCGTTTGGTCGCACCAAATAATGGAGCAATTTTGCTGAAATGCCGTGACTGGCACAATGTCATAATGCAACGCCATGGGGGTAACCTTCTCTTTGTCTGTTCAGTGGCGTAATAACACGCAATCCGTGACACGCCCTCAGGTTTTGAATCGTCAATACGCGCCTCACTATGCCACGCTGTCATCAGTTTGCAACTATGCTGCCAAGGAGGTGTCACTTTTACTATCTAGGCTAACGCCAGGATATCTGGATAAATCAGATACGCATTTTTGCATGCAGGGTTGCTTATGTTAGATGTTGATAAAGTTCTATCGTCTCATTATCCCCAACTAGAACAGCGAGACTGGCTGAAACGTCCCGTCAGTAGAACCCTTAAACGGTTACTTCATGAACAGGAGTTTCAATCCTTTGCCGAGCGGTATCCTCATCTGCAAGGGTTTGAGTTTGTTGAGCAAGTGCTCGACTACTTTAACTTTAGCTATCGGGTGAGCGATCGTGAGAAAGAGCGAATCCCCGAATCAGGGCGGGTAGTGATTATCGCCAACCACCCTATCGGCTCGTTGGATGGATTAGCGCTGTTAAAACTGGTGCGTTCTGTCCGACCGGACGTCAAAGTGATTGCCAACGATTTATTGATGCAAGTAAAACCACTCCACGGTTGCTTATTGCCCGTCAACAATATGGGAGGGTATACCCCGAAACAAAACCTACAAAATATCACTCAGTGGCTGGAAAATGACGGGGCAGTCATCATTTTTCCGGCCGGTGAAGTGTCCCGGGTGGCACCAACCGGGATCCGTGATGGTGCCTGGCATCCTGGCTTTTTACGCATGGCGACCAAATCAAAGGCACCGATTCTCCCGATTCATGTCCATGGCCGCAATTCCGCCCGTTTTTATGGCGCATCCATGGTATACAAGCCACTCTCGACCCTGCTATTGGTTGAAGAGATGTTTCGCCAAGAGAACAATACCATTGCTTTTACCGTCGGCGAATTGATCCCCCACCACAGTTACAGTGCCACCGCCTCCCTCCCCGTCAAAACACGGATTAAGCTATTCCATAAGCACTTGTATCGTATTGCCAAACGCAAACCTGGCTTGTTTCCCACAGAGACAGCAATCGCCGCTCCCGAGCCTCGTTTAGCGCTTAAACAAGCACTCAATGCCGGCCAGCAACTCGGACAAACACCTGATGGCAAACTGATTTATTTACTCGACTATCAAGCCGACTCCCCAGTCATGCGCGAGATTGGACGATTGCGTGAAGTCGCGTTTCGTGCGGTGGGAGAAGGCACAGGTCAGCGACGTGATCTTGATAAATATGATCAGCATTACTGGCATTTGGTCCTTTGGGATCCTGCCGAGCTCGATATTGTGGGTGCCTACCGCTTGTGTGACACCCAAGCGACGCTTAACACCCAAGGGCTGGATGGGATCTATAGCGCAAGCTTATTCGACTTTGAGCAAGGCATGCAGCCGTTTCTTGCGCAGGGGTTGGAGCTGGGACGTAGTTTTGTGCAACCCAAATATTGGGGAAAACGGAGTTTGGACTATTTATGGCTTGGTATTGGTGCGCTGCTCGCCCAGAAACCTCAGTATCGTTATTTATTTGGTCCAGTCACCATCAGCAACGCCATGCCACAGGCGGCTAAAGAGTTACTGATTTTCTTTTACCGTACCTACTTTACAGGCGAGAGCGAGTACGCACGCTCTAAACGCCCCTTTGAACTGGCAGACAGTAAAGAAAGTGAGCTTCTGGGTCACTTCTGCGGGAACGATTACGCCAAAGACCTTAAACAACTTAAAATGCTACTCGATCACTTGGGCGTTGGGATCCCCACCTTGTATAAACAATACAGTGAGTTATGCGAGCCCGGAGGGGTCCAATTCTTGGACTTTGGTGTGGATCCTGACTTTGCCGATTGTATTGATGGCCTTGTGTTGGTCGACCTTAAACGCTTAAAACCCAAACGCTATCAACGCTACATTGCCCCTCACTTCAGCCACCAGCCTAACGCTGATACTTCTCATTGAGATAACGACAATGGCGTGGCTCGCTGACACCGACATGAAGAGGGAGCCACGGTTGTACGCGGCTTCCTGATGACTATTGCGCTTGCATCTCCACGGAATGACGCTGCTGGGTTAAATAACTGGGCTTTTGTGTGGTGATCGTCCGTTTTGCGGGGACATCGTAAGCGTACACGTCATCGCGAAAGGTCACCTCCCCGTCATCCGTGACCCAAGCCGTCTGATAAATAGTCTGCACCGCCAAACGTCTTTTGAGTGGTACCCACTTGGTCTGGGTTTTATCAATATAGTGCTGATAATCGGTCAGCTGCTTACCCGATAAATCCAGTAATAAGTCCGCCAGTTGCTCCGCTTGCTCGACACGGATACAGCCGGAACTAAATGCACGCCGTGATCGGCTGAATAAACTTTGCGCTGGCGTATCATGCAGGTAAATCGCGTTACGATTGGGCGTGTTAAACTTGTATTTTCCGAGGGCGTTGCCACGACCTGGTGCCTGCTGAAGTCGGTAGGGAAATCCGTCGACTGACACTTTTTGCCAATCAATCGAGCTAGGATCTATTTGGGTATCACTTTGCCAGTTGGGCAGAATGCGGTACTGATGCTGAGAGAGGTAGTCGTGCCCATCAACCAGCTTGGGTAGAATATCTTTTTGCACGATGCTCCGGGGCACATTCCAGCTCGGATTGAGTACCACAGAGTCGAGTCGTGACGAGAACAGGGGCGTACGTCTCGATTGGCGACCGACCACCACCTTGCTTTCGAACACATTCTGATCGTTAGCCCACAGACGCATACGATAATCAGGGATATTAACCACAATGCGATCCGGTTGTTGCGCTGACCACAAGCGTAACCGCTCTGCGTTGAGAGCAAGCAGCCGGATCCGCGCCGACGCATCTAAATTAAGCCATTTCAAGGTTGATGGGCCAATGATGCCATCCACACTCAGCCCATGTTGTGACTGAAATCGTTTGACAGCATCGAGTAAATCGCCGCCATATCGCACCGTTTTACCATCCAGTGCCTCCAACCGCTGACTGTCCCCCCAATAACCCTGCATACTTAGGTTATCGACGAGATTGAGCGCCAGAGATATCGTGACTGCTTGGTCAGGGTAAATTAATCCATCGCTGTTCACGCTGGGCCACATTGAGCGGGCTTGCCGTTGTAAACGAACAATCTGCTTAATAAGCGCGGTATATTGTGGATGCTGTGGCCGAAGCTTACGCAGAAAAGCAGGCAAAGACGGCCCCAAACCGGCTTTAAAAACCGCCTTTCGCTGAGACACGGAGGGCGCAGGCAATGGCGAGTGATGCAGCGAGCCAAAAAACCAGCGCATACCTTTATCGGGCACCGCGTTCAGGTAACTCATCAAGGCATACGCCGTGTCAGTAGCGAAAATATCATACGCGGTATCGCTACCCTGTTGGCGGAGTTGGCGAAGTTGCCAGGCACGCCACTCAAATTCAGGACTGAAGCTGGCCAATGAAATCACATTAACTTGCGTTGCCAGCTCATCCCGCGCCGCATCCTGGGTCCAAAGCAGAGAAAACCCATTATCGAGATAGTCTTGCGTCAGCGCTGAGGGATAGGCTAAGACAGTGGCATCGGGGGCGGCCGACTCCAACCAGTCGCGCGCATACTGATAGGCGCGTTGACGATGATCGTCAGCCGACAGAGTTTGCTCAACCGACGTCGCCTGATCGGAGGCCGAGTGCGCCGAGGTGGATGGTGCCGCTAGCAGTCGCATGCCACCGGCCTCGATCGCCTCATTTGCCATACCGGGGTTTACCCAAAAACAACATCCTATCAGAAGGTTAGCCAACCAGGCATCGTGCCTTCTCACCATACGCCCCTCCTCATCCATGCTTTAATTATGGCAAATTTTGCCCCCGTCTCGACAAAATCATCGTCTGATTTTTTCTCTCTCCCCCAACCCGCAATAAAACAAAAAGCGGCAGCCTGTTCAGACTACCGCTTTTCACGCTACCACGCGTTCATTACACCAGCGTTATCCAATGATTATCCCATCGCACTGGCGTCATCTGATAATCGGGATGGTGTGCGCTATCAAGTGTCACCATTTTGCCGCCCCCCGAACTCAAGTTGATCACATCACCGTCACGACTGGCACCAGAGGCATCCACCAATGGATGCAAACCTATCATATTTTGGCTGTCTAATGACCAGATACCATAGCAATTGCCTCTGGGTGAGGTTGCCACCACCCAGCCATTGAGTGTCGCGATACTCGCTACATAGTTGTTAAATCGAGCCCATTGTTCAGGGGTGGCATTAAGCATTTTCATCGGCTCCCCTCGTCGATGGATCGCAACCAAGGGGGCATTATCCGAGCCATGATATTGCTGCCCCGTCACCACATAGCCATCCTCAGACACCATCAAATGACGAATACTCAGCTTTTTATTGGCTAATTCAGCACGCTCAACCACCTCCCCCGACTCGATGTCGATGTACACCAACGCCGGTGACATTGAATCGATATTGAGCACGGTGCGGCCATCGGTATGCATGCCACCGACCCCGACCACTAGCGTATTGGCATCCGCCAGTGCAATCTCATGAGGGCCAATCCCAAAGCCACTGATCTCACGTACTTTTTCCACCTGGCCACGGGCGCTTAGCCGATAAACGCCAATTACGCCCTCACTGGTTTGACGTTTGCCTTCAGTGGTATATAACCATTGACCCTCATCAGAAATCGCGCCATGCCCATAAAAGTAGCGGTCTGAACTGGCTGTTACCTGTGACAGCGTCACGCCACGTTGATAGTCAAACACCTGCATAAAATCACCGGGTCGACGCGCAAATGCCACACCCAGTGTCCCGACCGCTCGACGTTGAGCGGCGACACCATGACCGCGCGCGGGCAACGGAAGACGGAATACGGGCTGTCCGGTACGATCCGCGCCGACAACCGCGAACGTTCCATCACTGCTTAGCGCGCAGCCGAGTAACTCGCAACGGTCGGCAGTAGGATTGCCGCGACAACCACTCAACGCATTGACCACTGTAGGCAACGCCGCTCCCATCAGTGCCGCTTTTAATAAGCGGCGTCGCTTTAAACTAGTCTCCATCTGATGCATTAAACCCAACGATAATCCCTAAATCTTGCGCGACCTGACCGCCAAGCACCAATTTGAGATATTCAAGATTATTGTAAACTGTCAGCATGTCTCTATATCCCGCCACA
Organism: Salinivibrio kushneri; assembly: GCF_005280275.1. Taxonomy (NCBI): domain Bacteria; kingdom Pseudomonadati; phylum Pseudomonadota; class Gammaproteobacteria; order Vibrionales; family Vibrionaceae; genus Salinivibrio; species Salinivibrio kushneri. Next base: position 1,516,939 of record NZ_CP040021.1, read on the forward strand.
CTATTTAGCCTGTCAAATAAGGGCTCACCATCTTGCGGCACGCTGTTATACGCTAATTGCCAATGCTCACTGACACGATCCGCAACCTCCTCATAGCCTCGCTCACGGAGCGCTTGCTCAATGCCACCCTCAGCGTGATATTGAGTCTGCATCGCTTTGATGCTTTGGCGTAACAGTGTGAGAGAGTGTCGTGAGCGCCACGCTTCCCCTTGGTAAGGATTAGGAAAGCCCGGTTTACCCAGAGGGCCGGAGAGTTTTTTCAGCACATAATCCAGCTGATGGGTCAGCGCACCGAGCTTTTCTGACACCGCCATCGAAGGCGGCATGCCACGCCAAGGGTTGTGCTGCCAAGCCGTATTGAGCGCAGATGCCGTTTGTTGCAAGCGAGCACTGACCGCCATCGCCACTTCACAGTGTTTCGGTTGGCTCAAATCAGCTTGCTGGTCATAGAGCAACCACTCCATCGCACCGACGCCTTGCACGGCCACACTTTGCTCGGCCAATGCCTCCGCGGTCCACTGTGTATCACTGGCCAGCAAGGCGTTAATTTTTCGCCCTGTGGTATTCTTTTTGTCCGGATAAAACTGAATACGCCAACTTTGCGCCAAGGCGTCCTCAGACCCTTTTTCTACCCCTTGTAATGGCATCCAATTGGCCATCACCGTCTTCCACGCTTGGCGCGCATCATCAATGGGCGTGCCCTGAGTACAGACCGATTGCGTGGTCTTAGCCAGATCCGTGGTCGCAGAAAGAAACTGCTCACTTCGCTGCTTTTGTAGTTGCCAAAGGCCGTGGTTAGGCCCGGTCTCGGTTTGAGATAAACACCCACCGAGTAATACCGTGGCGCTCAGAGAGAACGCGGCGATAGGATTGAGTCGAAAACGCATGCGACAAGACTCCAGCATATTGTTGTTATAAGGAACGTAAAAACGCGATTAAGGCGTCACGCTCCGCTTTCGGCATCGCCAGCACCCGCTGTTTCGCACTGGCGGCTTCGCCATCATGCCATAAAATGGCTTCCATGAGGGTACGCGCGCGACCATCGTGCAGATAGGTGGCATCCGCATTCACTTCTTTGGTGTACCCAATCCCCCACAAAGGTGGTGTGCGCCACTCTCTACCGTTGGCGATAAACTCTCCTCGATGATCCGCTAGCCCCGCTCCCATGTCATGCAACAACAAATCCGTATAGGGGTGAATACGCTGCTCGCTCAGTGCGCTAAGTTCGGGGCGTTTTGCGGTAGTAAATGACGCCACATGGCAGGCATTGCAGCCCGTTTGCACGAAGATATCTTGCCCCTGTTTCACGGCAGGATCCTGCATATTGCGACGCGCTGGAACCGCCAAATGACGGGCGTAAAATTCGACAAACCCGAGGATATTATCGCTGACTTCTGGATCGCCACCATTAGGCATCTCGTCGCACACAGACTGTGACGGCATACAATTGTGGTGCGGAAACATGGAAGTGGTTAATCCCACATCGCCATTGAAGGCCGCGGCGTTTTGTTGGTTAACCGTGGGTAGTCCCGCCTTCCAACCAAACCGGCCAAGCGCAGTGCGTTGCTTGTCGATATCCCACACTTGATTGGGACGACCTGAGATCCCATCACCATTGGCATCTTCAGGATCAGCCAATGCGTAAATGTCTTCCGCTGGAATAGATTCCAACAACCCCAATCCAATCATTGGGGGCGCAATCCGCGCCGACATCTGAACATTCTCTGCCATCGGCCCATAGTTAAGCTCGGTGACGGTTAAATGTGGCTGACGCAGAGTGACGGTCTCACCATCGGCAAAAGTCACAGGAACGTCTGAATAGGTTAAGGCAACTTTTCCTTCTGGCTTGGCACCTGGCAGGGCAAAATCTTGTAATTGTCCCCCGTAATTTGGCTCGGGAATATTGCCATATTGGATCAATTTCTGCCGTTCTGCTTCGGTCATTGCCGGCACACTCAATCGCACCAACATCGACACGGCATTAGTATCACCAGGAGAAGGCGGATGCCCACGGCCATCTTTAATATGACAATTCTGACAGCCATTGGTATTGAATAAAGGGCCAAGCCCATCACGCGCATCGGTTGAAGCCGGCGAGCTGACCCAAGGATTACGAAAAAAACTGTTCCCGACACTGAAGTCGATGCGCTCGCTCATGGGTAAGTTAGCGGCAGGCTGGGAAAAAGCGTTGGCCCCTTCTTTAATCACCGTGGTACTGCCACCCGAGGTGCGTTCGAAAGCAACCGCTGACGCGCTCACCAAGGCACTGACGCCGATTGCACCAAGGTAAACAATGACTTTGGACTTCATGTTGTATCCTGACAAAGCAAAAAGCCCCGCGGCACGGGGCTTGACATCATTAGCGGACAATTAGAATTGATGATCCGCGGTATCTGGGTTGAGATTATCAATGCCGATGATCTGAGCGGCTTTCTCAATGTGTTTGGTTTGGTCAACCAGTGCGGTGATGGATGCATTGACGAGTTGGTTACCCTCATTGTTGCCCGCCGCGATTAATTGATCAAAATGCACATTGTCTTTTTCCGCTGACACAACAAGTGTTTTTACTTGCTCACGCGCTTGCTCAAAGCTTGTCTTGATCGCGTTGGCCGCGTCAGTATCTTTGTCTTTGACTAAGTCAAGCACGGATGGCCCTGTCAGTTTGCTACCGTCAACACGCTGATAAGCGCCCATCATGACGTTGTAAATACCCTGCTCATTGTAAAAGTGCGAGTTGTGGGTATTATCAGAGAAACAATCGTGTTCGTCTTCGGTCGAGTTGGCTTCCAATGCGACTTTCATGCGCTCACCCGCCAATTCACCCAACGAGAGAGACCCCATACCAAACAGCATCTTACGTAAGCCGTTCTCGCTAGAATCCGCTAACAGACTCGCGCGGTAGTTGTCTTTATTACCGTCCGCCCACTGGTCGCGCATCCAGGCTAAATCATCCACCAAGAGATCGGCGGCCGCTTTCAAGTACTCGCGGCGACGGTCGCAGTGGCCGTTCGTGCAATCTTCCCCGTAAGCAAAGTCTGAGTATGGGCGCTCGCCAGCCCCTGGATGAGTGCCATTTAAGTCTTGCCCCCAAAGCAAAAACTCAATCGCATGATAACCGGAAGCCACGTTCGCTTCTGACCCGCCTACCTCATTGAGACTGGCCAACAGTTTTGGCGTAATGTCAGCGACATCGAGATCCGTCGCACCAATTTGAATGCTTTGGTTAGCAATAATGTTTGCTGTCGCACCGGCGTTACCCAGCTCGGCTTGATAACCGTCCGCCACATAATCAATCAAACCTTCATCCAGTGGCCATGCGTTCAGCTGCCCTTCCCAGTCATCAACAATCGCATTGCCAAAACGGAACACTTCTGACTGCTGATAAGGCACTCGTGCGTCTAACCATGCTTTTTTTGCTGCCTGAAAGGTTTTTTGAGAGGGGCTGGCAGTAAAAGCCTCAATGGCTTCATCAAGCGCGACCGCCGTCGTGTGGGAGTCTGCGAATACCGCATGCGCGATATCGGCGTAATGTTCAACAACGTCTTCTTGCGTCGCCGCATTAACGCCCAGAGGCGCGGCAAATAAGGAAAGCGCAATAAGGTTACGCTTAAAAGGGGTCATTTCCATAGTGCTTTGTCCTTCGCTTTAGTATGAACAGTTATGAGAACTATTATCGTTTGTATGCGAGAGATTCTAAGCATTATGTTACTAAATGCAACAAGGAATTGAGGCTATTATCAAAGCTGTGATCTCCACACTACAAGCAGGGTTTAGTGCAACTTGTTGCAATGCTGATCCGACCTCTTGACCACTTAAACTAATGACTATGTAGCACTTTTTGCGTCCGCTCACTGAAACAGTTAAAAATAACAATAAATTAGATTTAATTTACACGCTAAGGGTTATAATAGACTGAAAGCACATTGATTATTTGATAGTGAAAAAACCATAAAAAATCGATTTTTCTCTCGATGCCTTTGCACTCCAACCGCGGGTATTGTAAGTTTCGTTGGCGATTTTTTCTGGTGGAGGTGAATAAATGGAAAAACACGAAGAAGTACTGGTTGCGCTGCGGCAAATCATCCGCGCAATAGACTTGCATTCACGAAAACTTAACAAAGTCTCTGGGATCACGGGCCCACAGCTGGTGTTGATGCGTGCGATCAAAGAGTTGGGTCAAGTGACTATTCGTAAGCTCTCTACTCACACCAACATGAGCCAGGCAACGGCAACGACGATTCTTGATCGTCTTGAGAAGCGCGGATTAATTTTGCGTGTTCGTAGTGAGCTTGATAAACGTAAAGTGCATGCCCACTTGACCGAGCAAGGGGAAGCGGCGTTAGAACAAGCACCCAAACCCCTACAAGAAAACTTTATTTCACGCTTTCAAAGTTTAGATGAGTGGGAGCAATCGTTATTACTGTCTTCGGTACAGCGTATCTCTTCGATGATGAACGCCGATGATATTGATGCGGCACCGATGTTAGAAGTGTCTGCCCTCACCTCACATAATTCGCAACTCCAAGCAAAAAAATAATGGTCTCCGGCGGGTAAACAGGATGTCTCCACCGGTCTCACCTGCCTACTACGGCGTAATAAAAGAAAGTGGCGTATTAAAAGCAAGGGACGTTCGCTTTTTGTCGCCATCAGTCATGCGCTGGCTCTGCATGCTACTTTCATTCGCACCGTTTAGCGTTTTCCACTCATTCGTCAGACATATCACCTAGTGACCCTTTCCGTCACTGAACAATCAACAAAAAGACGGCTAATAGCCGCCTTATTAATTGAGAGTCAGTCGGTTACACGCTGTTATTTAAGGGACATTGTGGCCTTTTGACGCCACCCATATCCGATACCATTGCTCACGCGTAAGGTTGAGGTCATAAGCCGCTTTGGCAGCTTTAACGCGCTCAATATTCCCCGAGCCAATAATCGGCAAAGGTTGAGACGGATGACGCATCACCCAGGCATAAATCACCTGATCGATCGTCGCACCACCTAGCTCTTCGCCAATAGCATGCAAGGTATCACGTACCCGTACAGCCTGCTCAGACTCACCGTTAAACATCTCGCCGCCTGCAAGGCAAGACCACGCCATCGGTTTAATACGCAACCGCTGTAACTGATCCAGCGTACCGTCATGCACCACATCAAACCGTAGCGGGTTGATTTCTACTTGGTTGGTCACCAAGGATTCATCCCAACGAGACTGAAGCAGGTCGAACTGTGAAGGCGTGAAGTTAGAGACACCAAAGTGCGCCACCTTGCCGTGGTGGCGCAACGTCGTGAAGGCTTCAGCCACTTCATCTGCATCCATTAACGCATCAGGACGGTGGAGCAGTAACACATCCAGTTTTTCTACGCCCAAGCGTGACAAGGAATTATCCACCGACGCCAAAATATGCCGGTAACTGGTATCGTAATGGTTAATTTTACGGTTTGGGGCCGCCTCACTGACCAAATTGATATCGCATTTCGACACCACTTGGATATCGTCTCTGACGCTGGGGTCAAGGTTCAGCGCTTGGCCAAACAGTGTCTCACAGCGATAATCGCCGTAAATATCCGCATGGTCGACCGTGGTAATACCTAAGTCGATGTGCGCCTTAAGAAAGCTTAAGCGCTGCTGCGGCGTCATTTGCCAATCATCCAGCCGCCAGTAACCTTGCACCATGGGCGAGAAAAACGGACCGACTGGAGAAATAGATGTCGCTTTAAACTCTGACAAAACGGATCCTTTATGCCGAGAACTAGAAACCTCATGCTAATCCGATCTTCCGCCACCCTCAATGCCTTATCGAGCATTTTGTTAGCCTAACAGTGCGTGCGTTTGTTTTCGCGCAAAAGACAGCAACATTTGGGCATTAAATGCACGACAAGTGTTTCATTTATCACCAACACTTGGCGAATGCGTTGAACTTCGTTATCTTATATCGCGCAAAAAAAGCGAAAAGGAAGCGAAAATGCTTATTCGACGCATGGAATTGCGTGATTGTGACGCGATCAATACGATTTATAATTATTACATTACACACACTGCCATTACGTTTGACTTGTGCCCATGGCCATTAGCTGAACGTGAACAATGGTTCGCTCAGTTTGATCCGTCCTCCTGCTATCAAGCCTGGGTGGCAGAGCAAGACCAACAAATCCTTGGCTTTGCTTACAATACGCCTTTCAATCCCAAGCAGGCTTTCCACATCGCCTCAGAAATCACCATTTATGCGGCCCCCGATGCCGGTGGCCGTGGGGTTGGCTCGGCATTAATGCAAACCTTGCTCGACGGAATGCGCGATAAGGCCCTACGCCGCGCCTATTCTCTCGTCACGCTACCTAACCCAGCGTCATTAGCATTGCATCGTCGCTTTGGCTTCCAACAAGTTGGACAGCTAAATGATGTCGGTGAAAAGTTTGGCCAATACCACAGTGTGGCCATGCTAGAGTGCGACCTGACGGTTTGAGCATGTTATTTCCCTATCGAATAAGCCCCCACCTCCACTTTACGCCAGTAAGGTGCCTTGATTTGATGCCGTCATAACGACGTTTCAGGAGTTTAGTAGTATGAAAGTTCGCACCAAGGTTTCTGCGGCGATCATCTCCGCCTGTGTTATTTGTATTGTCGCCACCGCCGCGGTGTTGGCAAACCGAACCACCACACTGTTTGGCGATGAAATGCGAGAGCAGGCCATTAGCCAGCTCAAAGCCGTACGCGAAGCCAAGCACTCTGAATTAACCAGTTATTTTTCATTTATCGGCCAACAATTAACCTCAATGGCCGACTCCACCATGACCGAAAACGCGGTAACGTCTTTTAGCCAAGCTTATCGACGCTACAGCCGTGAAGTCCGCACTGATAGAGCGGCCCGGCGCGCGCTGCAAGACTACTACACCGACACCTTCGGCGATGTTTACAAAGCGCGCAACGATACCAACGCCAATGCACGCTCCAATCTCGCTGCGCTCGCCCCTGCCACGCGGACACTGCAGCAATTTTATATCAGCGGCAGCCCCCATCCTTTGGGCGAGAAAGACAAGTTGGTGACCACCAATGATGGCTCCACGTATGACAAGGTGCACACTCAATATCACCCTAACTATCATCGCTTTGCCGAAACGTTTGGCTACCAAGATATCGTGTTAGCCGACGCCAATGGCCGTATTGTCTACTCGGTGGCCAAAGAGATTGACTTTGGAACCAGCTTATTTGCGGGCCCCTACGCTACTAGCGGCATGGGTGATGCCTTTTTAGAGGCGATTGATGCAAAAGCCGGCGCCATCAGTTTTGTGGATTATCGCCCTTACTTTCCCAGCTACGATGAACCGGCCTCATTTATCGCCACCCCTATCGTCGAGAACGGCGAAACGCAGGGTGTACTCATCTTTAAATTGCCGATTCAGCGTTTAAGTGGCGTGATCAGCAGTCAAGGCCAATGGCAGTCAGCAGGCTTTGGACAAAGCGGCGAAATGTTTATGGTCGGGCCTGATAACGTCCTTCGCACCGAAGCGCGCGCTTTACAAGAGGATAAATCTGAGTATCTACACTTGCTGCGCACCAATGGCGTCAAACCCGATTTGGTTCGCCGCATTGATTTCACCGATACCGCCGCGGGTCAAATGCCCATGGCATCCCAAAGCATTGCTCAAGCGCTGGCGGGAAAAACGGGCACTGGCAAAGAGCAGAGTTATCGCAACCAAACCGTCTATACCGCTTACTCACCGATTGATGTCTTCGGCAAACGCTGGGCGCTGGTCAATCAAATCAGTCAACAGGAAGCGCTATCACAAGTGGCGACCATGCAGGGTACCATTCTCAAAGCGACGGTGATTACCTCATTGGTGTTAGTGGTTGTCGCGATCGTGATTGCCTATATTCTCGGTGGCAATATTGCCAAACCCATGATTGCGGTCACTACACGTATTAAATCCATTGCAGAAGATAAAGACTTAACCCAACGTTTACCCGATAGCGGTAAAGACGAAATGGCGCTGCTTGGTCGCTCGCTCAATGATATGTTCGCGAGCTTCCAACAAGTGATCCAAGAGGCGCACCAAGCATCTGGGCTACTCGGCCAAGCCTCCAGCGACATCAATCAAGATGTGGTAACCATGCGCGATCGCGTGACCGATCAGGTCAAGCATACCCATCAAGTTGCCTCAGCAGCGACAGAAATGGCTACCTCCGTCACAGATGTTGCCCAGTATGCAGATCAAGCCTCCACCGCGTCTGATGACATCACCCAAGCCGTCAACAAAGGCTCACGAATTGGTGACGACCTGGTTGCGCAAATCCGTACCTTGTCATCGAGTATGGACGCTGCAACAGCGACCATGGGGCGTTTATCGCAACAGAGCGAAGAAATCGGCACCGTACTGGATGTAATTCAAGCCATTGCCGAGCAAACCAACTTATTGGCACTGAATGCGGCGATTGAAGCGGCGCGCGCGGGCGAGCAAGGCCGAGGATTCAGCGTGGTTGCCGAAGAGGTACGCACCCTCGCCTCACGTACCCAAGACTCGACCGAAAGTATCCGCGATAAAATTGCCGCATTACGTCAAGAGACGCAGTCAGCGGTGGCAGATATGGATACCACCAGCCAAACCGTTGAAACCTGTGTGGACTATTGTCAGCAAAATAACGCTGCGCTAGTTGATATTGCCAACATGGTCACCGAAATCAATCAGATGACCTCACACATTGCCAATGCCACCCAGCAGCAAACACAAGTAACGACAGAAATCAGCGAAAGCATCACAGACATTGCACAATCAGCTGAAACTGTCTCGCAGCGTACACATGACACCGCCGAAACCGTCACTGGCTTAAGCCAACGATCATCACGCTTGGCTGACACTATCGGTCATTTTAAAACCGACTAAAACGCAAAGGGGTCAGCCTTAAGGCCGACCCCTTCGTTTTCACCTTGACTGACGATTACTCCATCACCGGCTCACGCTCTAGCTCCCGACGCTTCTCTTCACCAAAGCCGCGTAAGCCCACGACATGGACGTGTTCGCGATCGTTGAAGATTTTACGCACCAGTTTATACGTCGTCCCTTGCTCTGGGCTGATGTTTTCCGGTGCCGCAATCAACAGCTGCATATCCAAGCGATGACACAATTCAAACAAGGTCGAGATCGATTTAGCATCCAAACGCGCGGCCTCATCCAGGAAGAGTAAGCGACAAGGGATCACATCTTTGCCTCGCAGTCGGCGTGATTCTTCTTCCCAGCTTTGGATCACCATCAGCAAGATTGCCTGCCCAGTACCAATCGCTTCGCCAGTCGACAACGCGCCGGATTCCGCTTTCAACCAGCCGTCGGTGCCGCGATTCACCTCAATGTCTAATTCGAGGAAGTTTCGATAATCTAACAACTCTTCCCCTAAGGTCTGTGGCGCACGTTGCCCCATTTCAATATGCGGGTTTAAGCGCTGGAACAGTTTAGCCATCGCTTCCGAAAACGTCAGGTTTGGATTACCGAATAAATCTTGGTGCTGGTCAGCATGTTCAGCCAAGCCCATCAGCAACTGAGCATGGGTTTCACGGATAGACACATTCAGGCGCACGCCTTGCACTTGACCAAAGCCTACGTTCTGTAGCCCTTGGTTAAGCATGCGGATCCGGTTTTGTTCGCGCTGAATCGTCTTGCGAATAATATTAGCTACCGACTCGGAGCTGATCGCCAAGCGTTGTTCACGCTGCGTAAGCTCTTCAGTAAGACGGGCCAGTTCGACTTCCATTTCCTCAATCGCTTCGACCGGATCATCGGTGCGAATGATATCGTGACGGATACGTTCGCGCAGATGCTGATACACAGCCACGTAGAACAAGACTTTACGCTCTGGTCGTCCAACATCTTCAGACGCCCGCAAGGCATCGCGCAAGGTTTCGTTGTCAGCAACCGCAAGGCGCAATGCCCCTAACGATTTATCTGATAACGAACGTAACTCGTCAGCAGACATATACGCCATTTCTCGACGATGCAGTTGTTTTTCTACCCCATTGTCGCGCGCGATGCGCAGGACGCTACACCAGCCCGCTTTGGCGTTGACCACAAACTGACGTAGCTCTTTGTACTGCTTAAGCAGTTTACGCAGCTCTTTGGTCAGTGATTTGGTCTCCATCTCCAGCGATGTGATACCGCGAGAAAGCTCGCTATGGCGCTGCCGTGCCTGATGCATTTGCTCGTACAAAGCATCACGACGACTTTGCGCACGCATCAGGGCGTCTTCATCCGCTTGCACACCTAACTCACTAAGCTCACGCTTAAACTCGTTCAATGTCTCTTGCTTAGATTGATGGGCGCTTTTGAGCGATGCGAGCACCTGATGATATTGGCTATTCTGCGACTGAATTTGCTTGAGCGATTCACGCTCACGTTGGCGCACCTGCTCGGCGTCTTTGAGTTTGGCTTTAAGCTGTTCGTTAAGCTCACTGCTTTGCGTCAGCATGTCTGACGCATCTTGATAGGCAAAATGCGGACGACGCTCCGCTAAATCGGCAACAGCAAACACTTGCTGCTTAATCGCCTGTAAGGTGTCATCCGCCTCTTGGTAGGCCTGTTCTAGTTTATCAAATTGCTCAGGGTCACTGTCGAGTGTTGCCAGGCTACTTTCCAATGCGGCCAAGGTTTCACCATGTTGTTGGATAAAGCCTTGTGCTTCTTTGGCGGCCTCTACGCGCTCAACCGCTGCTTGCACGCGCGCGTCGAGATTCTCCTCTGTGAGCGCGTCGGCACAGTAGCGAAGCTTATCGAGAATTTGTAGCGCTTGCTGACAACGCGCCACCGCCGCCTCGTGTTGTGCCAATACCTGCTTGGCTTCGGTTATTGCCCGCTGAGTCTGCGCACGTTTCTCGCGGCAAGCGGCGATCGCCTGTTCAGGATCGGGCTCAAACGCCACCGTGAGATGCTCAGCAATAAACTGGCTAAATGCGTGTGACAAGCGTTGCCACTTTTGTACATCAAAAGAGGCTTTGGCATGATCTTCCACCAAGGCCTCTCGTTGTTCACGTAGCTGCTCAAGGCGGTGCTCACGGGCAGCTCGACCAAACAAAGGCGTAGTCGGGAAGCGCGAATAGCGCATTTGCCGATCGTTTAGGTGTACACACACGGCACCCGACAGCTCTTGAGCATCAAACACGCTATCATCAAACGCGTCGGCATCCCCCTCAATGATGTATAGATCATCGGGGCAAGCGTCCAAATCAGTGAGTTTGTCTTTAACGCCTTTAAGATCAGGCACCACGATGGCATGCCGCGCCGGGCCATAGAGTGCGCTGAAATAAGGGGCGTCATCGAGCGTGATATCATCATAAATTTCAGAGAGTAAAGTTCCACCCAGGGTGTCGGCGAGGCCTTGCAATTGCGCATCGTCGCTGCCACCTGGCTGCGCTAATTGCTCAATCGCTTGTTCAATCTCTGTTTTTTGTTTACTCAACTGATCTTGGTGCTGCGTGCGCGTGCGTACCGTCTCATGCGTGGCATGCATCGCCTCCATCACCGCTTGACTGTCCACCAAAGTTTTTTCAGTTTGGCTTTCCAGTTTGGTCAAGGCGTCATTGGCCGCAAACCAAGTCGGTGCTTTTAGCTCAAGATCTTGGATTTGCGCGTCAACCACATCCTGTGTCCGCGCAAGCTCACGCAGTTGCTCAGCTTGGGTGTCTTTTTCCTCTTGTAGCGCGTCGCGTCGTGCTTGCTGCAGCGCTGCGGCTTGCTCGACCGCGTCACTGTCAGCCAGCGACTCGCCTGTTAGGTCCTGATATTCCGACACGAACTGGCTCGCTTGCTGATATTGCTCAGCCCGTTGGCTCAGTTCACGCTGCTCATACTGGCGCTGCGTTAGACTGTCGGCTAGATAGCGACGCTCTCTGCCCAGCTCAACCCAGCGTTTGGCGGCCTTGCCAGCCTCAGCACGGGGCACAGAGGGATCAAGACGGTGCAAAAGATGCAAGCCCTGTTCAAACTGATTGGCCGTCGCTGACGCCAAATCGCGTTTATGCTTGAGTGACAGTACGCGATCGGTTTGTTCAGACTCTTGTGCTTTTAACGCGTGTAATCGTGTCGTGGCCTCGTCGGCACTGAGGGTCTCATCGCCAGTGAGGCGACGCGCGGTTTCCAAGGCATTGACGGCTTGTTGGTACTGCAGAGAACGCGTTTGTTGCGTGTTGAGCGCTTGTTGGTAGTCAGCAAGCTGAGTCTTGAGACTATCCACTTCCTCTTCACTTTGTGCCGCACGCAATTCAGCTTCAGCAAGCTGCTCTGTGGCCTCTTCCACCACCATGATTTGCTCTTCCAGCTTTTCAGAAAGATCGAGTAAATCTTCCTCGTAACGCTGAATCTTTTCTTGTTGGCGCATCGCCGATTGCACCAACTGCAGATGATCAGCCGCCGCTTGGTGATCTTGTTCGAGGTGATCTTGTCCCGCCTCTAACTCGGCTAATTCTGCGCGCATGGTTTCCGCATGCTGCTGCTTTTGCTGCAACGCCTGCTGGGCAGCGTTCAGCTCCGCCCGCAACGATAGCGCTTGCTCAAGCTTACTACGACGCTCATTGGCATGGCGCATATAGTCTGAGGCCACGTAATGGGTCGCTTCGGTGATCAAATGCTTAAACAAGTCACGATCGCGCTGCGTCAGCTTGATCGCCTCTAGCGTCATACGGTTTTCTTTCAGCGCCACTTCCATATCTTGGAAGGCTTTTTTCACGCCGCCATTTTGTGGCAACAAATACTCGCGCAACGACTTAGTGATCGCGCTGGAAATACCGCCGTAGAGTGACGCCTCAATTAATCGATAAAACTTGCCTCTGTCTTGCTGGGTGCGCAGCTTTTTCGGTAGCACGCCAAATTCAAACATTTGCGCGTGATAGTCGGTGACCGAGTTAAAGGCTTTAAAGTGCGCGGTTTCATACTCGCCTGCCGCCTCTTTTACCTCGTTAAGCTGGCGTACACGCGCTTGACCGTTATTTAAGGTCTCGACCAACACATCGGTCGGCGCCACAGAAGAAGGCAAGCCTTGTAAAACGAACGGCTTGATATCCACCTTCTTATCACGCCCCGCCACTTGTTGAAGACGCACCCCAAACAACACCCGCTGTTGGCGTGAATTCACCACATCCAAGGCGGCATAGCAGGCACCTGGCTGCAATTTACCGTGCAAGCCCTTATCACGAGACGCACTTGAGCTGCCTGCCTCTGTGGTGTTACGGAAGTGCAACAGGGTTTGGTCAGGGATCAATGAGGTGATAAACGCTGCCATAGTGGTCGACTTACCCGCGCCATTCCCGCCTGATAAGGTGGTGACAAGGGAGTCAATATCAAAGGTTCGGGCAAAAAAGCCGTTCCAGTTCACCATGGTGAGTGAGTGATACTTACCGCGCTGACTCATACTGTCGGCTCCTCCGTTGTCTCTGTATCGGCATTGTCTGCGTCTTCATCCGAGTGATCATCGAGCAAGCTTGATTGAATATGCGCTTGGCTATGCACCACGGCTTCCCCGTCACGAATCAGACGCAACTGGGCTTCTTGTGGATCGTCCCCGGCTCGTACATCGGCGCCAAAGCGGAAAGTCGCTTCACTGACGCGGAATTTACTGCCTTCACCGATAGGTAAAATCATCCCAAGACGACGCAAACGTCGCAGCGAGGTTTTCACTTTGTCGAAAAGCTTTTCACGGTCAAGATCTGAGCCGGTGGCACGATGCGTGACCAACTTCATCAGTTTTTTCTCATCCGCCAACGCCAGCAGCTCATCAAACAGCTCTTGGGTGGTAAAGATCCCTTCTTGTGCCAAGCGCTCTGGGCTTAAGTAAAGAAAACACAGGACTTTGCCAACCAGCATATCCAGTTCAGACAACACGCTGCGCCTAATTAAACTGGTTGAACGCGGGCGAAGATAGAAAAAGCCCTCTGGCGCGCGCACCAATTCAGCGTTATAACGCTGGTAGAAAATATTCAGCGCTTGCTCGTATTCCATCAGCAAGGCGTGGTTATCCAGATCGTCGCTGGCAATATGGCGGCCAGCACGCAATGCACTGTCCAACGCCGGGAACAAAGGGTTAGCAATGGCTTTGGCCAGCCCTTCTGGCATTGGCTGTTCAGTATTTATCGATGACATTCGCTTGTACCTTAGCTCCGAAGTCGTTAATCGCCTGCCAATCAGGCTGAATCGCGTTAAGATCAGATTGGGAGTAGCCCATGCGGACCGCTTGGTTGATCACTAAGCGCGCGAGATCAAAATGACGAGCTTGTGGATGCTCGGCTAAGTAATCTTTCAGAACACGACCCAAGTCGATCGCTTGTCCGGTTTCTCGATGGCGGTTGAGCATCTGTGACACTGCCTGTGAAAGGCCATCGTCAACCACACTTAATTGTTCAAACGCCACCTCTTCTGGCATCTCGCCCGTGACTTCATCGTCACGTAACACCAACGCTTCATCGCGCGTATCACGCAGTCGCTCCGCATCGGCGTAAGTCAAAAACCAAGGGCTATCAAAATAGTCGGAGACCGACTGGCGCAAACGCTGACTGAATGCACGGTTTTTATCCATATCAATCGCGGTACGAATAAATTTATGCACATGGCGGTCGTAACCTATCCATAAATCGATGGCTTGCTGCCCCCAGTTCACGATACGGTCCAGCTTCATTTGCAAGCTGTATACCATGCTATCGACGAAATCGAGGTCATCGCGGCCGCGAACCACTTCTTGGATCTCCAGCAGCTGGCTTTGAAGCTCATCCCCCGCCGCCTGCAGTGTTTCTTGCAACTCTTGCAAGGTGCTCGAGGTTTCGTTGAGCAAGTATTCGCAGTTAGCGATTGCGGCTTGCCAGTCCTGGGTGAGGAGCGCGGCAATGTCTTCTTTGACCTGTTGCTGCTGCTCATCCATTACCCGCTGGTTAAGATCGATGCGGTCAAAAATCTCGGCGACCGAGTACTTCAACACGCCATAAACGTTATGGCGCCAAAAAGTGGCATCCCCATCTTCTTCCGCCGCTCGGCGCGCCTTGGCAATTTCATCGGCCACCATGGATAGCTGTACTGAAAGCTTTAAGGTCGAATACTCACGATGACGGGCGTAATAATCGGCAATACCGAGCGCCAATGGCGTGAGGCGGTAAATGCTGTCGCCATCAGTCATTTCACTGGTAAACCGACTTAGCAGTCTCGCTTGTACCATTTCGTTGATGGCATTGTTGGCGCGGAAGGCAACATTACCAAGACTGCCTCCTTCATCATTGGTAAACTGCTCGCTTACCAACCGAAAGACGTCCACGAGTTCGTGTTCACTCAACTCATCTTCTAATCGTTCCTGGCTCATCACCGCCATTGCCAGCAAGAATGCCAAGCGCTCCGGCGGCAGGTTTAACCCCAAGCCACTTTGTTTTACCCAACTGACCAACTCAGGTACTGTCTGAGCGTCGTCTGCCCAATGCTGGGAAGACTGAGCCTGATCACTCATCCGTTGTCCTTGTTTTCATCTTGATTGCTTGGGGCATGATGTTGGCCCCAGACATGAATATATCGCCCAAGAGACACAAACGGCTCTTGGCGGCAAAGCTGTTGCTCTAATGCAATAACTTGCTCAAAGGTAAAATCACCAATGTTGGTATCACGCATATAATCGTGAAAGGTGCGTACGCCTGTTTTACCTTTGAGGGTAATGTCACTGTCTTGCATCCATTGATAGACACTCTCGGGGTGCAAACCTTTGGGTGGCTGAAGTTTAAACCGCTTGCGATGCGGCATGCCTTCCTCAACATGGGTGAGATTACCGCACACAAGATTCTTGAAGAGCAACCCGGTTTGGTTATAGAACATCACTGACGCCACCCCACCCGGTCGCAAGTGCTTGAGCAAGTCTTTCAACACATGCTCCGGTTCAGCAGTCCACTCCAATACCGCATGGAATAAAATCACATCCGGTGGCTCGCTCAAATATTCGCCAATCGTCTGCGCCGAAGAATGAATCAGCTGATACTGCGCAAGTAAGCCCTGTTGTTCAATCTCCTGACGGGCTAAGTCGAGCATTTGCGAAGAAAGATCACATAAAGTGACCCTGTGACCACGCGCCGCCAAGTGCCGAGACATAGGGGCAACCCCACCACCAGCATCTAAAATATGCAGGGTCTGCTCAGGCGGGAAACAGTGCAGTATCTGCTCTATGTCCTGCCAAACCACCGCTTGGCGGATTTCGCCTTTGCCCGATCCATAAATGTTTTTAACAAATTTGTGGGCAATGTCGTCGAAATTTTTATCCTCAGTCACAATGGCATTCGTTATCATTGAGTGGTAGAAAGGCATATTCTGTCACAAGCCTTACGTTAATAAAGGTTTATGGCACTATTTGTGCCTCGTTTGACTATATTTCGGGCGACATTGCATGTTTGAATTAAAAAAACTTATCTCAACCTTGATAATGCCCTTGCCCGCGCTGCTGTTGTTGGGTCTTTTCGGGCTATGCCTGCTTTGGTTCTCTCAGCGTAAAAGGCTGGCATCTTTTGTTATCTTCGTTGCGTTTGCTGGGATTTTTCTCACTTCGTTTCAACCGGTCGCCTCGGGGCTCCTTCGTCCACTTGAGCGTCAATACACCGCGTTTCTCCCTACGGAAAAACCGGTAGACTTTGTAATGGTACTGGGCAACAGTCATGTGGTCGATGACGCTATCCCCCCAACCTCTGAGCTTTCTCGTGCGGCGTTAATGCGTCTGGCAGAAGGCATCCGTATTCACCGAATGTACCCCACTTCCAAGCTGATTTTGTCAGGCTATGACCATGGTTATGAAGTCAGCCATGCGCGTATGTTGGCACGAGTCGCAATGGCATTGGGGGTCAATAAAAACAGTATCCTGTTGCTTGAAACCGCCAAGGATACATGGGAGGAAGCCTACCAAGCCGCGTCGGTGGTTGGGAGTAGTAATCTAGTTCTTGTCACATCCGCGGCACACATGGATCGTGCCGTCTATGAGTTTCAAAGCGCTGGCCTCGATCCCATCCCCGCACCGACTAACTTCATGGCGCAAAAGCAAATTAAGCAGCCATGGATAAAATACGGTCCACGTGCGCAATACCTCGAGCAGTTCGAACGCTATTGGCACGAGCGATTGGGACAAGCATGGCAACGGCTCCGTGACTTTATCGCTCAGCCGACCAATTAAACTCGCCAACGCGTATCACCCACCAAAAAAGCCGCGATTAATTCGCGGCTTTGTTATTTTCATTCGCAGCAGGCGTAAAACTGCGCCTATGCGTTGCTATCGGCGGCTAAATAGGCGCGCACTGCCTCTAAGTCAGCTTGGGTATCAACGCCATGCGGCGGCGTCTGTGTGGCAACGGCTACATGGATCTTCTCGCCATGCCATAGCACACGCAGTTGCTCCAATGACTCAATCTTCTCCAACGGGCTCGGTGTCCAGTGGATGTAACGGCTGATAAATCCTGCACGATAGCCATAAATACCAATGTGCCGCAGCAATGCTTGCGGGATCTCAGGTGATTCAGCCTCGAAGTGGGTGCGATCCCACGGAATCGTGGCGCGGCTAAAATACAGGGCAAACCCTTTTTGATCCGTCACGACTTTGACCACATTGGGATTGAACACTTGCTCTTGGTCATCAATCGCAACCGCCAAGGTGGCCATCGGTGCCTGATCATTCTGACTGAGGTTCTCCGCCACTTGACCGATTACCGCAGCGGGGATCAAGGGTTCATCGCCTTGCACATTAACGATAATATCATCATCAGCAAAGCCATAGCGTTCAACAACCTCGGCCAAGCGCTCAGTGCCAGACTCATGGTCGTCACGTGTTAAACACACTTCTCCCCCAAAGGCTCTGACCGCCGCCTCAATACGCTGGTCGTCGGTGGCAACAATCACCTGAGTGGCACCCGCCGCTTGGGCGCGCTCATAAACGTGTTGGATCATTGGCTTACCGGCGATATCAGCCAACGGTTTACCCGGCAAGCGGCTCGAGCCAAACCGCGCTGGGATCACCACATAAAACGGGCTCATCCCTGGACCTCTTCCAATGACATATCACGAGCTTCTGATTCAAGCAGCACGGGGATACCATCAATAATGGGATAAGCGACACGATCAAACTTACAAACTAACTCATTGTTATCGCGTTGATAATAGAGTTTGCCCTGGCATGATGGGCAGGCCACAATTTCAAGCAGACGGTGATCCATAGCGTTCCTTTATTTTTTATTCGCGTTTGTTTGCAAACGTTCTATCTTGGCGAGTACGGCCTGAGCTGCCTCGTCAGGCAGCCGCGCCTCTACCGGTAAATACCACCAGTTATCTTGGGCGATCCCTTGGTATTTTACCGCATCTTTTTCTGTCATCAGTAAATGTTGCCCCTTCTTGCTCAAGCTGTCCAGCTCGTCGGCGTTGAGGGTTTGATGATCGTTAATCCCTTGGCTATAAACAGGTGTCACGCCCATTTGCTGCAAGGTGTTAAAAAAGCGGGGTGGATGGCCAATCCCAGCAACTGCCACCACTTGCGGTAGCATTGAGGCTTGACAGCGTTGTCCCGTACGTAGGTTAACCGCCAAGCCAGGGACCAGATGCATCCCCCATTCTTGGCCTTGTGGCGTGCCGCCATTAGTGACCAACATATCGACACTCTCAAGCCTATCGAGTGATTCGCGCAAGGGTCCCAGGGGCAGATAGTGACCGTTACCAAACCGACGCTGACCATCGATGATCACGATCTCTATGTCTCTTTCAAGCTGGTAGTGCTGTAAACCATCATCTGTGATCACGATATCGACACCTTCTTGCAGGATACGTTTAACCGCTTCGCTGCGGTTGGGGTCAACACAAACCGGCACCTGAGTGCGGCGCGCAATTAATACTGGCTCGTCTCCCGCCGTACGCGGTGGCGTGGTTTGGCTGAGTAATAGTGGATACTGCTCAGATTTGCCGCCATACCCGCGTGACACTACCCCTGGTCGGTAGCCATGCGCTTTTAGTTGTTCCACCAACCAAATCACAAACGGGGTTTTGCCATTGCCGCCAATCATGATGTTCCCCACCACGATTACCGGCACTGGTGACGAATAGCGCCGTGTTTTGCCGCGTAAATATTGACGACGGCGATGGCGTGCCACGAGGCCAAATAAGGCGCTAAGCGGCCTTAATAATATCGACCATAGTGGGCGTTGATGACCAAACCACAGTTGCTCTAGCATACTCAGTCACCAAACTGAATACGGTGAAGTTGTGCATAAGCACCGTCACGCTCAAGGAGTGCTTGATGACTGCCTCGTTCGACGATCTCACCTTCATCCACAACCAGTATCTGATCGGCATCTTCAATGGTCGACAGTCGGTGTGCTATCACCAACACAGTACGATCTTTTTGCAGCTCATCCAATGCCGCCTGAATCGCACGTTCAGACTCGGTATCCAGTGCCGACGTTGCTTCATCCAGGATCAAAACGGGCGCATTACGTAGCAAGGCACGCGCAATAGCCAAGCGTTGGCGCTGTCCGCCAGACAAGCTCACCCCGTTTTCACCAATCATGGTGTCATAACCGTGGTCAAGCTCTCGAATAAAGTCATCCGCGTAGGCAAGTTTCGCGGCGTGCTCGACTTGTTCCCGGCTGTATTTGTCTTCTGCGGCATACGCGATGTTATTCGCCACTGTGTCATTAAACAGGTGAACATTTTGCGACACCACTGCGACATGCTGACGCAAATTACCCAGGGTATAGTCCTCAATCGGGACGCCATCGAGCGTAATCGCACCACTGTCTAGTTCATAAAAACGGGTTAACAAGTTGGCAATGGTACTTTTTCCTGACCCTGAGCGCCCCACCAGGGCTAGGGTCTGACCCGCTGGCAGCTCGAAGCTGACATGATTTAGCGCGGGTGCGTCGCGTGTCGGATAGGTGAAGACCACATCCTCGACCTTAATGTCGCCACTCACTTGCTCCACCGCGTGTGTCCCGGTGTCTTTTTCCGTTTCCAGCTCCATCAGGTTAAATAAACTGTGGCAGGCCGCCATCCCGCGTTGGAACTGAGAGGTCACGTTGGTCAAGGATTTAAGTGGGCGCATCAGACCAAACATGGCACCAAATACTACTGCAAAGGTACCTGCGGTCAGCTCAGAGCGGATCGCCTCGGTGTTGGCCAAAATCAGTACCACTACCAATGCCATGGAGGCAATCAACTGGATCACCGGGTTGGCAATCGCTTGTGCGGACACCAGCTTCATGGTCTGCTGACGCATACGATTACTGACTTTCTCAAAACGCGTCTTTTCAACGTCTTGGCCACCGTAACTTAACACTACTTTGTGCCCTTTAAGCATTTGCTCGGCGGAGCTAGTCACCGACCCCATGGCATCTTGCATATTGGAAGAAATGCGACGGAAGCGCTTAGAGACGATGCGGATAGAAATCGCCACCACTGGCGCAATCACCAGAAGAATGGCGGAGAGCTGCCAGCTTGACCAAAACATCAACGCCATCAAACCGATAATGGATGCCCCTTCGCGCACCAAACTGACCAAGGCGCTACTGGTCGCTGACGCGACTTGTTCTGAGTCATAGGTAATCCGAGAAAGCAGAGCCCCGGACGACTCTTGGTCAAAAAAGCTGACGGGCATTTTCATAAAGTGATTGAACATCCGGCGGCGCATGGTCATCACCACATGACCCGACACCCAAGATAAGCAATAAGCGGACACAAAGCTCGACAAGCCACGTATCACCATGAGTGCGACCAAATAGACAGGCATCCATTTGAGGAAATCGCCTTTGACATCGTCATAAGTAAAGCCTTGGTCAAGCAGAGGCTTTAGCATTGAGAGCATCAGGGTGTCACTGGCGGCATTAATCACCAAGGCGATAATGGCAACAATCAGCCCTACTTTATAGTTGGCAATGTAGGGCCACAGCTGCTTAAACGTCTGCCAGGTCGTTTTATCTTGATATTCGCTCATTAAAATCGTTTAGATGTGTTAAACAGACGGGCATTCTACTCTTTTACAAGTCCGCGTCCAAATATACTGGCCGACGTTTAAACATCTGACGATACCAATAATCGCTGCGGTCCTGCCGCCAACGTGTTAACTGCCAACCCGAGTCGACACCCTGCCAACGCACTTGGCCATTTGCCGCCGTATCAAGCCAAGTGATACCGGCGTTTTGATAGGCCAATTTCACCTCTGGTGACGGAAGCTGCCATGGGTTGAGAAGCCCAGTTGACGCGACTGCCCAAACCGGATCAACGGTGCGAATAAACGCTGAGGAAGACGAAGACGCACTACCATGGTGGGGCACCAAAATGATGTCACTATTAAGCGCCCGTTTATCGGTCAGAGACGCCAACAAATCAGCCTCTCCACTGGCTTCTATATCGCCTGTGAGCAGCAGGCTACGTCCATCGCCAGACACTCGGATTACACAGGAATCATCATTATCAGCACGCGCCTTTTGTGCTGGGGGCCAGAGTACCGAAAAGGTGAGTCCTTGCCAGCGCCAACGCTCGCCGGCCACACAGGCTTGATACCCAGCACGACGCTCACTGGCACGGCGCCACTGCGGTGAATAGGTATCAGACATAAACGTCGCCCCACCATCATGATCACTGTCGCCATGACTGAGAATGAGGCCATCTAACTGCCTGATTTGACGATGGGTCAGAATCGGCGCGATAACCGCTTGCGCAATGCCTCCCACCTGCCAGCGGTTGCCCGTGTCATAGAGCACCGCGCGGTGATTCTTACTGATCAATACCGCCAACCCATGCCCGACGTCCAACACATCAATTTGCCAGTTGACCGGTTTAGGGTCTCGCCAAGCTACCACGGCTGCGACCAGGACCAGCATCACCGCCTTTAAACGATGCCAGCGCCACCCGTAGAGTCCCCAAGCGAGCACCATCGCCGATATTGCCCAGCCTGCCGATGTGACTGGGGCGGGTAACCAGGTATCAGCCGCCAGATCGGCGAGTGCCATCACTGGTTGCAGGCTGGCATTTGCCCCACCCCATACCCAATCCGCAACCCAGGAAAGCGATAGACTCTCACTCAGCAGGCCAACAAAGACCAGTGGAACGGTCACCATACCCACCCAAGGCACCGCCACGAGGTTAATGGGCGTGGCAGCGGCGCTGATCCCGGCAAATAACCCTAATTGCAAAGGAAGCATTCCTACCAATAGAATCAATTGTATGCCGATAAGCTGCTTGATAGGACGAAGCCAAGGCCGTGTTTGTATTCGACCATCAGAGGGGGCATGGGTCAGCGAGTAATGCGCCATGCATAAGGCCCCTACAGCAGCAAACGAGAGCCAAAAACTCATTGAGAAACCGGCAAAAGGGTCGCGGAGCAATACCAATAATAAGGTTAACTGCAGCAAATTGAGCGGGGAAATCCGCGCTCCCAAGCGTTTACTGATTGAGACCAGCATCAAGGCAATGAGCGCGCGTTGAGTGGGCAGTGCAAACCCGGCCAATGCCGCATAGAGCGAGGCCACCCCCATCGCCACGTACAAAGGCAGCCATAAAAACAGGCGTCGTTCCGGGAGAAAGACGCGCGCCCAACGGCCGATTTGCCACCCTATCCCGTAGGCCAAACCAATATGCAATCCTGAAATAGCCATCAAATGGGCTAAACCACTGTGCGTCAGGGTGTCCCAGTGCGCTGGAGTTAACCATTCCCGCTCGCCAAGGCTCAATGCTAATAAATGCGGCCCAAAGGCAAGCGGCGACAAAGCTGGGCTGAGTGTATCAAGTAACTGCTGACGCCAACTCACCTGCTCGGTTAGCCGCGTTGCTTCTTTGAGTCGGGCCTTGGCATGCACTCGCCGTGCAACGTAGTATTTTTCCGCATCAAATCCCGCCTCGTTTAACCGTCCGTAAGGGGGCTTAAACGTCACCACCAATTGCCAACGTTCACCTTGCTTGGGATAAGGGGGAGATTGCCAATAAACGCGCACTCTGGCTGAGCGAAAAGGCGGCAATCTTGTCTGATTAATTTTATCAACGTCAAAAATAATCGCTTGCGCCCCCGTTTTTGCGCTGAAAAGGGTGCCCACTGTCCCACTGATTGTAGTATCCTCTTGGTGTGAAATGACGTGGATCACGTCGGCTTGATACAAGTTTGCGGACAATACAGCCCAAGTGAGCCCTAGCGCGCTTCCAGCAAGCCACCACCAACGTCTTTTCCACCCAACAACGAAGACGATAACTGTCATGATGCAGACCCAAATTGGCGGTAACATTGGCCACCAAGGTAGCGACAGCACAGCCAGTGCGGCAGTCAATGTAAAGGTCAGCGTCATTGCGTAATTTCCAGGTAATGTAAACAGGTATGCCTAAGAAGTTTTTCCAACGCTATATGCCCAAGCGCGAAACATTGCGCGACAATAAGGCACTCAAGGTGTTTGGTAGCCTGTTGCATGACCCCAACTTATGGTGCCTTAACCGCCGGTCGGCTTCCGGTGCCTTTGCCGTCGGCCTGTTTATGGCATTTGTCCCCTTGCCCAGCCAAATGATCATGGCCGCCGGGCTCGCGATCTTATTTGGGGTTAACCTGCCGCTCGCCGTTGCGCTAGTATGGGTAAGCAACCCCATCACCATGCCTGTGCTTTTTTATCTCGCTTATAAGCTCGGCACCTGGATGATGAATAGTCCGCCGTACCCGTTCCACTTTGAACTATCGTGGCATTACTTGGCGGAGCAAATGAGCCACATCGGCCCCCCGTTTTTATTAGGCTGCGCCACCAGCGGACTGGTGATGGCTGTCATCGGCTATTTCGCTGTACGTGGCATATGGCGCTATTCTGTGGTCAGAAGCTGGGAAAAACGTAAATTACGTTTGCCCAAGAAAATAAAAGAAGTGTTGCCTAACCCAAACAAGCCCTCTTAAATCGTCCTGATTTAATCTACGCGAGGCATCAAACGCGACCAACCGTCGTCAGGCAAAAGTGCGATGCAATCGTCAGCCCCGCGTCTGCACATGGTATTCCCTTTAGGGGTCAGCAAAGCAGATCAAAAAGAGCCCGTTGTCGGGCTCTTGGTGTTAATACAATAAAGCGTATCAGTGATCACAGCATGCCAAGCGGCATAGCCACTATTTGGCACTCAACACCGCGGCAGGCTCGAGCTGACAAGCTCTTCGGGCGGGATACCAAGCGGCAAGCAAACTAAGCAGTATGGCAGTGATACTCACAAGTGCCACGTCCGCAGCATGCAGTTCACTGGGCAAGAAATTAATAAAGTATACATCCCCTGATAAAAAGCGATGCCCGAGCCACTGTTCGACCTGAGACAATATCGCCGTAAGATGAGTGGCGAGAGTGACGCCCAAGATACTGCCCAACACACTGCCTAAGGCACCAGAAAAGAGCCCATACCAAATAAAGATGCGACGAATCAGCCGATCTTCTGCCCCCATGGTACGCAAAATCGCGATGTCCGCGGCTCTATCTTTTACCGACATCATCAAAGTTGACACCACGTTGAAGCAGGCCACGCCAATCACCAGCACCATGACCAAATACATGATGGTTCTCACCAATTGGATATCTCGATATAAATAACCGAACTCACTGGTCCAGTCTTTTAGATACACATAGGTGGTTAGCGTTTGGCCGACTTCATGTACAATCTGACGAGCCTGCAACACCGGAGACACCTTTAGAGACACACCGGTCACTGACTGTCCCATTTGCATAATAGATTGCGCGTCCTGAAGTCGCATCAGGGCCAATGAATGGTCAATTTGGCCACCAAGGCGTAATAGGCCTGCCACTTGCATTCTCACTCGCTTTGGGGCGCGCAATGCAAGTTGGCTGTCCGTCGCAGGGACCATGACCGTCAACCAATCCCCTTGACTAACGCCCAGCTTCGCCGCCACACCTTGTCCCAACACAATCTGCGACTGCCCGACTGGCAAGCTCTCCCAGCCACCTTCAATATAATCACCAATGCGACTCACGGTTTGTTCATCACTCGGATCAACCGCGCGAATTTTCGCAGGCTGTAACGCCGAGCCATGCTCCATCAACACCGTCAGCTCAACATAGGGAGCCGCAGCCTCGACATTGGGATGCTGCTCAGTCTGACGTTTGACCTGTTGCCAGTTATCGATAGGGCCATTGACACCAAACACTTGTGCATGCGGCACCACAGACAGCACACGTTGATTCAGTTCGCGCTCAAAGCCATTCATCGCAGACAGACCCACAATGATCACCATCACCCCCACCGCAATCCCGATCACTGACGATAAGGAAATAAAAGAGACCAAGCGATTGCGTTGTCTGGCGCGACTAAAACGACGACCGATGGCCAACGATAAAGGCTTCATGCTCCCTCCTGCCCCAGCAACTGGCCGTCTTGCATGGTCAGTTGACGATCCAATTTTGCTGCCAGCTCACCGTCATGGGTTACCACTAAAAAGGCCGTGCCATGCTGCGCGTTGAGCTGGCGCATCAAATCGTAGATTTCCAGCGCGGTGGTATGATCAAGGTTCCCCGTAGGCTCATCGGCTAACACTAATTTAGGTTCATTGACTAACGCACGCGCAATGGCCACACGCTGGCGCTCGCCACCTGAGAGTTCCGATGGACGGTGACTGAGTCGGTGCCCGACCCCGACCGCATTGAGCATAGCCGTTGCTCGTTCAGACGCGGCGCTGTGGCGCATTTTGTTAATCAACAGCGGCATCATCACATTTTCCAGCGCGGTGAAATCGGCGAGTAAGTGGTGAAACTGATACACAAACCCCAATGTCTGATTGCGCCGTTTCGCTTGCTGCGTGGCCGTCATCGCATTGACCGCCTCACCCTCAATCCACACGTCACCTTCCGAAGGCAAGTCTAGGGTTCCCAGGGTATGCAGTAAGGTGCTTTTCCCCGAGCCTGAGGAGCCCACTATCGCCACCAGCTCTCCCGGAGCGATGGTCAAGGAAACATCATTTAATACGCAGGTCGGCTGTCCGCCCTCTTGATAGGTTTTACTGACGCGGTGACAGGACAACAAAGATTTACTCATAACGCAGTGCCTCAGCAGGGTGAACAGATGCCGCTTTAAATGCAGGAAATAGCGTGGCTAGCACACTTAGCACGACCGCTAAGCCTAATACCATCGCCACATGAAAAGGATTAATAACCACAGGTAACGCTAGGCCGTTACCCAGTAGACTCACGCCAAAAATAGACATGATTTCATTGATGTATGCCGATAGGAGCACACCGAGCACGCCGCCTACCGCCGCGCCCAGCACACCACTCAAGCTGCCTTGAGCAACGAAGACAGCCACAATGTCTTTATCTTGCATCCCAAGGGTTTTTAGAATCGCGACCTCAGATTGCTTCTCCATGACCACCATGATCAGCGCGGAAATAATGTTAAAGGCGGCGACAATCACAATCAGGCTGAGCATCAAGCTCATCATGTTCTTTTCCATTTTTACCGCTTGAAACAGCTCGCCACGCCAAACGCGCCAATCCGTCCAGGTATCGGGATCTGCATGTGTCTTTAATTGGGTAATGGCAAATGGATCATCTAAAAACAGGCGTAAGTCGTTGGCTTGAGACGGCGGCTCCCCACTGAGTCTCGCCACATCCTCAATGTTAGCCAGCATTAACTGCCCATCGACATCCGTGCCGGTATGAAAGATCCCCGCCACTGTAAAGAGACGCTGTGCGGGGATCCGACCTATCGGTGTAAAGCGGCTGGCACTGGTTACCATCACGCGCACGGCATCCCCGACGCGGAGTTGTAACTCAGAGGCCATGCTACGCCCAATGATCACTTGATAGCGCCCGGCGGCCAGTGCCGATAATTCACCTTGCAATAAGTGGGCAGCCAAGGGCTCATGCGCACTGGGGTCGATACCCTCTAACAAGCCGGCGCTTAAGCCTTTACGGCTTTGAATCACGGCATCCGTGGTTTGTATCGGCGCCGTATCAATCACATGAGGCCAACGCTCAATCACGGTTTGATCTGGATTTGCTTGCCCGTTAGCAATAATCGCATGAGGCAACACGCCAAGGATTCGGCCTTTCAGCTGAGCTTCAAAGCCATTCATCACCGACGAGACGGTGATTAACGCCATCACGCCAATAGCAATGCCTGCCGTCGACATCGACGAGACAAATCGGCCAAAACGGTCGGCTGAACGGCCGCGTAAATATCGCAAGCCAATAAACACCGACAAGGGTTGAAACATAGCGCACCTAGCTTATTGTTTTGATTCGTTGCAAGCATACCTGTCCCACACTAGGACGCCAAGCCAACCTTGCGTTAAAGCCAGGATTCACAGCATAAACACCGTCTCCTTTACCAAGAAAAAGCCACTAACCTTTACCTCTTGCCAAGGGTGCGTGATAATCATTAATACAACTGCAACCTAAGGCACAGTGATGAGCCAAGACGAATATTTTTCTGTGCGAGCGGCGATTCGCATTAATGTTGAGCCTCTTGCCGACAATCAAGTCCAGCCGGATGCGCAGGCTTTTACCGCCGAAATCCCGGCACCTTTTCGCCTAGCAAGTCAATGCGGCCAGCTCGATAGCGACGTAGAAAAAGATTTAAAGGCTATCGATCCAGAAGATGCCTCTGCGTTATTCCGGGTGCTGCAGGCTCAGAACGAAAAAATGACACTGATGATGGGCTATATGCTCAGTCACGAAGATCAGCCCAATCATCGCTTTGTGACACACGCCTTTGGGGCGAGCAGTTTTTCTTATCATAGTCATTCACCGCTTAAAAAAGGCGTGCATGCGCGCGTGAAGTTATTTCTCGATTATCCGCCGACGGCCATCTATTGCTACGGCGTCGTCACCGGGTGCGAGCCTGATGCCGACAGTGAGCAAGAAAATCCTGACTATGTGATCCAAATCCAGTACACGCGTTTATTGGAAGAAGACCGCGACACGCTCATTCGTGCGGCGCTGCATCATCAGCAGAAACTACTAAAAAAACGTGCACGAAACCGCAAACAATCAAGCAGTTAAAATCATGACCCAACAACCGCTCTATGCTTTTACGCTGCCCTCAGGGCCAGGCGATGTTAAACATCTCGGTAATCTATCAGGGGCTGCATTACCGCTAGCCATTGCCACGCTCACGCAGCAACACGCCGGCCCGGTGTTTCTTTTGGTGCCCGACAACCAAACCGCCGTGCGTTTGCAGCCCGCCATTCGCCAATTTACTCAAGGCCATTGCGACCTCTTTCCTGACTGGGAAACCCTGCCCTACGACAGTTTCTCCCCCCATCAGGATATTATTTCCGCGCGTTTGTCGTGCTTGTATCAGCTCCCTCATCAACAAGACGGGGTACTCATTGCGCCAGCGAGCACCGCATTACAGCGCGTGACACCGCGACATTTTCTCCATCAACATGCCTTAATGGTGAAAAAAGGCGATATCTTATCGCTAGAAAAACTGCGCGATCAGCTCACCGATGCGGGCTACCGTCATGTTGATCAAGTGATGGAGCATGGCGAGTTTGCCAGCCGAGGTTCGATCCTCGACCTGTTCCCAATGGGCAGTGACGAACCTTATCGTATTGATTTTTTCGACGATGAAGTCGACACCATTCGTCAATTTGACCCGGAAAACCAACGCTCAACCGGAGAGCTGGAACACATCCAGCTGTTGCCGGCGCATGAATTCCCCACCGATGACGCCGCGGTGGAGTACTTTCGTGGCCGGTTTCGCGAGCATTTTGAAGCGCGCCGAGAGCCAGAATCCATTTACCAGCAGGTAAGTAAAAAAACCTGGCCGGCCGGGATTGAATACTGGCTGCCGCTGTTTTTTGAACAAACAGAAACCTTGTTTGATTATTTGCCTGACAATACATTGGTGTTATCGGTCGGCGATATGGAAAGCGCTATTGATCATTTCCAAGCCGATGTGGCAAACCGTTATGATCAGCGTCGCGTCGATCCGCTTCGACCGCTGCTCCCCCCCGATGCGCTCTGGTTAAGCAAAGAGTCCCTGTTTACTACGCTTAAGCACTACCCACGCTTAAAGCTAGAAAGTGACACTGTCACTGAAAAAACAGGACGAGAAAACCTCGATATTACGTCGCTACCAACGTTGACGGTCAATCATCAAGCCAAAGAGCCCCTTGCGGCGCTGCGCCAGTTCAGCGAGCAATTTGACGGCGACATCATTTTCTCAGTTGAGTCTGAAGGGCGACGCGAAGCGCTACTCGATCTCCTCGCCCAAGCCAAAATCCGCCCGATGGTAGCTAATGGCCTGCCCGAAGCCTTGTCGCAACCCGGTCGATTTGGCCTAATCATTGGGCCCGTTGACCAAGGCTTTATTGACAACAGCCGCCAGTTTGCGCTGATTTGTGAAAGCGATATGTTTGGCGAGCGCGCGGTACAGCAACGCCGCCGCGACAAACGAAAGCAGAGTGTCAGTACAGATGCGGTGATCAGAAGCTTGGCCGAACTAAAACCTGGCCAACCCGTTGTACATCTCGAGCATGGTATTGGACGCTACCAAGGCTTACAAACCCTGGAAGCTGGCGGGCTCAAAACCGAATATATGACGCTGGAATACCAACAGGGCGCTAAGTTATATGTGCCGGTGGGCGCACTACACTTGATTAGCCGCTACTCTGGTGGCGCGGAAGAAAGCGCGCCTGTGCATAAACTTGGCGGCGAGGCGTGGGAAAAAGCACGCCGCCGCGCCGCAGAAAAGGTGCGCGATGTCGCCGCCGAGCTGCTTGATGTTTATGCCAAGCGAGAAACCAAACCTGGCTTTGCCTTTAGCCATGACAAAGACGCCTATCGCGCCTTCCGGGCGACTTTCCCGTTTGAAGAAACCAGTGATCAATCACAAGCTATCAACGCGGTGCTGTCGGATATGTGTCGTCCCATTGCCATGGATCGCTTGGTGTGTGGCGATGTTGGCTTTGGTAAAACCGAAGTGGCCATGCGTGCCGCCTTCTTGGCGGTTAATAACAGCAAGCAAGTTGCCGTATTAGTCCCCACCACCCTGCTGGCGCAACAGCATTTCGAGAATTTCCGTGACCGCTTCGCTAACCTTCCTGTCCGTGTGGAGGTGTTGTCACGCTTTAAGTCAGCAAAAGAGCAAAAAGCGATTTTGGCCGATTGTGAAGCGGGTAAAGTGGACATTCTCATCGGCACCCATAAGTTACTGCAATCGGATGTGAAGCTGCGCGACCTCGGTTTATTGATTGTTGATGAGGAGCACCGCTTTGGGGTTCGCCAGAAAGAGAAAATTAAGGCGATGCGCGCCAATGTGGATATTCTCACCTTAACCGCCACGCCGATCCCCAGAACACTGAATATGGCGATGAGCGGCATGCGCGATCTTTCGATTATCGCCACCCCACCGTCGCGCCGCCTCGCGGTGAAAACCTTTGTCCGTGAACGCGAAGACAGCCTGATTAAAGAGTCACTTCTGCGTGAAATCATGCGCGGTGGCCAAGTGTACTTTTTACACAATGACATCGAAACCATAGAAAAAACGGCCAATGAAATCAGTGAAATGATCCCAGAAGCTCGCGTGACCGTGGCCCATGGCCAAATGCGCGAACGTGAGCTAGAAAAGATCATGAGCGATTTCTACCATCAACGATACAACGTGCTGGTATGTACCACCATTATCGAAACCGGTATCGATATTCCCTCAGCCAACACCATTATTATTGATCGCGCCGACCACTTTGGTCTTGCGCAACTCCACCAGCTGCGCGGTCGAGTGGGTCGTTCGCACCATCAAGCCTATGCGTATCTGTTGACCCCCCATCCTAAACGGATGACCAAAGATGCGGCAAAACGGCTGGACGCCATTGCCTCGCTCGAAGATCTCGGTGCCGGCTTTACCCTTGCGACTCAAGACTTGGAGATACGCGGCGCCGGCGAGCTACTCGGTGACGAGCAAAGTGGTCAAATCCAATCGGTTGGTTTCACCCTATACATGGACATGCTTGAGCAGGCCGTCGAGGCATTGAAAGAAGGAAAAGAGCCGAGCTTAGATGTATTGCTGAATGAACAAACCGACATTGAGCTACGCCTGCCTGCGCTGTTACCAGATGACTACATTCCCGATATCAATATGCGTTTATCGATGTATAAACGCATTGCCAGCGCCAAGTCCAATGATGATATCAATGAGCTGCAAGTTGAGCTAATAGACCGCTTTGGCCTGCTGCCTGACGCTACCAAGAATCTGCTTCATATCCAGCAATTAAAAATACGTGCTGCCGCATTAGGGGTGAAAAAGATCGAAGCCAGTGATCGTGGCGGCATGGTCGAGTTTCACGAGGACGCGCAAATTGATCCCGGATTCTTGGTCGGGCTGTTACAATCGCGGCCAGACAAGTATAAATTTGACGGGCCAACCAAAATTAAGTTTATCGAAAGTCTCACCGATCGACGGGAGCGGATGAACTTTATTGATGAGCTGTTGACTCAATTTGCAAGTCACCAACTGGTCGCATAATGGCTTGCCAAAGAAAACGGAGTAACCTGTGAAAAATCATTCATGTCACCCACCAGGCTGGCTAGCACGCTATACCAAGCAGAGCCTTTGGGCGTTGCTACTGATCTCACTTAGCCAACCGGTTTTAGCTAAGCGACTTTATGATGTGGAATTGATTGTGTTTAAACGCAATCAAAACCCGGCCAGTGTCGAAGAAAGCTGGCCCACTCAAGCGGATGCCACGTCGGTCAGCCGTGCTATTCCCGTCACTAACAATAGCGCGCTACAAAATGCGGGACTCACCCCGCTGCCACCCAGCCAATGGCAGCTGACCAATGCTTACAACAAACTCTCTAACCATGCGGGCTTTACGCCCATGGTGCATGTTGCATGGCGTCAAGATGACAGTGGCCGAGCTGCTCTGCCTTTGCTGCGTGTCAGTGCCGGAAAAGACTACCGCGACCGTTTTAACCCAGACGGCACGCCGGTGACAGCGCAACCCACCTCGTCAAGCAACACGGCGTCAGATAGCGAACAAGCGTGGGACGAGCAGGCACTGGAAACGACGCCTCCTCGCCAACCCCTCTATGAGCTAGATGGCACACTGCGCGTCTACGTCCAGCATTACTTGTTCGTCGAAGCCAACATGGTGCTACGAGAGCCAAGCGAGCGGCGCGCACTGGTTGAGGACGTGATCAATATGCCACTGCAAACCACAGATGCGCAGCAAGGTGCCTCATCACAGACAGATAACGTGCAAGTTGCAGGCCTAGAAAAGGTCGAGAAGCAGTACCACATTGAGCGCTTTTTGCAGCCTTACGCGTTCACGCACAAACGACGGATGCGCAGTGGCGAAACCCACTATTTGGATAATCCCATGATGGGCATGATTATTCAGGTGCGTAAAGTTCAGGATCAATAAGTCCCCGACTACTGGTGCGACCGATAAGCGTTAAAACAAGAAAGCCGGTGTGACCACACCGGCTTTTTACTACACCATCGAAGGCACGCAATCAGCATGCCGATCCTACCCTTACGCCCCACTTATGATGGCGTTTTACTCTGTGAACGAGATGAGTTGGGCTTACCGCCACTTGGTTTGTGGGTATGGCGACGGTTTTTTCCCACCGGTTTGTGACCACGTGCATTGTCACCAGAGCGTTGACCATCCTGACGCGGTTTGTTCTTTTTCGGTTTCTTGGGCTTAATTGGGCGCGTATCAAGCTTAGACTCTGGCACTGGGTTCGCCACCGGAAAGTCCGCCAAGCTATGGCGCGGGAGGACCTTTTTAATCAAGCGCTCAATGGCAAACAAATCTTTGGCTTCATCCGCACAAACTAAAGAGACCGCATTACCCACCGCCCCCGCACGACCGGTACGACCAATACGGTGAACATAATCTTCCGCCACATGAGGTAAATCGAAGTTCACCACTTGTGGCAGTTGGGCAATATCAATACCCCGCGCCGCGATATCGGTTGCTACCAACACTCGCACGTCACCGGTTTTGAATTGTTCAAGTGCTTTGGTGCGCGCGCCTTGGCTCTTGTTACCATGAATGGCGGCGGCACTGACGCCGTACTCATCCAAATAACGTGACAAGCGGTTGGCACCGTGCTTGGTTTTGCTAAACACCAACACCTGTTGCCAGTTATTGTCAGCAATCAAAGAAAGCAGCATCGCGGGCTTTTTCTTTTTATCAACCGGATAAATGCACTGCTCCACCCCTGTCGCGGTTTGGTTCGCAGGGCTCACCGAGATCTCAACCGGATTATTCACCAGCTCTTTCGCTAGCTGGCGGATGTCAGCCGAGAAGGTGGCAGAGAACAGCAAGTTTTGACGCTTGGCTGGCAACAATCCCAAGATCTTGCGGATATCACGAATAAACCCCATGTCTAGCATGCGATCAGCTTCATCCAATACCAGCACTTCCAGCTGAGAAAAACGCACCGCATTTTGCTGATACAAATCCAATAAACGCCCCGGCGTCGCCACCAGCACATCAGCCCCTTTGCGAAGCTTCATCATTTGCGGGTTTATCTTCACCCCGCCAAATACCACCATAGAGCTCAGCGATGTATGCTGGCTGTACTGCTCAACATTTTTATGTACTTGGGCGGCAAGCTCACGCGTTGGAGTCAGAATCAGGGTGCGCACGTGGTTAGGACGCGCGCGTTTACCTGCTTGTAAACGCTCTAAAATCGGCAAAGTAAAGCCTGCGGTTTTGCCCGTGCCGGTTTGCGCGGCCGCCATCACGTCTTGCCCTTCAATCACCGCTGGAATCGCTTTTTCCTGAATCGGTGAGGGTGTGGTATAGCCTTGCTCTTGTACGGCTTTTAATAGGGGTGCAGATAGTCCTAAAGAGGAGAAACTCATCAATTGATCTCAATAAATAAAAAATGTCGTCACAGGCCGCATGGCCCGTCACTTAGGGTCATGAATATCAATATCGTGGTGTGAGAAAAACTCGGCGTCAGGAGGGTTGCTCTAGAAGTGATATCAATAATCTTGATTGCGACGCTATTGTGACGCCTTTCATGTCAGGCGGCAACCACTATTGGTCGCTCATAGTAATAAAAAGACCGAGGCATCCTCGGTCTTATTATTTAAGTTCGCGGTGCCTGATTCAGGCGCAACGTTTAGTGCAACTTTAGACTTGGACGCAACACGCGGTTAATCCGCCCAACCAGCATCATCAAACCGGTTTTGACATAACCGTGCAAGGCAATTTGGTGCATCCGGTATAGGGAGATATAAACCATGCGAGCAATCCGGCCCTCAATCATCATCGAGCCTTTAGTCAGGTTGCCCATCAAGCTACCCACGGTAGAAAAGCGGCTGAGTGAGACTAAAGAACCGTGATCTTTAAACACATATGGTTTGAGTTCACGCCCATTCAACTTCGCCACAATGTTACTAAAACAGCGACTGGCCATCTGATGCGCAGATTGTGCACGCGGCGGTACTTTGCTGCCGTCTTCTTGCGTGCACGCCGCGCAGTCACCGATCACAAAGATGTTCTCGTCACGGGTGGTCTGCAGAGTGTTGTTTACTTCGAGCTGATTGATACGGTTGGTTTCTAAACCGGCAATATCTTTCAAAAAGTCAGGGGCTTTAATGCCTGCCGCCCACACCATAATATCAGCATGGATTCGCTCGCCTTCTTTGGTTTCCAACCCTTCCTCATCGGCCTTGGTGACAAAGGTATTGGTTTTTACCTTCACACCCAGCTTCAATAACTCCTGGTGTGCGGCACTGGAAATACGTGGCGGCAGCGCAGGCAAGATCCGCTCACCGGCTTCAACCAAGGTCACGTTCAGTTTTGAGTTCTCTAAGTCACGGAAACCATAATTACGCAACTCTTTAATCGCATTGTGTAGTTCGGCAGACAGCTCCACCCCTGTCGCGCCCGCACCGACAATGGCAATATCCACACTGCCGTCACCGTGTTTCGCGTGTAGGCGCATAAACTCGTTATTCATCTCACGACGGAAACGATGCGCCTGCTTGGGGTTGTCGAGGAAAATACAATTATCCCGTACCCCTGGCGTGTTGAAATCGTTCGACGTTGAGCCAATCGCCATCACTAGGATGTCGTATTCCAGCTCACGCTCAGGCATCAACAGCTCATTGTTTTCATCATACATGGGCGCGAGCGTGATCACTTTCTGGTCACGGTCAATGTCCCATAGCGTGCCCATTTGGAAATCAAAGCCATGGTTTTTAGCGTGGGCACGATAGCTCAGTGCATCGACACCCTCGTCCATTGAACCGGTTGCCACTTCATGCAGCAATGGCTTCCACAAATGGCTACTGTTTTTATCCACCAAGGTGATCTCTGCACGACGTTTGCGGCCTAACGTGCGGCCCAGCTTGGTTGCAAGCTCAAGCCCGCCTGCACCGCCACCGACAACGATAATTTTGGTCACTTCTACATCCTTACCTAACTAAAAAAATACACGCTAGCCGCCCACCGGCGACTGGCTAAAACTGGCACTCATTGGCATTTTGTCAGTAACTAACAACATCTATTGCGTATTTTGCGTTCTTTTTTGTTGTGTTGTTCGTCAACGCGCGTCTCTATTTTGCCGTAAAACGACAATTACTTCGAGCCTTGTCTGCGCTTAATCAATGGATAACATGTAGGAAAATTACACCAAATGCTCGCAACACTAGGGTTACGAGCATGGCATTAGGCCGATTGTTTAAACTGGGCAATGGCTTGTAGGTGGGCGGAGAGATTTTTAAATTTGTGGCTTTGTTTTTCATCCCAGCGTACGGGATAAAACGGAGAGAGCAAATGGTAGCTACGTTGGCTATCTAACACTTCATCTTCTCGCGACAAGATAACTAATGCACGCTGCTGATTACGTTGGCGAAAGTCAGTCACGCATTTAGTGGCGATGTCTTCATACTCTTCTGGGCGGTCGATTTTGCCCTGCATATTTTCATAAGGATGGAGGTTGGGGTTAATGATCACCTGCTTGATACCACACAGAAAGCCAATGCGCTCAGACCAATAAGCCCCCAAGCCGACACCGCAGATCAAAGGGTCTGGATCGCTACTGGCGTCAATTTGAGTCTGAACCTGTTTCAACAGATGTTGCATATCGTGCTTGGGGTGCATGGTGCTGTAGTTGATGGTGCGCACATCATCATCGACAAATTGAAGCTGCAGCACTTTTTCATGGTTGCCGGGGCTGGTGGCATCGAAACCGTGAAGATATATGATCATGTAAATCCATCCTTGGTTGTCGCAAAGCTGTGACCCTTATCAATAGCATAGCCCTCCGGACAGAAAAATGAGCAAGATCACCCTAAAAATAATCAGGGTATTGACCCGCCACGATGTCGGCACCTCGTCGCGATAATAAGACAACGCGACCCGCTCCAGCAGACATTGCGAGAGGCAAGGATCAACGGCTCATGTCGCGAAGACGCGTTTGCCACTCATTGAGGCTCTCGACTAAGCGGTTGCGTTGCGCGTCATCTAAACTGCGATCCAGGCGCAACAGCCAATCAAGCCGCCGCGAACGATATATCGCCATTTCGGTTTCGGTCTCTGGTCCGGCTCGCCACGCCACCACATCGTCTACCCATTGCGACAACGCCGCTTCGGTATCAATCGATTGTCTGTTATTGATAATGTTGAACAGACGGCTGACTAACTGCTCGCGTACATGACGGAATGTCGGCATCGCCGCTTGTTGGTATTGCGCCATTTCGGCGAACAGCGGCTGCTGATCGCGGTCGGTATCACCCACCCACTCTTCGGTATCTTCCTCTAAGTCATCCCGCTGATAGGCAAACTGTTCATCTTCCGAACGCTTGGCACGACGCTGGGTGGCTTGTTCAATTTCCTCTTCCATCCACTGCGTCAGTGCTTGCGCTTGCTCATCGTCAAAGCTATCCAGTAAACGTGCGGTGGCGGGTATAAACGCCTTTAGCGTTGTACGAATTCTCTCTTTCACCGCCTCTTGATGGTCGCGCAACTGCGCCATCGTCTGCCGCTCGGTACTTTGTGTGGCGATCAGTCCTAAGCGCTCGGCAATCGCCGGTAATTCGTGAGTGCGGTGCCATTGTTGAATCTTATCGAGATCGGCTTTGACTTGGCGGGACTGCTCGGGGCGCAAATTAACAATATCGTCAATGTAGTAATGAATCCAAAACGGCAAGGTGTTATAGGCCAGCTCTGTGGTACAGCCCACCAGCAAGAGCAAACAGCCAGCTAACCACCCTGTTCGACAACCTTGTTTGACCATCCCTTCCTCCGTGTTCAATTAGCCTCGCCTTTGCGCCGCCAGCTGTTCAAAAAGCTGATTAGCCGCCTCTTTATAGGCCGGTAGCCGATACAACTTAGCACCTACCTCATACCAGCATAGCGCCAAATAGTCGGCAAACGGCAACCAAGCCAACACGCGCCTGCGCACCGCCTCCGTCGCTTTTATCTGTTGCTGCGCACAGTAGGTTTCAATCACCGCATCAGGCTGTAGGGCATTGGCACGACAAAAAAGCGCAATATCAAGGTGCGCATCGGCCGTACGTGCATATTCCCAATCGAGCACGACAGCGCCACGATGGGGCGTCATCACAACGTTGTAAGCGCCCAGATCCATGTGACATACCACCGGAATATCGCCCTCCGTGGCAGGTCGCTGCGCGATTGCCCAGGCTTTAATATCTGCTAGACGATGCACGTTCGCGGCTGATAGCTGCTGCTCGTAATGCTGGCACTGTGCATCCACCGATGCGGTTTCAAGCTCAACCGGTAACTGGTGTATACGAACCAACAGGTCAATTAAGATCGCTGTTGGATCATCGTCGCGCTGATCAAGTGGTTGACCGCTCACCCAGGGCACCAGCAAGCCTTCTGCTAACGACGCAATCGGCTGAGGTGCCAATCCATGATTGGCGGCCAAAGATTGTGCGCTAGCTTCACGCGCCCGATCGATGTCAAACGCTCTGACGGCTTGGCTATTAGGACGCCATACACTCTGTCCACCCTGTGAATCAGTGATGCGCCAACAACGATTGGTCAAACCGGCGGCCAGTGGCTCAGCATGGATTATCTCTGTCGGCTTGGCGTAAAAGCGGCTCAGGGCCGTGTTAATTGGCGCGTCAAACGCCGGTAACTCATCACTCACTGACAAACGTCTCAACCCCTTGCCACGCAATCACACCTGAGTGTAAGTCCATCAGTTGCAAGCGCAGATGATAGGGGCTCCCAGCCGTTATTTTGCCACTTAGCTGGTACTCAGCCCCCAGC
Source organism: Salinivibrio kushneri (assembly GCF_005280275.1). Lineage (NCBI taxonomy): Bacteria > Pseudomonadati > Pseudomonadota > Gammaproteobacteria > Vibrionales > Vibrionaceae > Salinivibrio > Salinivibrio kushneri. Next base: position 1,555,127 of record NZ_CP040021.1, read on the forward strand.
ATTCGACCATATTGAACAATGGTAGAGGGATCCACCAATGCTTGATTTTGCGCCAGCCCAAGGGATTGACGCACCGCTTGCACTCTCGTCTCAGGCACTGGCGTAATGCGACCAGCACTCACTAACCCGGCTTTAAGTTGCTCGGAGTACGTCTGTGTCGGAAAGTAGGTGTTACTCAGGTTTTGAATGGGCTGCACCAGGGTGACGGGTGACGATTGCAACGGCTGGCTGTCAAGTAGTCCACTTACCGCCGCGTGCATTGCCTGATCCAAGCTCGGATGAGGCCGACGAGAGGGGGTGGTTGTCGATGGGCTCTGCGCACCCGGTTGATAAACCGGTTGTGTGCGTGGCGCACAGCCAACCACGCTCAGTAAAAAAAACGTCACGACCAGTGTGGTGAACAGTGAATGGTGTCGCAGTGAATACTGTCGCAGCGAACGCTGTCGCAGCGAACGCTGTCGCAGTGAAGACTGTCGCAGCGAAGGCTGGCGCCCCGCCGACGGCATGGGTAAACAAGCAAAGCGGACAAGTGCCATTGTTATTTCCTCAACAATAAGTAAGAGCCTGGCTGATGATCTCGGCGTAAGGAGGCACGCTAGTGAACAATCACCATGCGGTACTGGGTCGCGCTCGCGGTCGGCACCCGAGTATTGATACGTTTAGAGGCCTTCGCAGGCAACGAAATACGCTGCCACTCAGACGGCGAGGCCTCCACTTGCAGCCCTTGTTTGTCGTACCAATAAAAGCGGTAACGCATCCACTGGGAATGCTGGCTACGGTTGATCAGCGTTAAACAGGTTTGTTGTATGGTCTTCGCACCGGCACACGCCCGCCGTTTAACGTCGAGTACCTGCGCCAGTGTATTATCCGAATAAACCACAGATTGTCCTGGCGTGATAGAAAGCGATGGCTGGCCGGTGGCACATCCAGCCAACAGGCTAAGGGTTGCCAGCAAACACAGCCATTTACCCATATATCACCCTCTTAACGCTTATCGCGACTAGCCGACCACCATCGGCCCCAACGCCCGGCCACCAACTAGATGCATATGAATGTGGTAAACCTCTTGCCCACCATGCTGGTTGCAATTCATGATCAAGCGGTAACCGTCTTCGGCAATCCCTTCGTCAGCGGCTAATTTTTTCGCCACCGTAATCATACGTCCCAGCGCAAGCTCATCATCGGTATCCACATCGTTAGTGGTCGGAATCAACTTATTGGGCACCACCAAGATATGCACAGGGGCACGCGGGTTGATATCGCGAAAGGCGGTCACGAGTTCATCCTGATACAAAACATCCGCGGGGATTTCTTTACGAATGATTTTGCTAAAAATTGTTTCTTCCGCCATGGTTCACTCCCTTTTATTGTTGTTTACCGCGCCAAGTATGCGGCAGCCCTACTTGAAGGGCAATATGCTGACAATGCTAATGTACAATAATTGCGTCAACATCCGGTTAAGACTTGATTAATCTCCCTAAACAATCAGGGGCTGAATCAAGTAATCGATTGCGTTACTATAACGCCAATGCCTTGACATGTAAGGATCACAGCATGACCACCCTATTATTTAAGAATGTCTCCGTTGTCAACGAAGGACAGATTGTTGAAACGGATGTCCTGGTTGAAAATGGCCGAATTAGTCAAATCGCCCAAGATATCAGTACCCCCGCCGCGGCCGATTGCCGCGTAATCGATGCCACCGGCAAGCATCTCATCCCAGGAATGATTGACGACCAAGTGCACTTTCGTGAGCCAGGCTTCCCGAAAAAAGGCACCATCGCCACCGAATCCAAAGCCGCGGTCGCGGGGGGCATTACCACCTACATGGAAATGCCCAACGTCAACCCGCCCACCACGACGCTAGAGGCACTGGAAGAAAAATACCAACGCGCCGCGCAATCCAGCCATGCTAACTACGCGTTTTATCTGGGCGCGACCAACGACAACATTGACGAAATTCGTCGTTTAGACCCAAATAGCGCCTGCGGGGTAAAAGTGTTTATGGGCGCCTCCACCGGCAATATGCTGGTCAATGACCCAGAGACACTCAACGCCATTTTTGCTGACTGTCCCACGCTCATCGCCACCCATTGCGAAGACACCCCCATGATCAGCGAGCTCGAGAGCATCTATCGCGAAAAATATGGTGAAGACGTGCCGATTGACGCCCATTCCCATATTCGCTCTAAAGAAGCGTGCCTTAAATCATCCCAGCTGGCAGTCAATCTCGCTAAAAAGCACGGCACACGCCTGCATGTGCTGCACTTAACCACGGAAGATGAGCTGTATCAGTTTGAGCCAGCCAAAACGCTCGAAGCTCTGCAGCAAAAGCAGATCACTGCGGAAGCCTGTGTCCATCACCTGTTTTTCAACCGGGATGATTACGCGACCAAAGGCACTTTGATCAAATGTAACCCAGCGATCAAAGAAGCTCACCATCAGCAAGCGCTGATTCAAGCGGTCAAAGACGGGGTAATTGATGTGATTGCCACCGATCATGCGCCTCACACCTATGAAGAAAAACAAAACAGCTATTTCAACGCGCCGGCTGGCCTGCCACTTGTGCAACACGCGTTGCAGGTGGCCTTAGAGTTTTATCATCGTGGTATCTTCGATTTGCCTTTGGTGGTGCAAAAAGTCGCACACGCCCCTGCAGTTCGCTATCAGGTGAAAGATCGTGGCTTTATCCGTGAAGGCTATTGGGCCGATTTGGTGCTGGTGGATCTCAACCAAACCCAGACGGCTGGTCAAGATAACCTCTTCTACCAGTGCCAATGGTCACCGTTTGACGGCCACACTTTCGGCTCTAGCATTGATATGACCATCGTCAATGGCCAAATCGCCTTTGAGCACGGTCAACACAGCGACGAACGCTATTCAACGCGCCTTGAGTTCGACCGTCAGTAAGTCATTGAACATGCGCGTCTAGCAGGCATGCGCGTGACCGTGTGTCGCGCGCATCTTGTCTCCCCTTCCCTTTGCAAGCCACATACGTTAACCGCACTGCTCGGCTCACTCAGCGTCTTCAGCGAGAATCAGCCATAGCCCCCCCCCATGAAAAGACAGATATTTCACTGTCTAATGCGTCAACAAGGGTGTTTTTGTCTGACAGCTCAAACTCTGGCATCACAAACCTTGCACGCAATAACGATTTGCTTTTATATCCGAATCGTATATTGTGTGGGTGATATATGGATATTCACGCTGCTTGGTTTCAACACTGGATGATGTTGAAAAGCTGTGTTCGCAAGGAGAGGTAACCTTAAGCGTCTTTCGGTTATCGCGACACTCGTATCCTACCTCTTCCACTGGCGCAAGCTGTTCATCATGCCCGTTTTGGCCTTTGATGAAACGCCCCAGCTGGCTGATATCCGCATCAGGGCGTGCATTGTGGCTGCGGCCAACAATGACCAACCCAACACGAATGACGGGCGTTTGCGTATCAATCGCAGGCGACCATCCAAATCATCGAGTCTCTACCGCGCCAACGATACTGAGCGCATTCAGCGTCGAAGGCTGTCGGTGAACTCGTGACGTCGAATAATCAACCAGTGAGGTGATGATGTCTTCATCTGCTTCTAAGCCACTTCTCAGTGTCGAAAACCTGAGTGTGTCATTTACCACCAACGACGGCATGGTCGATGCCGTTAAAAATGTTAGCTTTGACATCATGCCCGGTGAAACCGTGGCAATCGTTGGTGAATCAGGGTCGGGAAAATCGGTTTCTAGTAGCGCCGTGATGGGGCTGCTCCCCAATAACGCACTGGTAAAACCGGCCTCTAAAGTGACCTTTAACGACACCAATGTGTTGACGCTGTCCACCAAGCAAATTCAGAAGATGCGCGGCGATCGTGTTGCCATGATCTTCCAAGAGCCGATGACCTCGCTTAACCCGTACATGCGCGTTGGTGAGCAGTTGACCGAAGCGATTCAATGTCACCATCGCACCACAGGTGAGAAGGCAAAACAGCGCATCATCGACTTGTTAAACCTGGTTCACTTGCCTAATCCAACCAGCGCGTTAGAAAAGTATCCGCACGAGTTTTCTGGCGGTCAGCTTCAGCGCATCATGATTGCCATGGCACTGGTTAACGAACCGGATTTGTTGATTGCCGACGAGCCAACCACCGCCCTTGACGTCACGGTACAAGCGGAAGTGCTTAATCTGATTGGCGAGCTTCAGCAAAAAATGGGCATGGCCATCATGTTTATTTCGCATGATCTCGGCGTGGTTAAACACCTGGCCGATCGTGTGGTAGTCATGTGTAAAGGCGAAGTGGTCGAGACCAACGACACCCAAGCCCTGTTCGAAAATCCACAAAAAGATTACACCAAGATGCTGATCGACGCGGTGCCACGTGGCCGTAAAGAAGCCCCGCAGGACGATGCAGAAAACTTACTGACCGTGGATAACGTCACCATCAAGTACTTCTTGGGGGCAGACTTCTTTGGTGGCAACAAACGCTATTTCGAGGCGGTCAGCGATATCAGCTTATCACTGCGCCGCGGCGAAACCTTGGGTATTGTCGGTGAGTCTGGCTCAGGTAAATCAACCCTAGGCCGCGCCATTATGCGCCTGTTGCCCGTCGCTGAAGGTCGCGTTTGCTTTAAAGGCCAAGATATTCACGGGATCAAAAACAGCGAGAACAAAGGACTCTGCCGCGACATGCAGATGGTTTTCCAAGACCCATTTGGCTCTTTGTCGCCACGCATGACAGTCGGTGAAATCGTTGCCGAAGGCTTGCGCACGCATTTCCCCGAGTTGAGCAAAAAAGAGCGTCTCGAGCGGGTGAAAGATGCACTGTATGAGGTACGTCTAGATACCTCAGCGATCAACCGTTATCCGCACGAGTTCTCCGGCGGTCAGCGTCAGCGTATCGCGATAGCACGTGCGTTGATTTTGAACCCTGCGTTTATCTTGCTGGATGAGCCCACCTCGGCACTGGACCGCTCCGTACAGCTGACGGTCATCGACTTGCTGAAAGATATTCAAAAACGCCATAACATCGGTTATCTGTTTATCAGCCACGATTTGAGTGTGGTTCGTGCCCTCTCCGATCGCGTGATGGTGATGCAAAAAGGGAAAGTCATGGAAGCCGGTACCCCAGAGGAAATCTTCCATCACCCACAAAACGAGTACACGCGTAACCTGATTGCTGCCTCGTTCGACCTGGCAGAAGAGGAAGTGGCCTAGCCCACGCTGTAACGTCTTTACGCGTTACTCCATCTGATAGACAAAAAATGCGCCAAATTGGCGCATTTTTTTATGGTTTCTATCCACTTAAACGCTGCCCGACGCAACGCCCTCTCGCTAACGCAAGCAGACGTTGGACCGAACAAACCAAGTTAGTGGATTAATCATCCATTTCGGCGATCTTCACCTTCCAGGTGTCTGGGCCAATCTGATGCGCATTTTGTCCTTGTGAGTCGACGGCCACCGTGACTGGCATGTCTTCGACGTCAAATTCGTAGATGGCTTCCATTCCCAAATCTTCAAACGCCACCACGCGTGCATGCTTGATCGCTTTCGAGACCAAATAGGCTGCGCCGCCAACCGCCATCAAGTACACGGCTTTGTGGTTCTTGATTGACTCAACCGCCGCCGAGCCACGCTCAGCTTTACCAATCATGCCCATCAAGCCGGTTTCGGCGAGCATCATGTCAGTGAACTTATCCATACGGGTCGACGTGGTAGGGCCTGCTGGGCCAACCACTTCATCACCCACCGCATCAACGGGGCCCACGTAATAGATAAAGCGACCATTAAAATCAACGCCCTCAGGAAGGCCTTCGCCATTGCGTAGCATTTCTTGCAAGCGTTTGTGTGCAGCGTCGCGTCCGGTCAGAATTTTGCCTGATAACAGCACGGTTTCACCGGTTTGCCAGCTTTGCACGTCTTCTTTGGTGACCGTGTCGAGGTTGACACGACGTACATTATCCCCCACTTCCCAAGTCACTTGCGGCCAGTCGTCCAATTTGGGTGGCGCCAATTCTGCTGGCCCGGTGCCATCAAGTGTAAAATGCACATGGCGGGTGGCGGCACAGTTCGGAATCAAGCACACAGGTTTAGACGCAGCGTGCGTTGGGGCGGTTTTCACTTTTACATCCACCACCGTGGTTAAACCGCCTAGCCCTTGGGCACCGATGCCCAGCTTGTTCACACGATTGAAAATATCGAGGCGCAGCGCTTCATCGGCATTGCTTGGACCACGCTCGATAAGCGCTTGAATATCAATGTGCTCCATCAGTGACTCTTTGGCTAACACCGCGGCTTTTTCTGCCGTGCCGCCAATGCCGATACCCAGCATGCCCGGTGGACACCAACCCGCGCCCATTGCAGGCAAGGTTTTTTCTACCCACTCGGCAACATCATCCGATGGGTTAAGCATCACCATTTTGGTTTTGTTTTCAGAACCACCGCCCTTCGCGGCAATTTGAATATCCACGGTGTCGCCTGGCACCATATCAATGTGCACCACTGCCGGGCTGTTATCACGAGTGTTTTGGCGTTTACCTGCCGGATCAGCCACCACAGAGGCACGCAACGGGTTGTCAGGATTGGTGTACGCACGTCGCACCCCTTCATCCACCATTTGCTGCACCGTCATATCGTGGCGGTCCCACTGCACCGCCATCCCCACTTTGACAAAACAGGTCACAATGCCCGTGTCCTGGCAGATCGGGCGCTTGCCCTCGGCCGACATTCGCGAGTTAATCAAAATTTGCGCGATAGCATCTTTCGCCGCTTGGCTTTGCTCCTTGTCGTAGGCTTTTTCAAGGGCTTGAACAAAATCAAGAGGATGGTAGTAAGAGATATATTGCAGGGCATCTGCAACGCTTTCGATCACGTCTTGCTGTTTAATAGTGGTCATCATTGCCTCTGGTGTCATTTGCAGGACCCAAAGCGGGTATCCAGTGTTGGGGAGGCCTTCCCCTCGTTATTATCGTTTGGCTAGGCAGTTTTACTGCTCTGTGATAGAGAAGTCGATGGTTGACAGCAACCTCGCTTCGTCTTTTATTGTTGCTTGTGCCGGAAAAGGCCTAGCTATGATACGCTTAGCGCTATCTGCGCGCCACACGGCGTCTCAACCGTGATCACAAAAAGAAGAATGCAACCACAGAACGCCATGAAGCTCACTACCACGCCAATCGACTACGCCCCGGATCTTGCGTTGACCCTGTTTGATAAGGTCGTTCATCAGCCCTGGGCGATGTTGCTCCACTCGGCCACACGGACGCATCCAGATAGTCGCTTCGATATCCTGGTCGCCGATCCCATCGCCACGGTGACCGCGCGCCACAATCAAGTGACCACGCGCTACCCCGATGGGCACACCACCACTGACGATCACGACCCCTTTCACTGGGTCGCGCAATTACAAGCACAGCTATTACCAGCGGTTTCTGAAATCGCCCCCTGGCCCTTTACCGGCGGCGCCCTCGGGTATTTTGGTTATGACTTAGGGCGCTGTGTTGAAACCCTACCCACGCGGGCTAAAGACGAGCTCAATGTCCCCGACATGGCGGTTGGTCTCTACGACTGGGCAGTGGTGATTGATCATCACCAGCATCAAGCGGTGGTGATTGCACCGGACAGCGATCAGCGCTGGCAATGGCTCACTCATCAGGCTGCACCGTCCCGCCCATCGTTTGCACTCACCGAACGCTGGCGCGCGAACATGACCGAGACGCAATACCAGCAAAAATTTGCCCAAGTGCAAGCGTATTTACATGCCGGTGATTGCTACCAAATCAACTTGGCTCAACGCTTTTCCGCCTCCTATCAAGGTGACGAGTGGCAAGCCTATCGGAAATTAGCGACCCGTAATGGTGCGCCCTTCTCTGGCTTTATCCGCTTAGCGGACAGTGCCATATTATCCGTGTCACCGGAGCGGTTTCTTTCCGTACATAATCAACAGATTGAAACCAAGCCTATCAAGGGTACGCGCCCTCGCTATACCGACCCGCAACAAGATGCCGACAGCGCTCAAGCACTGAAATCGGCGGAAAAAGATCGTGCTGAAAATTTGATGATTGTCGATTTGCTCAGGAACGATATTGGCCGAGTTGCCTCGCCAGGCTCGGTTTCTGTGCCTAAACTCTTTGATATAGAGAGCTTTCCCGCCGTCCACCATATGGTGAGCACGGTAACAGGTAGGCTCCCTGATGAAAAAACAGGCCTCGATCTGCTTCGCGCGGCGTTTCCCGGTGGCTCAATTACCGGTGCTCCCAAAGTACGCGCCATGGAAATTATTGAAGAGCTTGAGCCACACCGTCGCCATATTTATTGCGGCAGTTTTGCCTACCTCAGTCGCTGTGGCCGGATGGATTCGAGTATTACCATTCGTACCCTGGTCGGCCACCAAGGCCAACTGCATGTGTGGGCCGGTGGCGGTTTGGTCGCTGATAGCGAGGCAGACGCGGAGTATCAAGAAACGCTCGACAAAGTCAGCCGCATCCTCCCCGTGCTGGCAGACGATGATAGCTTGGCTGCCCCTTTAACTGATTTAACGGAGTCACGATGACGCTAATCGCCGAGGAACATGATTATTTCACGCCAATCCGCTGTACGTTGGGCGCGAAAGCAGCTTCTTGGTCTGCATCCCTGACGCATCCTCAATCCATTTGTGACGAGCCAGGCCGCCCCTTATCGCCTGCGGATGTAACCCGGGCTTTTTCGTTAACCCCGCTAGCGCGCCACGACAGCCGCATTTTGAATCGCGTTCGCCTCTCCCCCAGAATTTTGGGTGGCGCTGACTTTCAACCCGCGGCGGTGCTAATCGGCCTGGTGCCGCGCGAAAACGGGATCCAACTGGTATTAACCCAGCGCGCGAGTCACTTAAAACATCATCCTGGCCAAGTCAGTTTCCCAGGCGGCAAGCGGGAGCCTTCTGACAGAGATAACACCGCCACCGCCACACGGGAAATGTGGGAAGAAACCGGGATTCGTGTTGCCCCTGAGGCGATTATTGGCCACTTATGCCCACTTCCCACCGTTACTGGCTATTACATTCACCCTGTCCTGGCGTGGGTCGATCCCGAGTACCAGCCTTGTCTGGATGACAACGAAGTCGCCGCCTGCTTTGAAGTACCGTTGGATACTCTTTGTCGTCCGGGGCATATTCGCGAGCAGTCTTTCCTACTGTATGGCCAGTGGCACCCTGTGTGTGCGTTTTATCACCAAGACCGGCTGATTTGGGGCGCCACTGCGCAATTGCTTCGTGCGTTAATCAGCCAACTAACATTGTTTTCCCCCTCGGGTCACCACTCGTCAACCTGCCCATAACCACTCAAAGGGTATGGCTTTAGACGCACATTGATGCATATTTATCCAACAAATATCTATACATCTATGCCTGCATAGTAGAGCAATCGACCTTTCGTTATTGATAGTCATCACATTTTGGTGCAATAGTCTGCGCACCACTTTTCATATAGCGATCTAGCTCTTGGTTTTCTCTGTGGAAATCGCCAGAATTCGCCTTCCCTGATTTCTGTTCCCGACAATGTGAGTAGTATTGTTATGCAAACCACCTCGACGACTGGTACCCGCGCAACGTCGCGCCCGCGCTGGACCAAACAAGATACAACCTGGGCGCTTTCCCTTTTTGGCACCGCGGTTGGCGCGGGTATTCTTTTCCTTCCTATCAACGCAGGCATGAGTGGATTCTGGCCATTAGTGGTCATGACCCTGCTTGTCGGCCCAATGACCTTCTTTGCCCACCGCGGCCTCTCTCGTTTTGTTTTATCTTCTAAAAATGCGGGCAGCGACATTACCGAAGTGGTTGAAGAACACTTTGGTGTTGGCGCGGGTAAATTGATCACCTTGCTGTACTTCTTTGCCATTTATCCGATTGTGCTGATTTATGGCGTGGGGATCACCAACACCGTTGACTCCTTCTTGGTCAACCAGCTTGGCATGGCGTCACCGCCACGTGCGATCCTCTCGCTAGCACTGATCCTCGGCATGATGTCGGTGATGCTACTGGGCGAGAAAATGATGCTGCGCGTCACCCAGTTTTTGGTCTACCCGCTGGTTGGGATCTTGGTCTTTATGTCCATCTACCTGATCCCAGAGTGGAACACAGCGGCGCTATCGCAAGTGCCGTCCGCGGGTGACTTTACTATTACCCTTTGGATCTCGATTCCAGTGCTGGTTTTCGCCTTTAACCACAGCCCGGCGATTTCGTCTTTTTCCTTGGCACAGCGCCGTGATCACGGCGACGACGCGGAATACAAGTCTGGCCAGATCCTGATGCGCTCAGCGGCCATGTTGGTCGGTTTCGTGATGCTGTTTGTGTTCTCTTGCGTGCTGTCACTGACGCCAGCGGATTTAGAAGCGGCGAAAGCGGAAAACATTGCGATTCTTTCTTACTTGGCCAACAAACATGAAAGCCCGTTCATTTCCTTCTTGGGTCCATTGGTGGCCTTTGTTGCCATTGTGTCCTCGTTCTTTGGTCACTACCTGGGCGCACGTGAAGGCCTGAACGGGATTGCCACCAAAGCGCTACGCAGCATGGGTAAGCCGGTTGATCGCAAAAAAATCAACGTGTTTACCGTGGTATTCATGATCCTAACCATTTGGCTCGTCGCCACCCTCAATCCAAGCATTTTGGGGATGATTGAATCACTTGGCGGCCCAATCATTGCCTCCATCCTGTTTATTATGCCAATGTATGCCGTGAAAAACGTGCCAGCAATGCAGAAATATTCAGGTACAATCAGTAACGCTTTTGTTCTGATTATGGGGCTGGTAGCCATTTCAGCGATTACGTACAGCATGATCTCTTAATCTCCAACGATTCTGAATCAGCCGTCTTGCTTAATCGGACACAGCGCGCGCAGCAGGCGCTATAGGACTGCTGCATTGGGCGCTATGCCCTCCGCATCCATCGATGTTTGCGGCTAACAAGGAGCAGTGAAGGCTGCTCCTTTTCATTATGGCGAGCCTGTGCTTGCCATCACAGTCAATACCATGGACGGATGGCGTAAACACTAAATCCATTGCCCTTAGGGCATTGACTGAGGTAGACACATGATCAGTGTTTTTGACATTTTTAAGATTGGCGTTGGCCCATCCAGTTCTCATACGGTTGGCCCAATGAAAGCGGGCAAGTGCTTTGTTGATGAGCTAACCGCCAGTCAGCGTTTAACCGACATCGATCGGGTCACGGTTGACGTATACGGCTCATTGTCACTCACCGGTAAAGGCCACCACACCGACATCGCTACCATTATGGGCTTAGCGGGCAACACCCCTGAAACCGTTGATATCGATTCGATCCCCCGCTTTATTAAACGGGTTGAAGAGACAGAGCAATTGCCACTGGGTGAGCAGCAACACGCGGTGGCCTTTCCACGCGACGGAGGGATGAACTTTCATACCTCTAACCTCTCACTGCACGAGAACGGCATGCGCATTCATGCTTGGCAAGGCGATGAGTGTGTACTGAGTAAAACCTATTACTCGATTGGCGGTGGCTTTATTGTTGAAGAAGCCGAGTTTGGTCAGCCTGCCATGCAAGCGGTGCAAGTCCCTTACGACTTCAATAGCGCTGACGGCTTACTGGCACTCACCCAGGAAACTGGCTTTTCCATCAGTGGCTTGGTGATGGCCAACATGCGTAGCATGCACAGCCAAGAAGAAATCGACACCTATTTCGCCAATATTTGGCAAACCATGCAGGCGTGTATGGACCGCGGGATGGAAAACGAAGGCGTGTTACCTGGCCCGCTGCGCGTACCGCGCCGTGCGGCCGCCTTACGTCACCAGTTAAAAACCAGCGAAAAATACAACATTGACCCCATGACAGTGGTCGATTGGGTGAACATGTTTGCCTTTGCCGTTAACGAAGAAAACGCCGCCGGTGGCCGCGTGGTCACTGCCCCGACCAACGGCGCATGTGGCATTATTCCTGCGGTGCTAGCTTACTACGATAAGTTTATCGAGCCGGTTGATAAGCCAACCTACACCCGCTTTTTTGCCGCCTCTGGCGCAATTGGTGGTTTATACAAACAAAACGCCTCCATCTCTGGGGCAGAAGTGGGTTGCCAAGGTGAAGTCGGCGTTGCCTGCTCCATGGCCGCAGCCGGCCTCGCTGAACTGATGGGCGGTAGCCCGCACCAAGTGTGCATGGCGGCTGAAATCGCCATGGAACACAACTTAGGCCTCACTTGCGACCCGGTTGCCGGGCAAGTACAAGTGCCTTGCATTGAGCGTAACGGCATTGCCGCGGTGAAATCCATTAATGCTTCACGCATGGCACTTCAACGTTCGTCCGAGCCGCGTGTATCACTAGATAAAGTGATTGAAACCATGATGGAAACTGGCAAAGACATGAACGCCAAATACCGCGAAACCTCACAAGGCGGATTGGCCGTTAAAGTGATGTGTTAACTCTTCACTATCACGCTTAATCACGTATAAAAAAGCTCGGCCATGTGAGTGGCCGAGCTTTTTTGATCTAAACAATCTATCAAGCGTTTACGCGGTTTGCGGTGCTAGCGTTGCTTTTTGCTCGCCAACGGGCAACACGGTACGGCCATATTCTTCGTTAAGCACCTGCGCCATCGCGAAGTAAATCGCACTCAAGCCACACACAATGCCCTCAAAGCCTGCAATGGTGCCAATCAGCGCATTGCCAGTAAAATCGCGTGCCGCCAGCAAGAAGAAAAGTACGGTCAAGCTAGCAAAGACAAACTGCTTCGCCAGGCAGTAACGACGTGAACCGATGTACATAAAGCCGGTAAACACACCCCACATCACCAAGTACCAACCCATAAAGCCGGCTGGGCTCGGTTGAGCAATGCCCATTTCTGGCATGACAATTAGCCCTACCAGCGTCAGCCAAAACAGGCCATAAGAGGTAAATGCCGTGGTACCAAAGGTATTGCCCTTTTTGAATTCCATGATGCCGACAATCACTTGTGCCAAGCCACCATAAAAAATGCCCATCGCCAAAATCATGCTATCAATGGGGAAAAAACCCGCATTATGAATGTTCAATAATACCGTGGTCATGCCGAAACCCATCAACCCCAAAGGGGCAGGATTTGCCAGTTTGTTTTCCATCAGAGCCCTACTTCGTATAAAAACAATTTAATATTAAAAATGAGCGCGGATAACGTCAGATAAAAGTGATTATCACGCGCAAAAACGCGGCAATATTACGGTTTACAGGGCAGATGTAAATAGATTTTAGGGCTTAGCGGCAGGATTAGACAATAAATCCAACAAATCGGATAGCAAACTGGACAAAACGAGGTGATAAATAATAAAAAAGCAGCAAAACGCTGCTTTTTTATCCATCACGTTTAGACACTCTCTTAACGGGTGCTAAACCCTTTGCTGTGCAGAAAGTCCTTCATAAACGGACGCGCTTCTTTTTCTAGCGTGGCGGAGATCTGCTCGCTCCAGCTCATGTCTTTATTGCCACCCGTACGGGTTTGATAATACTCGCGCACTTGGTTGTCATAGTCGCTTAGCGCCGCCTCATCAATGGCTTGATAGCTGTTTTCGTGCACCAAAAGCTGTGCGGGTAATTTAGGCTTGGTTTCGGGGTCTTGCGCCGGCACACCCAAGCACATACCAAACAAAGGCATCACGTGATTCGGCATCGCCAACAACTCGGCCACCTTTTCCGGCTGGTTGCGCAAGCCGCCGATATATACGCCGCCAAAGCCCATCGACTCCGCGGCCACCATGGCATTTTGCGCCATGATGGCACCATCAATCGCACCGATCAGCGTCTGTTCGGTAAAGCCTAACTTGGCGTTAGGGTTAATTTGCTCATGACGATGAAAGTCCGCACACCACACCAAAAACTCAGCACAGTCGGCCACATACGCTTGGTTGCCCGCGTATTCCGCCAGCAAACGTCGTTTTTCTTTATCCGTGACACGGATAATGCTGGTGCACTGTAAAAAGCTTGAGCTGGATACCGAGCGCGCCGCATCGATAATCTGGGTTAATTGCTCGGGAGAAATAGCGTCTTGGGTGAATTTACGAATAGAGCGGTGAGAAAGAAGTGTCTCAATCGTTGGATTCATTGTGCTTCCTTATTTGACGTTGAGCCGTTAAAGAGGGATTGAGAGGTTGTACACCTTTCTACACATGGAAGCAATCACCCTGCTCTGGCGCTTTACTCCCCACCAACCCCAAAAACTCGCCACCGCACGCGTTGGCACATCTTGGCGCTTATCATCGGTTTTTCCTATTGGTGCGAGAGGGAAATTCATCTTTTCTAACGTTCGCCCATCAGGCATAGTAATGGCATTAACGCTAAAGGAGATGACTATGTTCGTCGTGATTTTTGGCCGCCCTGGCTGCCCATTCTGTGTTCGCGCTAAAGACCTCGCGGAAGAGCTAAAAACAAGCCGTGAAGATTTCAACTACCGCTATGTCGATATCCACGCAGAAGGTATTAGCAAAGCTGACCTAGAAAAAACCGTCGGCAAGCCGGTTGAAACCGTGCCACAAATCTTTGTTGACCAAGCGCACGTTGGCGGCTTTACCGAATTTGAAGCCTACGCCAAAGAAAACCTCGGCCTGTATCAAGAATAAGGCGCCGATAACCTTGCTAAAAAAGCCAGCTTCTCGCTGGCTTTTTTAATACTCAAGGATATCAACGCATTTACACGTCTGAACGCTCCTTCACGTCTTTTAAACTTTGAAGATTTTCGTTGATTTTAAAGATCACAATCATCAACTCACACCAAATCCTTGCCCCTACTGCACCGGCAACAATAGTAAACAGGCCAACAGCAACGTTTTCCAACCGCATCCCGCCGTAGCTACCAAACATAGTGCCCAGCCCAGAGAACAACGCAATCAGCAACAACAGCCAATACAGTCCGGTGACCAGTTTTGGCGTCAACATCGAATTAAAAAAGAAGATAGATTTCACACTTTGTTCCTTAAAAAATGAGAAAAAGGGATTCGAATCAGCCACTATTCATAATGGCTCCAGAGCCTGAGCACTTTCACCACTTGTTCATCCTCGAGGATTTGATAGACCAAGCGATGTTGAATATTAATACGGCGTGAATAGGCACCAGTGAGATCACCGACAAGCTTTTCAAATGGAGGAGGTTTACGGTAGGGATCGTCTTCAATCAGTGCTAACAGTTCTTGCGCTTTTGGTTTGAGGCCACTGGAAGCCAGCTTTTTTGCGTCTTTCTGGGCTTGTTTGGTGTAAACCAACTTCCATGTCACCAGTCCAACTCCTCATCGCATTCATCCGTCGGCGTGGCGATGCCTTCGCGAATTGACTCACGCATCCCTGGTACAGAAAGCAAATAGAGTGTTTCCTGAATCGCTGACCAGTCTTCTTCTGAAATTAGCACCGCTTTGTTACGTTTGCCCGCAATAACAATGGGCTGATGTGATTCGGCGGTTTCATCAATGAGCCGATACAATTTGCTACGCGCTTCAGTGGCAGTGATCCCCGTCATAGCGCCTCTCCGGTGATTACATTTTAAACAATTGTACGGCATCGAGTACGTACGTCAAGACGAACGTACTCGTTAATATCCGCTCACTCAAGCCGCCGAGTTGGCCGCTACCTGTGCAAATGCGGTTTCCAACACCGCTTTGGGCGGTTGCAATAAAAACACCTCATGAACCAACTGGGTTAATGCCTCGACGCTATCGATGCTTTTATCGGTGACAAGTTGCCCCTCCACATCCCAGATCAAAAACTGCTGATTACGGATCAAATAGCGGTGTGACGCGGTGATCAAAGACACCACGAGATTATTGACGAAAATGGCTTCGGGGTGTTGATGAGAATAGAAGTGCGCCACTTCAAAATCGGCTTCTACCACGTCGTAGAGCTCAACCTCGTACAGCGTTAATGGTGGTTGGCCGGGCTCGTGTAATACCACGGTCACCACATCGCCATTACGCGTGATTTGATAGGTATCGTGCCCGATGGTGCAGGTGCGCTGGTTGATATTGAGTAACCCGCGCGGTGTTTTGTCGCCAAAACCAACGTCCACTAGATAGGTTTCGCCATCGAGCTCAAGCACATTCATGCGGTGGGTGCGTGGATTGGTGGGCTTACCATTGAGCATCACCCGCGCTAGCACACTGCGCACTTCAAACCCCAAATGTTTCAGGGCAAGGTAGGCAATCTTATTATGCTCAAAGCAATAGCCGCCTTGCTGGTTCACCACCAACCGCTCAAACAAGGCATCCTTCTGTAAAGAAAGCGGCTGCCCTGCCATGGCATTCAGGCTAGAAAACGCATACCGCGCCAAGTGCTTTTCAATAAGCTCAGTGACCAGTGCCGCGCCCTTCGCCTCACTCAATCCGAGGCGATGTAAATACTCTTCAATCATGGGTGCTGATGTCATCGTCGGCTCCTTATGTGAATGGCACCAGGTTAATCCCTCAAGTTAGGTTGAGGTAAAGCGTTAACTCGTTCCCACGCTCCTGCGTGGGAATGTATATGGATTTTGAATCATAGGCAGAGTTCGCCACAAAATCACCGAACTACACTTGACCTCTGTTCTAACACTATCGGACAGCGTCAGTACCTTTAGCAAGCAAGCCACTGTAATGCCCTAGGAAGAATAATATAACACTGGTTATGGTGCTGTTTGTGTTTGAATAATAGCAAGAGCTAGATATGCATTCCCACGCAGGAGCGTGGGAACGAGAAAAATATAGTGGATATTACGCTCTCTTTTCACCCGCTTTATATGCTGGCATACTGACCTCTTAAGGTCGTCATGCATGTCCAGTAAAACGGATGAAGTCCAATGTCACTTTAGAGTTATCTCTTATCTAGTGTTCTCATTGGCCACCATCTTACATGATCAATAATGAATCAAAATTCCTAGGATTATTCACCATGTTAGATAAAAAACTGTTTCTTAGCCCGACTTTTTTTATTGGGGCTTTAATTGCTTTTGGAGCTACACAAGGTATCAAGTCATTTATAAATATTGATTCTGGCAATGCTAATCAGTTCATGCTTGAACTAACGCTATGCTGGATGTTATTCACAATAGGAGCGGCCGGCTGCACAGCATGTGTAGCAAAGCGTAACAAACTAAACACTTTGTCATTTGAGCTTATGGATACTAACCTAGCAGCATACCTTGGTAGTGTTAGCTCTATTCTGGCTACAACTGTAGGGTTGATAGTTAGTGCAACAATTAGTCAAGAGTGGGAAGCTGTAAAAGTTGGCACTCTAATTTTTTCTCATATATTTTTACTTTTCGCTATCCAACCTGTGATATGGACGAAAATCACAAAAAGATTTATCCATCAACGTACTACTGCAATGTTTAATCAACCTAAAATGATGCTCGCTCACTTTACATTTTTTTCTGGTTTGATATGTTTGGGATCACTTGGTTTCCACGAGATTATTCTCGCCAGATAACGTCGCACTCTCACGATAATTTTTCCAGCAGTAGCGCTTTGTTAGCCATTTTCTGCCAGCCATGCTTCAAATGTCTCGGTTGATTGATTGTTCAGAATTTTGGAAAACGCTTCCCTATTGCCGTTATATAGACAGTGCCTAATAATCGTATAAGGGTTCAATTTATCATTTGGATACTCATTTTCGAAAAATTTCTTATATCGTTTTACTAGCGTGATATTCTCTCGCATATAGAAATTGAATTTTCCTCGAGTTATATCCGGTTTCAGAGACACTATTTCTTCGGTGAACCCGTCCACCTTATGGGGCTCGAAATCAAACTCTTTAAAAAAGTGCTGTGCGATCTTCAAAAAGCTGAACGCGTTTAAAGGGGAGGTTGTAAACCTTGGCGCTTCTTCACCCGATTCAACTTGATCGGTTTCCTGAGTGATTTGTTCTTGAGTGACGTCTTCCGCCCTTATACTTTCTTCTGTGGCATTTCGGATTTCTCTGAACTCCCTATCCGCCACTTCAAATAGCGCTGCTAAAGAGTTAATTCGTCTCTTAAGGTGATTAGGTATAGATTTTTTGTATTTAATCTTGTGATCAAGAACGCTCCATGAGTCCTGTATTATGGTTCGTATTTGAACCTCAAACTGAAAACCTGTGAACTTCGAATATTCAGGAAGCTCTCTTCTTTGCTCATTTAATTTTAAGTCCAAATGGAGACCTTTATAGCCGAAAGAGTTTTCGGTATTTTCAATTTTTGAAATCTTGTCAGTTATCTCAATAACATCAAAATGCTCGCACAGAAGGTCTCTAATTATGACTATATCATCCTCATAGAGGCAAACGATCCGCAAGCCTACTAGGTCGGTGATGTGATCTATAATCTGATACTCTTCGCCTTCTGATTCAAGATATGTTCGATATTTTCTGCTGAATTTTTTTACACATTCGTCCCGATCTTTTACCCGGCCTTCTACTTTTGGCAAAGCAATATCGCTGGAGCTTCTGATTAGGGAGTTCAATAGAGTGATAAATGAACTCTTTGCTCCATCCAGTAGCCCACTATTTTCGTTGTAATAATCTCGGAAAATTGTCTTTTCCTTCTCAAAATCCAAAGATGGCATGTATTCTCCCTGGAGGATGGCTAACGTCCAACTAAGTTGTGAGCACGCTACCATATTACCTAAGCACTGCGCAGTAACCACTAAAAATTTTAAACCAAAAGAGCCGAGAATTGCGAATCAGCTTGATTTTTTTATACATTGGTTCTCGGGATATCAGGCAGTTCTGCACCGAGGTTTACTACTAGACTTCCAGACATTTTCTCATATTCTAAAAAAGTTGGATTCGGATAAATATCCCCAGAATAGAGCTCTTCTTGATACAGATAGAGCAACATAGTGAACAAACCACAAAGAGCGTTTTTTACATTTTCCTGATTGGCTTTTTTTGCATGGGTAGAGCGATTATGCTTTACATTATTATAATCAACCCACCATTGAGAGTTTCTATTATCATTCCACCTTAACCAAGGTTTAATCGTTAGATCATATCGTGGGATCAAACACTCAACCGCATACAAGTTGGGATATGCTTCTCTAAGCTCATTTCTATAATTATCCATATTTCTAGCTGAACTTGAGTTATTGATTTTTTTTACAAACAAGCTTAGCGATGACATCTGTTTCAGAGCATATAGCCAAATATAGCTTTGTATAGGCAATAGAATAAGTTAGAGCATTTTCATCACTCAACTCTACGTATTCAACTGTTTCCACGAAGTCTTTCTCCAATGAAAGAAAATGTTGCCAATGTGGCAATTTCATACGCACTCCTCAAAATGTATAACAGAAAGCTAACCGGCGCGAGGAACGAGCGTCCGTTTGAGCGGTTTGTTGGAAGCTCTCAATAAAACACTGAGCCAAGATTGACGATTCCGCGTACTTGCCCAAGAAGGTCTTCGTCCTCGTACTCTCGGCAAAGCTTGAGAAGCCTGTCGTACCCATATTTATTTGGGACTAGGATAGTTGTTTGTTCTAACT
The DNA here is from genome assembly GCF_005280275.1 of Salinivibrio kushneri. Lineage (NCBI taxonomy): Bacteria > Pseudomonadati > Pseudomonadota > Gammaproteobacteria > Vibrionales > Vibrionaceae > Salinivibrio > Salinivibrio kushneri. The sequence goes on from NZ_CP040021.1 coordinate 1,574,553, forward strand.
CGAATTCAAACCCGCCGGGAACCCGCCATTCTCGTTCGTGCGTCCAGTCGACGAAGTTATCGTCGTCGGATAGATCAAAGCGGACGATGCGCCACCACTCGTCTTCGCGAAGGATGGTCTTGGCCTTGTCTGTGTCCTCATAGACGACCGGCCGACCCCCGACTGCATAGACATAGGGTTTCGGGAACATAAGCCCGACTCCGTGATACCGGACTTTGGCTCCCTCAACAGCTGATCGATATTGCTCCTCGGCGTGGATATTCTGAGACAACGAGTAAACTGGGACGTCTTGGAAGCAGGTTGCGGGGATACCACCACAGACAAATCCGTTGTCAGTTGTAGAGCCCGCTATCCTCCGCTCCTTCAATATGCTAACGAGCACATCAACTGGCCCTACCTTCTTCCCGTCTGATTCGCTCCCTCTTGTCAGGTGCACCAACTGGGAGGAAAGATCGGATCGTCCCGCTATCCTCTTGTTCCATATGTCTCGAGTATATCCCATGCGTACGCTACTCCTTCCAACATTGTTTTAGCGCGCACACTCACTGCCCCAAAACCGTTACACGCGCCTTTTTCTTACTGACTGTTATTAAAATACTTACAGCTCTTTATTTTTGTCTCATTATCGAGAAAGTGGGCAAAAAAGACTATTTTTAAGGGCACACCCACGCTACCGCCCATCGATTGTCCGCATCCGGTAAGCGATCTGCCTCTTTGTTTACTTTTTAGCCTACCAAATGTCTAAATACCTTTTCATGCGCTAGTGTCCAAAATGTTAGCTATCGCTTATTCTGTGATATTCGCTCCAAAAAATTACTTTGCGGTGGGGTTACAGGAGTCGCGTTTGGCGGGTGTAGGCTGGGAAAATAGCAGGCGTAAAAGTGTCGCCTTGGCGGTGTTTGGGGAGGCAGACAGCCGCCGTGGCTGGGTGTTGGCGAGGCTGGCAGCTGGCGTCTAGAAACTCGGCGGTGGTGAATTCTTTGGTTTAATTTGACCAAACGCGGTCAACTGGTCTTTTTTTACGCAAAATTAATCTTTATTTCACTAAATTTGTACAACAAAGTGTGATTAAGGTTGGTATAATTTTCACCACATTAACCCCCTGCACGCTCTGTCGGACATTTGTGCTGTGAATATAGACGTCAATAACCTCCTGCTCCAAAACGATATTTTACTCCTTTTTGTGGTTCTCGCCCTCGGCCTCGCAGTCGGAAAGATCAAAATTGGTAGTGTGCAACTCGGCGGATCCATCGGCGTGTTGTTCACCGCGATCATTTTTGGCAACGCGGGGTTCACCTTCTCGCCTGATACCCTCAGTATCGGCTTTATGCTGTTTATCTATTGCGTGGGCATTGAGGCGGGGCCTAACTTTTTTGGCGTCTTTTTCCGTGACGGAAAATCATACCTATTGCTTGCCTTGGCGGTGTTACTCAGCGCCATTGGCTTAACCCTGTTCTTTCAAAACCATTTGGGGCTAGATATCAGTATTGCCACCGGCATGATGGCTGGGGCACTCACCGCCACTCCGGTATTGGTGGGCGCGAAAGATGCGCTTAACTCCGGCTTAACCGGTGCAGAAGGCGAACAGTTGGGGATGATGATTGATAACCTGAGCGTCGGCTATGCCATGGCCTACCTCACCGGCCTGGTGAGCTTGATTGTGCTGGCGAAATTGATGCCGAAGTTGCAGCGCCATAACCTTGAGCACTCCGCCCAACAGATTGCGATTGAGCGCGGCTTGGGCAGTGAATCACAGCGTAAAGTCTATTTACCCATTATTCGTGCGTATCGGGTCGGGCCTGAATTGATCGATTGGATTGATGGCCGCAACCTGCGTGAGTTGGGTATTTATCGCCAAACCGGCTGTTATATCGAGCGCATTCGCCGTAACGGCATTTTGGCTAACCCCGATGGGGACGCCATTTTGCAGCAAGGCGACGAGATTGCCTTAGTGGGCTATCCCGACAGCCACGCGCGGCTGGACCCCAGCTTCCGTAACGGTAAAGAAGTGTTTGACCGCGACCTGCTCGACTTACGCATTGTCGAAGAAGAAATCGTAGTAAAAAATGACTGCGTGGCGCAGAAAAAGCTGTCGGATTTAAACCTGTCGGAATACGGCTGCTTTTTAAACCGTGTGGTGCGCGCTCAGGTTGAGATGCCGATGGATCAAGGGATTATCCTTAACAAAGGCGATGTGCTGCAAATCAGTGGTGAGAAAAGCCGGGTAAAAGGCTTGGCCGACCGCATCGGCTTTATCTCGATTCATAGCCAGATGTCGGATTTGCTCGCCTTTTGCTGCTTCTTTATTTTGGGGCTGGGCTTAGGGATGATCACCCTCACTTTCGGTCAAGTGACCTTCGGCCTAGGTAATGCCGCTGGCTTGCTGTTGGCGGGGATCAGCCTCGGCTTTTTACGTGCCAACCACCCCACTTTCGGCTATGTGCCCCAAGGGGCGCTGAATATGGTGAAAGATCTCGGCCTGATGACCTTTATGGCTGGCATTGGACTGAGTGCCGGTAGTCGGCTGTTTGATTACATCGCGGACATGGGCTTTTCGGTGATCCTGGCCAGCATTGTGATCAGTGTTATCCCAGTGATTGTCGCCTATTTGATTGGCGCGTATGTGCTGAAGATGAACCGCGCGCTCTTGTTTGGCGCGATCATCGGGGCAAGAACCTGTGCGCCGGCGATGGATATGATCAACGAGCATGCTCGCAGCACCATTCCTGCCTTGGGCTATGCGGGCACTTATGCGATTGCCAACGTTATTTTGACCTTGGCCGGCACCTTGATGATTATTTTGGTGTAACGTCACGCTGGAGACGGTCGCTGAGTCAGCCAAAATTCAGTTTATTAAACCTATAATAAAGGCGTCCACCTCGGGCGCTTTTTTGTTTTACAGGGGCTTTTATGCAGGTTCTTATTATTGAAGATGACTCGATTTTAAGTCATCACCTGAACACCGAACTCAGTGAACTCGGCCACCATGTTCGCTGTGCCAGCACTGCCAGCGAAGGGCTTTATTACGCTGACCAATACCCCAATGATATTGCCATTGTTGACCTTGGTTTGCCCGATCAAGATGGTATTAGCCTAATTCGTGATATTCGCGCCAAAGGGCTGCGCCTGCCGATTTTGGTGCTCACGGCGCGCGCCAATTGGCAAGATAAAGTCACGGGCTTAGATGCCGGTGCCGATGACTACCTGGTAAAGCCGTTTCAAAAGCCGGAACTAGTCGCACGACTAAACGCATTAGTACGCCGCAGTGCGGGTTTTGTGAAGCCCACCATTACCGCTGGCGATATCGAGTTAGATTTGTTGGCGAAGTCAGTTACTGTCAATGGCCAAGCGCTAGAGCTGACCGCCTTTGAATATGATTTGTTTGAGTACCTTATTCGTCACAGTCGCGAAGTGATCTCCAAGCAACGCTTGCTCGATGTGCTGTATCATGACCAAGATGGCGACCCTAACACCATTGAGGTGATGATCAGTCGTCTGCGTAAAAAGCTGATCCAAACCGGACACGACAACCCCATCTCGACTGTGCGTGGCCAAGGCTACCTGTTCGAGATCCAAGCTGAGTAAACCATGAAACTAGGCCAATTTACCCTTTGCCAATGTCGCCCTCGACTGCGCACCCGCGTGCTCGCTACCTCGATTGGCATTATTCTGCTTTTCTCGATTGCGCTCGCGGCCTTGATTAATAAGCTGTATCAGCAAAATTCAATGGCGGCTTACTCGCGCGATCTGGCCTCACAAATTCCGATGGTGATGGCGCAGCTCAGTAAAGACGGGCTGATCCGCGCTGACCAGCTGACCGCTTGGATCCAATCGCTTGACCCGTCCAGCAGCGATTATATGTCGGTGCTATGTACGCCCGATAATCACACGCTGTGGACCTCGCGCGATGTGCAAGCGTTTAATATCGACGATATCTGCACGCTGATCCCTAACGAAGCGAAAAAGCCGCAGTATCTTTCCATTGCTGGCTTTAACGTGGTGGCGCAGCGACTTTCATCAGAAAAACAACCCGGTGAAAGCGAAAACCGGCTGTTTGTGCTGCGCAACGTCGACAAACAAAAACAGCAGTTAGCCGATCTAGAAGCGGAGACGTGGTTTTACATCAGCTTACTGTTTGTCTCGGCGTCGGCACTCGTGGTTGCTGCGTGTCATTGGAGCTTTTCCCCACTGCGACGCTTAGCGAGAGAGCTGATCGCGATTACTGAATCACGCCAGCAAACACTGGATAACGATTACCCTGACGAGCTGCAAGATGTCACCCAAGCGCTTAACCGGATGATCACCCAGCGGGAAAAGCAAAAATCCCGTTATCGCCACGCCATGGACGATTTGGCGCACAGCTTAAAAACCCGTTTATCCGCCACCAATGCCCTACTCGATGATAATCATCTGTCGCGCGAGCAGTTGAATAAACGGATTTTGGAGCAGGTCAGCCAGATGGATGACATGGTGCAATATCAGCTCAAACGCGCATTGGTGGGGCAATGTGGACTGAAACGCGAAGATAGCCCACTGACCGCACCGATTGATAGCCTGACGGGCATGTTAGATAAGGCCTATCGCGATAAACCGGTGAAAGTGGTGCGAGCGTTTGATGAAAGCGCCTCTTTACCGGTGCACCGCAGTGATTTGATGGAGTTACTCGGTAACTTGCTGGAAAACGCCTATCGGTTTTGCCTTGAAACCGTGCAAATCCGGCTCGACGATCACGGCGATGTGTGGCAACTGGCGATTGAAGACGATGGCCCCGGGGTACCAGCGCAATATCGGGAAAGCATATTCCAACGTGGCGTACGTGCCGATCAGCTCAACCCTGGCACCGGCATTGGGTTAGCAGTGTGCGATGAAATCATTGCCAGTTACGATGGCAACATCCACGCCAGCGACTCTACGCTGCAAGGCGCGGCCTTTGTTCTGACCATTCCCAAGCGCTAGGCTAGCCGCGCTAAGCTAGCCGCGCTAATCCTAAAGCGCGAAGTCCAGCGATTCGCTTAAGCGCGACGTCAAACAGGCATTTTCTCTTGTTCTGCCACCAGCAGCAAACAAAAACGCAGCCCAATCGTGGCTGCGTTTTTATTGATAGGTCACGGACGCGAATGCGTTTGCTCAGTGCTCGGTTTATTCATCGTCCGGGTCGGCGAGCAAGTCGTCTTTGGCCGCCATCATATATTGATACATCGACCAATAGGTTAAGCCGGTTGCGGCATAGAGCGCGACATAGCCTAACCATTCAATCCACGGCGCGCCATGCCAAAGCAGCATGGTCAGGGCGAACATTTGTGAGCCGGTTTTAAATTTCCCCACCCAAGAGACCGCGACGCTGGCACGTTTGCCGATTTCAGCCATCCACTCGCGCAGAGCTGAAATAATCACCTCACGCGCAATCATGGTTGCCGCGGGAATGGTAATCCAAATAGAGGCGTAGTGCTCGACAATCAGCACCATGGCAATCGCCACCATCACTTTGTCGGCGACGGGATCTAAAAACGCGCCAAAACGGGTCGATTGCTTTAAGCGACGCGCTAAATAACCATCTAACCAATCGGTGGCACCGGCAATCACAAAAATGAGTGCCGCCGCAAATGGTGCCCAGGCATAAGGCAAATAGTAGGCAATAACAAAGACCGGAATAAGCGCAATGCGCAAAAAGGTCAAAATGGTAGGTATATTTAGACGCATGCTCAGCTTTTTATTTTAGGATTAACTGGGTTATGGTGCCCCATTGCCACTAACCTTGCAATGAGGAATGAATTTTCTCTGCCAATGTGGCGCTGATCCCGGGCACCTTGGCGATTTCTTCAACACTGGCGTTTTTCAGCTCTTGAATACCGCCCAAGTATTTCAGTAAGGCCTGGCGACGTTTGGGACCCACGCCATCAATTTGAGTGAGCACACTTTGCTTGCGCGCTTTACCCCGTGCCGCGCGGTGTCCGGCAATCGCATGGTCGTGGCTCTCATCACGAATATGTTGGATAAGGTGCAACGCCGGCGAGTCTGCAGGCAGCGAAAACTCTTCGCCCGAGACCTTAATCAAGGTTTCAAGCCCCGGTTTACGGCTAGTGCCTTTAGCTACACCTAAAATAAGCGGGTTAACCGGCCAGTCGGCGATCAGCGGCTCGAGCACCTCCCAAGCACGGCTGAGCTGGCCTTTACCCCCATCAATCACAATGATATCGGGGATTTTTTCTGGCTCGACTTGCTTGCTATAACGGCGCGTCAGTACCTGCGCCATCGCGGCATAATCATCGCCACCAGTGATCCCCTCAATGTTGTAACGGCGATACTCTTTTTTCAGCGGCCCGTCTTGGTTGAACACCACGCAAGAGGCGACCGTTTTCTCGCCCATGGTGTGGCTGATATCAAAGCACTCCATGCGCTTAACCGGCTCTAAGCCTAAGGTTTCTTGCAGCGCTTGATAGCGATTCTGGATGGTCATCCGATGATTGATTTTGCTGGTCAGGGCGGTGCGCGCATTGGTGTTGGCCAGCTTCAAAAAGCGGGCTCTGGCCCCGCGCGGACGGCTTTGTAGGCGCACATTGCGACCGGCGATTTCACTCAAGGTATTCGACAGCCAGCCCAGATCATCGCCGATATCGTCAGAAATCAAAATATGGCTGGGAATGGTGCGCCCTTCCGCTTGCGCCAAGTAAAACTGGCTGACAAAGCTTGAAACCACTTCACCAGGGTCGGTTTCTGCCGGCATCTTAGGAAAGTGGCTACGACTGCCCAGCACGTTACCCTGACGCAAAAAGAGCACATGAATGCACGCTACCCCGTTTTCTAGTGCAAAGCCGATAACGTCGATGTCATCGTCACTGTCTTGCGAAACAAATTGCTGCTCTTGCACGCGGCGCAACGCTTGGATTTGGTCGCGATACTCCGCCGCCTTCTCAAATTGCAGCTCTTGGCTGGCGGTTTCCATCTTGGTCACCAAGCTGTCGATCACTTCGCGGTCTTTGCCTTGTAAAAACATACGGGCAAAATTGACTTGCTCGGCGTAGTCGTCATCACTAATCAGCCCTGGTACACAAGGGCCGGAGCAGCGACCAATTTGATACATTAAGCAAGGACGGCTGCGGTTGGCATACACCGAGTCTTCACACTGGCGAACCGGAAATATTTTCTGCAATAGGTGCAGGCTTTTGCGCACTGCATTGGCGTCGGGAAAGGGACCAAAGTATTCGCCCTTTTTCTTTTTCGCGCCGCGGTGGATCGCCAGCCGTGGATGCTCGTGAGCACTGAGGTAGATGTAAGGGTAAGACTTATCGTCTCGCAGCAATACATTGTATTTGGGGCGGTGCTGCTTGATCAGGTTGTGCTCGAGGATCAGCGCTTCGGTTTCGGTGTGGGTCACCGTCACCTCTACATCGGCGATGTTCCGCACCAAGGCTTTGGTTTTCTCACTGGAAACCTGCACCCGAAAGTAGCTGGCGAGGCGTTTACTGAGATCTTTAGCCTTACCCACATAGATAATTTCACCCGCGGCGTTCATCATGCGATAAACGCCAGGCTGGTGAGGGACGGTTTTTAGAAAGCTTTTCGCGTCGAAGGTGTTCGGCACTGCGCGGTCTCGTCCTGGATTACTTCGCGTTACAGGGTTTCGGTGTCGAGCATGCCGTGCCTGATAGCAAGGTGGGTCAATTCCACATCGCCATTAATGCCCAACTTGCTGAATAAGCGATAACGGTAACTGTTCACCGTTTTCGGGCTCAGGCTAAGTTGCTCGGAAATGTCGGTAACCTTTTGCCCTTTGGTGATCATTAGCATGATCTGCAATTCACGCTCTGACAGTTCTTTGAAAGGATTATCTGAAGAGGCAGAGAACTGACTGAGTGCCATTTGCTGGGCAATGTCCGGTGAAATATAACGCTGGCCACTATTGACCATGCGGATCGCGTTCACCACTTCATCGGCACCGGCGCCTTTGGTCAAATAACCCGCAGCGCCCGCTTGCATTACCTTAGTCGGGAACGGGTTTTCTGTATGGATCGTGAGCACGATAATCTTGGCGTCCGGCGAGTAACGAAGCAACTTGCGTGTCGCCTCTAACCCACCGATACCTGGCATATTCATGTCCATTAGGACAATATCGGCGTGATTTTGCCGGCACCACTTGAGTGCAGCTTCACCGCTGTCGGCTTCCCCTACCACTTTTATGCCACGAACGTCTTCTAAAAGACGTCGAATCCCTGTGCGAACCAGCTCGTGATCATCTACAAGGAACACATTGATCAAACTTGTATCTCCACTTGGTTTGGTTCGCCAACATGCTGCACCAAGGCAACGGTTGGACTTCTCTTACGCATATTACTTGAGTTTTACCACGGATGAAAAGCCAACAACAGAGCGGATGTGGGCAAATGCAAATATTCATACACTAAGCCGCCAAAAAACAGTCAACCTGCCTGAATTATCACCAATTTGGTGGCGTTAGAGGCAAGTTGACTGCCATAAACCGCGTAAGAACCGCTTTACGTGTCAGTAATTTTTAACACTTGGCGGTACAAACCTCTCACGTTATCAAAGGCCCAAACACAAGTACTTCATTTCTAAATATTCATCGAGTCCCCAATGTGATCCCTCACGGCCAAGGCCCGATTGCTTCACCCCACCAAAGGGCGCGACCGCGGTCGAAATCAGGCCGGTGTTAATCCCCACCATGCCGTATTCCAACGCTTCAGCTACCCGATGCACGCGGCTAATGTCTTTGGCATAAAAGTAAGACGCGAGACCAAATTCGGTATCATTGGCCATGGCGATGGCATCCGCCTCTTCTTCAAAAGAAAATAGCGGGGCCACGGGGCCGAAGGTCTCTTCTTTAGCTATCTGCATCGCTGGGGTCGCGTATTTAATCACCGCCGGTTGGGTGTAGTTTTCTCCCAGCTCTGGGCACGCGCCACCCAGCTCAATCGTAGCGCCTTTTTGCTTGGCATCATCCAGATGGGCATTCACTTTTTCTATTGCCCCTTTGTTAATGAGTGGGCCAATGTCTACACCATCGTCGGTGCCTTTACCCACCTGCAATTGACTCACCGCCTGGATAAACTTTTCTGCAAAGGCTTCATACACGCCCGCTTGCACGTAAATGCGGTTAACACAGACACAGGTTTGCCCAGCATTACGAAACTTCGCCGCGATGGCACCTTCAACCGCGGCATCAATATCGGCATCATCAAACACAATGAAAGGCGCATTGCCGCCTAGCTCTAGCGATAGCTTTTTAATGGTTGGGGCACATTTTTCCATCAGCTGTGCGCCGATTTCGGTGGAGCCGGTAAACGAGAGCTTACGGACGCGTCTGTCGGCGCATAAGGTATCGCCGATGGGGCCCGACGCCCCAGTCACCACACTGATCACCCCAGCTGGCACCCCAGCTCGTAACGCTAACTCCCCTAACGCCAGCGCCGACAATGGCGTATCGCTTGCAGGCTTCACTACCATGGTACACCCTGCCGCCAGGGCGGCTGCCGCTTTACGGGTGATCATCGCCGCCGGAAAGTTCCACGGGGTAATCGCCGCAGTCACACCAATCGGCTGCTTGATCACTGAAATACGCTTGTCCGCTTGCTCCGCGGGAATGGTCGCGCCATACACGCGCTTCGCTTCTTCAGCAAACCACTGTAAAAACGACGCCGCATATTGGATCTCTCCCGACGCTTCTTTCAATGGCTTGCCTTGCTCAGCCGTCATGATCGCGGCGAGGTCGTCTTTATGCTCGAGCATCAGCTCGTACCAGCGATATAGCACGTCAGCCCGCGCTTTGGCGGTTAAATCTCGCCACTCGGGTAACGCCGCATCCGCCGCATCAATGGCGCGGCTGGTTTCCTCCGCCCCCATATTGGGTACCGTCGCCAAGTGCTCTCCGTTCGCAGGATTGGTCACTGCGCGGGTTTGTTGGCTATCGGCATCAACCCATTTGCCGTTAATTAAGGCCTGAGATTTGAGTAACGTCTGATCGTGAAGCTGCATAATGGCTCCTTTTTGTGTTCAAAAGCCTGGAGAATTGGCTGGGATCGAGATAGCACCTTGCCAGCTCACCGTTGGCACGGCAAGATAATCAAAGAGATTCAATCAGCATAAATCCGTCAACGTCCGTTGTCTGCTCAAATAGGCAACAGAAGAAGCGGAAATAACAAAAGGCTTACCCTCAGGTGCAAACACAGCTGGCCTCTCAAACCGATAAAGGATGCTCTATGCGTATTTTTAGCCAGTTCGACAGCGGGAATATTCGCGTTGTTAACGATGACGACATCAACAACATTCAACTTGCCATTCATAACGACAACCAGTCTGAATTTTATCAGTGGTTTCACTTTCGCTTAGAGGCGCAAGTCAATCAGGCTCACACATTGCATATTCAGCAACTGGCAGGCTCGGCCTACCCTGAAGGCTGGCAAGATTATCAAGCCGTCGCCTCATACGACCGTGATACCTGGTTCCGTGTCCCCACCGAATTTGACGGCGACACCCTAACCATTAAAGTCACGCCGCAACATGGTTCGATGTATTTCGCCTACTTCGCGCCGTATAGCTATGAGCGCCACCTGGATTTAATTCACCAAGCGCAGACCTATCCGCAATGTCAGCTAGAAACCCTCGGCCAGACCTTGGACGGGCGCGATATTAGCCTGCTGAAAATCCGCTCAGAGCTCAGTGAGTCTGCGCAACCGAAAACACCGATTTGGCTGATTGCCCGCCAACACCCAGGCGAAACCATGGCGGAATGGTTTATCGAGGGGTTGCTCGACCGATTGCTTGACGACACCGACACCACCGCCCGTGCGCTGTTGGCAAAGGCAGACGTTTACGTGGTGCCGAATATGAACCCCGACGGCAGTGTGCGCGGCCACTTGCGCACCAATGCGGTGGGTGCCAACTTAAACCGCGAGTGGCAAGCCCCCACGCTTGAGCGCAGCCCCGAGGTGTATCATGTTCGTGCGCGTATGGAGCAAACAGGGGTGAAAATGTGCCTCGATATCCACGGAGATGAGGCGATTCCGTATAACTTTGTTGCCGGTTGCGAGGGGATCCCTTCTTACGATGCGCGCATGGCGGATTTAGAGGACAGATTTAAGCGTGCCTTACTCACCGTGACGCCAGAGTTCCAAGACGAGCACGGCTATGACAAAGACGCCCCCGGTAAAGCCAATCTAACCGTGGGCTCGAACTGGATTGGTGAGCGTTTCAACTGCTTGTCGTACACGGTTGAAATGCCGTTTAAAGATCACAATGACCAACCGGATCCAGACTTTGGCTGGTCACCTGCGCGCAGCCAAGCCTTCGGTCGCGATATGCTCAGTGCCATCCTCAAGGTGGTGGACGCACTCTAGCGCGAAATGCATCAATAGCCTGCAATGAAAGCCGGTGCCTTGTCATCGGCTTTTTCTATTTGAGTGATTGATAAATTCAACTGGGGCGAACCGAATTATCCACTTATATTAGGCACAAATAATTCAACAAGGAAACACCATGACAATCTTGACCTCACGCTGCCCTCACTGCCAATCCATGAACCGCATTCCAAGCGAGCGGGTGAATGACGCACCCAAATGCGGCAAGTGTCAGTCTGATGTGCTGGACGGTAAGCCGATTGAAGGTACCAATGATAATTTTAATGCGCTGCTAAATAGCGATGTGCCTGTCGTGGTCGATTTTTGGGCCCCGTGGTGTGGCCCATGCCAAAGCTTCGCGCCTGCTTTTGCGGCAGTGGCCGAGCAAGAAGAAGGCCGCGCACGCTTTGTCAAAATCGATACCGAAGCCCAGCAAGCATTGGCCGCGCAGTATCGTATTCGCAGTATTCCGACCTTGATGGTGTTTAAAAACGGCGAGCGCGTTGACGTACTCAACGGTGCCCTGCCCCAAAATGCCTTTAGCGACTGGTTGAGCCAGCACCTTAGCTAATCGCTAGCCACCCTTGCATGATGATCACGCGGCGCTACACTTTTAGCGCCGCGCCTTGTTTTACCGCGCGGATCGCCACATTGGTATTGATGTCTTTGACCATCGCCAGGGTCTGTAACTGGCGCATAAAGGCTTCATAGTGCGGTAAATCGCGCGTCACCACTTCCAGTAAATAGTCATAAGTCCCTGAGATCACGTGGCCGTTGATCACTTCATCCATGTCTACCAGCGCGTGCTCAAAGGTGACAATCGCCTCTTCTCGGTGATTGCTCAAGCTCACATTGACAAAAAAGGTCATGTTAAGCCCTATCCGCTGGCGGTCGAGCGTAACCTGGTAGGACGCTATCACCCCATCGGCTTCCAACTTCTTAATCCGCCTTGCACAAGGCGAAAACGACAACCCAACGGCATCAGCGATTTCCGCCGTGGTGCGGCGCGCATCGTCTTGTAACAGCGCCAGAATGGCTTTGTCTTTACTGTCCAAATCGCTTCCTTAGTGATTTTTAACAACAAAAAGATAATTAAAGATGATAAACGCCAACATGATGGCAAATCACCCTTTAATTTGCCACCAATCCCTCCTTTGACGCTGCCACACTAACCACATCCATTAACAAGGAAGTGATCAACCATGCCTGCCACCTCTCAACGTTTACTAGGCCTCGCCGCCATGCTTGTCACCGTGACCATTTGGGCGAGCCTGTTTATATCATTACGTCAGGCCAGCCAGTCAGTGTTAACCAGTGGCGATATTGCCCTACTGCGCTTTTTGCCTGCCGCCCTCCTATTTGGTTGGTTGAGCCGTCATCGGGTACGCCATATTGTCTCCGTGCCCAAACGTTATCTGTTTGCGATTGCCTTTGGCGCAGGCTTACCGTTTTATCTGCTCGCCGCCACAGGTATGCAGTTTGCCCCTGTCGCCGATGGCGCCTCGTTAATTCCCGGGATCTTGCCACTGTTTGTCTCTGCGATTGCTTGGGGCGTTTATGGCGAGTCGCTGTCGGTGGGACGGCGGTTAGGCATCGGGCTGATCGTGATCGGCATAGGTGCGTTTTTATGGCATTCGCTGTTCTTCTCACCGTGGAGCGTCACGCAAGGCCATTTTATTTTGCTCGCAGCCAGTATCAGCTGGGCATGGTTTACCATTGGCGTACGTGTGACAGGATTGAATGCCGCAGAAGCCGGCGCGGTATTAGCGATTTCGGCTGTCTTGCTGCTGCCGGTGGGCGCAATCAGTGGCCTTATCTCGTTTAACCTGCTCCAAGCACCTCTTGGCGAGCTGGGCTATCATGTGCTGGCGCAAGGCTTGGGCGTGGGGATCATCGCCAACTACAGCTATGCTTTTGCCATTCGCCGTTTAGGTGCAGAAATGAGTGCCGCAATAGGCGCATTCACGCCTGTGGTGGCCGCGCTGATCGCCATCCCCGTGTTCTCGGAAACCGTCAGTACACTTACCGTCGTGGCGATGGCGTTGATTGTATTCGGTGCGGTGCTCGCCAGTGAGGGAATAAAGTGGCGACGCACGCAAACAAAAAGCGGCCCGCAGGCCGCTTAATCTGTGATTTTACGTCAAGGCTATCTAGTTAGAGATAGTCGCCACGACGCAAAGCATCGATACGTTTTTCTAGCGGTGGGTGAGTCATAAACAACTCACTCAGCGTTTTCTTACCGTTAATACCAAATGCCATCATTGAGCCTTCCAGCTTCGGCTCATGGCTGACTTTCAAACGCTCCAGCGCGGCAATCATTTTCTGTTTGCCCACCAGCTGCGCCGAGCCTGCATCGGCGTGGAATTCGCGGTGACGACTAAACCACATGGTGAGAATACTCGCCAGAATACCAAACACGATCTCTAGCACGGAGGAGATCAGGAAGTACATCATCCAGTTGCCGCCACCTTCGCCTTCTTCGTCACTGTTCATACCACTGACCGCACCGGCGATGACACGAGCAATAAAGATCACGAAGGTGTTCACCACCCCTTGCATCAAGGTCATGGTGACCATGTCGCCATTAGCAATGTGGCTGATTTCGTGCGCCAGCACGGCTTCGGCTTCATCACGAGTCATGTTTTGTAGTAACCCGCTTGAGACCGCGACTACAGAATCATTGCGTTTTGCCCCAGTGGCAAAGGCGTTGATGTCGGGTGAGTTGTATACCGCCACGGTTGGCATACCAATGCCAGCACGTTGAGCTTGCTGACTGACCGTATTCATTAGCCAGTGCTCGGTTTCGTTGCGTGGGTGCTCAATCACTTGCGCCCCCACCGAGCGTAATGCCATGGATTTTGACATTAGCAACGATATCAACGAGCCGCCAAAACCAAATACCGCTGCCAGTACCAGCAATCCAGATAAGCTGCCTGGTTGCATGCCTGTCACGGCATAAATGATATTCAGCACAATGCTAAATACGACCAGTACCGCAAGGTTGGTAGCAAGAAATAATCCTAAGCGTTTCATGGTGTGTCTCCGTCGCTTAAACCCAGTGTTTAGCGCTTATTTGTTGTAATGATAAAAATAGTATGGGCATTAATGATAAAAACAATCCTTTGATGCAATTTGTTACGAATAAATCCCAGTCGTCGCTTATGGCGCCCGCCCCATCCACTCTCTGCGCCGACCAGTTAGTGTGGCACGTTATTTCGATCTGATCTAAACAAATTGTGATACCGCGCAACCTTGTATTTTTAACAATCTATTCAAACACTTAATAATTAACGAGGCAGAAAAGCCCAACAAAAAAGACAAAAACCTACCAATATAGACTTTGGTCGAGTTGTCATCGCGGTTTACTCAGGCTAATTTATGCGCAGCTGTTTAAAACTATGACGCTGATGCACTGCTTAAACCAATAAAGTAATGGGCAGTCAGCGGTCATATCAAGCATTAAGTGTACAACCACCGCGTGTGGACAACCTAACCTTAACAACGCAACGCGTTATCAATGGAGTGAGACCATGGCAGAGCAAGAAAACTACCGAGTCGCTATCGACATCTTAACCTGTCATCTCGGCATGAGCTTCGATGAGGCCTGCTCAGAGCTTGGGTTAGCGTCGGATGACGCGTCAGCTGCACACCAGATGGCCGAGGTTCAGCAAAGCCTAATGGGTGTGCAAGACGACCAAAAGTAATTGTCTACCCGAACTGCCTACCTAAATAGACAAAAGCCAGCACAGCGCTGGCTTTTTTGATCGCTAGATTTCCGCAACAACTTTACAACGGCGTAATATCTAAGTGGATCGCGCATTGTGCTGGCGAGGCATCGGCAGCAAACGGCAAGTGCCCGAGACAAGGCGCATCTAAATGCGCGTCAAGATAGCGCATCATTTCGTCACTGTGCTGCGCCTTGGGATCAACGGCGTTTGCCACCCATCCAGCTAACGTAAGCCCGCGTGCACGTATGGCCTCTGCGGTGAGTAAAGCATGGTTTAAGCAGCCAAGTTTAATCCCCACTACCATGATCACTGGCAGTTGGTGGGCAACCACCCAATCGGCCAGCGTTTCAGTCTCACTCAGTGGCACTTGCCAGCCTCCAGCCCCTTCTACCAATACCGGGCCAGCCTGCTGTTTTAAATGCGCGAGCCCATCGCTCAACATCTGGGTATCGATGGGCTTGTTGGCTAACACGGCCGCCCAGTGCGGCGAACACGGCGTTTCTAACAACACTGGGTTGATCGCGGCATACGGCAATGCAATCGCACTGGCGCGCTGTAAAGTGACAGCGTCACTATTTAGTTGGTAATCAGGCGCTAAATCGGCACCAGCGGCAACAGGCTTATAACCCACCGCTTGATGGCCCTTTGCGATAAAAGCGTGCAACAGCGCCGCCGTGGTATAGGTTTTTCCCACTTCGGTGTCGGTGCCGGTAATAAAGTAACTGTCATGCATGATGGTGAATCACTATGTAGCCAATTTGATAGGTCGCCGGTAAGGTGTTGGCGGCGAGAGCAAAACGCTGATACGCCTTTTCTACCGCGCTAAACTGCGCTCTTGTCGCCAGCCCTTGCGGCCCCGCCCCTTGCGGGCGATAGGTGGCGCCAATGCCTTTTAAACTTTTCATCACCGCATGGGCATTGGCAAAGGTCAGCTGTTCGCTTTCTTGCAACACGGTTGCGTGCATCAGTCCGGCGCGTTGGGTCGCCTGCTGTAATCCAGATAACGTGATAAAGCGGTTCACCCGTGACGTGCCGCATGCTTGTTGCCACGCGCTATCGAGTTCACACAAGGATCCGTTGAGCAGTGTTGAAACAAGGATTTGCCCGCCGGGTTTAACGACCCGACTCAGCTCCGCCAATGGCACATGCAAATCGTCGCACCATTGCAGTGCTAACGAGCTAAACGCCAGATCGACACTGTTATCAGCCAGCGGCAAATGCTCCGCATCAGCTTGTACGCCTAGCATGGCATCGCCGCAGCGCGCTTTTGCCGTTGCAAGCATAGGAGCGCTGAGATCCAGTCCAACCACTGTCTTAGCGTGAGTCATCCACTGCTGGGTGAAATAGCCGGTGCCACAGCCGACATCTAAGACGGTACTGAGATGGATAGCCTTTTGCTCTGACTCAGCCAATGCCATTAACCGATGGCCGACACGGCGCTGCAGCGTCGCACTGTCGTCATAATGGGGTGCGGCTCGGCCAAACGCTCTGGCAATCGCTTGTTTATCGGCGACGGTCATGGCGTCACCTCGCACGCTTTGTCACATGCTAATACCGGCTTCAGCGCCTCAATCAGTGCGGTGATATCTGTTTTTTGATGCTGTGCCGACAAGCTGATCCGCAGACGTGCAGTGTTGGCAGGTACAGTCGGTGGCCGAATCGCTCCTACTCGAATGTGCGCCTTCATCAAGGCGTGATTCACCTGCTGTAACGCTGCCAAATCACCGATAATCAGCGGCTTGATAGGGCTAGGCGTCGCGAGCAATTGCGGCAAGGATTGAGTATTTATAGCGTGCGGTTCGCAAGCAGACGTCGTCTCTAACCAGTCGTGGAGGCCTTGCGCTAGCTGTTCGGCATGGGCGCTGAGTGTTTCTCGCCGCCAGTGCTCTGTTCGTGCCAGCCTAATCGTATCTTCAATGAGTGCCGCTTGCGCGGGTGGCATAGCCGTCGAGTACACATAATGGCGAGCGAACTGGCGTAAATAGTCAATGATGGTGGGAGAAGCCAACACTGCCGCGCCGGCGACGCCCAAGGCTTTTCCAAACGTCACGATTAAAATATCCGGCCGCGCGCCACGACTGATACTGCCCTCGCCTTCTTGCCCTAACACACCAATCCCATGCGCGTCATCCAGAGCCCAGAGCGCCCCCGATTGGTTAGCAATCGTGGCAAGACTTTCGGTTGGCGACACATCGCCATCCATGCTAAATACCCCTTCCGAGACAATCAGCGATGCGGAAGGCTGGGTTTGCTTCGCGAGCAATTGGCGAAGGTGTGCCATGTCGTTATGACGAAACCGCCGCTGCGTGGCAGGGCTCAATACGCCGGCCTCAATCAAGGAGGCGTGGTTGAGTTTGTCTTGAAACAAGGCATCGTCTTTACCTAACAGTGTAAACAGCAACGCCTGATTGGCAGCAAAACCACTGTTAAACAGTATCGCTTGCGGGTAACCGAGCCAGTCACACAGCTGATCACAAAGGGATTGATGCGCGGCGGTAAAACCAGATACCACCGGTGAAGCCGTTGCGCCCACGCCCCAGCGTTCGAGGTGCTGCTGCGCCTTTTTGACCAATCGCGGATCTTGCGCGAGGCCTAAGTAATCATTACCGGCAAAGTTGCGCCATGACTCGGCGACGGCATTGTCACCACTTTGTCGCCACAGGCCTTGTTGCTGGCGTACGGTCAGCTCGTCCTGATAACGACGGGTCAGCGCTGATCTTGTATCAGTCATCGTGCTTAGACACTGGCATCGTAGAACAAATCGCCCTCTTGCGGGCGCGATGCCACTCGCTCAGCCACTTGCTCAAGTAAGTCGTGCTCAGTGACTTGATCGGGCTTTTGGCTGACCGCTTCGCGATTAATACCCAGCTTTTTAAATAGCTGCATGTCCGCGTCTTCGTCAGGGTTTGGTGTGGTCAACAGCTTGCAGCCATAGAATATCGAGTTCGCGCCCGCCATAAAGCACAAGGTTTGCATTTGCTCGTTCATGTCTTCGCGTCCGGCAGACAGCCGCACTGCCGATTTGGGCATCATGATCCGCGCCACCGCGATAATGCGGACAAAATCGAACGGGTCGACGTCATCAACGTTCTCAAGCGGTGTGCCTTTCACTTTAACCAGCATATTGATCGGCACGCTTTCTGGGTGAGCAGGCATATTGGCCAGTTCAACCAGCAAACCCGCGCGATCGCGAGCACTTTCGCCCAGGCCAATAATGCCGCCAGAACACACCTTCATTCCCGCGTCTCGCACATTAGATAAGGTATCGAGGCGTTCTTGATATGTCCGCGTGGTAATAATGTTGCCGTAAAACTCGGGCGAGGTATCGAGATTGTGGTTGTAGTAATCCAAACCCGCCTCCGACAAGGTTTTGGCTTGCTCGGCATCCAACATGCCCAATGTCATGCAGGTTTCCAACCCTAATCCTTTGACGCCTTGGATCATACCGAGCAAATACGGCATATCGCGTTGCTTGGGGTTTTTCCACGCCGCCCCCATGCAAAAGCGCGTCGCGCCTGAGGCTTTGGCTTTTTCTGCCGCTTCGAGCACGCGTTCCACTTCCATTAAGCGCTCTTTCTCAACATCGGTGCGATACCGCGCACTTTGCGGACAATACTTGCAGTCTTCTGGACACGCGCCAGTTTTGATCGATAACAGCGTGCTGACTTGCACTTGATTGGCAGGATGATATTCACGATGCACTTGCTGCGCGTCAAACAGCAAATCCATGAAGGGTTTATCGAACAATGCTTGCACTTCCTGTGCGGTCCAGTTGTGTCTTATTTCCACGCGGTTTTCCCCGTTGTTGTCGTTTTAATGCTTGGCTAGTCTACCCACAGACGTTAACCTGTCAACACAACAAAATCACACTGGTTTACATCTGATTTATTTATGAGCACAAACACCCATTTTGACCGTGAACATATCTGGCACCCCTACACCTCAACGCTCGACCCTTTGCCTTGCTTACCTGTCTCACACGCAAGCGGCGCCGAGCTACATCTTGAAGATGGCACCGTTCTGATTGATGGCATGTCATCATGGTGGGCAGCCATTCACGGCTACAACCACCCTGCTTTAAACGCCGCAGCGCATCAGCAAATCGATAACATGTCGCATGTGATGTTTGGCGGTCTCACCCACCAGCCCGCGGTATCGCTTTGCGAGCGCTTGGTCGCGCATTCACCTGCGCCGCTCACGCAAGTGTTTTTGGCCGATTCAGGATCGGTATCAGTCGAAGTGGCGCTTAAAATGGCGATGCAATATTGGCAGGGACGCGGCGAGTCGCGCGCACAGTTTTTGACCTTGCGTCATGGCTATCATGGCGACACGTTCGCCGCCATGTCGGTGACGGATCCTGATAATTCGATGCACAAACTCTACAAAGGGTTTCTGCCCCAGCATTATTTTGTGCCGTCGCCACAAAGCCGCTTTGACGGTGAGTGGAACCCTAACGACATACAGCCTATGCGCGACGCACTCGCCGCCCATCACGGCCAACTGGCCGCGGTGATCTTAGAGCCCATCGTGCAAGGGGCAGGTGGAATGCGCTTTTATCATCCCGAATACCTGCGTCAAGTGCGCGCTCTGTGCGATGAATTTGACGTACTGTTAATAGTGGATGAAATCGCGACTGGCTTTGGCCGAACAGGGAAACTATTTGCCTGCGACCACGCGGGGATCAGCCCTGATATACTCTGCGTCGGTAAAGCACTGACCGGTGGCTACATGACCTTGGCCGCCACGCTAACCACCCGTCATGTGGCCGATACCGTCTGCAGCGGTGATGCAGGCTGTTTTATGCACGGTCCCACCTTTATGGGCAATCCACTCGCGTGTGCCGTGGCCTGCGCCAGCATTGATACCTTGCTAGAAAGTGACTGGCCGCAGACGGTTGCGCACATCGAGCAACAGCTGAAAACTGGCTTAGCGCCTGCTCGCGCATTGGAATCTGTGGCGGACGTGCGTGTGCTTGGCGCAATTGGCGTGATAGAACTGACCGATCCGGTGAATCTGGCCGATATCCAGCCCTTGATGACCGCCCAAGGCATTTGGGTTCGCCCGTTCGGCAAACTGGTATATGTGATGCCACCTTATTGCATCCGCGACGACCAACTCCACCAACTCACCCAAGGCATGATCACCGCAATTAAGCAGTTTTTTGGTGAGTAGAGAGCCGATAACGCACACACCGCCCCGTTGAAGATGGGGCGGTTTTTTTCTTTCTGGGAAAGCGAGCGGTGCGGCTTTGTGCGTTACTCGTAGAGGTATCTTTCTTCAGTTTTGTCGGATGAGTAAGCGACCAATTCCCACTCAAAACCGGCTTTATCATAGAAGTACATCCGCTTGCGGTGGGTTTCGTGCGCCATTGAGCCATTGGGTTGATAACCTTGTTCAAGCAGGCGTTCGCGGATGGTATCGATGTCATCAATGATCAGACCAATATGATTCACGCCTTGAGATTTATAGGTACTGCGTGGCTGTATGCTGGGCTCTGAACTTGGGTTGGGCTCTTGCAGTGCAAAGTAGCAGTGCTCATTGCCCACATGCACCCAACGATATCCTTTTGGCGATTGGGCATCTTGGCGAATTTTAAAATCGGGGACAGCCACCGCCAAAAACGCTAACGCCGCATCCATGTCTACCACAGTCATATTTACGTGTTCGATTGTTGTCATCATTCATTCCCTTTATCCGTGCTATCGAAAACTGAGCTTGGAAAGCTAACATCGAGAGCAAGGATAAAACCTCAATATAACTTGAGGTCAACGAACAAAAACAAAATCAGTAGTCTGGGGAAACACTTAAATCATGCTGCGGTATAGGTGTAGATCCAGTCGTCGTAACAAACACCGCCAATTGCAAAGGCATCGGGGTCAATACGACTGAGTTGAAACCATACCTTTTCTAGCACACGCGCAGAGGCAAGATTGCCAGCGGTCACCGTCGCATTGATGATTCGCGCACCAACACGATGGATGGCAAAATCGGTGACGGCCTGCAAAGACTCAGTCCCATAACCACGCCCGTGATAAGGCGGCAACAGTAAATAGCCGACTTCAGCAACATCCTGCTCAAGCAAAAAGCCGGTGACGCCGATTGGCGTTTGCGTCGCCGTCTCTACGATTACCAAACACAACCAATGCTTAGCGTCAGGAGACCAGGGCGTAAGCCGTTGCTCAAATCGGGTTTCAATCTCATCCAGTGGCATAGGATCAAAACATTGCGCAATCACGGCATTGTCTGTGTGTAGGCGGTGGAACAACGGCCAGTCCGCTTTGATCATTGGCCGCATGCTCAGGCGTGGGGTTGTCAACGGAAACAGGCCCGCTTCCAGTGTTGTATTTGTCATGATGCCTCACTCGGGGTACTGGCCACGTTGACTTTCGGTGCCGCAAAACCGCGGAAGATATTGTGTACGGAAAGCAGCGCGCACACACCCACTACCACACCAAGGTGCCATGCTTCGCTAACGCCCAAGCTCAATAGCGCCATGCTCATCAACGCAGAAATAATCATCTGTCCGCCACCGGAGAGCGCAGCGACGGTACCGGCTTGGTTAGAGTAAGGCTGCATCACCTGCGACTGGGCGCACGGCAACGCAATCCCGTTGCCAAATACCATAAAGAACTGCCCGATCATCAGCAATAAAGGGTCCATCGGAGTCAGCCATAACCAAACCGCAGAGGTGAGCTGCATCATCGGTGCCATCAGTAGCATGCGCTTAGTACCCAAACGCGGGCGAATGCGCGACACTAGCGTACTACCTAGCAATAAGCCACACGTGGGAATAAGCGCCCACAGCGCATATTGATCCGAGGTCATCCCGATGCGCTCTTGCATTAAAAACGGCATCAGCGACACCGTGGTGATCACCAAGGTAAAGTTCAGCCAGCTAATACTGGCGAAATAGAGAAAGTATGGTGTTTTTAGCAGTGCGCCATAGCGGCCAAGTATCACCTTCACATTGGGCAAGGGTGAACGGGCGTGCATGCTCTCTTTGAACAGAAAAAACAGCACGCACCACACCAAGCTGGTGTACACCATCAGCAAAATAAAGATCGCCAGCCAGCCTAGATTATGGTTAACGAACCCGCCAATAACGGGCGCCACGATGGGCGTGAACGACGCCACCATAATCAAATACGACATCGCTTGCGGCAGTTGATCCCCCGAATACGAGTCACGCGTAAAGGCGCGTGAGAGCACGGCACAGCAGCCGGTTCCCATTCCTTGAATACAGCGGCCAATGACCAACCCCGTGAAACTGGCGCTAAAGCTCACCATCACGGTTAAGCCAATCAAAGAGAGTAATACACCGGCTAACAATACACGGCGACGACCAAGCGCATCTGAGATAGGCCCATAAATAAACTGTGATGGCCCGAACCCGAGTAGATAGGCAGAGATCAGTAGCTGGACATTGTCCATACTGAGGTTGAAATCACGAGCTATCCAGGGCAAAGACGGGAATACTAAGCCCATGCTGAATTGCCCAATACTGACGGTCAGGCATGCCAGCAATACGGGCGACCAATTAAATGGGCGACTAGCCGATTGCATCCAGTTTCCTATGCGTTTTAGTGATGTGGGGAGGTAGACGTCGCGATCCTAGCACATCGTGGATCACCGATAGATCACTATGGTAACAGTAATAACTGTATGAGTGGTAAACAAATAGTGACGTTTGGCTATCGGCCAGCATTGCACTGACCGATTATATGGGGTGACGGTGATTTAGAATGCTGGCTCTATGGTGCCATTGAAGGTGTCTTGCAAAAATTGACGTGTTTTGTCGGACTGGAATAACGCGAGTAATCGCTGATACGTCGGGTTATCTTGGTCATCTTTGCGCGCGGCCACTACCATCACCGCGAGAGGCGCATTTTTGGATTCCAAGAAAATGCCCTGCTCGCTCGGATCAAGCCCGGATGACATCACATAGTTCATAGTGATCGCCGCGGCATCGACATCTTGTAAGCTGCGCGGTAGTTGTGCGGCCTCGACTTCAACAAATTCGAGCTGTTTAGGGTTGGATTGAACGTCCTGAAGCGTGGCTTTAAAGCCAACATTGTCAGCCAACGTAATCAACCCTGCGTCTTCCAGCAATAACAGCGCGCGACCGGCATTAGTCGGATCATTGGGGATCGCAATTTGTGCGCCATTTGCTAACGCCTCAATATCGTCGACTTTGTCAGAATAAATCCCCATTCGCATTAAAATTGAACGACCAATCGATACCAACTCGCTATCGTGGTTTTGGTTGAAATTGTCGAGAAACGGCTGATGCTGATAACTATTTAAATCCAAGCTGCCATCCGCTAAGCCTGCATTAGGCGAGATATAGTCGGAGAACTCCACGACCTCAACATCAATTCCCTCCTCTTTCGCTTGCTTAGCCACCGACTCAACCACTTGCGCGTGGGGACCTACCGTCGCGCCAATTTTAATCGTTTCATTCTCCTCAGCGCATCCTGAGAGCAATACCGCGACGAGCAGTGACGCGAGACTGACACCAAGTTGTTTTATCTTCATTCCCTTTACCTTTTTTGACCGGCCATTTAGACGTCCAGAATGCCACAGCAGCAATCAATGTCAATATGATTAGCGCCATCCAAAGCCTATCTTGATCGCATGCGCCCCACGACGCGTAGTGGGGAGCATGTTGAATCAATAGAAGGAGGCATAAGTATGACTAAGCTGTTTCCTTTGCCCCTGTTTTTGCTACCGGGTGGCAGGGCAAAACTGCGCATTTTTGAACCCCGTTATTTACGCCTCGTCCGAGAGTGCTCTGCAAACCAAGAGGGGTTCGTGCTGGCAATGATGCAGGGAAAACGCCTGTACAAATACGGCACACTGGTCGACATTGTCGATTTTGAAACACTCTCTGACGGTTTATTGGGGATTACGATCGCCGGCCGTCAACGTGTGGAAATTCTATCGACCGATCAAGAAGCCGATAAGTTGTGGGTGGGTGACATACGGGCTCTCAATGATTGGCCTCATGACGAGTATTTGGATGATGACCAAGCCGACGATAAAGCGCATATTGCTGCCGGGCTAAAACATGTCTTTGCGGCCCATCCTGAGCACGCAGAGCAATATGAGGCGGCCCCTTTCGACGACTTAACTTGGAGCTGTCAGCGTTGGCTGGAGATATTGCCGCTTTCTAATGCGCAAAAACAATGGTTTATAGCGCAAGAATCGGCA
The DNA here is from genome assembly GCF_005280275.1 of Salinivibrio kushneri. Lineage (NCBI taxonomy): Bacteria > Pseudomonadati > Pseudomonadota > Gammaproteobacteria > Vibrionales > Vibrionaceae > Salinivibrio > Salinivibrio kushneri. The sequence goes on from NZ_CP040021.1 coordinate 1,598,842, forward strand.
GAAGAAGCGAAACAATTCATCAGTCAGCTGCTCGAAGAGGAAGTCGAGTGATCCAATCACTGCTACTCACGTACTGGTAGCCAAATGGACGGCTACGACAGATAGGACTCAACTATGACTGCGCCACAAACCATGTATACTGAGACCACCATTTCCAGACGGGACACGCGTGCCAACATGACTGACGTGACGAAGGAAGAGTTGTCTGCATTATTATTAAAAGTCTCGGAGAAGCGCGACCGCGCCGCTTTTGAACGTCTTTTCCGGTTTTTTGGTCCCAAGATCCGCTCGTACGGTGCCAAGCACCTTCGTGCTGACGGCCAGGCGATGGAATTGGTACAAGAAACCATGTTAGTGGTGTGGCGCAAAGCCCACTTGTATAACTCGGACAAAGGCGCAGCGACCACGTGGGTGTTCACCATTATGCGTAATATTAGCTTTGATATGTTGCGTAAGGTGCAATCGAACCGGGAAGACAATTTCAGTGATGATATTTGGCCCGTGCTCGAATCCGGCCAGCAGGACAATGAATCGGATGCGGGTGCGCAATATATGATGGATCAAGAGTTGCTGTCGTTCATTGATGAGTTACCCGACGTGCAACAACAAGTGGTAAGAGGCGTTTATCTGAAACAGCTTACCCATCAAGAGTTGTCAGAACAGTTGAACGTGCCGCTGGGCACCGTAAAATCCCGATTGCGTTTAGGTCTGGAAAAGCTCCGCAATCACCTGGAGGTAAAACAATGATTAAATATCACCCATCGACCGATTTACTTGATGCGTTTGCAGCTGGCAAACTGCCCACCTCGATGGCGATTGCGTTGTCAGCGCATGTTGAGCTTTGCCAGGAATGCCAAGCATATGTCGCCGCTGCAGAAGCTTCGCTTGCACAGACCGTGTTCGACGAGGAAGAAACGGCCGCTACTGATTGGGATTATGCGGCTGAAGACGAAATGCTTGCTGCCATTTTCGAAGATACGGCCGCCAATGATGGTGCCGTCGATGCACAAGCACCCGTCCGTTCAACACAAATAAGTGTCAGTGACAAAACCTACACACTGCCACGCGCGCTACAACGCTTTAGTGATTCCAACTGGTCATCATTTGGCAAAGTGCAGCGCGCCCGGTTGAACCTTGATGAAGGGGCAACACGTGCCAGTTTCCTTCATATTGATGAAGGCGGCTCGGTGCCAGCGCACACCCACAAAGGTTATGAATTAACACTGCTGCTTGACGGTACCTTCGAAGATGAAAGCGGTGAATACGTGCCGGGCGATTTTATCTTGCTCGATAGTCGTCATCACCATACGCCATTCACCCAACAAGGCTGCCTATGCTACACGGTTGCGAATGCGCCGCTCTATTTCACTAAAGGCGTAAGCAAACTACTCAATACCGTGGGACATGCGATTTACTAAAAATTTCTGTGTTAGTTGTTATCCTTCTGGCGGCTGCGAAGCCGCCTTTTTTTATGCTAAAGAGGCAAGAGAATGCATGCATTTACTCGGCGAAGCTCCCCGTTATCATCATTAATCTCGCAGCGATAACAGAATAATTACACCTGGTAAACCTTTACTTAATGACAACTCTCCGCCTCAACCCTACATAACTAGTGCAAAGTAGTAATTTTCCCTTTACATCAGGTGAATCAAACTGGTTTAATTCGTCACTTCTAACGATTCATTAACAGCCATTGATAATAAACACAGTGAAGTGAGAGTCACATGAGTCAAACACAACTCGCCAGTGTCAGCCGAGGCAACTCGTTGGTACTTCAAATCCTTGTCGGTATTCTTGCCGGCGGTGTCCTTGCATACCTGTCTCCTGAGTGGGCAGCGAATGCAGGGCTGTTCGGACAACTCTTTGTCAGCGCGTTGAAAGCCGTCGCCCCCATTTTGGTCTTCGTTTTAGTGGCAGCTTCCATTGCTAACCAAAAGCAAGGACAGCGCGCCAACATGCGTCCCATTATTGGTCTATATCTTGTCGGTACGCTGGCTGCCTCACTGACGGCAGTCACCATGAGTTTCTTATTCCCAACAACCTTGGAATTTGCCACCACAGATGCCAGCATCACCCCACCAGAAGGGATTGGCCAGGTATTAAGCACCTTGCTTTTCAATATCGTGGACAATCCAGTCAGTGCATTGATGAACGGTAACTACATCGGGATCCTCGCTTGGGCGATCGGTTTGGGGATTGCTTTGCACCACGCATCAAATGAAACCAAGCGCGTATTTTCCGACGTGTCAGAAGGCGTGTCGATGATCGTGCGCTTTGTGATCCGTTTTGCGCCTTTGGGTATCTTCGGTTTGGTCGCCAGCACACTGGCTAAAAGTGGCTTTGATGCCCTAGCAGGTTATATGCACCTTCTCGGTGTGCTATTGGGTAGCATGTTCACCATCGCATTGGTGGTTAACCCAGCGATTGTGTACTTCAAAACAGGTCAAAACCCCTACCCACTGGTTTTAAAATGCCTACGTGAAAGTGGCATAACCGCCTTCTTTACCCGTAGTTCAGCCGCTAACATCCCGGTGAATATGCAACTGTGCCGCCGTCTTGAGTTGGATGAAGACACCTACTCGGTTTCGATTCCACTGGGTGCAACCATTAACATGGGCGGTGCGGCGATCACCATTACCGTATTGACGTTGGCAGCAGTTCACACTTTGGGTATTGAGGTGGATATCGCCACCGCGGTGCTACTGAGTATTGTCGCGGCAGTATCAGCCTGTGGTGCATCTGGTGTGGCCGGCGGCTCATTGCTGTTGATCCCACTGGCCTGTAACTTGTTCGGGATCCCACAAGAGATTGCTATGCAGGTGGTAGGGATTGGCTTTACCATTGGCGTCTTGCAAGATTCCGCGGAAACCGGCCTCAATAGCTCAACCGATGTGGTATTTACCGCAGCCGCTTGCATGGCTGAAGAAAGAAAAAATAGTTAACATCGCTATTTAAAGAAATACTTTCACAAAAGCAGGTGCGAATCACCTGCTTTTTTTATCTCTGATAGACAGGACAAAGCCATCATTCAGGTTAGTTTTTCAGCGTTACCACGCGTCATAGCACTGAAACGACGACGCCTATCCTTCCAGCACTTTCATCAGCAAATTGCCATCGTACATGGCTTGTTTGACCATCGCTGCGCCAGGCATGGTGGCTTGGGTATAAAAATAGCTCTCTTCCAACACCAGGTGCTTACTATATAATGGGATGGTTTGGGTCTTTAAACACTCCATAATCGCGGGATAAAGCACGCTCTTGGCACGATTAAACTCTCCGCCAAAGAGTATTTTTTCTGGATTGAATAAATTCACTACAATCGCGATAGCCGTACCCAGGTGATGCCCCAACTCAGTGATCACCTGATGCGCGAGCCCATCGCCTGCCACCGCCGCGTCGCAAATGCCGTCTATGGTTAATGGTTGACCCTGTAACTGGCTCGCGTGCCCCTCATCCAGTAGCGTCTGTACCTGTTCATACACGGCAGAGAGACTGGCGACCGTCTCAAGGCAACCATAATTACCGCAAAAACAGCGTTTGCCGAAAGGCTTAATCTGGATGTGGCCCAACTCGCCCACATTGCCAATACGCCCTTGAAGGACTTTACCCTCGAGTATGATGCCGGCACCGACCCCATTATGAACAGCCACCAACACTGCACTATCGGATTCTTTCGCGTTGCCAAATAACTTCTCTGCCAACGCCCACGAGCGCGTATCGTTACCGACAAATACTGGCAGCCCCGTCTCACGGTGTAACACCGGCCCCAGCGGCATATGATCAACCTCAAAGTATGGCATCTGGATCACTGTGCCTTGCGCGCTGTTCACCAATCCAGGGAGCGATACCGCAATACTGGTCACGCGATCGACCGTCTCTTGGTGGCGTGAGAAAAAGGCTTTTACGTATTCAACCACCGTGGAAAGCAAGGCATCCTGCGCCATGACATCAATTTCATGGCGTTCTTGAATAAGGATTTCACTACTCAGTGAGTGCAGTGCCATGGTGAGATAACCACGCCCTAGTCGCATGGATAAGAATTGCCAGCCCTCATTGTCCAGCACCAAGCCGACAGCGGGCCGACCACGCATGCTGGTACCCTGTATTTGTGTTTCTTTGACCAAGTGCGCGTCCATCAACTCTCGAACAATTTTGGTAATACTGGCGGGTGCTAATTGACTGCGTTTCGACAGTTCGATCCGAGAAATCGGGGCAAAACGGTCGATTAAATTATAAATCGTCCCCGCATTTTTACGCTTGATGTGATCAATATGTCCCGGCTGCCCAATAATCATGCCTTGTCCTATAACTGCTTGGCTATGGTGATACCCCTGATACCACCTGTCTTCGTGAATTTTTTTACTTCGCGAACTAATTGTGAAGCAGTAAGCCACTAGCCCGTGATGTGGGTCACTTTAGATCGCTGAAATCGCGCACAAACTCACAAAACCCGCTTAAACAGTAACGCTGTTCAACGGCTAATCACGCGTGAAAAAACAAGATCTCAGCCGTATTCATTGGCATAATGTGGCGCTTTACATCGACCGCTACCAACCATATGTACCGAGTTAACGAAATATTTGAAACCATTCAGGGCGAAGGCACGTTTACAGGGGTTCCCTCTGTGTTTGTCCGATTACAAGGCTGCCCTGTTGGTTGTGCCTGGTGCGATACCAAACAAACTTGGGAAACCGATGAAAAAGATCGGAAAGACAAGATTTTCATCATTGATAAGTCTGAAGACTCTCCCGCTTGGTGCTGGCTCAGCGCTGATGCGATTACCGCCGATATTCTAAGCCGCTATCACGCGCGTCATATTGTGATTACCGGTGGTGAGCCTTGCCTTTACGATTTAAAACCGTTAACCCATGCGCTAGAAGCCGCTGGCTGCCAATGCCAAATAGAAACGAGTGGTACTTATCCGATTGAAGCGTCGGCTAATACCTGGGTCACTGTGTCTCCGAAAATCAATATGCGAGGGAAGTTGCCAGTGCTCAAAGAGGCAATGGCGCGGGCAAATGAAGTGAAACACCCGGTCGGAACAGAGAAAGATATTGATCAGCTTGATGCGCTACTCACCACCTGCCCGCCGCCTGATACGGCGACCATTGCGTTACAGCCCGTGAGTCAAAAAGCGCGCGCGACCCAGCTGTGCATTGATACCTGCATTCAGCGAGGCTGGCGGCTATCGATACAAACACATAAGTATCTGGCGATTGCCTGAGCATCGATGGTAAACACCCCTCTCATCCTGACCGCACCGGACGCGCTATACGGCGTTCTAGCGCGACCAAGGTGCCGCACGCTAGCCAAGTATCACACTTGATATGGAGAGCAACGGCCTAGGTCGCCGCCGCTCAGATCCGTGACTCGTGCAACGCCACGCGCCTTAGTCACCGTAATAGGTACAGCCGGCTGTGCAGGTCTCTTTGACCATGACTTTACTGAGTAACGGTAAATCTGGCTTAACCTGTTGCCAAATCCACTGTGCGAGTACTTCGCTGGTCGGATTCTCCAGCCCTTCAATCTCATTGAGATAATAATGGTCAAGGCGGTTATAGATAGGCTTAAACGCCGCTTTGATTTCCGCGAAATCAATTACCCAGCCTGTGTGAGGATCCACCTCACCTTCTACGTACAAACGCACGATAAAAGAGTGTCCATGTAGACGACCACACTTGTGTCCCTCAGGGACATTAGGAAGGTGGTGTGCCGCTTCAAAGGTGAACTCTTTAAACAACTCGGTGGTCATTTTATCTCTTCCAACAACAATAAGAGGCCGCATGCTACTCAAATTAGCCGGATGACTCAATCGCTTCCTCGCCAGCTAAGCGCAGCTAACATTCCAATCTGGCATTCAGTCGACAATGCGGACTCGTGTCTCAATAACAGGACGATTTACGTCGATGAAATCACACATTTTATATGGGGACTCCCCCACTCGCGCACTCTGGGTTTAACATAGTGGCTACAGGCTATAACTGATAAATCTATAACTTAATAACAAATGGTTGACTCATGCGCATGACCCTTGCGAGCAAAATTCTTCTTGCTCTTTTTCTTGTTTTCGCTCTGGTGCTCGTCACGTCTTTGGCCTACCAATCTCATCAGCAAAAGGCACTGATGACATCGATTGTTAGTCAGCAAACGCTCGATAAAGCCTCTAACTATTTTGATAGCCTTAACATGTTGATGTTGACGGGCACCATTAGCCAACGAAATACCTTACGCGAAAAAATGCTTTCTCATGAAGGCATTGAAGAGGCGCGAGTGATCCGTTCCGACGCGATTACTCGCTTTTTCGGCCCTGGCAATCCCGAGCAGTCACCACAGGATGCGATTGATCAGCGCGCACTAGACGGTGAAACCATTGTTGAAACCGTCGACAGCAACGGTGAAAAAGGACTCGTGGTTGCTCTGCCAATGAAAGCCAGTAGCGATTATCGCGGGACTAACTGTCTGCAGTGCCACGTCGCCGAAGAAGGGACGGTGCTTGGGGTGATTCGCCTGGAATACGATCTCGAGCCGCTTTACGGCACCATAGATAAAGAAATGCTCATTACTGCCGGGATCATGGGCAGTATTGCCGTGTTGGGTTTTCTGATCTCATTAACTGTGATCCGCCGTTGGGTGGTGTCTCCGTTGAAGCGGGTCTCTGCGTTTATGAAACGTACCAGCCATGATAAAAACCTCGCGGAGCGTCTCAATGATACCCGAGGCGATGAAATTGGCGAGCTATGTGATAGCTGTGATCAGTTGCTTGATAACTTCTCTGCCAGCTTGCAACAAGTTCAGCGCACCTCCGAGACACTGTCAGCCGAGGCCATGAACTTGATTCGCGTCTCTAGCCATACCGACCAATTAGCGGATAGCCAGCGTCATGAAACCAATGATATGTCATCGGCGATCGATAATGTTCAACAGCATCAACATGATATTCAAAACCGCACCCAAGAGGCGGCGCAACTGAGTGAGTCAGCCGCCACCAGCGCCAATCAAGGCAGTGACCTTGCCAATGTTGCCGCCAATGATATTCGCAAATTAGTCGAAGATATTAGCCAGGTACGCAGCCAAATTTTGGATGTGAACCAGCAAAGCCAGCAAGTGACCACCATTTTGGGCGTGATTCGTGAAATTGCCGAACAAACCAACTTGCTCGCGTTAAATGCCGCTATCGAAGCGGCACGTGCTGGCGAACAAGGCCGAGGTTTTGCGGTCGTCGCCGAAGAAGTGCGTAACCTTGCTAGCCGCAGTCATGATGCCACTGGAGAAATCCAGACTATTATCGAGAACCTGTGTGCAGGTAGCGAAGCCTCGGCACAAGCGGTGGAAGCGACCAGTGACAGTGCGAATCAGCGCGGAGAAACCGTCATGGCGCTCTCTGAGGCGCTAGGCAACATCGCCGATCAAGTCACTACGGTGAATAACAACGCGGACGACATTAGCCAGCAAAGCGAGCACCAAGCGCAAATGACCGATGCCCTCCTCTCTCAAGTGGGTCGAATCCAAAGCCACGCGAATGACACCGCCAGCAATGCGAATGAAGTCAAAGCGATTAGCGCGAATCTTGAGCAACTGGTTGAGCAGTTAGAAGGATTAATTGGCCAATTTAAGCTCTCAGACTCGCCTAAGTCTTGAAGCTATACAGGATACAGGTAAACTTGCTAGCCTAACTTGCAAAATCAATGATGCGGTCATCACTGAATGGCCGTATTACCCTAAACGGAGATAGAAGCGAATTATGACATACGCGCCTGTAGTAGACGTCCTGCGCGGCAAGGCGGCAGTCGACACTGAAGTGACTGTGCGTGGATGGGTCCGGTCACGCCGAGATTCCAAAGCCGGTATTTCTTTCCTTGCCATTTACGATGGTTCTTGTTTTGACCCTATTCAGGCCGTGGTCCCTAATGAGCTGGATAATTATCAGCAAGACGTTCTTCGCTTGACCGCTGGTTGCTCGGTCGAAGTCACGGGTAACGTGGTCGAGTCGCCAGGAAAAGGCCAAGCCTATGAGCTGCAAGCCACAGCCGTGAAAGTCGTCGGTTGGGTAGACGACCCTGATACCTATCCGATGGCGAAAACACGTCATTCTATCGAATACTTGCGTGAAGTGGCCCATTTGCGCCCACGCTCAAACGTGATTGGTGCGGTGGCGCGCGTTCGCCACACCTTGTCACAAGCGATCCATCGCTTTTTCCATGAGCAAGGCTACTACTGGATGTCTGCGCCATTGATCACCGCCTCAGACTGTGAAGGTGCTGGCGAGATGTTCCGCGTCTCTAGCTTGGACTTGGCGAATGTGCCCAAAACCGAACAAGGCGACGTCGACTTTGACCAAGACTTTTTCGGCAAAGAAGCCTTCTTGACTGTATCCGGCCAGCTAAACGCCGAAACCTATGCCTGTGCGTTGAGCAAAGTCTACACCTTCGGCCCAACCTTCCGTGCTGAAAACTCAAACACCAGCCGTCACTTGGCGGAGTTTTGGATGGTCGAGCCGGAAGTGGCGTTTGCCGATCTGGATGATTCAGCGGCCCTCGCAGAAGCCATGCTCAAGTACGTGTTCAAAGCGGTGCTTGAAGAGCGCCAAGACGACATGAAATTCTTTGAGCAACGCATCAACAAAGACGTACTCACACGTCTAGAAAAGTTCGTTAATGCAGATTTTGCCCAGGTGGATTACACCGATGCGGTCACCATCTTGCAAAACAGCGGCCAAACTTTTGAGTTCCCAGTAGAATGGGGAATCGATTTAGCCTCTGAGCACGAGCGCTATCTTGCAGAAGAGCACTTTAATGCCCCGGTGGTCGTTAAAAACTACCCGAAAGATATTAAAGCCTTCTACATGCGCATGAACGATGACGGCAAAACCGTTGCCGCGATGGACGTGCTAGCACCAGGCATTGGCGAAATTATCGGTGGTTCTCAGCGTGAAGAGCGTCTTGATGTGCTTGACCAACGCCTAGAAGAAATGGGTCTTGAGAAAGAAGATTTCTGGTGGTACCGCGATCTTCGTCGCTACGGCACTGTCCCTCATTCAGGCTTTGGCTTGGGCTTTGAGCGTCTCGTTTCCTACGTGACAGGAATGAGCAATATTCGCGATGTGATCCCGTTCCCTCGCTCACCACGCAATGCCAACTTCTAAATAAACTCGCGATTCAAAAGGCTGCATATTGCAGCCTTTTTCTTGTGTTTTGACTACGTAAGTCGCGCTTTTACAGCATAAACCGATACCGAACGCACAACTGGCCGCTTGTCCTCCGGTTTCTATTGTTCTCGACAAGTGTTATAAAAAAGCCAGTTTGACTTTCATTCATCATAACCATGGACGACACCAATGTTTGAGAAAATCTCTGCCGCTCCCGCTGATCCTATTCTAGGACTGACTGAAGAATATAAAGCTGACCCACGTGAAGACAAAATCAATCTCGGGGTGGGCGTCTACAAAAACGAGCACGGTGAGACACCGGTACTCCCTTCTGTTAAAAAAGCCGAAGCACTACTTCTCGACAGAGAAAACACCAAGTCTTACTTAAGCATTCCCGGCACGGCCGAATATGGCCTCGCGGTGCAACAACTGCTGTTTGGTGAGCAAGCTGACGTGATCAACGACAAACGCGCACATACCGCACACTCTCCAGGTGGCACCGGCGCCCTTCGTTTGGCTGGTGAGTTTATTAAACGTCACCTTGGCGAAGTGACGGTATGGATAAGCAACCCAACCTGGGCCAACCACAAAGGCGTGTTTACGGCCGCTGGCCTCCCTCTTGCTGAGTACAGCTATTATGACGCGGCCAAGAATGATAAAGATTTCGAGGCAATGGTCGCTGATCTTGAAAAGGCAAACGCAGGTGATGTTGTGCTGCTCCACGGTTGCTGCCATAACCCGACTGGCATCGATCCTACCGAGCAAGAGTGGCAAGCCCTCGCTGAGCTATGTCAGCGTAAAGGCCTATTGCCGATGTTCGACTTTGCCTATCAAGGTTTCGCCACTGGTGTCGAAGAAGATGCCGCCGGCTTACGCATTTTTACCAAGGTGTGTCCCGAGCTGCTTATCGCCAGTTCGTTCTCGAAAAACTTTGGCTTGTACAACGAACGAGTGGGTGCATTCACGCTCGTTGGCCGTAACCAAGAAGAAGCCACCAAGGCCTTTAGTCAGGTGAAAACCATCGCTCGCGTTATCTACTCTAATCCACCTGCTCATGGTGCCGCCGTCGTCACCACCATCTTGAATGACGCGACGCTCAAAGCGCAGTGGTTGCAAGAGCTGGCGGACATGCGCGATCGCATCAAAACCATGCGTACCGAGTTTGTCAAAACATTGAAAGCGCAAGGCGTGTCGCGTGACTTTAGCTTTATCGAGCAGCAAAACGGCATGTTCTCGTTCTCTGGGCTCAATAAAGACCAAGTCAATGCATTAAAAGCTGATCATGGCGTGTATATCGTCGGCTCAGGCCGTTTAAATGTGGCAGGCATGACGCACACTAACATGGTGCCACTTTGCACTGCCATCGCAAAGGTTTTAGACTAGGCACCGCTGTCTTAAAACTGAAACAAAGGGCCGCAAGGCCCTTTTTTTATGGGCTCCGCCCAGAAAGAAACAATTTATTAACACAATTATTAATAAAAATCTCCAGCCACTACACTAATACCAATAAGGCTTTTAATTGACTGTGACCAAAAAAGATAAAGACTATGAGCAATAATGAAGTTGTATTTGGTGACGATGAGCGCCTCGTCTCGACCACTGATAAGCGCGGGGTGATTACCTACTGTAATCCTGAGTTTATTCGCATCGCTGGCTACGATGAAGAAGAACTCACAGGTGCGCCTCACAATATTATTCGTCACGCCGATATGCCCAAAGCGGCATTTGCAGATATGTGGCGCGCCTTAAAAGCCAACCAACCTTGGCGCGGCATAGTTAAAAACCGTTGTAAAAACGGCGATTACTATTGGGTAGACGCCTATGTCACTCCCATTTATGAGCACGGCCAAGTCACTGGCTATCAGTCCGTCAGGGTGAAGCCTGATCCGGCCGTCAAACATCGCGCCGCACAAGCTTACCAAGCTCTGTGCCGGGCAGAGAAAAATGGTAAATCGATGAAGCAGTTATCGGTTGCCGATATTCCTGCGGCGTTGAAGTACACATTCATGGGGTTGGGATTGGTCGCCGCCCCTGTGTCGCTTATTTTCGATAGCGCCATATCGGGCTGGGATATTGCAGGTGCCATTGCGATGCCTTTAGTGCTCGGTACCCTCTTTCGTGATGAGCTGTTCACCTTGCCTACTCTCGCGCGTGGCATACAGGACAATTACGACAGTATCAGCCGTTATATCTACTCGGGGACCGGGCTTAGCTCTGTGGTTGATTATAAAGTGAAAATGCTCAACGCCCGCATTCGCACCATTCTTGGGCGCATGCTCGATGCTTCACTGTCACTGAATCAATTTTCAGATGAGTTGAGCGCATTATCAACACGCGTGTCCGATGCCATCAATAAACAAAGCCATCAGATTTCCTCGATTGCCGGTAACATTGATCATGCCTCTGAATCGGCGAACAAGGTATCTGATAACGCCCAGCAAAGTGTTGAGCGACTGCAATCAGTCCAGCAGCAAAGCAAAGAAACCGAGGCCTTGTTACAACAAACGGGCGAGCAGCTAAAAACGCTCTCTCAACAATCGGAAAATTCGCTCACCGCGACGCAACAGCTGTCTGCCACCGCCGAGCGTGTGACCGAGTCAATGAGTGAGATCAGTGGCATTGCCGAGCAGACGAATTTGCTGGCGCTGAATGCGGCGATTGAAGCGGCACGCGCCGGAGAACAGGGCCGAGGCTTTGCGGTTGTTGCCGATGAAGTGCGGGCGCTTTCCAGTCGGACGCAAACGGCCACAGAGCAAATTCAGTCATCGATTCAAGAAATGCACGACACCATTTCGCATTGGCAAACCCAAATTCACGAAAGCCACGAACAAACGCAAGCGTGTGTTGATACCACGGATCACAGCATTGCGAGCCTACACTCGGTCAGAAATGCCATCGCAGATGTGGTGGGCCGTACGAATGAAACGCATCACTCTGCCCAAGCGCAATTAGAGAGCTTCACAGCCATTAGCCAAGAGATCCATGATATCGAATCGGTTTCTCAGCAAAACCTCAACGAGGTTAACGACGTTTCCGAGGCAAGTAGCCAGCTGCGAGATAAAGTGCGCCAGTTCCACGATATTGCTCGGCAATTCGAGTAAACTACCAGCGTCTCCACGTTAGCTGTACTAAAAAAGCCCCAACCTGTTTCCAGATCGGGGCTTTTCATCTCTATGCTGGCCGTTATTGAATGCCGTGCAAAAACTCCGCCCGTGTTGCGGCGTTCTTTTTGAACAACCCACCCAGTGCGGTGGTGGTTGTCTCACTGTTGGCATCCATCACACCGCGAGATTTGACGCAATAATGTGTCGCTTCGATACGTACCGCGACGTCCTCGGTTTCTAGTAATGTTTGCAATGCCACCAGTACCTGACGGGTCAGTCGCTCTTGCACTTGTGGCCGTTGGGAGAAGAAACGTACGATCCGGTTGATCTTCGACAGGCCGAGTACCTTATTATTGGGGAGATACGCCACCGTCGCTCGGCCATCAATGGTGACCAAATGGTGCTCACAAGTGCTGGTGACCGAGATGTCTTTGACGCGCACCATCTCGTCGCAACCCATCTTGTTATCAATCATGGTGACTTTGGGAAATTGCGAATAATCCAAGCCTGAGAAAATCTCATCAACATACATCTTGGCAATGCGAGCCGGTGTCTCGGCCAAGCTATCATCGGTGAGGTCTAAATCGATCGACTGCAGGATTTCACGCATGTGAAACTCAATTTTTTCTTTTCGTTCTTCAGAAGACATCGCGGATTTAGCCGTCATTGGGGTTTCAATACCGCGAGCAATCAACGCTTCCTGAACTTTTTTTGCAGCATCGCTCAATGCCATGATGGATTCCTTTTTGGGTCTGCCTAGCCGTTCTTTTACTTACACACTGTGGCCAGTGTCGGATCAGTGCTGTCACTAAATAGAAGCATAACGTTAATATCTAAAAAATACACCTCGTGGATGCTGTGGTTTTACTGTCTGGCGTCTAAGTGGACAAGTGCGCGAGCGAAATTGTCAAGGAAAGTGAACACATTCGCTAAAAAGTCATATCATTACCTGTCGCGGATCACCTCTCGATGGTGTCGCTTTTTTTCTTATCCCATTCTCTCAGTGAAACTCAATTGTCATTTTTTCTTGATAATCTACCCCTACAACTTGCCTCAGTCTTGGATCGCAGGCGAGCCATAATCAGACAGACAAAAATGTGGCTGTCATGCGCCAGCGATAAAACGAGATTTCAATAATAATAAGACACGCGATGGTATATCTTGCCCCCTCTACCGGGGGCTTTTTTTATCGCCTAGCAAAAAAGACACTGGCTTGACATAAACTCACACTTTTATTGGCATACTTGTTACTAACTTGGCTACGCTTGAATTGAAACCCACTGTTAGTGACTAAGGAGTCATTATGAAAAAACACGTGTTGATGGCAGTCATGCTCGCTGCCGGGGTGACCGCTTGTAGTAACGGTCAGTATGCCGGAGGCGATAATGGCAGCGTGACAAGCTCTGGTGTTGCACAGCAATGGCAACTGACCATGGTCGATCAACAAGCTATCAGTGCGGAAGGAACCCCAACGCTTACCATTAATAAGGATATGGGCGTAAGCGGCTTTAGTGGCTGCAATCGCTATTTTGGTAACGCTGAACTGAAGAGTCATCGCTTTAAAGTGGCGCCAATGGCAAGTACCAAAATGGCTTGCTCATCGAGTGCGATGGAGCTCGAACAAACCATGAGTCAGGTGCTAAGCCAATGGAGTGAGGCAACCATGCGAGGTAACAGTCTCATGCTTAGCAACGAGGCCCATACCTTAATGTTCACCGCAGTTAACACACAAAAACCAGACGACGATCCCTTGCTCAAAAGCCCGGCCGTTAGCGACCGTTTCAATAAGGGTGAAGAGTACTAACGCCGAATCAGTGTATAAAAACTTAACAGACGTAAGAGCGGTGCATGTGTACCGCTCTGATTTTTATGGATCAATACTTTTTTTATCCTGAACGGGCGCGCTGATTTCCATCCAGTGCCACCCAGTATCATTATCCGCTTTTGCACGGGTCAAGCCAATTTCCCCATACGCATGTAATCGCGAAGCCGTCATCTCTTTTTGATCGCTCACCGTTACCCCGCCAACAAACACCCTGACACGATCTTCCGGCTCTCCTTCAAACGCCACCTGTAATCGGTTAACGGCCGCGACACATTCTTCCGCCAACCGCTCTGCGCCCTCCGTCCGCGGTAAAATGGCCACAAACTGGCTACCGGTAAACCGGCACACCAGATCACCAGGCCGCTTTAGCATCTCATCCAGTACTTGTGCAATTTGTCGAATCAATTGATCTCCGGCCATTCGGCCATATTGTTTGTTGTAATTAGAAAGATGCTGAACCTCTACCACCATCAGGCTCAGCGACGTATCATCGCGAAGCGCACGTTGTATTTCACGCTCTAGCTCTTGCTCAAACTGGGTACGGTTGTATAGTCCGGTGAGGCCATCACACTTAGTCATTGATTCGAGTCGACTATTGGCTTCTTTCAATGCGTGCGTTTTTTGATCAACTTGTACCTGAACACTGTAGGCGCGAGACTGCAGGCGATAAAGCAGGTAGCAAATGAGCAAAAATATGCCACTGCCAATGAGAAACGTCCAAAGCGGCACCCAACTTTGTCTTTCCTGCATATACCTAACGGTCGGGTAGCCAATCAGCTCCCATTCGCGTCCCGCAAAGAAGATAGGATTCGCGGGCTGTTGCGCGAGTGAATCTTTCATCTGTGCTAATTCTACTCGCTGCGTATGAAGCACTTGGCGATGATTCGGATCGGTGGAATCAATCAAGGTATAATTAATCCCGTCATTAATGACCGTATCTATCGCCAAGTTGACCAAGGTATTGACATCAATCACCGCCACCAGAAAGCCGCGCAAATCTCGCGTGTCTTCCCCACCTAACTGTTCTGGATCCAATAAAATCGGCATGATCAATAAAAAGCCGCGCACATTGCCGTAGGCGCGCTCAATAGTGGTCGCTGGCGTGGCGACAGGAACGCCGGTATTAAAACTGGTTTTGAGCGCCTGACGAGTCACCGGCGTGGAGCCAAGATCGAAACCGATCACCGCGGCCTCATTATTCTCACCGGAGGTGAACCTGAGCGGGAAGTACATATCACGCCGTTGCGCGGGTATCAGTTGGTTGTTTTCATCCAACTCGACAATATTAAACTGTGAAGACGTGGCACCTCTTTCTTCCATTCCTTGAACGTAATGGCGGCGCTGGTGGTGCATCACAATGTCCACCCACTCTATCGATTTAAAGCTGGGGTGGCGTGTCAGTACACCGGACGTGAGCGGTTGAAAATTACGCGCATCTAATCGATGCCCCGCGTCAAAATGATTCTTGACGGCATAGAGCAATTCAAGGCCAAGATTCACCTCTCGCGCTAACGCCATTGCGGCGTTGTTCACGTCTTTATGCAGCTCTTTGCGAATCGCCTCTTGCTCTTTTTGATACAGCAAGTGAGCGGTTAAGGCTGCAAACCCCACGCCAATCAGTGCGGTTAATACAATTACGCTCCATGCTCGTCGCGGCATCAGGGTCGTCCTTATAGCGTGTATTCCACGTGATAAAACAGAGAGTTCACTGACTCTCTCCCTCAATAAGCGTAGTGGGCAGAACAATAAACGATCAAATTTTTAACAAAACAACGGGGTCTGTCTACGAAGGGATGAAAGAAGAGTTAGAGTGCGACTCACCGTCTATGCAGTGAGCCGCAGGTTAGACGCTATTTAAGCCTTAATTGATTGGTAAGCGGGTCGTACTCACAACCAATATCATTAAACTTATTTTGCAATTGATCGTGGTCGAGATCTAAATGCGCCATCAGTGCTTCTAAGCTATCACACTCAAGACGCAGTCTTTCGTTGACAATGCCATAGAAGATAGCACCATCTAATCGGCTGATGTTGTGGATATCCATACCCTCTCCTTGCACTGAAGACCGCACCTTGAGTATAGATCCGAGGCGAAAAAGTGCCTAATTAAGCCATGACGAGTCGCGTCAGACTGATATTCGCCAATAGCATAAATCCAAAGCCCACGCTCACGCGCCAAAACACAGGCGATGTTTGCTTCAGTAGGTGCCAAATCTGTGCCGCCACCCCAAGCAAACCTAGGCCGGCACCCGCCATAATGGCGTTGATGTCAGTTGTTGCCGATGGGCTGAGTGCAGACAACAGCGCGGCCAATACCATCACCCCCATAAAGGCCACTACACTGATTAGAGGGAGCAAACGATCAAAAGCTTGCAGTCGCGAGCGCGCACGCACTAACAAACTGTGGCCAAGGCTCGACCCGAGAATCACCAGTTGCAAGGCTCCCATCATTAACATTCCGCCACCGTGCGCGGCGAGTATGACAATCCATGCAACAAAACCCAATAAATTTGCGACATGAAGCAAAGGAATGGGACCGGAGTGACGCGTTTTACCTGTTTTTGATCGAAACGCAAAAATCCCTAACAACAAAAAGGGTAAACTGGCGAACAACGTAAATGGAACTAATATCAACCACGCAAAAACAGGCACCCAGAAAGCGTGATGGAACCGACCCCGTTGGCCTGGGCATATTTCCCCTTTTAATAACGCCAGCGAGAGCACCAGCTGTGCCCCTAGAACTGCCGAGGCAACCGCAGGAGCGAGTAACGTATACATAATGAAGAGCACCTTACGTATCTCAATAAAAAATGGTCAATTATTCGTTTTATTGCATTAAAAAGTTGGCTAGATCACATTGAATGCAAGAAACACAGTCAAAATAAACAACAAACTGGCATGTTTACACGCTTATACCAACCTTTATGACAGAAAAAAATAACATGACCGCGCAGCATGATAGTACCAAAGCGGCGGACGCAACTGGAACCTTTGCACAGGCGGGAATCACAATGGGTGCAATGATGAGTGAAACCTTAGGCCATATTGTCTACAAGCTGCAAATATCATTCCTTGAACTGTGGAGTGCTAAAAAGCACGCAAACAGCTTTAATAATACACGCAGCACTTATCTGCGCAGCCGGTTGTGCGTGTTGTGTTACGTATGGGCCGCCCTGACCATTGCGTGGTCACCCGCTGATTTTTTATTTCTCGCTGACAAAATGGCCGCGGCGCAGCTCTCGCTGCAACGCCTTTTGTTAGCGGGTATGCTGATTACCATTGGTTACGCGGTCAATCGCGCTAATAATCTCAAATCAGCAAAACTTGGCTTGATCGCCATGGTACTCGCTACCAACGCCTTTTATTTTTCTGCCAGCCACACTTTAGGCTTTCCCACTGACAACGCGGCATTCTCTTACAGCTACACCTTGCTGCCCATTATTCAGATTGTCATGCTGACCATCTTCCCGCTCACAATGCGGGAAAGCCTACTCTTGATGTCGATTACCCTGATTTGCCACTTATGGGTTGATTCGTTCAGTGCCACCATGACCAGTCCAGATAATATTGCTTCGTATTGGCTACAAACCGTTATTGCCTTCATGGTGGTATGGTCACAGCTTTCTCAACTCCACATGATTTTGCGCCTATACCGGCAAGCGACGCTCGACCCGTTAACAGGCATTTATAATCGCCGGATGCTATTACAGCTGGCTATGCGCGCGCTGGCCGTGAGTGAAGAAAGGCACTCGCCATTCTCCGTCTTACTGCTCGATTTAGATAAGTTCAAGCGGATTAATGACAAGTGGGGGCACTACGCGGGCGATGTGGTATTGCAATCATTTACCCGCACCGTACAGGAGCGTTTGAGAAAGGCCGATATTTTCGGTCGATTCGGTGGCGAGGAATTTATTGTCTTCCTACCTAAATGTAATGGTGAGGTCACCGCGCAAATCGCCGAACGTTTGCTGGGGGAAATTCGAGAAATGGATGTCTATATTGATGAAAGCCATACCCCGTTGAAAGTCACCGCGTCTATAGGCCTCTCCACGCTGCAACCGGGCGACACGCTTTCATCCTTGATAGAGCGCGCCGACAGTGCTCTCTACCAAGCAAAAGCCGAAGGGAGAGACTGTATACGTACCTATCAGCCAGGCAAACAAACGGGGTTTGACGCCAGAAACTCTGTCAGCCGTGACAATATCGACATGCCGACCGAGACATCGCTGTAGCGAAGCAATCGGTCGCAAAGGAGCTAATATTGGCTGCCAAGAGGCAACGCAGTTATCGCAATCCGCTCTCTGAGAACGGCGTCGGTTGACGCCCTGTTCGCTGCATCGAGTTAAAGCTCAGGGTGCCACAACGTGCGCGTGGCGCTGGCTTTCTCGACGACGGCGCATAACACGGGAAAGGCCAAATACCAGTCCCAATAAAACCGTGATAAGCACTAAGGCCGCAATCACCACACCTGGCCACGCATAGTGTTGCCAAGCCGCGATGAGATAAAACCCACCAAGGCTGCCACCAACATAATAATGCACTAAATACAAAGCCGTTGCCGTTGCTTTACCCTGCGCGGCTTGGCGACTGACCCACCCATAAGCGAGTGAGTGAGTAAAGAACGCGCCACCACTCACAATCAATAGCCCCACCACCATCCAAAGCACCTGACTGCTCAAGGTCACTAACACCCCCAGCATAGCGACACAAGTACCAAAAGCCATGCCTTTGATGGCGCCGAAGTGCAGCACCCAACGCCCACTCAAACGCGATGTCACTGTACCGGCGAGGTAACAAACAAACACTGAAGACACGAGACTGACGGGTAACTGGTAAGGCGCAGCCACTAAACGAAACGCTATCACCGAAAACAAATTCACGAATAACGCAAAGTTCACCCCACCTATCAGCATCGCCAGCCACAACTTGGGTGTGCGAAGATGCGTGAGCACCCCGCGAGAATGGACAAGTAAAGAGGTATTACCAGGCGAAAAATAACGCTGACGCGGTAAAAGTTTACTCACGATGGCCACGCCTACCAAGGAGAAAACGGTCATCGCCATCACCGCGCCATGCCATCCCCACCAATCTGTCATCATCCCACCGAACACTCGACCCGAGATCCCGCCTAGAGAGTTCGCACTGATATAGCTGCCCACGGCAATCGCGAGCGCCTCCGGTGAGAACTCTTCCGCCATATACGCCACGGCGACCGCGGCAAACCCACCCAGGGCAATACCAACCAACGCGCGTAAACCGACGATGATCCAAAAAGAAGAACTGGTGGCGATAATAAGGCCAATCACAGGAAGCATCCAAAGGCTCACCAGCATCACGGGGCGCCGACCGACTCGCTCCGACAGCACGGCCCAAGGCACCAGTGAAAAAGAAAGGCCCAACGTGGTAGCCGCAAGTAGCCAATTCGCCCGTGTTTCGCTGATCCCATCAGTCGCGGCAAAGACAGGTAGCATAGGTTGAAACAGATAAAGATTACAAAAAATCAAAAAGGAGCCGAATGCGAGTGCAAACGCGGTCAATCGATAACGTGGTGAGCCAAGCTCTATCATGAAAACCTCACCGTCAGGCTAAGATGTGATCATGCTAACAACGGCCCTATGATTAATAAAATATATTAAATATATCTTCTCTATATATTTTATTTATGATTATGGACATCAAACAGCTCCGCCACGTGATTGCTATCGCTGAGACTAAAAGCTTTACTCTCGCCGCCCAGCGTCTGCATATCGCGCAACCTGCGCTCAGCATTGCGATCAAAAAGCTTGAGAATCAACTGGGTATGCCGATTTTTATTCGCAATGAAAAGCACATTCAACTGACGCAAGAAGGGCAAGTATTACTCCAGCACGCCTATCGCGTCGTACAACAAATGCAAGATGCGGCCACAGCCATGGATGAGCTGAAAGGATTGCAAAAAGGCGAGGTGCGTATCGGTGTGCCGGGTATGCTGGGATCGTATTTTTTTCCTGAGTTGCTGATGGGATTTCGCCGTCGTTATCCCACGCTAAAGCTCACGGTGGTAGAGGCTGGCACTCACTCTCTGCGGCAAATGCTGCTCGACGGTGAGTTGGATCTCGCCGTGATCAATGATAGAGAGGTGCCCGATTCGTTAGACACCACGCATTTGATCTCCTCGCAGATGGTTGCTGTTGTCGCGACCGATCATCCGCTCGCCACGCATTCTACCCTCGACTATCACACCTTTTTCGCCCATGAGCTAATTATGTTCCGTCCTGGGTACTTCCACCGTGATTATCTCGATCAAGTCTGCGATACCCATGCGATGACCCCCAAACTGTCATTAGAAACCAATTTGCTGGCGATGATTTTGAATATCGTCCGTCATGGATTTGCGATCAGCGCACTGCTCGATATGGTCACTGAACACGAAAGCGGGATTGTCGGGATACCGTTCACACAGCCGATCAAGCTCGATATTTCCATTGCTTGGCGTAAAGAGGGTTACTTATCCCTCGCCGATCGTGCCTTTATTGATTATGTGCAACAACACAACCCGTCCGCCCAGCCTTCTATGACATCCTGAGTCATCTCCCCAGATTTATCCCTATACTCGGTGCAGGATTGTCGCTAAAATCGCTGGCTAATTTATCGCCCGCCCTGGCGCACGATGCGCGTATCGATGGAGCGCACATCCTCATTGCAATGGGCTGACCAAGAGACCATAACGTGACACCGACTGCTATATACGATTACACCCCTTACTGGGCGGCTTGCTTTGGCCCTGCGCCTTTTTTGCCCACCAGCCGTGAAGAGATGGATATCCTAGGTTGGGATAGCTGCGATATCATCATCGTGACCGGTGATGCCTATGTCGATCATCCTAGCTTTGGCATGGCGGTAATTGGCCGCACATTGGAAGCACAAGGGTTTCGTGTTGGCATCATCTCGCAGCCTAACTGGCACAATAAAGATGATTTTATGGCATTAGGCGAACCAAACCTGTTCTTTGGTGTAACCGCCGGCAACATGGACTCGATGATCAACCGTTACACCGCAGACCGAAAGCTGCGCCATGATGATGCCTACACGCCTAATAACGAGGGCGGGAAACGCCCTGATCGCGCGGTTTTAGTCTATTCTCAGCGCTGCCGAGAGGCCTATAAGCAGACGCCGATTGTGCTAGGCGGCATAGAAGCCAGCTTGCGCCGTTTAGCACACTACGACTATTGGTCAGACAAAGTCCGTCGCTCAGTGTTATGTGACGCCAAAGCTGACATATTGCTATTTGGCAACGCCGAGCGCGCCTTAATAGAAGTGGCGCATCGTTTATCTCGCGGTGACACCTTAGCCGCTATGACTCGCATCGCTGGCACCGCCGTGATGATGAAAACACTGCCCGAAGGTATGGCAGAAGTCGATTCCACCCGCATTGATAAACCGGGAAAGAGCATGACTATGCCTAACCCCTACGCAACAGAAACCCAGTGCGAGACCAGCAAAAAAGCAGAGCCAGACGCGGCGAAACCCATTACTATCCGTCCGTCTCGACACGATGCCAAAAACACCTTTGTTCGCCTGCCCTCGTTTGAAAAACTCAAAAACGATCGCATTTTGTACGCGCATGCTAGCCGAGTGATGCACTTAGAAGCTAACCCCTATTCTGCGCGCGCCTTGGTGCAGCAACATGGCGATCAACTGCTTTGGATTAATCCACCACCGGTGCCCCTCACCACCGAAGAAATGGACTATGTGTTTGGGTTGCCCTATGCACGTGTGCCTCACCCAAAGTACGGCAACGCCAAGATCCCCGCCTACGATATGATTAAAACCTCGGTGAACATTATGCGTGGCTGTTTTGGCGGCTGTTCATTTTGTTCGATTACCGAGCACGAAGGACGGATCATTCAAAACCGCTCACAAGCGTCGATCATTGAAGAGCTCAATGATATCCGCGATAAAGTGCCTGGTTTTACTGGCACCATTTCAGACTTGGGTGGCCCAACCGCTAACATGTATCGACTCGGCTGCGCCGATCCCAAGGCGGAGCGTAACTGTCGTCGCCCCTCGTGTGTATTTCCAAAGATTTGCGACAAGCTCAATACCGATCACCGTCATACCATTGATCTCTACCGCAAAGCACGTCAGGTGGAGGGCATCAAAAAAGTCTTGATTGCCTCGGGAGTGCGGTATGACCTGGCGATTGAGTCGCCAGAATATGTCAAAGAATTGGTGACTCACCATGTCGGTGGTTATTTGAAAATCGCCCCTGAGCATACCGAAAAGAACACGCTGGACTTGATGATGAAGCCCGGCATGGGCGCGTATGATCGCTTCAAAGCACTGTTTGAAAAATACAGTAAAGAAGCGGGTAAAAAGCAGTATTTGATCCCCTACTTTATTGCCGCGCACCCAGGATGTACGGATGAAGATATGGTGCATTTGGCATGCTGGCTAAAAGAGAATGAGTTTGAGTGCGACCAAGTGCAAAACTTTTACCCATCACCTATGTGTAATGCCACCGCCATGTATCACTCGGAAACCAATCCACTGAAGCGGGTGCGTTACAAAAAACGCGAAGCACTGACAGTGGCAAAAGGCGAGCGCCAGCGACGCTTACACAAGGCACTACTGCGTTACCACGATCCCGCCAACTGGCCACTGATCCGTGAAGCCTTGGTACGTATGGGTAAACAGCATTTGATTGGTAACGGACCAAAGTGCCTGATCCCGAGAGAAGATGCCCCCGAAAAAACAGGCCGGCAGCGTCGCTCAGGCCGCCATGGCACCCAACGTTTTGCCACTAAACATCCCAAGCAACCCGATATACGTCGGCCAAATCACAAAGGGCCAGGTAATAAGCAGCGTGGAAAACGCGCATAAGCACCGTCTTTAAAAGAATGAAATAAAAACGCCCGTCGTGATACACCTCATTACGGGCTTCTCACTACGAGCGTTTCATTCCGAACGTTGCGTGTTTTTAGTATCGTCGGCGTCACGCTATCCGGCTAATGAAACGTGAGTCAACTCGCCAACACTAACGAAAAAGCTCTACACCAATCACAACCAACGCCAGCACACCAGCGATGGCGCCGACCACCCACGCAATTTTCTTTTGCGTCCCCTCGTCCAAGTACTGGGCCGCCGTAATCCCGAGTAAAACCAGCAAGATGATAACAACCGTTTTAAGCATTTGTTTTACCTTAGCTTTCAGCTCTTTATTTTACTGTATGACAAAGCCACCCAGATGCAAGCTTTATAGTGATACGTTATCGACACGCGCACGATCAATTCGCGTACATGCTAGCCGCAACAAGATTTGCAAAGGGTGTTGCAACTGCGTCTCACTGAACCGCTTTACTTGGCTGCGGCACGAGTAACCGGTTGCGAGCACTCTCTCGCTAGGCAGGTTTGCCAACTGTGGCGACCAACTTAAATCATAGATCGCGGCTGACGTTTCGCGCTTGTCTGCTTCATGGCCATAAGTGCCCGCCATACCACAGCAACCGACAGAAATCGGTTTAAGCTCTGCCCCAAAATGGGCAAATAAAGCCACCCATTGTTGCTCAGCATGAGGTAACTGTGTTTTCTCGGTGCAGTGGCCAAACAGATACCAAGGGTCGGCATCACTGCTCGTCACAACCGGCATACTAGGCACAACACTGGTCAGCCACTCATGACTCAGCATCACATTAAAGTTACCCCGGTGCTTACCTAACGCTTCTTGATACTCATCGCGATAACAAAGCACCAGCGCTGGGTCGACGCCCACCATGGGAATATTTAACGCCGCCAGCTGATTCAAAAAGCCAGCGGTGTTACGCGCCGTCTGGGCGAAGCGGCGAAGAAACCCTTTTACATGCTGCGCTTTCCCATTAGGTTTGAACGGCACCAACATGGGCACCTTACCCAACTGCCGCGCCAGTTTGATCAAATCGTGAATCAGAGGCGCTTCATAAAAGCTGGTAAATGGGTCTTGTACGATCAATACATAGTTTTCACGCTCTTGCGCAGATAACGCCTGTAACCAGGATAAATCAAACTTCAGCGCATGATCGCCCGCCAGTGACTGAGCCAGCGTCGGTACCGACAACGCCGGTGTGTCTGTGTAGCCAATCAACTTCGCAGTGAGCCCTTGGGCCCATTGAGGCTGAGTCGCCGCATTCACCAATTTTGGGGCTTTAGCCATCAGTGGTAGCAAGGTTTCAATGTTCGCCACTAAGTGGTCTTTCATCGGGCGCGGATAGCGGCTGTAATAGAGCTGCATAAAACGCGATCGAAAACTCGGCACATCCACTTTGATCGGGCACTGACTGGCACAAGCTTTACACGCCAAGCAACCGCTCATGGCTTCCATGACCTCATGGCTAAAATCATCCGCTTCTTTACGGCGGGTAAAATAGCGCCCGAATTTGGCCATCACTTCACGGACTGAGGGTGACTGAGTCATCAATGCCTGCTCAACCGCCAACGGGTCGACACCCTGCTCAGACAGTAAACGCAACCATTCTCGCACAATTCCAGCGCGGCCTTTTGGCGAATGACGACGGTCATAACTGACCTTCATAGAAGGACACATGGGTGAGGCGGTGTCATAGTTAAAGCACAGCCCGTTGCCATTACACTCCATTGCCCCTTTAAAGCTATCACGCACTTCTACCGGAATTTGGCGGTCATAAAAGCCACGCTTAGTGTCATCAACCTTCACCAGTGAATCCTGGCTGTTAATCGGTGTGCAGATTTTTCCTGGATTCATCCGGTTTTGCGGATCAAATGCCGCTTTAATATGGCGAAGCTGCGCAAACAAGGTCTCACCAAAAAACTCGGGGCCGTATTCCGAACGATACCCTTTGCCATGCTCACCCCACATCAAGCCACCATACTTGGCGACCAAGGCGACCACTTGGTCAGAGAGGGTTTTCATCACCCGTTCTTGGTCAGGATCACACAAATCCAGAGCTGGACGCACATGTAGTACCCCCGCATCAACATGACCGAACATGCCATAGTGCAAATGGTGGCTGTCGAGCAATGCGCGGAACTCACTGATAAAATCAGCCAGGTTTTCGGGCGGCACACAGGTATCTTCGGCAAAGGCGACAGGTTTGGCTTTGCCTTTCGTGGCGCCAAGCAGCCCGACCGCTTTTTTACGCATCGCATAGATTTTGTTGATTGATGCGAGATCCCGACAAATCTGATAACCAATCACACCTTGTTGCTTTTGTGCTATCAGG
Source organism: Salinivibrio kushneri (assembly GCF_005280275.1). Classification (NCBI taxonomy): domain Bacteria; kingdom Pseudomonadati; phylum Pseudomonadota; class Gammaproteobacteria; order Vibrionales; family Vibrionaceae; genus Salinivibrio; species Salinivibrio kushneri. The sequence continues at coordinate 1,624,129 of NZ_CP040021.1, forward strand.
CTATCCAATTGCTGGCACAATGCCGAAATCTGTTGTTCGATCTCACCAGCCTCGTTCCCGGCAAACTCCACCATATTAATGCCGTGCATGGTTTTGCCGGGCACGTCTTGCAGCAGATCACTCACCGTATGCCAAACAATGTCGTTTCTTGCGAGATCAAGCACCTTGGCATCAATGGTTTCAACCGATAGCGCGTTCGCCTCAACCATCGTCGGCGCATTACGCAGTGCCGAATCAAAACTGTCGTATTTAATATTTACCAAGGTACGCACGGTCGGGATCGGCGTGATGTTGAGCCTAGCTTCGGCAATAAACGCTAAAGAGCCTTCAGCGCCACATAGCACACGGCCAATGTCGAAGGCAGTGAGTGTGTCATCATAAACATGTTTAAGGTCATAGCCGGTTAAAAAGCGATTCAACGGCGGGAAGGTGTCGGTAATCAGATCACGATGCTCACGACAGACTGAGGACACCGTTTGCAGCGCCCGGCCACTAAGATCATCGCGCGACATCGCTTGCTGAAGCTGATCCGCATTGAGAGGCTGTGTATCGAGAACGCTACCATCCACGAGCACCGCTTTTAAACCCAGCACATGATCGGAGGTCTTGCCGTAACGTAGCGAGCCTTGGCCCGAGGCATCGGTGTTGATCATCCCGCCAATGGTGGCGCGATTACTGGTTGATAAGTCAGGTGAGAAAAAGTATCCATACGGGCGCAATACATCATTGAGCTGATCTTTAATAACGCCTGCTTGAACGCGCACCCAGCCTTGCTCAGGGTTCACTTCCAGCACCTGGTTCATATGACGAGACACGTCCACCACCACATGCTTGGTCAACGACTGACCGTTGGTGCCGGTACCGCCCCCACGAGGAGAAAACTTAATCTCACTAAATGCTGGGGCTTGGACGCTCTGACCAATAAGCTGAAGATCATCAACCGAGGCGGGGAAGAGGACGGCTTGCGGTAAGGCTTGATAAACACTGTTATCAGTGGCCACCGCAAGGCGGCTCGCATAGGTCGATTCAATATCGCCTTGAAAACCTGCTGTTTGTAAAGCAGTGATTAAATCAACGACGGCGGACGACAGGCCCGCCTCTGGATGGATTGCCGGTATCATTGCTGTTCCTGTGCGCTATCTCACCATGCCTGGTGCAATTTTTGTTGTGCTGTCACTTTACCTTAACTCTTGGCACAGCCAAAGCGATCACCTAGCAAATCCTTGTCACCACTCGCGCCAACCCAACCGCTTACCCGACCATTTAGCAAGCTCTGGGCTGGCAATCAGTACCCAAGGGCCCAAACTCCATGCCGCCATTGACACGACAATAAGCACAATCCAGCTTAACCCTGTCAGCTGTGCCACTCCCCAAGCTGCGCCAACAATGGCGGCGATACCGAAAAAGATCCACGCCAGCGTTAACAGTTTGCCATTGAGCCGGCTGGCCGGTTTATGACTAGGAAAGAGCTTATGCCAAACCTGACCGGTATAAACACCCGCCGCCAACGCTGACAGATAAACCATATTGGGGATCTTTAATGCCAGTGCCAGCAACGCCATGATGAGACACGCTAAGAACCAGATTCTGCCGGTGGTCAGCACGGGTCGTTCATTCCCCACCGTTACCGCATCCAGCTTGACAGTCGCCCAGGCGACACTGCTCCCGACCAGGGCCCCGATCACCACATCACTGGCAAAATGCACCCCGAGATACATGCGGTTCAGTCCCATAAGCACTATCACCACCAGTGTCATCGCCAGCGCACCAAAAGCAGGCGGGTGTGTGACTCGGCGCTTTAGATACCAAGCGGTCATCACAGCGGCCGCGAGTAAAGTGTGGCCACTCGGTACCGTAAAGCCGCTTGCTTGGCCTATTTGCAAGTCAGGCCATAGGTAAAACGGCCGTGGCATGGCAAAGCCACTTTTTAGGGTGGTAGACACAGCCGCTGCGCTGATCAGCAAAAAAAGCAGCGACAGTGCCGATTTATGGCCGCGAAAAACAAGAAACAAAGGCACCAGTGCAATATAAAAGGCGATCTCTCCTAACGTATTGACCAGTTTGAATACGGCGGTGACGGTTGCATTCCCCGCGTCACCCAGTTGTTGTACGGTGTCTTGTACGCCTGAGACCAATCCATATTGACTGACATAAAACACAGGTGCCAAGGCACTAAAGTCGGCCAAGGCACTGACATCACTGCTCGGGGTTTTCGCCGCTAGCGACCACAAGTGATCGCGACGATCATTAAACCGATAGCGATAGTCTTGCGCATGGGCGCGCGGTACCAGCCGTGCTTGCTCAATTTCAGAGGCAAAATGGGGGGCGCGCCACGCCGGCAAAAGCCCCACCCCCTCAGCGGTGGAGACAACAGGCAACGGCGCCTGGCTTTGGCAGGCAAACAAGACGCCGCGCGCATCCTGATGATACACATCACCGACCGTTACCCGAATCGCTGTTTCTTCGAACACTTCACGGGCGAGCGCTCTGCTCGGTGATTCGGCCAAGTTAACCCGGCCACCAGGCAAACCATACCGTCCAGTTACTGTGTCTTTGACTAGCAAGAGCCGTCCAGCAGGATCCGAGATAATGCAAGCGACCCCAGCGATCCCTTGCTCGTTAGAGAACGTCGTTTCATTGTCAGCCAAGGCATCGCTCGACACTAACCCGCTAAAGACTGACAATAGTACAGCGATAATCCGTTTCATGCGGCGGCTCCTGAATGCACGTGTCCTGATGAAAGAAAAGGAAAAGAATGACACAGCCCGATCCTCTTAGCCCCTATTATTACCATCATAACTTTCAAAACTTGATGGATTTAGTCTGCGAACGTGACTGGGATCTGCTCACAAGCAACGAGCGCCATTGGCTAACGACCTTTCAACAGCTTAGCTTCAAAGCACAGTGCCTGCTGGTGCGTTTACTGATGCGCCGTCACGACTGGTTTTTAGCCGATTCGCTACATTACCATGAGCTGGGTGAGACACCGCCGTTACTCGACACCCTGGCTGAGCATCAGTTTATTCGTTTTACCTATACAGCCCCGTCAGAGGTGTTATTTAAATTACTCACTAAAGCACAACTGATTGAAGCCTTTCCAGATACAGAACTCCCTAAGAGTGCGTCTAAAAGCCAGTGGCAGCAGGCGATAGAAGCGACCTATGGCAACACACTCGACAGCCCTTATACGTTGGTGGTTTGTCACCAGCCAGACATCTTACCGGTATTAAACCTGCTGTACTTTGGCAATTCGCGCCAGGATTTAAGCCAGTTCGTGGTGGCGGAGCTGGGTATCCAACACTTTGAGCCCTATCCCATTCGGCAAGCCGATCGCTTATTTAACGACCGAAGTCAGATTGATGATTGGCTTCACTTATCCGGGTTAAACGAAACCGCATGGCAAGCACGCAAAAACAAGCAACCTAAAGACGTCTTGGCGTTAGCACCCTGGTTGCCAGCCCCTTTTGACTGGGCACCGCTCGAGCGCAAGCGGCAGCGCTTGGTGAATAGTATTGCCCGCGAATTTGAGCGCCAAGATGATTTATCGAGCGCCTTGTCGCTGTATCAAACCACCACTCAGCCACCCAGCCAAGAGCGACGTGCACGTATCTTGATAAAGCAAGGTGACATTAAAGCGGCTGCAACCATCATCGCCACCATGCTCCAAGCCCCACACGATGAGGAAGAGCTTGACGTCGCTTATCGCTTGGCGAAACAAAAACCGGTTCGCGCACTCGGCAGCTTGGTTCCCTCAGCGCGTGCTAAACCGGCTACATTACCCACAGAGACGTTAGCTTTACCGCTGAATCAGCGCGTCGAAAATGAGGTTGCTGATTATTATCGTCAGCAAGGCTGGCAGGTATGGTTTAGCGAAAACAGCTTGCTTAACGCACTGTTTGGGCTGTTTTTTTGGGATGTTTTGTTTTTGCCGGTCCGTGGCGCCTTTCTTAACCCTTTTCAACGTGGGCCGCGCGATCTCCACAGCGACGACTTTGTCGCTAAACGGCAGACACTGATTGATCAGCGCCTCGCCGAGATTAATCGAGCACGCGATTGGGTAGCGCAACACTATCAGCAAAAGCACGGCATCACTAACGAGTGGGTAAATTGGTCGGTGATAGAGTGGCCGCTGCTTGAGGCTGCGTTAGTCATGCTTACAGACACACAGCTTCGCGCCTGTTTTCAACGCATCTTGTTCGACCGCCGCCATAACCGCCGCGGCCATCCAGACTTGTTCATGTGCCGAGGTACGTCATACCAATGGGTGGAGGTGAAGGGGCCAGGCGATACACTGCAGCCCCACCAAACACGCTGGCTACAGTTTTTTCAACAGTATGCGATCCCAGCGAAGGTGGCGTATATCACGCCGGATGAGTGATGCACCCAGGGGCACCCTACATGGGATAGGCCTATCACTGGCTCTCATCCTCTGACGCGACATGCCTCAAGCCCCTGAAGTGACCTTGTCATTCACTCGCTTCAGCATTGGGGTTAAAAATGTAATGAGAGCCATCGTAAACCAGCCGTTTGATCAACGCCTCGCAGTGTTTGAGACCGCTGCGGTCAAACGACACGCCATAGCGCTGCATGCCCCATTTTTGTTGCCGGTTCTCTATTTGCCCACTTAAGATAAAACACTCGTCACTGTCTGGTGCTTGGATTTGAATCGCCATTTGGTGGTGTTTTTCAAACACGGGCGCAATAGCATCAAAACTAAACCCACAGCCACCTGCAGAAATATCGGTAAGGTTGACGGGCAAACGACGATGATCGAGCGGGATTTCCCCTTTGACGTTTAACTCATAACGATTGTCTTTGCGCTGTTGTATCAGCTTGGCTTGTTGCGGTAACTCGACCATGACCAAATTGATTGGCGTTTTGAGCACGGTTGAGATCTTAGACGCAAACCGCACTTTGGCCCCCTCACCCTCGTCAGAGACGGCATCGACTGCCAGGCGATATCCCTCAATAAAAAATTGATTAACTTGATTAAGGTTTTCCGTCGGTAACGAAAAGAACAAGCGCTTTTCACCATCAAAACCGATAAAGGTACATTCACACCGGTACGTTTGTCCCACTGGTGTCTTGATTTGCACTTGCGTCGTGGTGCCATGCTTCATAAATGCCACAGCACGTAACCCCATGACGGTCTCTTCTCTCACCGTTTTGTATTTTTTGGCCTTAAGTTCAGGCAAAGACTGCATCATCGTTCGCTTTTATTGTTATGGATAACTACGGGCACTGGTGTCTTAACTCAGTGCCCAAGGCGCGTTTACATCAACATAAACATCACAAATTGCACCAGCGGTACAGCAGTACCATTAGAGGTGACGACTTGGTTTCCCTCGATTTTGGCAGTTAGCACGGTATTTTTATCGGTTTGTGTGACAAAGCCCGCTTTGGTCAGATCTTGTATTTTTGCTTGCCATGGTGACTGTGTCAGCACCCCGTTGGGTACCGAGATATCCAGATCACCACTGACCTGATTGACCAGTTGTTGGAGATTGAATACGCCAGTTGGATCACTCTCTTTCACATCGACGTGCATGTCGACACTGATATCCCCTTCTGGCACGGTTAAGTTGGCAGGCGACAAGTCAATCGATAACCCCGACTGCAACAATTGCACCAAAGCTTGATCAAAAGCCTCCATACTCACTGGCGCACCACCTTCTTGCCACTGCGACGAGAGTAACGCGATTTGGGACATGGCACTGTAATCAAGATGATTGGCATCGAGTGCCACCACCAAGTTCTGCCACTGCGTGTTGTTCGGTAACGCCATCGTCCCTACTGTCAATTGGTTGGTATTGTTTAGCTGACGGGTTGACGTTGACTCAGACGCAACCAACTGATTCCCTATCTCAAGCTCTACGTTATCCAACTTTAAGGATTGACCACTGACATCACTGAAGTGTGCTTGCTCGAGCGATAAAGATTGTTCACCAATCCACAGACCATCTTGCAAATAGCCACTTCCTGACCCCGACACGCTATCCACTTTGAGTTGCTGCCCACTATCGTCATTGAAGGCCAGTGCGGGTAAAGAAAAGGTGGCTTTAACATGCCCTTTGCGGTCAATCTCGCCTTGTAGACTTAGCTCGCTCGCGGTCAGATTGCTGCTCGCCTCTGATAACGAGAAAGGCGCGACGGTAAGGTGATAATCGGATGCCCCTGTCATCAAGGTATCCAGCTCTAAACGAATTGGGGTTGGGTTACCGGGCCACGCTTTTTGCGTGATCGCTTGTAGCTCAGGCGTCATCACTAACGTGTTGCTTGACGACACGCCAAATACACCGTGCGAGATCTCTGAGGCGATTTCGTAGCTAACGGGTAAGCCCGACTGCGCAAGCATCGCTTTGGTTTCACCCTGAAATGCGACGCGCGTGACCGCCTGCGAGGTTAAATACCCGCGCTCATACGTCTGCTGCTCGAGGGTAAATTCTGGGGTTGAACGCTGGTCGACTTCTCGCTCATACATCGAGTGTGCAATCTGGCCAGTCGCAAACGGCCAACACGCCACAATCGCTAGGCCACCAGCGATGGCACCATACTTTCCTAAAAACATGTTTTCTTTGCCTCAAGCATGCGAAAAGCCATAGTGTAACTAAAATTAGGCGCTGAAGATAACGCCCTGTAATAGCGCAGCATAATATACCGAGGGTATCGTCATGAATGTCGACCATTTCGCATCATTGTGATGGATAAATGCATACAATAAACGCATCGTCGTGGTAAATCAGCAGAGTCTATGAATCCTTTCGTTATATTGTGCATTGACCAAGACCCTTTCGTGGTAGAGCAGTTGTCTCACGACCTCGCGCCGTTTCGTGATGTGTTTGATCTTTGCAGTGCAGAGACCCCAGACGACGCCTATACCATGCTCGACGACTTTGAGGCTAACGAGCAACAGGTGGCATTACTGATCTGCCATAACCTTGCTGGCGATCACCAAGGCATCGATTTATTGGTCAATGTCGACAATCACGCGGCTAGCCAAGGCGCACGAACTGTTTTGCTCAGTGAAGCACCGCAATACGATATTATTTTGCAGGCGGTGAATGAGGGCCGACTCAATTATTGTATGCACAAGCCTTGGCGAGCCGAGGAGATGCAGCGTGTCGCCGAAAAAGAACTGACTACCTACGTGTTGCGCTATTGCCAACATGATTTACTGCGCTACGCTGAAGTGTTAGACCACCGCACCTTGTTAGATGCCCAAGTTGAGCGCGAGATAAGCCAGTTTCAAGCGCAATTGTTAGCGCCAGGCGAGACCGACAAAGCGGCCATTGCTGATCGCGTGATCGCCGGTTTATATGCGTTTTTTGAAGGCAACGATGAGAGTCGCGCGTGCCGCACCTACAGTGCCAACCATGTGTTGACCAAAGAAAATCAAGACAATGCATTTTTGTGGTTTATCACCGATGGCGACGTTGGGCTGTATAAAACGGATGACGAAGGGCAAGAGCATCATGTCTCCACCCTGTCTTCCGGCAGCTTGATTGGCAGTATGTCGTTTGTGACCGGAGACGTTTCTTTCTCCACGGGTCGCACTCTCACTCGGACGCAGGTGATCAAAATCGATCATGCATTATTTAGTAAAATAATGACCAGTCGCTCTGAGCTGCTGCCCTTGTTTATTCAATACCTGTTGCTGCACTTTAACCAACGCTTAAAGCGCAGTATCGATACCGAAATCCAGCTGCAGCAAACGCTCGCCTCACTGGACGAGGCCAACCGCCAGTTATTAGAAAAAGAAAAGATGGCACTACTGGGGCAACTCGTGGCGGGCGTCGCTCACGAACTCAATAACCCAGTGTCAGCGATTTTACGCAACAGTGATGCACTCGCAGACGCTCTAGAGGAAGTGGCAAAAACGCCGTTGGCCTCAGCCAGCCGCGAGCAAGCCCTGTCGCTTTTACAAACAAACCGCGAGAGTACCCCTTTATCAACGGCGACGGCGCGAACCTATACCCGCACCTTAAGCGACGTCACCGGGGATAAACGTATCGCGCGCGATTTAGTCAACATCGGACTATATCAACCTGAAGATATCCAAGCCTGGCAACAACATCTGGGTAAGGACTTTAGTCGCGAACTCACTACCTGGAAGCAATACGCCCGCTGTGGGCGGTTATTACGCTCTAATCATGTGTGCGCGGCGCGTATTGCCGATCTCGTCAAAAGCTTACGCACCTACGCCCGTCAAGACAGTGAACAGCGCCAACGCACCCGTATTATTGAAAACATTGACGATACCCTCACCTTATTTGAGCATCGACTCAAGCCTCACCAATTGGAAAAGCGCTATGACTGGGTGCCCGATATTATAGCTCAGCCTTCTGCCTTGGCGCAGGTGTGGACAAACCTCATTGCCAATGCCTTAGATGCGATGCAAACACCAGGCACCCTGACCGTGACAGTAAAAACACTCAATGACCAAGCCTCTGGCACGATAGAAGTATCGATCAGTGATACCGGCACCGGTATGACGCCTGAGCAGCAAGAAAAAATGTTTGCGTTAAATTACACCACCAAACGCGAAGGCCACTTTGGTTTAGGCATTGGCCTGACCATGTGTCAAACCATTATCCATGAGCAAGGCGGGGATATTCAGGTTCGCTCCCAGCCAGGTATCGGTACCACAATGGCCGTCACCTTACCCATTGAACTTCCCGCCTCTGTCAGTAAGGAGCCCCAACGATGAGCCAATATTTAGTCCTATGTGTCGATGATGAGCGTGACGTGCTCGATAGCGTGGTCGATGACTTGCAAGGGTTTACCGACCACTTTGAGATAGAAGCGGCAGAATCAGTCGCAGAAGCACGAGAAGTCATTGCGGACATGGCCGCAGAAGGCACCAAGCTGGCACTGATTCTGTGTGATCATATTATGCCCGGCGAGCTAGGCGTAGAGTTTTTGATTGAGTTAGCCCATCAGCCAGAGACCGCATCGACGCGCAAAGTGTTACTGACCGGCCAGGCAGGGTTGGAAGACACAGTCTCTGCGGTTAATCACGCCAGTTTGCACTATTACCTCGCTAAACCTTGGCAAAAAGAGACCTTGGTCAGTGTGGTGACCGACCAGCTCACCAGCTATGTGATCGCGCATGAAGCCAATTTATTGCCATGGACCAGCGTACTGGACACGCCTCGGATTGTAGAGGCCATCAATCGCAATAAATGGGATATGGGCGCAGAGTAGTCGCCAAGCTAGCTCGTACCACCCGGTAGGTCAAAAATCGGTAAAAAAGCCTGACTCACGGGCGGATGTGCTTGTTTCTGCGCGCAATCGTCTTATAGAATGATTTGAACACCAATAACAAGTGGAATTGATAATGCGTAAATCTCTTTTAGCCAGCGCGATTGTCGCTTTGGCTTCGTTCAGCGCCGTGGCCAATGAAGAAGACGCCAACCTCACCACCATGAGTAACTTCAGTTACGACTATCTGGAAGGACGCATCGGTGTTAGCCCACTCACCTATGGTGCAGGATTTAGCATGTCGATCCATCCCAACGCGCACGTACGCGTCGAAGCGGATACCGAATTTGATTCCGATTGGGACACAGCGGCTGGGATTGGCTTTCATGCGCCCATTAACAACTGGGCAGACTTAACCGGTGAGCTACTCGCGCGTGGCGTGAACAAAGATAACTTTGACAGCGATGTCGGCTTGGAAGTTAACCTAGGCATACGCCAGTGGCTTGGGCCACAAGTTGAAGTAGGCGGTGAAATTGGCCTGCTTACCGTTGATGACGAAGAAGATACCTTTGGCTCTGCCTACGGGCGCTTCCATGCCACTGAACTCTTCTCACTGGGGGCAGCCTACCGGGTTAACGAGTGGTACGGTGACCAATTTATGTTTACCACACGCTTTAAATACTGATAACGCCACTCGGTAGTGCATTGCCTTCAAGCAATAGCGCATTGCCGCCAGACAGTGACAGTCAGATCAAAAAAAACCCGCATCGCTGCGGGTTTTTTATTGCTATCGTTGTCCGCTCGCGATTAACGGATCAATAACATGGGTACTGTCGACTCGACCAGCAATTTAGTGGTATTGCTCCCCACAAAGAACTGACGTAATTTTGAGTGACCGTAGGCTCCCATCACGATTAATCCAACTTGATTGGACGCTTGGTAATCTAAAATCGCACGATGAACGTCGCCGGTTAGCTGAGCCTCAACCACATCGACGCCCGCCGTTTTCAAGCGCTCGGCTGCGCGTTTAAACGCTGCCAGCTTTTCTTGCGAATCTTCTACCATCACCAAGTGACAAGTCATTCCTGCCAACAGCGGTGTGCTCAATGCTTTTTCCACTAGCTTTTCGCTGATATCGCTGCCATCGAACGCTAATAAGTAGCTTTCAGGTGTTGAAAACTCGCCGTTAGCCACCAAGGTATGCGCTTTAATCGAGCGCACCACGCTTTCAAGCTGTGAGCCGATTGCCTTGGTATCGTTTTGGTGCAACTCACCGGATTTACCCAAGACTAACACTCGCGTCTGTGGCTCGATATCAAGCAGGGTTTCCACCAAGTTGCCATGGCGCTGCAATTTGCGCACGTCTTCCAGCCCTTTGGCTTTAGCGTCTTCTTCCAACTCAGACAGCAAGGCTTTGCCGTGCTTCATTTCCAGCTTGGCACGCTGCTCATCCAGCTCCACCAGCTCTTGTAGCAGTTGTTCACGGCTGCCCACTCCCAAGTTGCCTGATAGTTCAGGCTCCGCTTGGTGTGAGGATTTATCCAGCACATGCAAAAGTGTCAAAGGCACAGACAAGCGCTTGGCGGCCCAAACGCTTAAATCTGCGACTTGCTTTGAATAATGCGGGCCATCTACGCACGCGGTAATTTGTTCCATGGTCGGTCTCCTTAGTGGCCACCCATCATTTTTTCTACTTCTTCGGGCTTATCGTGCACGCCGAACTTATCGACGATGGTCGCAGTCGCATCATTCATGCCGACGATATTCACCTCGGTACCCTCACGGCGGAATTTAATAACCACCTTATCAAGGACAGACACGGAGGTAATATCCCAAAAGTGCGCTGCCGAGAGATCGATGGTGACACGCTCCAACGCTTCTTTGAAGTCAAACGACGACAAAAATTGATCTGACGAGGCAAAAAAGACTTGACCCACAACACGATAGGTACGTGCATCGCCGTTGTCCTCCGGCTCGCTTTTCACCACCATAAAGCGACCAATCTTATTGGCAAAGAACAAGGCCGCGAGTAACACCCCAACTAGCACGCCGATCGCAAGGTTGTGGGTGAGCACCACGACCACCACGGTCGAGACCATGACGATATTGGTTGATAGCGGGTGTGACTTCAGGTTAACGATCGACTCCCAAGAGAAGGTACCGATAGACACCATGATCATTACCGCCACCAGTGCGGCCATCGGGATTTGGCTGATCCAATCGCTTAAGAACACCACCATAATCAGCAGTAGCACACCGGCGAACAAGGTAGAAAGACGACCACGTCCACCGGATTTAATGTTAATGACCGACTGACCAATCATCGCACAACCGGCCATACCGCCTAAGAAACCGGTGGCGATATTGGCAACACCTTGACCTTTACACTCACGGTTTTTCTCACTGTCTGTGTCGGTCAGATCGTCGACGATAGTGGCGGTCATCATCGACTCCAGCAAGCCCACCACGGCCAGTGCCGCTGAGTATGGGAAGATAATCGCCAAGGTTTCAACGTTTAGCGGCACATCCGGCCATAGGAATACCGGTAAGGTATCAGGCAAATCACCCATGTCACCCACGGTACGCAAGTCCAGGTTATACGCCATGGCAATACCGGTCAGAATGAGAATGCACATCAACGGAGAAGGAAGGACTTTGCCAATACGCGGAACGTAAGGGAAAAGATAGATAATCGCTAAGCCTGCGGCCGTCATCGGATACACATGCCACATGATTTCGGTCTCGCGGATGATTTCCGGACCAATAAGCTCTGGTAACTGCGCCATAAAGATCAGGATCGCGAGCGCGTTGACAAACCCGGTTACCACTGAGCGAGAAACAAAACGCATCAGGTTTCCGAGTTTTAAATAACCGGCCGCAATTTGAAGTATCCCGGTTAGCACAGTCGCCGCCAATAGGTACTCAAGCCCATGCTCTTTTACCAAGGTCACCATCAACAGCGCCATCGCACCGGTTGCGGCGGAAATCATGCCCGGGCGTCCGCCCACAAAGGCAATAATCACGGCGATACTAAAGGAGGCGTAAAGGCCGACTTTCGGATCCACACCGGCAATAATCGAGAAGGCAATCGCTTCTGGGATCAAAGCCAATGCCACAACGATACCCGCAAGCATATCGCCGCGTACATTGGAGAACCAATCACGCTGAATTCTATCTATCATGAACGTCTCTACAAAATTGGGTTAAAAAAGGTGTCGCGCGCATTTCAGGCCTGATTTCACCTGAAAATCAAAACGCGTGATCCTAGTCACTTATTGACCAAGCGTCAACTCCCCTTTTTTAGCCCTATAAAGACTTATTTTATACAAATCATATAGTTAATCTATGATTGTGATATTTTTGACGCAGATTTATTTCATTCTTTTCGCCAGCCCTCTTTTTCGCTTACTTTGGCCATCAGGCAAAGATCGCTTTCGCACACGACGTTCAGCGCTGCCGTTTATAGTCGTGGATAAACAGGCACTAGCAATACGGTAAAGGAGAGAATCAACCCAATCAGGGCATAAATCAGTTGGTTAAGCGTCCAACCGATATCGATAACCATACCGAACACCCAAGGTGCCAAGGCGGTGGACAGGATCATCATCCCCGTCACCAGAGAACGAATGGCACCAATATGCGAGACCCCGTACATTTCTGCCCATAAGGTATTAATCACCGGATTGGTTGCGCCAATCGCTAAACCGAAAAGGCACATGAAAAGCGGTGCGGCAAGGGTGTGATTAACATTGGCAATCACCATTAGGCCGAGAACAAGTGGAATGGGGATTAAGATAAGCACATTTCGCGACCGGTATTTATCAATCAGGCTGCCGGAGATAACAGAACTCAACCAATGTACGGCCCCGTAAAAGACGAAACTGCCCGCTAATACACCTGGCGTCCACTGTTTGGCTGCCAGAATAAAGTCCTGTTGGATAAATACGCCGGTCACCAAAAACGGCGTCACCAAGGCAATGGGTATGATCATCCAAAAGCGCCAGTCGCGAATCACTTGTCGTCGGCTGGCATCACTGGCTTGGTTTTGATGGTCTGCTTCGATGCGCGTCCGTTTAAGATCGGCTTTTCGGACCAGAAATAGCACCAGTGGTAAAAACACCACTAACAGGGTGGCTCCAATGAATAACCAGCTTTCTCGCCAGCCTAAAAACGCGATCAAGCCAATGACGATTGAGGGTAAAACTACCTCGCCAATGGCGACCCCACTGCCGACTAAGCTAATGGCTTTGCCTTTGTCTTGCTGGGCACGCTTAATCACAGTGGCCTGTGCGATGTGAGGCAAAAAGCCTTGTCCGCAAAACCGCAATAGAAAGAACCCCACCAACAGCCCTATCACACTGTCAACGGAGTACATCAGCGCACACGCGATCATCAGTAACATGGCGAAAAAGATCAGGAGTTTGTCGACCCGTATACGATCCACCACACCACCAAAGCTAATCACCAACACACTACTGGTCATAGTGGCAATGGCGTAGATCCCGCCGTAGGTGGCATCACTTAATAGCAGCGCCTCTTTAAGACTGCTGCCATACCAGCTGATGAAAAACGATTGGCCAATGTTGCCAAAAAAGATCGACAGAAAGCCAAAAGCAATTAACGGCCATTGGTTTTTTATCAAAATCGCATAAGATCGCGCGAACATATATTCCCATTAATAACTGATATAACCTGGTGGTGGCTCAACGAGTCGTTCTTCTCGAAGGCGCTAATACTCATGCCTGTTTCTCCTCACAGGCCACACAACGTTGTGCGCAAGGATCAATTTCAAGGCGCTTCGGGTTGATCGGTTCGTCACAATCAAGACAAAACCCATAATCCTCATCTTCAATGCGCTTAATGGCTGCTCTAACCTGTAATAAGCGTTCTTTTCGACGCCTCTTTTGTTCAAGCGCCATTTGTTGGCCCTGCATCGCATCCATTCGCGACAAGCGGCCGACACTTTGTTGGTCTAGTGTAACCGTACTATCCGCCCCATTTTGTTCTCCTACCTCTAGTTCAGCCAACAGCTCGGCTTCTAGCGCGGATAACTGAGCATGAAAGTTATTAAGATCCATACTTGAATTCCTTAGCTATCAGTATTTGCCTTAACCAGAGGCTTACTATGACATTTTCCTCTATAGAGAGGAAATCATGCGGCTCGATACTCTCTGATAGTGATTAATAGGCAAATCCTAACTGAGTTGACGATGCTTTTTAGCGCAGGTTGGTGAGGAAGCAGGCATTCATTGGAATTTTCACACCTGCCTAACACACAAATCGGCTGAGATGCGCTAGGCTTTGCGCCCTCTCAATATCACAGACAATAACAACAATATGAATCCAGTCATGTCAGCGCCAACCAAGATGGCGTTACGCTTCCCCAAAGGGCGATTCGCCATGTTAAGTGTGTACAGCTTTACCGGCGCCGCCATTGTGGCTTCTACCATTTTTTCCCTACTGCTTTTTTTATCCCTTGACGATAACCCGCTGATGCAGTGGTTGTTCGGGGCACTGGCAGTGATTTTTGAAGCGGGTAAGTTTTATGCATGGTACGAGTTTGGTGAGCGCCGGGCGCACGGCAACTATGTGGGTGCCTTATCAGCCCTGGCTTTTTATCTCATTTTGGCCTTAATCTCGATTGGCGGCAGTATTGGCGGCATCAATAGTGCCACCAATGCCGCGCAAAGTGAGCAGCGCCAAGCCCAAGCGCAGATTGACGCTTATAACCGGCAAATCAACGCCATCGAGCAACAAATCACGTTGAACAATCAAGCCGCCGAGCGTTATATCGAATTGGATAGAATTGCGACGGGTGTGGCGCGATTACAAAAAGAAAACAACCAATTACGCAAAGAGCAACAGCAGCTCGCGTTAGAGCGCGATAGCTTACCCGCGGTGGCACAGGGATCCATCTTGGGGTTGATTAGCAATCTTGCGAACACCTTGGGCGTCAGTGCCGATCAGGCCCAATCTTGGCTGGTGATTTTTCTCTCTGTGTTGCTCGATGTATTCGCCGCTTTCTTTGTCGGCGTGATTGGTGAAGAGCAGCGTTTCCGCCATTGGTATCGTCACCCACATGCCACACCCCCTACGCCTCTGAACACCAAGGAGTCTTCTCGTGTTAATGAGATAGACACGGAATCCACAACGCCTTCAGAGGTTCCTAACGAGGATGTAGATTCGCCTTATGCCGATATCAAAGCCGCGTTAGCCGCCAAAACGTTACGTTGTAGCAAGAAAGCCGTGATGGCGGAGTATGCACTGAGCCAAGAGGCCGTCGATACCCTATTTACCCACTTACAACAACAGGGATTGGTCGCCAAAAAGCCGAACCACCATTATCACTGGGTGGGTTAAGCCAACAGCATCAATAGACCGCTGAGTATCATGGCGGGAAGCCCACTTAAAAACAGCCACAGTCCGAGCTTGTCATCGGGCTGTGACGATGAATCGAGCACCATCGCGTGCTGTTGAGCCGTGAGCGCCCGCTGGGTCACTGAATCACGGCACCAATAGCGGCTTTTGTAACGACTGTACGTCACAAGCCCCGCAGCCGACCAAACGAGCCCCCCGACGTAAAATGCACCATCCCCAAACGTCGTCAATGTGACCCATCCCACCTGCCATGCGCCAACCACAGCGGCACTGGCTATTGCCGTTGACACTAACCAAACATAGAGAAAATGCACGCTTGGCGATGTTGATCCCTTCAGGCGATGCGGTGCTTTCATCGTGTTTCCTTTCTGTGTCTTAGTGAGCCACTCTGGCTGTTGATAATCCCATCTCTTTGCGGCATGGCGGTGATGTGATACAAACATCTTGTAAGTTTGTTAATCAGTACGTTACCTGACCTTTTAGCACCTTACCGATAAAAACAATTTATAACTAAGCAAATACAACAAAAAGGTGATCTATGCATAAGGCTGCACAAGAGGTGCATGCGCCTGAGGCATCACTATGGCGCGCATTGGGCGATGTTAGTCCGCTGTGCCTCGCCGTCCTGCCTTGGGGGATACTCTGCGGTTCATTAGGGCTGCAAATGGGATTCAGTGCGCTGCAAACACAAGCCATGTCATTACTGGTTTTTGCAGGGGCGGTGCAGTTGTCTGGCACCATGATGGTGGGCAGTGCGGCGGGCTTACCAGCGGTGCTCGGTTCCACACTGGTGATTAGCGCACGGCACCTTCTCTATGGTGCCCACTTTCGTCAGTACATTACGCCGTTGCCGCTTAAATGGCGTCTCGGCCTCGGCTTTTTACTGACCGATGAAATGTATGCGCTTTCAACCGCACACACCAGCAAACATGGTAGATTTTCTAAACACTACGCCCTGTATACGGGCGCCGCGTTTTATATCGGTTGGAACCTTGCCACCTTGGCGGGGATTCTAGCGGGCTCTCAGCTGAAAGCTTTGGAAGCCATCGGGCTCGACTTTGCCATTGCGGCCACCTTTATCGCCCTGACCGTACCCAGTATAAAAACCCGTCCCGTGCTACTTTGTGCCTTGGCAAGCGGTATCAGTATGCTGCTGTTCACCTATTACCACATCCCTAACGCATTAATCATTGCAACTGGCGTAGGTATGGTCGCAGGGCTAATGGCTGAGTCGCTAACGACACGGAGGGCATCAACATGAGTTACTGGTTAATCATCGTCGCCATGGCGCTGATCACCTTCTCAGTGCGTTATCTGCTACTGGCGCGTAGCATCCCTGTGCGCATTGGTCCGCGGTTGCAACGACTCCTTACCTACTCGGCCCCGGCGGTTCTAACCGCGTTATGGGTACCGATTGTCTTCTTTCCCGAGGATAAGCTGGCTATTTCGACCACCAATCCTTATTTACTGGGTGCTTTAGTCGCGATCGGTTTAGCCTGTACCCGCCTGTCGACCTTATTAGTGGTCGGACTATCGATTGGCTTTTTTGTTGCTCTTCAGCTGTGGGTTCTGGGATAAATAGCGATAATAAACCAACCAGTGCGATGCCACCATAGCAAGAGGCAGGGTCATCAGCCTGCCTCTTGGGTTTATTCGCCTCTCGGCTCAGAGGCTAATGAATTTATAATTGATTGAGTAACCGTTGGTTATGCTGTGTTCTGCGCCCGTTGTTGCACGCGCGAGACATGGACTAGGCCCATCAATTTGATACTCGGCTTCAGTAACAATTGCGCGCTACCCACAATAAACAACCATGTTCCGCTTTCTATTAACGCATCATTGAGAAAAAAGAAGCTCCCGATCAAAAACCAAATCGCAATTAGCAAATCGTTAAATGCCCCCAACGCTTCATAGCGACGCTGGATCACCAAATGCTTATTACCAATATCAATATCCAGTTCTGGGCCATTGCGCTGTATCATCTTGCCTCCTCTGGACCTTGGTATTAACAATCAGGCGTTAAATGGTTTGTGGCATTAACAATCAAGGTGTTGCCGTTTAATGCCTAGCATGGTTATCACCATGTTGACAACAAACATGACTGCACTCAATCCTAAAAACAACCAGGCTAGCGGGATGAATGCGAACGGTTCGTTTGGACTGCCGTTGGCAGCAATGTGTGGCGTGGAAAGGTTGAAGGCGAGCAGGCAACCCGTGCCGATGAGGAAGAGGATAAACGAGGTACGAAAGTGTCGCAGTAGGGTTAACATAAAACCTTTTTCTGTTGCTTCAGTATCCTTTAGGACTGAGTACCACAGCAAAAGTTCCATTCCTCTCACATTTTTTTTCAAAAAAACCGCTACCTTGCATGATGCGTGGGTAGCGGCTGATTCATTTAGCGTCTTGGTCGACGGTGCATCAAAGCTTGTACGTCGATACCTTGTCGCTCAGCTGTGTTGCCTGACTACGCAGATTATCCGCCTCTTGCGAGGTATCGTTAGCACTGCTTACCAGGTGCTCAGACACATCTTTGATAGAGGTGATGTTTTGTGTGATTTCACTTGTCACATGGGTTTGCTCTTCTGCCGCGGTCGCGATCTGCGTCGCCATATCACTGATCTGATTGACCGCTGCATCAATCTCACTCAGAGCTGCCGTTGCTTTATCCACATCAGACACAGAATCGCCCGCCAACACTGAGCTGCTTTCCATGGTCGATACCGCGCTTGCCGTCGTGGTTTGCAACGTCTCAATCGTGGATTTAATTTCTTCGGTCGAAGCATGGGTACGCTGCGACAGAATACGCACCTCGTCAGCGACGACGGCAAAGCCTCGCCCTTGCTCACCCGCACGCGCTGCCTCAATGGCCGCGTTGAGTGCAAGCAAGTTGGTTTGCTCCGCAATCCCTTGAATGGTCGACAGTACCGTCGAAATCTCCTGCGAGTGTTTATCTAGTTCGGCAACAATAGTGCTGGCTTGTTTCAACTCATCTGACAACCGAGTGATCGATGTTTTGGTATTTTCAACCACCGCACGCCCATTATCAGTACTCGCGGTCGATTCTTGCGCCGTATTCGCGGTGTGTTCAGCATGCGAGGCGATCTCTTGTGTCGCAGAGGCCAACTCGGTGACGGCGGTGGCCACCATGGTCACTTCTTGCTGCTGCTGATTAATGTCATCCACGTTGCGGCGTGCCCGTTCCGTACTGCTGTCCGACTGCGACGTGAGTTGGTCGGCTTGCTCGCGAATATGGCTAATCAACTGATGCATACTCCCCACAAAGGTGTTGAAGTTTTTCGCCAGTTGCCCCACTTCATCTTCACTTTCAACGTCAATGCGTTGAGTCAGATCACCGCTACCATGGGCAATTTGCTCGAGGGCATTAGAGACATTGGTCAACGGTCTAAATAGAATATTCACCAGCAGATTGAACAGCAGCGTACAGGCAATAACCACTGCAATTGTCACCGCAATTTGCCCCCAGACTGCATCAAACAGTGGCGCGACTAAGGAGTCATAGTTAATCACGGTGACAGTGATTAACCCGGTCTCTTTGATGGGTTTGGCATATACCACACTTTCTTCCCCACCCACGTCGGCCATCACACTTTCACCGGAATTCATGGCGGACTTCACCGTACTAAAAGACAAGCCTAGCTGGTTAATTGGCTCCTTGAGTAAGTCGGTGTTCGCGTGGGTAAAAATATTGCCTTCGCTGTTGGCGATAAACATATAGCCATTACCCGGCAAGATCACCTTCTCGAGACCTTCGATAATGTCACCAATTTCAACATCCGCCCCGAGTACCAAGGTGTCGCCGTTGAACTGGAGCGCTTTACCTAACGACACCACATTGGCGCCGGTTGCCGCTGCAACCGTCGGATTATCCATAAACACACTCGACGGGTCCGCTTTGGCGTTGATATACCAACCCCACTTACGCGGATCGTCATTACCCGGCGGTAGTACAACGCCATTCGCGTTATCCTGGCTGCCATCTGGGTAGGCGAGGAAGACGTTGTCAAAGCCACCCGCATCGCGCACTTGCTTAAGGTGGGTGACCATATTGTTCTCATCGGCCTCGCTGGTCAGTGAGGTCATCGCACGCTCTTTTGAAGCAACCCAGTCAGACACATATTGATTGTATGATGCCGTGGTACTTTCCAGCCGCTGTGCCACTTCGGTGTCCAACCGGGCAAGTGATGCACGAAACGATAACGCTTCAACGAGCAAACCACCGATAATGATGGCCATACTCGCCGACAGCGCGAGCTTGTGTTTGAGGGAGAGTTTTTTAAACATAACTGCCTTGTTTGTGTGTCATAGTGTTTTAATAATGATTTTAGTAAAACAGCGTTATTTGCCACCCGCAAAATAAGCGCCATACAACTGATAGGTATATCACAACAATTGTGTAAGAGAATTACTCAAGCTGTTGTCAACAGGCGATAAAATAACCAAGGTTATGCAACGCCTCTGGCGTTAAGCCTCTAGGCAACGGCTTGTCAATGCCAAGGCTAGCAGCCCAGTTAGCTCAGATACTGCGCCAGATCAGAGAACGGTAACAAACCCAAGGAAAGTCACTTAACTATCAATCACTCCCTCCTCGCAACTTTGAAAGTCCTAAACTACGCTTTAACTAACTGAGATAAACGCGAATAGGGGCGAAGTGAATGGACTTGTTTGCAGATCAACGTGACGGCGCATCTCCCAAGTCTCATGAGACCAATTCAGCATCTGGTGCAGCGCCATGGCGTATACTGCTGATTGATGACGATGATCTGATGCATGAAGTCACACGGCTTGCGCTAACGGGGTTCACGTTTCAAGGACGTCCTCTAGAAATTCTATCGGCTCTGTCTGGGCAGGAAGCTAGAGAGATTCTCGAAAAAGAAGCTGATATTGCGCTCGCATTGGTTGATGTAGTCATGGAAACCGAACATGCGGGCTTAGACTTAGTTCGCTACATACGCGACGAGAAAAATGACCACGTGATCCGCTTGGTATTGCGCACCGGACAAGCCGGCCAAGCACCAGAAGATCGGGTGATCCGCGAATACGACATTGATGATTACAAAGAAAAAACGGAGCTGACAACCCAGAAGCTCAAAACCCTGCTTTATTCGATGCTCCGCTCTTATCGTGACTTGTGCATGATTGAGGAGCAAAAACAGGGGCTCAAACGGGTGATTGAGGCCTCTGCAAACGTTCAGAACACCACCAATTTGCAACACTATGCCACCGCGGTGTTGGAGCAATTAACCTCTCTCCTTCACATTCATGACTCCGCGTTTTATTGCGTGGTACAACCGCGACCCGGTGCTGAAGAGTCACGTGCGCTGACGTTGGCGGCGACGGGAGAATACGTCGACTGTTACAGTGAATGTGCGTTTGAGAAGTTACCTAAAATCGTCTCAGAGCGATGCCAGCAAGCACTCGATGAACAACAAAGCATTCAGTTTGAGAATGGCTTTGTCCTTTTTCATCGCGACGATGAAGATGTCGAGTTTTTATTGTACGTCAATCATGCCACAACGCTCTCTGAGCTGGACCAACAGCTGCTTAAGATCTATATGCAGAATATAGGCCTGACATTCGAAAACTTAAGCCTTATGGTCGATTTGCGTGAGACCTCGAAAGAATTGGTCTACAACCTAGCCAATGCAGTCGAAGCGCGCAGTAAAGAAACCGGTGCCCATGTGCAACGGGTGTCTTTGTTCTGTGAAAAGTTAGGGCAACTCTATGGTCTGGACGAGCACAAAACCATGCTGCTCAAACACGGCTCCCCACTTCATGATGTCGGTAAAGTCGCTATCCCAGACGCGATTTTACACAAGCCGGGAAAACTCGATGCGGATGAATGGGAAACGATGAAAAAGCATGTCGAATACGGCGTCGAAATTCTCAGCCACTCCAAACGGCGCTTGATCGTCGAAGCCAAAGAGATTGCTGCCACCCACCACGAGAAATGGGATGGAACGGGTTACCCCAATCACCTCGAAGGCGAATCCATCCCAATTAGTGGCCGAATTTCAGCACTGGCCGATGTATTCGATGCCCTTGGCTCAAAGCGGTCGTACAAGGAAGCATGGACGGATGATGATATTCGCCAAGAGCTGATCGCCCAGCGCGGCAAGCATTTTGAGCCCAAACTGGTCGATTTACTCCTTGAGCATTGGGACGACTTTGTCGCTATTCGTGCTGAATACCCAGATTAGCCATGGCCCTTAACGGGCCTTTTTATGACCACACTTTTTATTTCAGAGGCGTTTCGCGACGCGACGTCAGTTATTCGTCTGCCTACGCCATCACGGTGTACAACCATGGTGACATTTCATCCATGCTATAAATCACGCGCCCTAGTCACCACTCCTTACGGTGAGGGCCGTTTTTTCTTCTACACTTACCGTATCCGTCCCGACTTACGCGCTTAACACGTATGAGCCGAAACCAAAAGTTTGATGACAGCATTCGTAATCCGTTCTTCAGTTTAGTGGGAAGACGCATTTTGCTGATCATGATTTTGCTCAGTGGCTTTTTCACCATTTTTACCACCTTGCTGCAAACTTATTGGGACTACGATGAGGCTTTTGACCGAGTGGATAGCCGACACTATGAAATTGAGCACGTTCATGCCGAATTACTCGCCAGCTCGCTTTGGATTTATGACTTAACCAGTGTTCAAGAGCGCATTGATGGGTTAATCAACCTACCACACATTGATTATCTGGCGCTGCGGTCGGAAAACTATCTTTTCGAGGCGGGGTCACCATTAGATGTGAGTAAAGTGATCAACGAGTATCCGCTGCAGTATGACGACCCAGATACAGGAAACACCCAGCGGATTGGCACCATCTATGTCGAGTCCAACACCAATGCCATCTATAACGATCTGTTGCAACGCTTTTTTATCACACTGCTATTGAACGCGATAAAAACACTTATGGTGTGTTACCTCATTTTATTGGTGTTCCACCATACTGTCAGTCAACGCGTGTTTAAAGTGGCGCAGTTTTTACGTCAGTACAATCCACTTGACCCTAAAGAAGAGACGCTGACCCTCCCCCGTAAGCGCTATATCATGGAAAAAGAAGACGAACTCGACTGGCTGGCGGCCGAAACCAATAAAATCACCCAAAATATGTCAACGCTCTACCGCAATATTATGCTCGAGCGCGAGCGCTTAGCAGACTTTACCCATGTTTCTTCAGATTGGCTGTGGGAAACCGACGCCGACCTCAAGTTGACCTTTTGCTCTGAGCCGATGCGATTGGCGTTTGATCTTAATCCCAAACAATATCCGCACCTTGACAAGTTACTTTCTACTGTCGGTTGTCATCAATTTATAGCCAATCTTCACCGACAACAGGACTTTTCGATGTGTGAGGAGATCGTACCCGTTGAGGGTGAAAGCCGTTATTTTGTCTTTCAAGCGCTTGCCCATCACGGTATTGATGGCTTTCGCGGGTTTAGAGGCACGGGCATCGATATCACCGCGCTCAAAACGGCCCAGTTTGAACTGGAAACATTGAACCATAACTTGGAAGAAACCGTTGATGAGCGAACCCGTGAACTTCAAGAGAGTATGGAACACTTAAAAGCGGCGCAAGAACAACTGGTCGAGTCGGAAAAGCTTGCGGCACTCGGGAGCTTAGTGGCAGGGGTGGCGCATGAAGTCAACACACCTTTAGGCATTGCGGTCACCGCCTCGTCAGTGATTAAAGATATCACCCACACGCTCAACCAGGCCTTTGAGGAACAAACGTTAACCAGCACACAGTTTGCTTCTTTGATCAAACAAGTGAACGACAGCGTAGTCATGCTGGAACATAACCTCAAGCGTGCGACCCATCTTATTCGTGACTTTAAACAAACCGCCGTCGATCAAGTGTCAGAAACGCTCACCGAATTTGATGTCAAACAAACACTAGACGCACTGGTTGCGAGCTTACATCCAGAAACCCGTAAAATTCCGGTGGCTCCCGAGGTCAGCGGAGAGCGTGGCATACTCATGTATAGCTTACCCGGCGTCGTTACCCAAGTGATCTCTAACCTCGTCATGAATAGCATCAACCATGCCTTTGACGAGACGGATAACCCGACAATCACGATCGAATTTGAAAGGCAAGAAGACCACCTCTACCTTTGCTATCAAGACAATGGCTGCGGTATCGAGCCATCCCTTCACCACCGAATTTTTGAACCCTTTTATACCAGTAAACGGGGACGTGGTGGCTCAGGGCTCGGCCTCAATTTGGTCTTTAATCTCGTCAAGCAAAAGCTAGGCGGCGAACTGCAATTTGAATCAGCGCCCGGGCAAGGCGTCAAGTTTATGTTTTTGATCCCATTAAGTTTATCCAGCGAAGCAACACAGTACGCCAGTGAGAGTAAAGATTAAGGTAATGGATATCGAATGGAAAAACTAGAAAGGTTTGAACAGGGGCTCAAGCACCCGCTTTTCAGTATTGTTGGCCGCCGAATCATTCTGCTGATGGTCTTACTCAGCAGTTTTTTTACCATATTGACCACGCTACTGCAGCTATCATGGGATTATGAGGAAGCTTTTGACCATGTTGACCGCCGCCATGCGGAAATTCAAAATGTCCATGCCGACTTAATCGCATCGTCTTTGTGGGTGTTCGACCTTGTTAGCGCACAAAATCGACTCAATGGCCTCGTCAATCTCCCCTATATCGATTACCTCTCGATTGAATTTGACGGTGTCGTGCTCGATGCGGGTAAGCCACTCACCACCACCAGCGTGGACAGTCAAGCGGAACTCAGTTATTTCCATCCCGACACTGATCGCCGGATTCATCTCGGCACCCTACGCGTAAAATCTGACGCGCAAAAAATCTATGATCTCTTACTGCAACAGTTTGTTGTCACCCTCCTACTCAACGGGGTCAAAACCCTGATTGTTTGCTCGCTGATTTTATGGGTTTTCCATCAAAGCGTCAGCCAACGCGTGTTTGCGATTGCCAAACACTTGTCTCATTTTGACCCTGTGGAGCCCATCCACGAGCCATTGCAGTTGACACATCGAAAGTTGATTATGGAAAAAAGCGATGAACTCGACTGGCTGGCGGACGAAACCAATAAAATCACTTTACGCATGACCAACCTCTATAAGAATATCGCGTTAGAACAGGCGCGATTGTCGGATTTCACTAACGCCGCTTCAGATTGGTTGTGGGAAACCGATGCCACGCAGCGACTGACATTTTGCTCTGAAGCGATGCAAGTCGCGCTCGCGATCTCGGTCGAAAACCACCCTAAGGTAAAGTCAGTTCCCGTACTGAGCCACTGCACATCACTGATACACTGTTTGGACACATGCGATGATTTCACCATGTGCGAAGAAAAAATCACCTTGGGAAAACACACCTACTATTTTGTGTTCCAAGGGATAGCTCATTTCACCGGTCAAGGCTTCACGGGTTTTCGCGGCACCGCGATTGATATCACTGAGCTTAAAACGACCCAGTTGGAACTCGAACAACTGAATCAGAGTTTAGAAGCGACCGTTGACGCACGAACCCAGGATCTCGCGCAGAGTATGGAGAACCTTAAAGCTGCGCAAACTCAACTGGTAGAATCCGAAAAACTCGCCGCGCTGGGGAGCTTAGTCGCCGGCGTCGCGCACGAAGTAAACACCCCCCTGGGGATCGCGGTGACGGCTAATTCAGTGATCAAAGACGCGGTTTCCACACTAAACAGCGCATTCGAGCAAAAAACCTTGACCAGTGAGCAGTATTCGGCCGTGATGAAGCAGGTCACGGATGGCACGAATATGCTGGAAACCAACCTCAATCGTGCGGCACGATTAGTGCGTGATTTCAAGCAAACAGCGGTCGACCAAGTGTCTGAAAGTCGAAGTCAGTTCCGTCCCGTGCAAACGCTTGAAGCATTAATGGGGAGCTTGCGCCCCGAAACGAAAAAAGTGCCGGTGGCACCGATTATCGAAGGTGACCCTCATCTTGCCATGAGTAGCCTGCCTGGGGTGCTGACCCAAGTTATCTCCAACTTAGTGATGAACAGTGTCCGCCATGCCTTTGAAGGTATTCCCGAGCCGGACATAAAGATTCATATCGCCGATAAAGGCGAGACCGTAGAAATCCGCTATACCGATAATGGCGTCGGGGTTGCGCCCGAACTTCACCAACGTATTTTTGAGCCCTTCTATACCAGTTCACGCGGTAAAGGCGGTTCAGGGCTCGGCCTTAATCTCGTGTTCAATCTGGTACACCAAAAACTGCAGGGAAAACTTCATTTCGATTCTAATATCAATCAAGGGGTTACCGTGGTGCTCAGCCTGCCTAAGTTTTTGACAGAAACATCCGCGCCGCAAACTGAAAGTTCTACCGGGTAGTCCCTGTCTACTCATAAAGGCGCACAACAAAGGATATAACGATGCAATGGTTAACAAAGTGGTTTCGTTCCGATGTGGATAGTGTTCAAACACAGCGCTTGTTTCAAAGCCTATTAACACTGGCGTGGACCGTTGAGGCAAAAGACCCCTACACAGGCGGCCACCTTTGGCGGGTATCTCAGTTTGCATCAGCGGTCGCAAAAGCAGAACGGTGGTCGAAAGAAGAGCAGGCCATCGCGACCCTAGGTGGCTTTTTGCACGACTTAGGCAAAATCAGTGTGCCTGATGCCATCTTAAAGAAAACAGATAAGCTGACCGATGACGAATTTGCCATCATCCAGAGTCACCCCAATGAGGGGATGTATATCTTGGAAGGCCATCCATTAGGGCCCATTGTGCGCAACGCCGTCGGGTTACACCACGAACGGGTCGATGGCCGAGGATACCCCAACAAATTATCCGGTGATGCCATTCCTGCAGAGGCCAAGCTTATCGCGATTTGTGATGCCTTTGATGCCATGACCAGCCACCGTCCGTATCGACAAGCCATGCCCAAACAAAAAGCGATTGACATTGTCGAAGAGAATCTTGGCAGCCAGTTTGATACATCAGTCGGGCAACGGTTTGTCAACCTCGCCAAAGCGGGCGAATTTGACGCCATCATTGCGCATACCGATGAAGGGATCCCCCTGCATCACTGCCCGACATGCGGCCCGACGATCACTCGTTATCGTGATGATGCGCCAGGGCAACTTCTTCATTGCCCACTTTGCTTACAGCAAGCAAAACTGGTCATCACAGACAACACATACGACTTAGAACCCACTGGTGTCCAGATTCCCGCCTCACAACAACGACGAAGACCTGATACAGGCCTGATTAAACGCGTTATCCAACAGACAATTTCCACCCTCCCCACGCAGGCACTGCTTGAACGTGCTGAGGGTGGACGTTAAATGAAACAACTCTTTAGGACGTTAATTCAACCCAGCGTAGCGCTCAATGCACTCAAAATCGCATTGGTAGTCGGCACTGTACTCAATGTGATTAATCAGGGGGAGGCTATTTGGGGCGAGGCAGACTTACGTATAGGTCACGCACTACTCAACTATCTAGTGCCTTATTGCGTTGCCAGCTATAGTGCGGCTAAACACCAGCTAGATAAACAAAAATAATAAAGAGCCAGCACGAGACTGGCTCTTGTCGTTAACGCGTACACGGGGAATTAGGCCAGCGCCACGTCCTCTTCCGGTACCGGCGCATGGTCTGGAAGGTAGCGGTAGTATTCCGCATCTTTCGCCGGCGAAAGGGTATGCCCCATGATCATATCAGCCGCTTTCTCTGCCACCATAATGGTCGGTGCGTACAAGTTGCCATTGGTGATTGCAGGGAACACGGAGGCATCCACCACACGCAAGTTATTCACGCCATGGACGTTCAGCGATTCATCCACCACGGCCATCTCGTCACTCGCCAAGCCCATTTTACAGGTACAGCTTGGGTGGTAAGCACTTTCCCCTTCTCGAGCCACAAAATCGAGGATTTCCTGATCCGTCTGTGCCTCGCTGCCCGGCGAAAGCTCTTTACCCCGCAGATGATCAAAGGCCGGCTGGGCAATGATATCGCGAGAGACACGGATCGCTTCAACCCACTCTTTACGCTCTTGTGGCGTAGAGAGATAGTTAAAGAAGATTTCTGGCTTCTCATCTGGGTTGGTGCTACGAATTTTCACGTGGCCACGCACATCGGTATTCATAGGCCCCACATGCAATTGGAAACCATGTCCTTTGTTCGGTGCCGAGCCATCATAACGGATCGCCAGTGGCAAAAAGTGGAACTGCAGGTTCGGATACGCCACCTCATCATTACCACGTACAAAACCACCCGCTTCAAAATGATTGGTGGCGGCGGCCCCTTTACGACGGAACAGCCAATCAAAACCAATTTTCGGTTGATTGTGGAACTTAAGCGCGGGATACATGCTAACCGGCTCTTTACATTCATACTGCACGTAAAGCTCCAGGTGATCTTGCAAGTTTTCCCCCACCCCAGGCAGGTGATGAACAGGCTTGATCCCTAAATTTTTCAACATGGTTTCGTCACCTACACCAGAAAGTTGCAGTAGTTTGGGCGAGTTAATCGCGCCACCACAGCTGATGACTTCTGCGCCATAGGCGGTTTTCTTCCGTCCCCACTTGCGGTATTCCACACCAATCGCCGTTTTGCCCTCAAACAAAACCTTATCAGTGGTCGCGCCGGTGATCACTGTCAGGTTCTTACGGTTCATCACTGGGTGTAAGTACGCCCGCGCCGCACTATGACGACGACCTTGGTAGATATTTTGGTCGAAAATACCAAAGCCTTCTTGCTGATAACCATTCACGTCATCGGTCAATGGATAACCCGCTTGTTGCGTCGCGTCAAAGAACGCACTAAATAGAGGGTTATCACATTGTGCAGTTTCAATTGCCAGCGGCCCATTGTTGCCATGATAGTCATCTTGGCCTTTTAATCGCGTTTCACACTTGCGGAAATACGGCAGGCAATGGGCATAATCCCATTTTTTTAACCCGTGCTCGTTGGCCCATTTTTCATAGTCCAACGCGTTGCCGCGGATATAAATCATGCCGTTGATGCTACTGCTGCCCCCAAGCACTTTACCACGCGGTTGCGCGATACGGCGGTTATGCATATTCGGCTCAGGCTCGGATTCATACAACCAGTTATAGGTGCTGTCTGTGAGCAAATAAGTTAATGCGGCAGGCATGTGGATCCGAAAGTCCAGCCGATAATCTGGTCGTCCTGCCTCGAGTAGCAATACCTTGTTATCTGGGTTAGCACTTAAACGGTTCGCCAGAACACAGCCTGCCGAGCCCGCGCCGACAATGATATAGTCGTAATTTTGTTGCTGTCCCATAAAACCTCCAAATTTTGTCCTTCCCGTGTGCAGGGCGTCAGCCCGGAACAGTCGCAACACAGGTAATGGGTATGATTGTGTAGAGGTTTCCTTTTTGAAATTTTTATAATTAGCTTGATGCTTGTGCATCAATGCATTGTTGTAGCAACCGGTAGTGGTGGCTAATCGTTGCTTGCGCCTTAAACGGCTCGGCAGCGATAATGTGGTTAACGGTCTGTTGCCAGTTTTCCACGGTTTGGCGACGATAATCCGCCACCTGATAAAGGGCGTAATCGTGCGAACTAAACCCTTGCTGGATAGCATGCATCACCCATTCAAAAATCGGGTTGCCTGACATTGCAGCAATCAATAGGTTGAGTGCGCGATCCAGCTCGCCCAAGCGATCCAAATCCGGATTCTCTTCAGCGGCAAGAGCCGCAAGCTCTGTGACATATTCACCAAGCTGTTTTTTCTGCGACTCGGAACCACGACTAATGGCAAGTAACACCAGGCTTTGATCGACCGTTTCACGAAACTCTGCGACCTTATCCGCTTGTACATGGCTTTGTTTTAAAAACAGCGCCAATGATTCACTGATGTTATGCACATCAACCTGACGGACGACCGCCCCACCTTTTTGCCCCTTACGGATTTCAATTAAGCCTTTTTGCTTGAGTGATTGAATGGCCTCGCGCACCACGCCACGCCCTGTTCCAAACTGTTGCTGAAGCTCTCGCTCACTGGGCAGTTTGTCGCCAGGTTTTACCGCCTCGGACAGAATCGCCGATTCGATTTGCAATGCCACATCTTCACTCGCTCGGCCCATTTGCACCGGATGAAAAAGGCTACTGGTGGATGTCGTCATGGTTACCTCTCCGCATTTGGTAGTACCAAACTAGCAATTTTTGCATTATGAAGTCAAATTTCGTCTTTAACCCTTCTTTTGGTACGACCATTATATACCATCGGTAAGACTAATATCTGATTGATATGATTGCTAAAAATAAAAATCCCACCCTGCATGCGCTAGAGCGGGATTATTTATTGCAAGCTTCAGGCGGGTTGGCTTTGGTAAACCAGCCTAACTGAGTAGGTGATAACGTCCCAATCCAAAGGGAGCCTGTTACTTCGTCTATCTATCGCTTACTCGACTTTAAAATGTCCAATAACCTTAGTTAAAGCATTCGCTCGCTCCGTCAATTGTGCGGCACTCTGTTCACTGCTTTGCGTATGCGCTGAGATATCATTCGCTAACTGTGCAACATCATTAACCCTTTGGCTGATCTCGTTTGTCACTTGCTTTTGTTGATTTGTCGCCGTGGCGATTTGAGTGTTCATGTCATTAATTTCTCGCACCATTTTGTTAATAACTTCAAGTTTTTCGTTATTTTTCACGCCACCTTGAACACTTTGAGCCACAGAACCATTGGCTTGCTCGATCCCTTGCGAAGCCGTGACCGTTCCTTTTTGCAATGTATCTACTTTGGCTTTGATGTCTTCTGTGGAACCATGCGTTCTAGTTGCGAGCGCGCGCACTTCATCCGCAACAACGGCAAACCCTCGGCCTTGCTCACCCGCTCTAGCGGCCTCTATAGCAGCATTAAGTGCCAATAAATTCGTTTGTTCGGAAATGGTCAAAATCACGTCGAGAACCGTTTCAATCGCCTGACTCTCGTGGGCTAATTGCTGCATCGCTTCAGTGCTTGCTTCCATTCGTTCTTGCAGTTGATGCATCGTATCAATCAAACTTTGGCCCACTTGACTCCCCTCTTCAGTGAGCCCTGAGATCGTGTCCGATGATGAAGAAGCCTGTTCAGCGTACTTTGCGACCTCACCAACTGATGTCGACATTTGCGTTGCAGCAGTCGCGACTTGAGCGGCTCGTTCAGCTTGTTCATCAACTTGATCGCGAATATTATTAATATCTCTATCAATGGTTGAACTGGTTTGATGAAGCGTTGTTGCCACTTGATTCGCTTGTTGAATCACCGACTTAAAACCGCTAAACATATCATTCAATCGATAACTGAGCTGAGTCAGCTCGTAAGATCCCCGCCCATGTACGCGAAAGCTTAGGTTTTTTGTTGTGGCAATGGTTTGTATTTGTTCCGTTAGGCTCACGATGGGGCGTCCAATACTGTTACCTAACCAGTAAGCAATGAGTGATACGATGAGTGCCAGGATAAGCGCAGTCACCAAGGTGATATTGATGATATCCCGCTGAAGCGCTGATATAGCAGATAACGCTTCATTTTTACCCATTTGGCTGACAATCGCCCACTGCTTTCCGAAAACATCTAACGGCCCATAAGCAGCAATCACAGCACGTCCCGCGTAGCTTTTTCCATTCATCACACCTGTTTGACCATTCAGGGCTGAATTAATGCTAGCGTCACTGATAGGCTGAACGCCCGCAGCGACACCTTGATATCGTATTTTATCTCTTATCGGTTGAGTGAGTTGTGGTAGTACCTGGGAAAAATAACCTGTCGGGTTCTCGTCTAGTAACCGAGGTTCACTACGCAAAATAGCATCCGGCCCCACTAAGAATACTTCACCCGTGCGCCCTAAGCCTGATGAAGCCCATTGACGATCATTACTCAAAATATCTGTCAAGCGCTGTATCGATAACCTAAAAATTAGCACGCCAATTGGCTCACTGTTTTTATAGACAGGCGCACTCACAAAAGCTGTGGGCCGATCAAAGGCGGGTTCATACGCTGAAAAATCAACAAAACTGATGGTGCCAGCAGGCGACTGCTTTGCCATGTCGTAGGCACGGGCCACGCCACCTGCAACGGCGTTATCGTCGAGATGCGTAGCAAAGTCTATATCTTTATTGACAGTGTAGACAATATCGCCAGCGTTATTAATTAATACTATATCTTCATAACGAAAAGTCGTTTTATAGTCACGAAAGCTTGGGTGGAATACGGCATGGATCTCACTATAGATGGACCCATCAGGCGCTTTATCGAAAGCTTGTTTCTTATCAATGGGGTATTGGTTGTTGACGAGATATCGGAGTTGCAATTGCTTGGCAACAGGGCGCAATCGAGAATATACACGCTTGGACAAGTCCGTTCCATTAACCTCACGATAACGCTGTTTAAAGGCGTTATCATAGTAGGACGCAAGCCCTTTCTCACCATCAGCCGATAGCGCCTCATTGGATATTTGTTGATAGGCCATATCAAATTGTGCAAGCGCATCACTGGTCATCGTGGAGGTGGATAATGTTTTGATTTGATCTTGAATCGATGAGAAGTAACGAGATACCTCAGATTGCTTAGCTGCCTTTAACGACAATAGTTGCGCATTGACTTTTTCGTCTAACGCTTGGGTCGATAAATCAATGGCGCGGTAAGATAAGATAGCGGCGATGGTTAATACGCAAGCCACTGCGGCGACTACAATCGCAATCGTGATTTTATTCCGAATTTTCATCATAATGAATGAGCTCTCTAATCAATCCCTGATGGAGATAAAATTCTATCGCTAAGCGTCGCTTGTAGATGTTGACGAATCATACATAGACGTTGTCTCGTGCTATCTTCTGGCTGCGAACAAATCATTGCAATATCGCAAAAGGGAAGCTGAAATAAATAAGCGAGGGCTATAACCTCTCGATCATGGGCGCGAAGCCGTGAGATAGACTGGCGTAATGTCTCGTCCCCATCAGGTGAATAGGCGTTTTGGCAATACTGCAGCAGTGAACGGCGCAACGCTATGATAAGACTCACTGTGTCACGACCATCCTTTTGAGAACCGAGTTTAATTAGGTGTTTTTCAACATCCTCACACGCGTAGCCAAGCCATCGACCATAACGATAGAGTGCAGAAATAGTATGTGTTGTTAGCATAGGCGACCGAATCTGGTTAACACTGACTACAATTGTAGACACTGTTAATGATTAAGCTATACTAAGGTTATAGATAATAGAGAGAAAAGGGGGAAGCCCCCTTAGTGCTAGTCTCTGTTAATAGCAATAAAGCGTGTCGCTTCCACTTGGGTGTTTTTGGCATTTACCGTGTAAGTGATCGAGCTACTCGCATTATTGGCGGTTGGAATGAATACGCGCCCGCTCTCTGATGTTAAAAGTGATTCATTTAACGATGAACTTTTCACGGCAGCACCGCTTACTGGCTCACCATTGTACTCAACTTCAACCCAAGCACCTTGCTGTGCTGGTGTCACATCAACATTCAAACTTGCCAGTGCAGGTGTGGCGGTGATCGTCAGGACTGCGGCTAGTGTCATTGCTTTCATCATATTGTCTCCCTAGAGATTGTTTCGTTTCAGCGCAAATCGACTCAATCTCATTCACGCTTGATTGCTACATTAGGTCAACAGTGTGATGTAAGCCACATAATATATCGAAAGTCATGGTCGAATTATTCGATGAAAGTTTTTCTGCTTTATCCGGTCGACTCATGGGGTTATATATGTTGCCGCGAAACTGTATAACGCATATCGCCAGATAAGCGCTACCGTAAAACGACTTTTGCTCGCCTGATTTATTGAATCTGCGATGATTTTCCTACCACTGGCATGACCAATAAGACAATCGTGGCCGTTAGGCGTAAGCGGCCCTTTTTTCCCGCATTCAGATAACCAGGATGAAAAAGGCTATGAGTAGATGACGTCATGGTAAACTCTTCGCATTTGGTAGCACCAAACTGGCAAAACAATACGATAATAGTCAAATTTAGGGCTTTTATTCAATTTTGGTAGGGCCATGATCCCCTTACTGCTGCTGCAGCAAGGGGAAGATAAAACAGCTATCGGAACGAGCGTCCTTTAAGCGGTAAATGAGTGTGGTTTTTTGGTAAGTCTCGACTTGGTGTGTCTATCTGCATTTTAACGTCACTCAAAGGCTTTAACGCATTCGGCGACATCAAATCGTTACACAACGCATCAATACGCGCTTCGCTGACATCCCACATCGTGAATAGATGCACGTATTGCCTCCGAAAATTATTGTCATTAGGGTCTGTGATCGTCTCTTTCGCCAACGAATATTTAGCGATAATTTCGTCACTCGGTTGCGAGAAGATTAGTGATAACGATAATGGCGTGTGCTGCAACCACAGCCCATCAGGCGGGCACTCCTCCTCGGGGCGACCTAGAGACTTTTCACGCCAATAGGCTGCTACCTCCTCTAGCTTCTCAACGGCATAATATGCGAGTTCGATGGCATAAAGCGCTTTTTCTCGTTGTTGTTGATAGCTATTGGTGGCGAAGAAGTGCCATAAAATCAATGGTGATAAACCGCTTCGTGACCCCGCGAAGGTAGTATCTGGCGAACCAATATACTCAGGATCGTCTGGCGGTGAGACCATGTATTTTTGTTTGGTCATGTACACGCCTGTTGGCCAAGGACTTCCCGGCCATTTATGACCACTCGCAACCATTGAATGTACCATTGGCAAACTGAAATCAAATGCTGGCATCGCCGCAATGTCTTCCTTTGGAATGTTCTTGCCTAGATTGTTCGGAAGCGGCATATCGTGTGGTGACGCCATTTGAATAAATGGCGCATAATTCGCGCCCAGCGCACCATCTATATGAATCCAATAGCCACTGCGCATTTCCTCATGGGTTTTCCCCGTGTCCGTTTTCACCGTGACTTTTCGCTCGTATAGCCCGGCCTCTTTGAGCACTTGCTCAAGTTCTGCCAAAGCCTTGGGAACATCATCGTATGCCCCTTTAAATGTGGTGCCAAAATTCAGCACAACCAAAATCGGGTGCCCCTTTTGGGCAAAAAAGCGCACAAGTGTAATGAGACTATCAATATCAACAGCCCCAGACCCGACTGGAAGCGCTTCCGTTGGCCCTTGAGATGGCACGGCATCAGGCCAAGGTTCTCCTTGGTTAAGTGGGTTTTGCTCGGGGTATAACCGACGACCTAAAGTGGCGAACGTATCAATCTTCTCTACTTCCATCGCTTTTACGATGGAGTAATGCGTATCTTCTGAGAAGAATGCAACGGGATGATACTTAGCCTCGCCGGTGTCCGGATACACAGAAAAGTACTCACTTTGCTCATCAATACGCGAGTTTTTCTGGGCACACTGTGCTTGCTCTGCCAGTTGATCACGTAACAACATTCGCCCTGACAGATAGTCACGTGCATTTAGCATCGCATACAAGTTCCCTTCGGTACTGCCCATCGTCAGCACATATCCCCAGTAACTTTCATTCTGCTGCGCAGGTGTTACATGCTCATTATGTGGTTGATAACCCAGTGATGGCCATTGCGCTCGCCACAAACAGGCATAATAATCTAACACCATACGCTCGATATTTTTTGAGTTGAGCGTGAAGTCACCATCGACAAACGGATCCCCTACATTGTTGAGGCTCATCGTTAAAAACGGTGCGATACGTGATGGGTAATCGACTTGGCGCCAATTACCTTGTTCTAAGTCTGACTGCACCGGGGCATAGTCACGGAGGCTTGGTTCTGCCTGCGTAAACCTCGATTCGACTTGATACCCTAAAAATCGATCTGCTTGTTGCGCGCTATAGACAAAAAATGTCTTCATCGCTTGATATTGCTCTGCATCCGATAAGCCATGTGGAGGGATCTCAAAGTCTTGACTGCAAAGCGACGTTTGCTGCAGGACAAAGGACTGGTTTCGCTGCTGGTAGACAACCAGAGGGTCATGAGTGGGGGCCGACACATAGTCTTTGGCAAAGTCAGGCACCTGTTCATACCAAGGGCGCTGCGAAGGCCCGTAGTGGATATTTGTCTTTTTCATTAGACACTCCATATGAAGAGAAAGTGATGTTTGGCCAGCGCAGGCTGACCCTGGGGACAACTAACCAACTTTCTGACTATAGACCGTATTACTTACTGCACTGGCATACAGAGTGTCTTATTTTTTGAACACGAATCACATTAGTGACTCAAATATCATTAACTACCAGAATAAACCATTCGCCACTCACGCTCTCCGGTATGTGGATCCGTTTGCTCTCTATCAACCACAAAACCGTGACGTAGATAAAAAGCGTAACTGGCGGTATTTTTCTGATAAACTGTGAGGTCGATAGTGGGCTTTTGCAGTTTGGCATGATCGAGCAATTGACTCCCCACACCAGCCCCCTGATGGGCAGGATCGACAAAAATCGCCGCCAGCGTATTGCCATGCAATGCATAAAAGCCAAGGATGACCTCTTGATAAGTGCCTACCCATACGTCAGCCATCGGTAAGTAAGAAGCACGCATGGCATCACGTTGCTGATGCCAGAACGCCTCATCAATGAAATCATGCGCCTGCAGTGAGGCATTTAACCAGATATCTAGCACCGGCTCCGTATCGTCCGGCCGCATACGACGAATGGTTAATCGATTGGACGCCGTCGTTGCCATACTGTTCCCTTTTTATTGCTCGGAGAGTAATGCAGGCTGAACCACTAAGTTTCGCACACCGTGGGCATGATGCTCTTCAAATACGTTCGCCTGACACCAGCGTTGAATACTTGCGATGTTGACCTTTTTGACCTTGGGGCGGACCCGCCACGTCACTTGATACGGCGATCCTTAAAACTTGCGAGTCTAGTCCTGTTACTCGCAAGTATATTGATCTCAACCGTAGCCGTTGACAAACCACCCAACGCGAACCATTTTTTGGAATCCTAATCACGATTTTATTGCTATAAATCAGTGATTTGCTTATCGTAATGGGAATTTAACCCGCTCAACGTTCGACTTAGTCAGCGAGCTTTTTGGTCATAAAGTGCAGTGCATGATCGACAGGATAGTCCGACAATGTCATCTGGCATTGATAGCCATGCTTTTCATAGAAAGGTTTGGCTTGAAAGCTTAAGGTATCAACGAACGCCATTTTACAACCCATCTCCTTGGCGTACTCTTCCAAGTTACTCAATAAGTGGCTCCCCACGTGGCGATGGCGGAAGGCATCATCGACCCAAAGGTATTTAATCAATAGCCATTGCCCCCAAGTGTTGGCCACCACGCCACCGATACGTTCATCATTATCGTTATAGGCGTAGCCGGCAAGAGAGCCTTCAGGAAGGCCAGCTAAAAACGGGGCATTGCTTTGCTGCAGCTGTTGGCGAATGGCGGTAATATCATCGTTACTCGGGCTCGCGTCCATGCGGTATTTCATCGGCTTAGCTATCCAGGCTGTTCAACACAGCAACGAGTATGCCTTGGGTGACATGGACTGTCTGTGCCCATGCGCACCCTATTAACGATTACTCGTGATGGATCGGCTTTGCCGCCACAGAGCACTGCGTGGTGACAATGAGTTTGGGCCAATGTGTCAGCCACTGCTTATCATCAAGGCGCTGCTGAAAAACGTGCCATGGGCGGGCAGGATTATGGCTAAGCTTAAGTTCAAATAAAGATTGAACCCCAAAGGCGGCGATGACTTCGCAGCGTTGGTTCATATCAAGGCGCACCGCAATCGCAGTTTCTTTCTCCGGCCAAAAGCGCATTGCATCTAGCGTACTCGCGTAAGGAGGATCTTGGTGCTTCTCGTGCATTCGCGCCTGGTTACGTACCTGCCAAGTCATTTCTGGCATGGTTTTTTGCAGTAGCTGCTCTAAATATTGTTCGCGCTCTGCACTGGTATCTTCAGGATCGTAGAAGACAACATCGATATCATTGAGCGCACTCGGGGCATATTTGTGCAACGCATCCCAAACCAGATTCCGGATAAATCCGGCAGCAATATAGCACTGAGGGAGGTTTAAAGCTTGAACACAGCGAAGCGCACGCATTCTTGCCGGATCAGCCTCAATCAAATCAATTAAGGCACGCCGATAGGTTTTCTGACATAAAAAGAACTGGTGCTGATGACGTTTACGGATCCGACGACGCTTCATGGGTTAATCACCGTGGCGGACGTGTTCATAAATTGAGCGTGATACATGGTAGTTGTACTGCCTGGCAATTTTTTGGGCCAAAAAAAGCTGTGGTAATTCAAATAGCACTAAACCAACCAAAATCAGAGCGAAATACGGCTGACTCATCACTAAGCCGATAACGGCGATCACCAATAACGTACATTCTACGATAAACAACCGGTACTTTCGCAAGTAAAGATGATGGAACCCCCCTAAGAAAGCCCAATTGAGTGCCGCATAAGTGTCTGGATCTTTCAGCTGTCTTGATTGCTCGGCAAAATAGCGTTTTTTCTGGCTTTGGGTCAAGCCGTTCACCTGCTTCCTCAGTACTTCTTCTTGCGCCTCCAGCGCTTCAATCGGTTGGGTAAAACGCATTAAGGCACCTCATCGTGAATTTTTTCAATCGCATCGGGATTATTACAGCGGCGAATGCGCGCCAATCCGAGTTGCCAGCCTCGGAGTGCGCCGTATCTTTCGATCGCTTGGCGCGTATACTCCGAGCAGCTCGGCTCGAAATTACACTCAATATTGAACCGTTTTTTTGATCCACCTTTAGCTTGGTAACGATGGATCAACGTAAGCGACAAATACTTGAGCATTAGCGACCTAGGGTGACAATCACGGCTTCACGCTGCCAAAACAGCATGTAACGTTTCTTTTCGATCACTTGAAAAACAACCTGCCAGCCATCTTGCGCGTATTGATTGAGCTCGGCTTCGAGGCGTTGCAACGGCAAGCCACTTGAGCCCAGCAATAAGGTGCCGCAACCACCTTCAACAATATGAACGACTTTGTACTCGGTAAACTGACTCATTTTTTCTCCTGACAGTTAAATGGATAAAAGGGAATGTCCGGCTGGATATTAAACGACTCACTCTTCCAATAAAGGGTTGAGTTTGGCGGTGAGCACATGATCTTGCCAACGGCCATTAATTTTGAGGTAACGGCGTGCATAGCCTTCGCGTTCAAACCCCAGCTTGGTAAGTAGCCGCTCACTGCGCGTATTGTCGGGCAGATAGTTGGCCATCACGCGATGCAACCCAACCTGCTCAAAGACAAAACGGATACCTGCTTGGGTGGCTTCGTGCATGTAGCCTTGCCCTTGATAATGCTCGTCAGCGGCATAACCTAGCAGGCACGCTTTAAAGGCGCCGTGAATGACATTGGTAAAATTGCACACCCCTATCACATCGTCCCGTTCATGATGCAAAATCACAAACTTGAAGGCCTGCTGCTGTTGAAACAAATCGTTCGCTTCTTGCAGCGCGCGATGCCAATAGTCTTCGCGATAAAATGCGGCAGGACGTATGGGTTCCCATGGGGACAGGTGAGCACGATTTCGCTGATAAAACTGCGCGACCATGTCGGCTTTTTCTGGGGGAAGCAAAACTAATCTCGTCCTTGGCGTGCTTAGCACTTGGGCCTCCTTGCATCGATTCGCGTGACGGACAGTACCAAAATCTATAAAAATGCCGCCTTGGAGGCGGCATCAGAGGTTACCAGATATTCACCCGCTGATCTTCGGGTAAATACATGCCGTCACCTTCTTTTATATCAAAGGCTTCATAGAACGCAGGGACATTGCGGGGCGCACCAAGCACGCGATATTGTGGTGGCGCATGCGGCCCCAGCGATACGCGCTCACGCAGGGCATCTTCACGCATCTTCATTTTCCAGATCTGCCCCCAGCTGAGGAAGAATCGCTGCTCGCCGGTATAACCGTCCATCACAGGAGACGGTTCACCGTGCAACGATTTTTGATAGGCGCGGAAGGCGGTGGTCAAGCCGACTAAATCACCAATGTTCTCCCCCAAGGACACCTTGCCGTCAATGAACAAGCCCGGCAACGGTTCAAACTGGCTAAATTGCTCGGCCAGCTTTTGGGTGCGTGCATCAAAGCGCGCGCGATCCTCATCCGTCCACCAATTGGATAGGTTGCCATCACTATCATAACGCGAGCCCTGATCATCAAAACCGTGCCCCATTTCATGACCAATCACCGCGCCGATACCGCCATAGTTCACGGCATCATCCGCATTCATATCAAAAAACGGCGGTTGTAAGATCCCGGCGGGGAACACAATCTCGTTAGCGGTTGGGCTGTAATAGGCGTTAACCGTTTGTGGCGTCATGCCCCACTCTTTGCGATCAACTGGCGCACCAATCCGCGACAACATATCTTGATAGCCCCAGCGAGCAGCACGTTTGCTGTTGCCAATCAAGTCATCGGCGTTGATGGTCAGCGCACTGTAATCTTCCCATTGCTCTGGATAGCCGATTTTGGGCGTGAATTTACTCAACTTATCCAATGCTTTCGCTTTGGTTTCATCGCTCATCCACGCTAATGATTCGATCGAGTCTTTAAACGCGGCACGCAGGTTATCAATCATGGTTTCCATACGCGCTTTGGCTTGCGGTGGGAAGTAGCGGGCGACATATTCTTGGCCAAGCGCTTCACCCAGCACCCCTTCGGTGGCTTGCACGCCCCGCTTCCAGCGGTCACGCTGCTCAGGAATGCCGTTGAGGGTTTTGGAATAGAACGCAAATTGACGTTCAACCAACTCATGGTTAAGGCGCGGCGCAAAGGCATTGAGCGTGCGAATGGTGAGATAATCTTGCCACGCTTGCAGGCTGGTTTGCTCAAACACCTGCCCTAATGCCTCAAAATAAGACGGCATGCGCACCACTACTTCATCGGCTTTGTCGATACCCGCGCGCTTGGCAAAGCGAGCATAATCAAACCCGCCCATGGCTTGATTAAGCGATCCAAGACTCATTTTGTTATAGGTTGCTTGGGCATCACGGCGTTTAGCGCGTGTCCAATGATGCTCTGCCAGTGTTTTTTCCAGCTGATAAATCCGATCTGCGCGTTGTTTGGCCTGATCATAGCCCGCTAAGCGCATCATATCTTCGAGATAACTTTTATACGCGGTGCGGATACGCTCAGCGTCCTCGGTGTCTCGGAAATAATAGTCTCTATCCGGCAGGCCCAACCCACTTTGGCTCAGATATAGAGCGTTATAGTCAGGGTTTTTCGCATCGGCCCATGCATAAAAACTGAACGGGATCCCAACGCCAACTCGTCGCAAGTCGGCCATCGCGTAAATCAACGCAGGCTTCGAGGAAATCGCCGCAATGCGCTCGAGCTCAGGTTTGATTGGTGTCACCCCCAAGGCATCAATTTTGTCTTTGTCCATATAGCTAAGATAAAAATCACGCAGCTTTTGCTCATTGGAGCCAGGCTTGAGATCATCACGCGCCACCAGCTCATCAATGATGCCTTTCAGACGCTTTTCATTCTCTTCAGCTAAAATACGGAACGCACCATAGCTGGACATATCACTGGGGATTTGGGTTTGGTCGTACCAAGTGCCATTGACGTGACGGAACAAGTCATCCTGTGGGCGAACCGATCGATCAAAATCTTGCAGATGCAGACCTGATTCGCGCTGCACCTGAACCTGTGCGGCCTCAGCCGCCTGCACCGTAGTTGATGAAACGCTAAGCCCCATGCCGAGTACAACACTCAG
Organism: Salinivibrio kushneri; assembly: GCF_005280275.1. NCBI lineage: Bacteria > Pseudomonadati > Pseudomonadota > Gammaproteobacteria > Vibrionales > Vibrionaceae > Salinivibrio > Salinivibrio kushneri. The sequence continues at coordinate 1,665,387 of NZ_CP040021.1, forward strand.
TGCGACACGCGTCAGTAACAGACGTTTTTTCGGTGTTTTTATCATTTTCCTTTCCTATATGACTCAGTCACTTTCCCTGTTCACTACCGTGGTGATGCCCTCACGTCTAAATCGCGATAGAGCACCAAGCAGTGGTAATCTCGTCCTTCATCTTGCTCGGGTTCAAAATGGGAAATACGACAGAACCCTTGCTGATACCAGAATCGAAACGCGCGAATGTTTTCGGCGTAAACATTCACACCCATGCGTCGATAATCCCCATAAGCTTGCACGGTGTCAATCACGCTCGCAACCGCTTCGCTGCCATAGCCATGCTTTTGATATCGTGGAGAAATAGTGAGCATGGGCAGCCAAACACTCTGTGCATCGGGCGCATTGAGCGAGATTTGTAAGTAGCCAATATCTTTACCGTCATGAGTCTGAATGCGACGAAGATAAAAGGCGTCTTCCACATCAGGGGCCTTTTTCTCCGCACTATCCGCTATCAGTGCTTGATAGGTCGACAACGACCAAGGTTTAAACGTGGGATCTTGATATTGCAGATGCTGATTTTGCTCAAACAGCGCTTTAACGCGCTTTGCATCACTGTATTCAAACGCACTAAAACACAAACGCTTGGAGCGCCATGTGGCTGGGAACATGTTCAATTCCTCTCAATTCAATCCTATGACTGCCATTAATCATGAGCCGATAGCGCCTATTTATGATTGGTATCAGCGCAATTAATCATACACATCCTAACTCGCATCGCACATATTGAGATCGTGTTAAAAAAGCAACCTCACATGATTCACTAAACCATCGTTCTCATTGTCCGTTGGTAGACGCCAGAACAAGCGACGCGAAACAGCCAATATCACGCATGCGATACACAAGCGATAAACCAACGCATCGTAAAAAACAATGCGTCACAAAAATTGCGAACGAGATAGGCAGTCAAAGCTAAACTCGCTACGCTATTAAATCTCAGGGGGTAGGGTTCGCTCAGGCGTTAGGTTGCCGCCATCGATGCCCATCACAATCGCCAACAGGCAAGAGGCAGAGGAAAAAAAACGTGAATTGGATAAAAACTTTATCGCATCGCCGTCAACGCGTGAATACGGTTATGTTAGTGATGGTAACTACCCTTCTGTTTCTTCCGTTGACCTATGCCGACCAAGCGCCGGCGCCTGCCGAGTCAAACGTCACGTCGAGTGAAAAAACATCATTGGCGCATCAAATAAAGCGCACCAAACAATACATTCAGACCCTTGTAGAAAGCCTTGAACAGGCAAAAGGCGATGACAAAGACGCGATTCAATTGCAGCTATTTTCCAAAAATCAAGAGCTAAGAGAGCTGCTCGCCAACGCCATTAATCAACAAAGCTTAGATAACCCGCAGTTGGTTCAACTGGTCACGGCGCAACGGCGGTATACCCAAGATGCGTATCAGTACATCACGGCTCGTCTCAATACCCTCAATGAGAAAATCACGCAAGCCAGCCCAGAGCAACGCTTACCACTCATTAATGAGTATGCGGAGTTACAGCAATACCTCAGTACGGTCTTTGAGGCGAGTTGGGAAAATATACGCTGGCTCGAGCAGCTCGACCAGCCTTCTCAGGAACCACGAAACACCTTAGAGCAACGTCTTAACCAACGTTTACGGCTCCTTTCTGCATCTATAGAATATTTGCGCCAGCAAGACACGGCGCAAGAAAAACAAATCAAATCGAGTCCTGACTCCGAAAAACCCGCGTTACAGCTGACACAGTTAAACACCCAACAACGACTGACTATCGCCACTGATGGCTTAAAGCGCACCTATCAACTCGCCGATGAATTGGGGATAGAAACCGCAGAATACAAACGCCAGCTATTTGGCGTCACCGGCAACATCACCCAAGATATTCTGGATGTGGATGTTGCGTATTCGATCCTCTCTCATTGGTCGGAAAATGCCCTGAACTGGGCAGAAGACAATGCGCCACAGTTGGTTTTTCAGCTCATTATTTTTGTGCTGATTTTGTTGGTAGCAAAACTGTTGGCGAGACTCACCCGTTCCGTAGTGAAATCCGCGGTCGCCAATAAAAACTTTAAGTTCTCGCAGTTGATGCAAGACTTTTTCGTCTCGATGTCTGGCAAAGCCGTGTGGGTAATTGGGATCTTGGTCGGTCTCTCGCAGATCGGGGTCAATCTTACTCCGGTACTCACTGGCTTTGGTATCGCTGGGGTCATTATCGGCTTTGCGCTGCAAGATACGCTATCAAACTTTGCTGCGGGGATGATGCTACTGATCTATCGTCCCTTCGATGTGGGTGATTTTGTCTACGCCGGTGGCGTGGATGGCAAAGTAGGCAATATGAGCTTGGTGAATACCACGATTCGCACGTTTGATAATCAAATTATCATTGTGCCGAACAGCAAAATTTGGGGCGACGTGATTAAAAACGTCACCCGAGAGCGGATTCGGCGGGTGGATATGGTGTTCAGTATTGGCTACAAAGATGACCTTCTCAGAGCAGAAGCCGTGCTCACCGAAATTGTCCAATCACATCCTGCGGTACTTCGTACACCAGAGCCCATGATCAAAGTACATGTTCTGAATACCTCCTCGGTGGACTTTATTGTTCGACCATGGGTAAAAACCGATGATTATTGGGACGTCTACTGGGATGTCACCAAAACGGTCAAATTGCGCTTTGATGAAGAAGGCATCTCAATTCCATTCCCGCAACAAGACGTCCATCTGAATTGGGTCTCGACAGCGCCAGAGGCTCGGTCAGATTGAGCCACCTCTCTAACAATCATGACGGTTCCGTCATTCAAACGAGCCGTCATTCGTTCGTGATTTTCATCACATAAATAACGTACGTTTTTGATAAATATAACTTATACTGACATCGCGGCGCTGATGCTGTTTCATACCACTACAACCAGTCAATTACCTTCGAGGAGTCCCTGCGTCATGCTAGATTCAAAGCTTGGGTTTACCCTGCGAAACGTCCTCACCGTGGCGGCCTGTGTCGCTATGCTCAATTCACTTACTGCGTGTAGTGAAGCGCCGCAACAACAAGACACAAAAACTGCGCCGCGTCCAGCACTCGTCGAAATCACACAAGCGCAGTCAAGTGCAAACCTTAGCTTTAATGGTATCGTCAGAGCATCAGAGCGCGCAGAACTTGCTTTTGAGGTCGGTGGACGTTTAACGTCGCTTCAAGTGGAAGAAGGAGACGCTATCACTCAAGGACAGCTGCTTGCCTCATTAGATCAGGAGGATGCGCAAACCGCGCTCGATTCCGCAAACATCGAGCTTAACGATGCCAATATCGAGTACAAGCGCGCCAAAGCGATTTTTGAGAAGAGCCAAGCCATCTCCCAAGCGGATCTCGAGAAAATCAAATCACGGCGTGACCTCGCGCAAAACCGTGTCGACGAAGCAAAGCGCGCCCTAGCGAATACGCAGCTGCGCTCACCGTTTGATGGCATCGTCGCGCGACAACATGTCGACAATTTCAGCCAGCTGCAAGCGAATGAACCTGTCCTCACCGTTCAAAATATCGATAACTTAGAAGCGGAAATTCACGTGCCACACCGCGTAGTAATTTCTGGTGATCAGCGCACCCGCGCCATTGGCATTCTCTCGGCTATTCCTAATAAACAATTCCCTTTGGTGTTAAAAACGTTCGCCTCCGAGCCTGATCCCGTGTCACAAACGTATCCAGTGGTCTTATCGTTTACCGATTTGAAGGGTGAGCGCATTCTGCCAGGCATGTCACTAAAAGTGATGCCTGCAATACCAACCAGTAGTAAGGATGCAAACCCATTAATCACATTACCGCTTACTGCAGTGGTGCCTGATAATCAGGGAGGACAGTTCGTTTGGGTGGTAAACAAAGACAACATCACCGAGAAACGCGCCATCAATATCGGCGAACTAAATAAAAGTCGCATCGTGGTCACTGGTAATCTATCTGTGGGTGAAAAAGTCATTATTGCAGGAGTATCCAGTGTGAAACCAGGCATGGAAGTCCGTCCCTATACGGAAGAGAATCACGGAGCGTTATAATGGATATTGCACGCTATACGATCGCTAAGCGCTTCAGTGTTTGGGTACTCATTGCGCTTGTTTTGCTGGGCGGTTATATCAGCTACCTGAAATTAGGGCGGTTTGAGGACCCAGAATTTGTTATTCGCCAAGCGGTCATTATTACCCCCTACCCTGGCGCTACCGCGCAAGAAGTGTCCGATGAGGTGACAGACGTCATCGAGGGCGCGGTTCAGTCGATGCAGGAACTGAAGCAGGTCAAGTCTGTCTCGCTTCAAGGACGCTCCGAAGTCACCGTCGAAATTAAGCTTTCTTTCTCAAAGACCGCCGCAGAGTTACAACAAGTCTGGGACAAAATGCGCCGCAAAGTTGTGGATGCTCAACGTCAACTTCCGCCCGGAGCCGGCTCGTCCATCGTTAATGACGACTTTTCTGACGTCTACTCATTATTTTTTGCCGTCACTGGCGAAGGCTTTAGTGATAAACAACTTCAAGATTATGTCGACACCTTAAAACGAAACCTCGTGCTCGTGCCTGGCGTGGCGAAAACGGCGACCTTAGCCGACAAGGATGAAACCATCTTTATCGAGATAGCGGGCGATAGCCTATCGAAATTTGGTGTATCCGCTCAAAATGTTTTCCAAACACTGCAAAAGCAAAACTTGGTCACCGTTGCCGGAAACATCGACGCCCAAGACATGCGAGTGCCGGTGATCCCTCGCGCAGATATTGGTTCCGTCCAAGATCTTAAAAACGTGCAAGTGTCCGTAGGTGACAATAATACCGTATTAACGCTCGGTGATATTGCAACGATTACACGCGGCTATCAAACACCGCCGTCCATGCTAATGCGCTATAACGGTCAGCGCGCCATTGGCTTTGGTATTTCAAACGTCAGCGGTGGTAATGTTGTCGAGATGGGAGATGCGGTTAAAGCCCGCTTAGCGGAGTTAGATAGCCAGCGCCCCCTAGGGATGGAGCTGCATACCATTTCGATGCAATCAGACTCAGTACGTGATTCCGTCGCCAACTTTATCGATAATTTAATTGCCGCTGTCGCGATCGTTTTTATCGTGCTTTTGCTGTTTATGGGGATCCGCTCCGGCATCATTATCGGTTTTGTCTTGTTGCTAACGGTTGCCGGTACGCTCTGCATTATGTATATCGACGATATTGCCATGCAACGCATCTCACTCGGGGCGCTGATTATTGCGTTAGGCATGCTGGTTGATAATGCCATTGTCGTGACCGATGGTGTCCTCGTCCGATTGCAACAAGACACAGAAACTGACAAGAAAACCATTGTGTCAGACGTCGTCAATAGCACGAAGTGGCCACTTCTCGGTGGCACGGTTGTGGGTATATTCGCGTTTAGCGCAATCGGCCTATCTCCGTCTGATATGGGAGAATACGCCGGCTCTCTGTTCTGGGTTATCTTGTATTCAATGTTACTCAGCTGGCTATTTGCGGTTACAATCACGCCACTACTCTGTCACGACTTCCTGAAAACCAAGCCTGTTGCTCCCTCGCAAGCACCCGGACGCATTGTAACCGCTTACAAAGCGCTGCTCGCTTGGGTTCTCGCGCATCGCGCCCTGACCAGTGTGATTTTAGCCGGAACCTTAGCCCTCGCCCTGTGGGGAACTCAGTTTATTCCCCCTGGCTTCATGCCAGAGTCACAACGCCCGCAATTTGTGGTAGATGTCTATCTTCCGCAAGGCTCAGACATTCGGCGGACAGAATCGGTTGTTGCGAGTATTGAGCAAGATGTCCAAGCCAAACCCGGCGTAACCAATATCACCAGCTTTATTGGCGGTGGCGGACTCCGGTTTATGCTGACCTACTCGCCGGAGCCCCGCAACCCGAGTTATGGACAACTGCTGATTGATATTGATGACTACACCAAGATTGCCCCGCTACTCAGCGAGCTTCAAACTGAGCTTGATAGTAAATATCCAGACGCATCCATCAAGGTGTGGAAGTTTATGTTGGGCCGTGGTGGCGGTAAAAAAATTGAAGCCGGATTTAGTGGTCCTGACAGTGCCGTATTACGCCAGTTAGCAGAACAAGCAAAAGCCATTATGCTGAATGATGCGGATTTAATCGCAGTCCAAGATGACTGGCGCCAGCAAGTGCCCGTTTTACGTCCCCAGTATGCGACAACACAAGCGCAACGCTACGGGCTAACCGTACAAGAGATCAGTGAGGCCATTGCGCAAACATTGACGGGACAACGCGTCGGCGTTTATCGAGAGGGGAATGATTTAATTCCTATCGTCGTGCGTGCGCCAGAAAGCGAACGCCAACAGATCCGCGCCATCGAAAACACCGAGGTGTATAGCCGCCAAGCTGGAGAATATGTGCCTGTCAGCCAGCTCATCACCTCGATTGATGTGGAGTATCAAGATGCATTGTTGCGTCGGATTGACCGTATGCCAACCATTCTTGTGCAAGCAGACCCTGCCCCTGGTGTCCTCACCGCTGACGCATTTGACACGCTTCGCGGCAAAATCGAAGACATTAAGTTACCTGCAGGTTACAACCTGACCTGGTACGGTGAATATAAGGCCTCCAACGATGCCAATGAGGGGCTTGCAGTGTCTGCGCCTTATGGGTTTGCCGCCATGATTCTCGCCGTGGTGTTTATGTTTAATGCATTGCGCCAGCCTCTGGTGATTTGGATGACGGCGCCGTTGGCGATTATCGGCGTCACAGTCGGGCTGATTGTCTTTCAAACACCATTTGAGTTTATGGCAATACTCGGCTTCTTAAGTTTGATTGGGATGATGGTTAAAAATGCCATCGTACTCGTCGATCAAGCCGATTTAGAGCGACAGAATGGTAAAGCGCCCTACGAAGCGATCATTGAAGCAGCATTAAGTCGAGCCCGCCCTGTGCTGCTCGGAGCCCTGACTACGATTCTCGGGGTCGCCCCATTATTGATTGATCCCTTCTTCAAAAGCATGGCGGTGACCATTATGTTTGGTCTCTTATTCGCCACCATTTTGACACTGGTCGTGGTGCCTTTATTTTATGCCATATTATTCCGTGTTCGTCTTCCTGACACGGTAACTCGCTAGTAAAAAGCCGCCCGCCTTACATCAAGGCGGGCGGCTGAATCCACTTTACATTGGAACCCTTTAGGTTCAACTATAACCAACCTTCAATCGGCAACCAGCCACTCAGCCAAGCGCCCATTGATCGCATCTTTCCAACATCAGGATCACTCTGGAAGCGCTCTCCGGTTTGATGGTCAATCCAGATCAAATCTTCGTCCTCGAGTCTCAGCTCATAAGCACTCACCATAAGCCCTGTGCGAAGCTCTCTTAATGCTTGCCTGACATAATCAGGATGCGTTACCACCACACCCATTTCCGTGTTTAAGTCCGCAGAGCGCGGATCGAGGTTCATCGATCCGACAAAGAGTTTCTGGTGGTCTAGAAGCATTAACTTGGCATGCAAGCTTGCGCGGCTACTCCCTGCGACGCTCCATTGCGATTTTTGTTTGATAAACGGCTGGCTTTTCATTTCCCAAAGGTGCACGCCACCTTTAACCAACGCATGGCGATATTTGGCATACCAGCCATGCACCGCAAAAACATCATTAGACGCTAAGGAGTTGGTTAAAATCGTAATGTCTTTGCCTTTTTTAACCGCATTGATCAACGCTTGCGTTCCCGTATCTGTCGGCACGAAGTAAGGTGACACCAGAACCATATCGCTTTCGACACCTTGAAGTAGCTCAACGATTCCCGTGGTCATATCACTTTCATTCAACGTGATTTTTTCCGGTTTATCGTACATCAGCCTAATTGGCCCCCACCTCATCGGCAGTTGATGATTTTTTAACGACTCATAGAGTGCCAGCGAGTGAAAATTATAGTTTTCGCGTGTAAATTGGTGCTCAATATTGGCTTCTTTACGCCACTGTTCTATATCCTCACGACTCGGTGACCTGTCACTGCGCAAGATGTCTGACATCGGGTGAGCATAATCACTGTTCCAGTAATCATCGAATTGCTTTTGCGTTTGAGACACTACATCGCCATAAAGCATAAGGTCAAAGTCGCTGAACTCCACCGATGATTGATAAGAAAAGTACTCATTGCCGATATTACGCCCACCGACAATCGAAAAAACACCATCAGCAGAGAGAGACTTGTTATGCATGCGCCGATTTAACCGCTTTCCATCGGTTAACCATGAAAGCACACGCGAGATACGATACTGATGTGGATTAAAAAGTCTCACTTCAATATTCGGATGCGCGTCAAGGTAGGCCAAACTGCTATCGTCACGACTTTGCATATCGTCAAGCAATACTCGAACTCTTACACCGCGCTCTGCCGCCTCATAAAGTCGCCATATAATCAGTTGACTCGTTTCGTCACTGCGAAAAATATAGTACTGAACATCCAAGGATTGAGATGCCGACTCTATCATTGCTAAGCGAGCTAACAACGCATCACGACCGGTTTTTAAAGGGAGAAAGCCAGCATAGTCAGGAGGGATATTTGTTGGGCGAGCCACATAGTCGCGAAGGGAAGACTCCGAATAAAACCCCAAGAAATGTGAAGGCAGTTTATTATCCGAATTCGCAATCGACTGGCACCCTGTCAATAGAAGCAAGAGACCAATAAGGATAGTTAGCTGTTTCATTCTCTCCTCAACGGTTATCAACAAATAACATCACAGCGATGCATTTATTTTCCTTTCGCTTCAAGCTTAGAACACTGGCCTCGTTTATGTAGATATTGCTCAAGGGAAAAGGCAATAGACTCTTTTGCTATCGATCGTTTATCGAATAATCCATTTGCTTGGCCACGCGCTGGGCTAAGTCTTCGCTGTGCAGATCAGCCACCAGCTGCAAACTCATATCAATACCCGCAGATATGCCCGCGGAGGTAAGATATTTTCCATCCCTCACCCAGCGCTTACCTGATACCACGCTTAATGGCGGATAAGCACGGCTGAGGTCGTCCATATCTTCCCAATGTGTGATCACTTTTCGACCATCGAGTAATCCAGCCTCTGCCAGTATGAACGCCCCCGTACAGACAGAAGCCGTGCATTGGGTGATCGCATCTTGTTGCTTCACCCAATCGATCACCGACGGGTTAGTGACTTGCTCATGGTGAACGCCGCCGACAACCAGCAGCACATCCAGTGTGGGATGATTGGCGAGATGATAATCCGGCACGATACGCAAACCGCCGCGCGCGAGCAAAGGTGAGTCTTGTTCAGCAATCAGTCCAACCTGCCAACTGTCCGCGCCCAAACGTTTTGCGGTGCTAAACACTTCAAAAGGTCCGGCAAAATCGAGCACCTCTGCGTGCTCATACACATAAATACCAATATTCATCGTTTGTCCTTACATCCATGTAAGTTTAAGATTTTACTAAGCGTTCTGTTTTAAATACTTCTTCACCTTTTTTAACGCCATTTGTCGTTTTAATGGCGAGAGATAATCGATAAAAAGGTTTCCAGATAAGTGGTCGATTTCATGCTGCATAACAATGGCAAGAAAATCATCGCGCTCTATCGTGATCGATTGACCATTGCGATCAAGGGCCGACACCACAACAGACGAGTATCGCTCGACATCTGCATAATAGCCGGGCACGGATAAACAACCCTCCTGCCCCATGGCTTTGTCAACGCCAGATACAACCACCGGATTAATGAGCACTAAAGGGTCATCCCGGCGTTCAGAAATATCGATGACGACAATCGCCTCTTTACGACCCACTTGCGTGGCAGCCAATCCAATACCGTTGTCAGTGGTATATAACGTCTCAAGCATATCATCAATCAACGTCTGTACGGCGGTAATATCCGTGACTGGCTCTGCTTTTATGGCCAGCCTTGGATCTGGCGCGGTAATGATTTCTAACATACGGGCTATCTATTTCCCAGGTTAAGGGTGATGAGGAATAAACTTATCAAAGCGGCTCTCCATATTAACCTACCTTTAACCGCATGGATGATGAGTCAGCGTGAGTCACAAAGCCACCAATCTTATGACGACGTGGCTGCGAGGCGTGTTTTCTCTCGCACCGATAAAAAAAGCATACCGATGCTGGCACACATCGCCATAGCGATAACAAGCGACCAAGTCACCGAATAACCGAACGTGTCGATGACATAGCCAATCAATACAAAGCTTGGCATCAGCAACAAACTACGCAACGTGATCAATACCCCTTGAATACGACCGCGATGGCTCGCCGGTGAGTTGTTGGCAAGATATACGCCTTCTTTGGTCAGGACCAACACCTCACCAGCGGAAAGAAAAAACCACGCTAAAAAGTGAACGGGGATCGTGGGTGCCAACATCACAAGACCATACCCCAGCACAAATAAGAGTCCTGCATAGGCCAACCCCATCGTCTCAGTATGTCCAGACGTGACGCGGAGCAATAGCGGCGTGATGATCACCACCAACACGCACGCATATGTCATCAATTGACCAAAACGCACGGGCCCTTCTTGGCCAAATAAATGACTCAAATAAAGCGGGCTGGCCATTGTCATTTGGTTCAAAGCAAACCAAAGCATGCCGCAAAGTAAAGTGAACGCAATGAGATAAGGACGTGATTTAAGCACCGACCAGACACTGCCTTCTACCGCACGCTCAAGGTCCGAGTCAGACTCGGGGACGGCTTGCTCGGTCACATTAACCAAAAAGGCCACCACAAGAATACCCACCAAGACGGCGAGTCCGTTACCAAAGAAAATCCATTCAGTGTGCTGCCAAAACAAATAGCCCGCTAAGATGGGGCCAATCGCTGAACCTAAGTTATAGGCAAGGTAACTAAGCGACATCACCGCATCGCGATTGCCTGCGTGAGATAAATCGGCCACCAATGCATTACTGGCCGGCAACGCCACACCAATAAAAAAGTACGCAGCGAATAATAACACCGGCACCATCACCGGGGCATCGGGGGCAAACCCACATATCAGCAGCAAGATAGCACCGACACATTCCCCCGCCACCATAGTGTTTTTATGGCCTACCCAATCAGAAAGCTTGCCACCAATAAAACTCCCCAGCAGGTACAAGCCAGTAATACTCATCGCCAATGAACCCGCCAGCGACGCGGAGTAGCCGAGCTTATCGGTAAACAACAACACGAGGAAAGGAATAATAAAGTTGCCCATCCCTAGGATCATGCGGGCCAGTGCAACGTAGTAAATATTGCGGTGCAATCCTTTATACATCGCCACCGCAGAAAGAATCTTGTTGATTGTCGTAATAATTAAACGTCCATGTTAAAAAATCAGCACATAATGTACATGATTGATCAATTTATAAAAACTCGTCATTCACTAACGACCAATGGTGCGGCATGAGCTCGCGCACAGTTTTAAAAACTAGCTGGTTATCTGGCGTAGAAGTCGCGGCTTTTGCGCGATTATCGTGCCCAAAAGAGGTAAATACGTGGCTTGGACCTTTCTGTTTTTCGAAAAAATAAAATCCCTAATATGGTGGCTACGTTTCGACCTCTCCAGAGACACTTCGATGGATGATAACGCTCGGCAACTGCTTAACCACCTATGCCACGGCTATGACCAATTAGCCCAACGTCACCAGACGCGCGCTTTTCCAGAGCTCTCCACCGCGATCAAGCACCCACTCGGCTATTGTCTGATTCACTGTCCGATCGGTAGTCAGCGATTATCGATTGTTTCGCTACAATTTACCCCCAGCGTTCGCGGCCAAGGGGTGCTGACGGCGTTTATCGACTACATTCAAGCGCATCCGCATCACTACCGCGGCATTGAAGTTGCCACCATTCAAAATCAAAGCTTAGCGAAACGGCTACTGGCTCTGGGTTGGCGATATAAGTCTGCCCTAACCAAGCTATTTCGCGCCAACACCCCCACCTTGGTGCATGATTTCTAATCAAAATACGGAAGTTTTCGCTAAGGTGGGTTCCTATTATTAGCAACGTCTTATCATTCCCAATGTATTACAAGTAAGCGTCAAACCCGGGTCGTAAAGCGACGGTTACTTAAAGCAGACTTCCGCCCAACGCGCTAAGCCCGCGGTGACTGAGCCAAAGTAGTCGCCACTCACCACAGGAATGTTCGGCAACTCTGCTTGTACAGCTTCACGTAAAAAGGGCGAGCGTGCCGAGCCACCTGTCATAAAAATCACGTCAGGCTTTACACCGGCCTGAGCGACCACATCGTGCACTAAGGTGATCATCTTACGTTTGGGCGCTTCAATCGCATCAATCATGTTATCGCGCGATACATCAAGGTCCACGCGCTCGGAGAAGAGTTGAATACCCGCTCGGTAAGCGGCTTGATCTGACAACGCAATCTTTGCCTCTTCCGCACGACGGACAATGTTGTGACCCAGTGATTCGTGATACACCTCAAGCAAACGGGCCAGTTTATGTGGCTCTTGCGCTTGCTTGTGCAGCCCTTTGAGCACCGCCAAATTTTCAAATGCATAGAAATCGTTTTGCGCTTGTACGTTGTTAATCGCGATAGGGTTAGAAAACTGCGTAATCGGCATCTCAATGCCAGATTCCATCTTGCTCCCCATCCCAAACGGGAACATCATTTGTTTGAATGCCAATGCAATATCTAGATCATTGCCGCCAATACGCTGGCCTTTGTGCGCTAACAAACTTGCACTGCGATCGCTATTACCGCGCCATGATGGCCCCATCTCAATCAACGAACAGTCTGTGGTCCCCCCACCGATATCGACCACGAGAACGATTTGGTCTTCGCTCAATGTGGCTTCATAGTCCAGGCCGGCAGCGACTGGCTCAAACTGAAATTCAACCTGTTTAAAGCCCGCCCGCTTAGCCGCATTGAGCAAAATACCCTCGGCTTGGCGGTTTGCCGTCTCGCCTCCACGGCCTTGAAAATTGATCGGTCGACCAATCACCGCATCATGAATACTCTGTTGAGTTTGGTGTTCGGCTTGCGTTTTGATGTTATCCATCATTGCGCATACGAGGTCTTCAAAAAAGCGAAGCTGAGCATCACGCAAACCTGACGCACCAAGGAAAGATTTAGGCGATTTCACGTAGTACATATCGCGCGGATCATCGAGATACCGGTCGAGCGCCGCTTGACCAAACGCCATGTCCTCCGCCTCAAGTTCAATGCTTTCCTCTCGGTTTACATGGATGGTGCGGCGCAACATCTGCTCGCCAATCGTATCTAGCGGCTTGATGCCCCGATGACGAAACAGATACTCAGACACAGATTCGCGCGTAGGTGCGGCAAGGGAGGAAGGAATAAACGTGCTGTCCCCTTCTAGACGTAACAGCGTCGGCTGACCGTTTTCAATCTTCGCCACCGAACAATTGGCTGTACCATAGTCAAAGCCGATATACATAAATGCCTCTCACCGCAGAAAAAGTCGGCAATGCTACCTCAACCGTCGCGGGATTTCTAACATCAGTACGACCAAGCCAGTCCGGCTATCTGGGCCAGTGCCCCGCTACCCTCCTTGTAAATCTGAATTACACCTTGTCGGCAAAATAGGCCATGATTTCTGCAGTAGTCATTTCCTTCGTTTGGTTGGAAAAGCAATAGTAACTGGGGCGCATGTCACTGAAATACTGCATCTCCATTTCTAGGCCTTCAAGATCAGGGAACAAGCCTACCGGCATATTGTACTCACCAGTTTCTTTAAATTTATAAAACAAATGTGTGCCACACTCAGTACAAAAACCACGTGACGCCCACGACGATGATGGGTACATTTTTATCTTGTCATTACCCTCAAAGGTGACTTGTGTTCCACACTTCACCGCAAAAAATGGCGCACCACCCCAGCCGCGACATGATTGGCAGTGACAAACTGTGAAGTTGGGGTTTACATTTTCAGCGGTGATTTTTACTGCACCACATAGGCAGCTTGCTTCAGAATAAGCCATTGACATATTTCCTTAATCATTGATTTTGATCACATACCGCCAGGATTTTCGCTCTCAGCTCCGCTCTCATACGCCCCTACTCTATCCTTAAATGAATAAGTTCTGCTCTAATTCTAAAAGGCGCTTTTTCAGTGACAAGCCGCCACCGTAGCCAATAAGCTCCCCTTGGGTGCCGATAACCCTATGACAAGGAATGATAATCGCCAAGGCATTTGCCCCGTTAGCATTGCCAACCGCGCGTACTGCGGCTTCATTACCAATCGATACTGCCAGCTCTTGGTACGTCACCCTGTCACCATATTGAATGTTGCTTAATGCACTCCATACCGACCGTTGAAAATCGGTACCCGCCAAAAGTAAAGGCAAATCGAAAACTTGTCGCTCACCCAAAAAATATTCCTCGAGTTGAGCTTGAGTAGCCTCTAAAACATCGTCGCTCTTTTCTACAAACTCAGCGTTAAGAATCCGTTTAATGCGCTCATCAACGGCACTTCTCATTTTGCGATACCGGAAGTCACACAAGCAAAGCTTACCTTGATACGAACCAAGGATAAATTCGGCATAAGGATGTTTATAATACTGGATATTTATTGTGTTCATTGTGTCTCTTATAAATTATTTATCCATACCAATATGGATACTTGTCTTATCTGTTTTAACTTATAGGTTAATTACCCCTAAGCACTTCCAAAAGTCTCATACCATCGCTTTTACAGCCACTGTAATCACCAAAACTCACTGCAAACCAAAGATGCCATACGGCACCCCTCTTTTTACTGCCTTTGTTATTTACGTTTTACAGCAACCACTGAAAAAACATGCCAATGCTTAGGGGTTCCGACCATTGTCGCGCCAGGTTCATCACGCTCTTTGAAACTGACTATTTCAAACTCTTCAAATAAGATCTCAACTTGTTTTTTACTCAACGGTGCCGTCGGTAACCGAAAATTCGTTGCCCAAGTATCTCTAGGCCCCATAAAATCACCTACAAAAACACCACCAACCGCGATAGAAGAAGCAATTTTTTGCCATGTATTTTTAAACTCTATCGGATCAGCAAAGAACAAACTTGAGTTTGCTATCACTATGCCAGTAGAAGGATAATTGAAAGACTCAAATGAGCACTCTGAAAGTTTAACCAGCGGCTTTGAACTAAACCTTTCTGAACATATTGCAATAGAGTCTGGATTAATATCAAAGCCATACACCTGATAGCCTTGCTGCTCTAGATGCGCTATTTCACTTCCGGTTCCACAACCGCAATCGACAGCGGTTTTCAGTCCAGACTGATCCAACTCAATGGCGAGTTCAGTGCGTGAATTGTGGTGGCGTAACAATGATTTTTCGTAGTACTGACGCCAAGTTGCTAAAGTATCATCCATAACGTTCAATATTCCAATAAAGTGAACCGAATTAAGGTGTGAACAACGCTTATCCCTTAGCTAATCCATTGTGCGTAAGTACCAAAGCTGATTAAAACTGAAAATGCCAAGCGCTGAAAAGTTCTCTTAAATACCTTGCC
The DNA here is from genome assembly GCF_005280275.1 of Salinivibrio kushneri. Classification (NCBI taxonomy): domain Bacteria; kingdom Pseudomonadati; phylum Pseudomonadota; class Gammaproteobacteria; order Vibrionales; family Vibrionaceae; genus Salinivibrio; species Salinivibrio kushneri. The sequence goes on from NZ_CP040021.1 coordinate 1,680,847, forward strand.
TGTTGCGTTCTAACCACTCCGAACGCAGCATCCCATATTTAACTGAATCGTAGTACTTGCCCTCGTAGTAACGAACTTTTCGCAATCTAGCTTCTTGTTGAAAGCCTAATTTCAATGCTAGCGACATCATGCGAGGATTACCCGACCAAGTTGTCATACCAACGCGCTCAATTTCTTTAGTATTAAATAAGTACGTAACCCAGAGAGGAATGGCTCGTGCTGCGATACCCTTCCCCCAATATGTAGAATCATAAATTATAATACCAGCTTCAAGCCAGCGAGTTTCTTCACATTCCCAGTAGCAATTTACTGTCCCAACAGGTACATCATCTACAGTGACTAACTGTAAGTCTGAACCATTCAATAATCTTTTAAATGAAGATTTCTCAAATTGTTCTAGTGATGGATGTGAGTAAGGAAAGTAAGGGCCATTAAACTTTGTCCATTCATCATTTGAAATAACCAAAGAATGGAGAGGTTCCAGTTCGCCTTCCTTGGCTGGTCTTATATCTACTTTCATATATTCCTTAACACTTCTCGATTCTTCCTAGCTAACCAACGAATGACATAATTCTCTCTTGATGCTCTTCCACAGGCCTTTACCACCGCAAGTAACCATGTCTACTCAGTTCTTTTTCAGAGTTTTTCTCGCCAAGTATCACTTTTTCTCTTCACGCGGTAGGTGATCGCGGAAAAGTCATTCTCCATAACTCGTTCTCATGCTTCTGAGTGGGAACGGGAAGTAATGTCTAATTGCCATGTCACATGATTGGCAGGCAGCGGTAAGACCGCAGTAAGAGACCTTCTATATGTGTTTGCCGTAAGCAATGACTTAATGGCAGGAATGACAGAACGAAGTAGACGACTTTGTTGTTCGAGAGCATTGGCTGCTGACGCTGCCAAAAAATGCTATTGCCTATTGACCGGAGAAGGGCTCATATGTGTTATGTGAACTGCTAGTTCTCTGGAGTAAGCTTTTCTAAGCACTCGGTTACTAAGTCAGCTTGCCCATGAGAACCGCACTTTTCAGCTGCACCTTTGGTCTCATTATATGAATCAATAATTACGTAACCACTGATTAGAAGGCAAATTAACCCTACTGTACTGCTAAAAATCTTTAGCTTGCCTGATTTAACAGCAAAAGCACATACTGCACCATACACAAAGCCAAAATAGTAGTAGCCAGCCTCGAAGTACATATCTTTCGAGATTATGTCATCAAATGTTGTCGTCCCTAAAAGAGCTGACTGAAAATCAACAACACCTTTACCTAAAATACCAAGACCAATTAAAAAGAGTACTACGTTCACTATTTTTCCTACAAAGTTTTACTATGATTACAAAATTTTGAGCATACTTGAATAACTGCCATGAATTAGAACACTGTCTATCATACTGCCCAAAGCGAGTAACCAATTGTAATACATAGAAAAACAAACACCACCTATAATTAAAAACAAACCATTCAATAGGTCAATAGGAAATCAAACATCCCACACAGTCACATAACGCAGAGCGCACCGGTGACCTTTACAGAGCGAAGCGGCGTAAAGGGCATCCATGTGGCGCGAATTGTTATGCATTAGAGCAACCCGAGAAGTGTGGTTGCCCCTGCGCCGACCATGCTGGCCACTGTACCATTTTCGAGCAATGCTTTAAGTTTTGATTTTGCTTCCTTGTCGTCACTTTTAGCCACATGCTCGACAAGCTGCTTAATACTGACATTAGCGACCTGAACGTTTTGATCGCCGATCTGTACCATTTCGCCGGAAACAGAGCCGATATTTATCGTCGAGGACGCTCTGTTCGTTAGGTGTGGCTCCGCTGTTGTGTTCTGAACATTCAGCGTGAGCATATGGGGGTGATTGGTGCCGACGTTCAGGCTACCGCCTTCGAGAAACTGAACATCAGTTACCTTGAGGTGTATCTCTCTTTTACCTGCCTTTTGAACTATCACGTCCCCAATTCCTACATCGGGTTCCTCTGAATATGGGACATTCATTTTTCCCTTAGAGGTATCCCTTTTCGCTTTGTACTCGGCACCATCAATAACGACCGTTTCTGGATAGGCTAGTTTGTCAAAATCGAAATCCATGCAACCTCCTTATTGTGTATGCATAACGAATGACATGGATTCCCCCTCTTGAAGATCTGCCACACTTAGGTGCGGCCTTTAATACCGGAGGTAACCATGTCTACTCAATTCTTTTTTGGCGTTGATCTCGCCAAGCACCACTTTTCTCTTCACGCGGTGGATGACGAAAAAAAAGTCGCCATTATTGCCTGTATGCGTAAGATGTTGGTGATCTTAGATTCGATGCTCAGAGTGGGGATAAAAATCTCGCCAAAATTTAGGATTGACGACATACTCTTTTGCTATATTCGTACTCAATACATTGAATTACTGTATAAAAACGACGTCTCTATGGTATGCCAAATACGCCTTTTTACGCTTTGATAAGCCACTAATTTTGACATTAAGGTCGACTCTCCACTGCTCCAATTGCGTTTCAATTTCAGCACTGGAGATCATTAGATATCCAGTATCGGAGACAGAGATATAACCTTTATCAAAGAGAGCATCAATATGAGGAGCGAGTAGAAATCCGTTTTCTGAGTCTAATCTCTCTTGGTTAGTCGACACTCTCCACGGTTTAATATGGCCAGCGATAAGAAATCGCGGATCAGTCGTGCCAGTAATCGGACAACTTGAAGAGATTTTGAATAGGTTTTGTCTATATCGCCCCTGACCTATACGTGAAGAAGCTAAGGCTACTCTTTCTGTTGATTCAGTTACCGAAGCTTGAGCTTCAGCATCTAGGCTTAACTCATGTGCTTTTAGTAGTTGGACAGTACACAGACCATCTTCGTGGGATACAACAAACTCCCACGTAACTCAAGACTATTGAGGTAGGATGCAAGAGCCTTAATTCTTGACGGAAAGCGAGTAATATCTGAGCCTGAAAACTCACATAGAAACCAACTGTTTTCAATTACGATAACACTTTCTTTTAGTGCATAACCACGTTCATTAAACTTCACTTTGAGAAGATCACCAATTAGCAGAGCACTTAAATCTATCTGGGACTTTAAAGCATCATATAACTTTGACCTTCGTTTGTTGTAGTTGATTTTTTTCATATTTTCCTCAAAGAATATAACACTTGCAACAGAAGAAAACTAACAGCCTACGCGATTAATTTGTCTGTTGGTTGCTCTTGTTAGGCGGAATTACATGCCCATGACTATCAAATAAGATTGACAACGTGCCAGCTCTTAGTTTTTCACGAAAATCATCTTCGTTAACTTTTCCATCGAGAACATCGCCAACCAACATATCCATTAACGCTCCAAAAACATTGGGATCATAAGTATCAAACTCAGGCTCTGAATCAGTCAATTTACAAACTATTTGTGGAGGATTAACACCAGACACGTCAGTCAACGTTGAATATATCGGGCTATTTTTTAAATGTAGATGACAACAAGCGAAATTAGCTACTAATTCACGAAATTGTATACTAGTAACTGGACCAATTAATTTTTCTATTACAGTTTTATTAAGTTGATTAATTACTGCACCAGCGTCGCCAAACACTGCGATAATACCAATACCATTTATAATTATTCCTGATGTGTTAGCAAAGGATATATCCATATAGTCGTACTGTTGTACAGTATCTCGACTATCAACAGGAATTACAAAAAAAGAACCAATGCAAAACTCGTCAAGAGATGCCTGAGTATAAGGAATACGACTTAAGCAATACACATGGTGGAAGCTTTCCCAATTATATCCGACTCCATCAGCAATGGATGAATACTCAATCCTACGATCCAAGTGCATTCGTAAAGATTGGTCCATTATGTGAGTTTTTGTAAAAATCAAAGCTAACCATATATATATCTTTAAACAAATATCGTCATTTAATAAGCTAGTAAATTGTTCAAAATCATCTGAAAAAACCCGGCTCAATGGTGTTTCCAATACTGAACTAAGCAAACTATTACACTCTATGCAACAAGGAATAACATACTGATTATATTTAAATTTACTACCATTGGGTAAATTAACAGTTTCATTATAAAGGTCAAACCGTTTTAAGAGCCATTTAGGAATTACATGCTCATCATTCTGGTTGTTAGCATCTAATCTTTTGGTACATAAAAAGCATACATCTAAGTTGCATACCTCTGATGCAAAAGCGGAAATACTTACAAATGTAGTTTTACCGTTGGAATCTATAATATTTCCATTATTTAGTTTCACTGCATTCTCCTCTCCGCCTAACGAATGACATGGATTCCCCCTCTTGAAGATCTGCCACACTTAGGTGCGGTCTTTAATAACGGAGGTAACCATGTCTACTCAATTCTTTTGTGGCGTTGATCTCGCCAAGCACCACTTTTCTCTTCACGCGGTGGATGACCACGGAAAAGTCATTCTCCATAAATCTGTTTCACGCGCTAAATTACTGGCTACATTAGCAAATATGCCTACGATGTGTATAGGTATTGAGGCCTGCAGTGGGGCACATTATTGGGCCAGAGAATTCAACAAGCTCGGCCACGATACCCGCATCATGGCCGCAAAGTACGTCGGTCCTTATCGCACAAAAGGAAAAAATGACCTGAACGATGCCGTTGCCATTTGTGACGCGGTTCAGCGTCCAAATAGCCGGTTTATTCCTGTTAAGTCACCCGAACGCCAAGCGATTCTCGCGACTCATCGTGTACGTGAGCATTGGGTCAATGAACGTACTGCCCTCATTAATCGTATTCGTGCATTACTGGCAGAGTTCGGCATTATTATTCCAACAGGACGAGCCGCCATTCACAGAGAAGTACCTCTCATTCTCGAGGCAGTAGAAAATGGCCTACCTGATATTGCTCGTGCCGTCGTGGCAGATTGCTTTGACCACCTACAAACACTTAATCAGCGTATCGCCGATACCGAGCAGTGTTTCGATATGGTTACCAAGGCCAGTCCTAATGCTCAGCGTATTCTTAACGTTCGCGGCATTGGCCCACAAACAGCAACGGCGATTATCGCCACTATCGGAAAAGGCGAGCAGTTTGATTCCGGCAGAGACTTTGCTGCTTGGCTTGGATTAGTGCCCAAACAGTACTCAACCGGAGGAAAACCGCGATTGGGTCGTATTAGTAAACGAGGAGATAAATACCTCAGAACGCTCTTAGTGCATGGTGCGAGAGCCGTCATCACGAACCTAGGCGATAAGCAAGATAGGCTCAGTGTCTGGGGGCGAAATGTCCTTGAGCGACGTGGCATGAATCGCGCCATTGTCGCTCTCGCGGCCAAAAATGCACGCATTGTGTGGGCGTTATTGCACCATCAAACGGATTATCAAGACTACGCGGCCTAACTCGTCGCTGTCGTAAGGAGAATACACCAACCGGGTCATTGCACACGCAAGTTGATGAGTATCGGTGAAGACCATTTGCAGAGAGCCTGTTAATGCGGCGGGCACCTTGATGCCTTCTAACGAATTAGGCACTGCAACCGCGCAATGTCATCAGGGCCATGACGTGAGTCAGTAAAAGGCCGAATGTAGAGCGGCAGTCCAAACCAAACTCAATACGCTTCGCGGATGCTTGACGAACGGGGGAATCCATGTAGCCAAATTAAGGTGTGAAGCACATTACCAAAACACTTAATATGAGCGCCTTAACCACTAAACTTAACCCAAACCAAAAGTGCCAAGCGTGCTGAATCACTCTTAAATTTTTTGTTAGCAACTATTTACAACGGTTCACTTAATACCGATGTCAGAACCGTATGACTTGTCCGACGCATAGTAAAACAACGAAATAGTCCTGTTTGCTTTATTGCATTGAACAGGTCTTGATCGTTAATTGAAAAGACATGCTGAATACTTCTTTCGCTGTCATCCTGATGAAAACCTCGATTAAAAGATTCAACAATTATATCTTTAATTGCCTGGTCTAAATGCTTAGGTGAACCATATTTATATATTTCGAGCGCCCCTCCGATGTGCTTCAAAATCGGGCTTTTCCCGATCCCATTTTCACCGAAAAGAACTAAGGGCTTCATATCACTGCTTCGAATTGCTTTTGCTAATACTGCTATATCTTTTCGAAACTCAGATTCACTTACAAACTCAACTGATTTTGTCATCTTATTACTTCCTCACACATAGGTGTAGAGTCGTGGTTGCTAACGCCAAATTAAGGTGTGAACAACGCTAACCACCTACCTAATGCATTGTGCCATAAACACTAAACTTGCTTGAAGTGAGAGCGATTAGCGTTGTGAATCACCCTTAAATTTTATTGTTAGGGCGCAGAACCTATTGGTATACGCTGACTTCGATTAAATTCTTATCAAGATCCAAAAAATAGACCGATTGGATTGAACCAACAGCTCCTGATTTTTCTACGGGACCCTCAATGATCTTCACATTTTCTTTGACCAAATGCTCTATCACTGACGCCAACGACCAATCAGTAATTAAGCAAATATCACCTGAACCCACATTGGCTATATTTCGCGGTTCTTGACCCAGAAGCTGAAAGTTAATTTTCTGATTTCCAAACGTTACAGCTTTCCGACCGTTGGAAAAAGTGACTTCATCCATGCACAATACCCGTTTGTAAAAATCTACTGATTTTTCTATGTCGGAAACTGTAAGGACAATATGATCTATGTGACTAATCATCACTTTACTCCTTGCGCCCTAACGCCTCGCTTAACCGGCGCAAAATAGCAGGCTAAAATTAGCGACGAAGGAGCGAAATCCTGCTGTTTTGCGTCCCTTGGTTAAAGCGTTTGTTATGAGCCTGCTGCATCAAGTAGCGACTTAACTTTCTGTTTTGCATAACCTTTCGCAAGATCTTTTGCTACAGAAATTGTTGTATCTAAACTTGCATCTTTAAAGTTTTTTTGTATTTCTTTCCAAACATTCGGTTCATTTAATGACTCAATAAAGTCATGACCAAAAGCAGTTAACCTCAGCGGAACAACCGACCAAAACCTTTCACCACTCCCCATAAGCCTATAGCCCGCACCGCGTGATTGCTGGGTAGCAAACGACTCGATATATCCTTTATCAACTAGGAGGTCAGTGTGAAAAACAAACTTATCATCGTCATAATGAAAGCCTTTCGCTTCCAATTCTCTTATATCGGTCAGCGGTCCTTCCGCACTTTCAAATGCCTCAAGCAAAGACTTTAGATACTCTTTATCGATCTTCATTAAAATTCCTCGTTGGCTCATAACGCCGCCATAAACGGCGCGAGCTTGCGAGCGTCCGGCGACCAATGGGAGCGAATTTGATGGCTTTGTTAGAAGTCTTATTCACTGACATATATAGCTTTACCTGCAACAGTCTTAGCTGTAACTGGTATCGCATACATATAACCCGTTCCATAACCACCTACAACTGTAGATGTGCTCTCACCAGTAGCGCCCAATAACACTCCATTTGCACCAAGCTTTGCCGCTTGATTTTTGAGTTCTTGTACGGCGTAATCCACTGAACCTTGTTCGGTCCATCCAGCATCGCTTGACGCATTTACAATGCCTATGACCTCAAACTTAGCAGGTGTCTCTAAGTACAGTTTAACCTGATTTGGTTCCACGGGCGTTCTTTTAGTTCCAGTTACGATTGCCGATCCAGATGCGCACGCAACCAATGATATAGCCAGCAGTGAGACAACTATGGTTTTTATATTGGAAAATCCCATTTACGGCTCCTTTGACTTCTAACGCCGCCAGCACGCGCGGCTTTGTAGTGAAGGCGAAGCCGCAACGAAAAAGACGTCGCCGTGCCTGGCCTTGTTAAATTTTTATAGCACCATATGCAACAGCGGATAAGGCTTACCCTGACCATCGACTGGTGACCGATCTATCACTTTAAAGCCAATATGCTGATAAAAACCTACCGCCTGTTCATTCTGCTCGTTTACATCGACCTTTGATGCTCCCTGCTCTTTGATAGCATGGGCCGCTAACATGGCACCAATGCCTTTTCCGCGAGCATCAGGTGAGATGAACAACATCTCAATATTACCGTCATGTACTCCACAGAATCCCTGAATTTCACCGTTACCGTTTTTAGCGCACCTTAAATCAACTGCGTCAAAATACTGCCCCAGGATTAACGGCTTTAACTCCTGTAGATCATCTTCAGACAGAAAATCATGCGTTGCCCTGACCGACGCTTCCCAGACTTCTATCAGCTTAAGGTGATCTGCTTTTTCTACGACCTCAATACTCATCACTAAACCCGATTGAAAATTTAACATTGTATTAGTGTGCGTGCTCGATTTGTCAAAACCGTTATACGCCCTGTCTTTTTCATAACCTCATGATAATAATGTCGTTTTTCCATCTTTCTCATCAAATCCTCATTGGTGATAATGTGCATGCCGCCTATCCCGGTTGAGGTGTTCACATTATCCCCGCGCTTGTACTTTTAACCGATTGATTATTAGTGTTTTTTATTTTTTCGCCCCGAGAAAGTGTGAATCCGTCATGAGAAAGCGTGCATCTATGTAGGCGTTTTGTTGCATTGCACGCTACCGCCGTTGGTTGTCGGCGTCCAAAAGGCCATGTAAGAGACATAAATATAAACGGTTAGCGTACCAGAGTGCAGAAAAGCTGTTTAGACAGAATCGCCTAAAATGTTGGTGAGGTCAGAGTTTGGGAGTTTGCGGGACAATAAATGCAAAAAAGCCGCTGACTGAGCAGCGGCTTTCGGTATGTGGCGGAGAGATAGGGATTTGAACCCTAGAAGGGCTATTAACCCTTGCCGGTTTTCAAGACCGGTGCTTTCAACCACTCAGCCATCTCTCCGGAACGGGGCGTATACTAGAGGCTGCTCAGAGCGATGTAAAGTCCATTCTTACTTTTTCGCACTTAAGTGCTGATTTTATCAGCAAAAGCCTATTTTCAGCGCTTTTCTCTCCTTTGCCCCGCCGTTTATTTAGCCAAATCGACCGTTGATGTAATCAGAGGTCAGTTTGTGCTCAGGGTCATTAAAGACTTTTTGTGTGCTGTTGACTTCAACCAAGTCACCAAGGTGGAAGTAGGCGGTGCGGTCAGACACTCGTGCCGCTTGCTGCATCGAGTGCGTGACGATCACGATGCTGAAGTTTTTCTTCAGATCGGCAATCAGCTCTTCAATGATACCGGTGGCAATCGGGTCTAGCGCCGAACAAGGCTCATCCATCAAGATCACTTCCGGCGCGACCGCAATGGTACGTGCGATACACAGACGCTGCTGCTGGCCGCCTGATAGACCTGTTGCTGGTTGATCGAGGCGATCTTTCACTTCGTTCCAAAGCCCTGCGCGCGTGAGTGATTGCTCAACCAATGCATCCAGCTCGTCTTTGCCGTCAATCAAGCCATGGATACGTGGGCCATATGCCACATTATCGTAAACCGATTTAGGGAACGGGTTGGGACGCTGGAATACCATGCCCACTTGCGAGCGAAGCTCCACAATTTCGGTGTCGCGATGATAGATATCTTCGCCATCCAAAATAATATCACCCGACACTTGGCAGCCAGGAATGGTGTCGTTCATGCGGTTGAGACAGCGCAAGAAGGTAGACTTACCACAGCCTGATGGACCAATCATCGCCAAGACTTCTTTTTCACCAATATCCAAGCTGACATCGGTGATCGCTGATTTTGAGCCGTTTTCGTAATTCACAAAGACATTACGAGCCGTCATACGTGGGCTCTCTACAAAAGGCACACCACACGTTTCAGTCGGTGCCGCCGTATTTTGCGGCGTGGTTTCTGCTACTTCTTCAGTCATGGCTAGGTTGTTCATTGTTGTCGTCGTCATGGTTGTTTCTCCCGACTTACCAGCGTCGTTCAAGACGCTTACGCAGAATCACGGCACAGGCATTCATAAGGGCAAGGAATGCCAGCAATACCATGATTGCGCCAGAGGTGTTTTCGACAAAGCCCTTTTCAGGATTCTCTGCCCATAAATAAATTTGAACGGGTAACGCAGTGGCGGCATCTAGGGGCCCTGAGGGGATATCCACGATAAAGGCCACCATACCAATCATCAGCAGCGGCGCGGTTTCGCCCAGCGCTTGCGCCATGCCGATAATGGTGCCGGTGAGCATGCCAGGCATGGCAAGTGGCAATACATGGTGAATCACCATTTGCATTTTTGATGCGCCGACACCCAAGGCGGCATCACGTACCGATGGCGGTACCGCTTTAATAGATGCGCGGCTCGAGATAATGATGGTTGGCAGTGTCATCAGTGTCAGGACCAAGCCGCCCACAACCGGCGCAGAACGCGGCAGGTCGGCAAAGTTGAGGAACACGGCTAAGCCCAGCAAACCAAACACGATCGACGGTACCGCTGCCAGGTTATTGATGTTAATTTCAATAATCTCAGTAATGCGATTACGTGGTGCGAACTCTTCCAAGTAAATCGCGGCCGCCACCCCAATGGGGAAGCTTAATGCCAGTGTCACCAGCAGCGTATAGAAAGAGCCCACGGTCGCGCCCCAGATCCCGGCAAGCTCAGCATCACGGCTGTCACCATTGGTGAAAAAGCGCGAGTTAAACACGGTGCGAACACGATCGTCCTCTTTTAGCTGGTTGAACCAACCAATGTGTTTGTCTTTAAACTGGCGATAAGACTCCGGCAAGCTGCCATCGATATTGCCTTTATTAAATTGGTTGACGTTATCGCCAGCGAGTGCCCAAATTTCAACCTCTTGCCCCACCAAGTCAGGATTGGCTGCCACGCGGTCGCGCAAGTCGTACTCGGCACCGTTAGACAGAAAACGGAACAGCTCACGTTTGTCGCCACGCGACGTCACCTCGGGCATGGCATCAAAAATGGCATCTGCCAATACTGAGCGATAGCCCAGGTATTTAAGGGTCTCATCATTTAATGGCTTGCCTTCAATACCTAGATTTTCTTCACTTAAATCAACGGTCAAGCGAATTTCCGTGGTATAGAAAGCGGTGTAGCCTTGCGAGACGATCGAGCCGAGCAATAGAACCAAGAAGGTAAACGCTAGGAAAATAGAGCCGATACCGTAAAAACGGAAACGTCCTTCTTTCCCGCGGCGCTTTGCTAAGCTGGCCCTTACCCTTGCGCGCTTTTCTTGCGCCAGTTGTTCGATTTTATCAGTCATATTGTTCCCGGTATTTCTTCACGATGTTCAACGCAATCACGTTAAGTGCCAGTGTCACAACAAATAAGGTCAGACCCAAAGCAAACGCCGCCAAGGTTTTTGGACTATCAAATTCTTGGTCACCTACAAGAAGCGTGACAATCTGCACCGTCACTGTGGTCACTGAATCAAGGGGGTTAGCCGTTAGGTTCGCCGACAGACCCGCCGCCATTACGACAATCATGGTTTCGCCAATTGCACGTGAAACAGCCAGCAATAAGCCACCCACAATGCCGGGTAATGCAGCCGGTAAAACAACCTTGCGAACCGTTTCTGACGGCGTCGCGCCCAGTCCATACGAGCCATCACGTAGCGATTGCGGTACAGCAGTGATCACATCGTCTGATAATGACGACACAAAAGGAATAATCATGATCCCCATCACCGCACCGGCAGCCAGTGCACTCTCTGACGACGCGCTGCTAAAGCCGATCGCCTGTGCCACATCACGTATAAAGGGTGCGGCCACCAATGCTGCAAAGAAGCCATAAACCACGGTTGGAATACCTGCCAGGATCTCCAAAATTGGTTTGACGATACCCCGTATACGCGGCGATGCATATTCGGCCAAGTAGATCGCACTCATCAACCCGACTGGTGCCGCAATGCACATGGCGATAAACGAGATCATCAAGGTGCCGGTAAACAGTGGAATCGCACCAAACGAGCCACTGGCCGCTTGTTGGTCTGCACGTAAGGCGATTTGCGGTGACCACTCAGTACCAAAAATAAATTCAGTGACTGGGATCATTTGGAAAAAGCGCAACGCCTCAAACAACACCGAGAGCACAATGCCCAGTGTGGTTAAAATCGCGAGTGTTGAACAAAGCAGCAAAAAAGCCTGCATCACATTTTCCACGCGATTTCGAGCGCGAAGACGTAATCGCAGAGAGCGCCAGCCAAAGGCCAACCCCGCTAATGCAAGCGATGTCATGGCGGTGAAACGCAACGTCGTTCCCAGTTGGTTCAACATTTGATAATGGTCAGCCGCTGCCAACAAGACAGCATCGTCAGTTTGGGTGATGCCACGAGCGACGTTGCCAATCTGACTGTATAGCAAGTCGGCGTTGCCGAACTGCGTGACATACGAATCAGATAGTTGTGCCATCACCAAACTGTGGATCAAGTTGGGTTCTACCGCTTGCCACAACAATAAGAGAACCAGTGCCGGAATAGCCGCGAGAATCGCAACATAAGAGCCGTAATAATTAGGACGAGAATGAAGCTTACTCAATCCGCCAGCCGTATCGGCGAGCTTGATTGAACGTGCTCGAGCAATAAAAAAGCCTGAAATTGCAATGACAGCAATTACGGTCATCAGCATGGGTGTTGTCATTGTTCCTCCTGAACACGCACAAAGGTGGCACCTCATGTGTGCCACCTTTTCGTGTTCACACTGCGCTTACAGGTTTGGTTTTAGGTCAACTGCGGCGCTGCGTACTTGTTTCCATTCACCGTTGTCGAGTGGGATAAGGCCACGGTCAGCCAAGTAACCCATGTTGCCGATTGCATCTTCAGCAGTGAATGCGCTTACGTAGTCTTTCAGACCTGGAATCACGTCTTCGTGTGCTTTTTTCACGTAGAAGTACAGTGAACGTGATACGGGGTAGTCGCCACTACCAATCGCGTCAAACGTTGGTTCAACACCCGCGATTTTTGAGCCTTGTACCTTGTCAGCATTTTGCTCTAGGAAGCTGTAACCGAAGATACCAAGTGCATCTGGGTTTGCTTCAAGCTTTTGTACGATAAGGTTGTCGTTCTCACCCGCTTCGATGAAAGCACCGTCTTCACGCATGCCATGACAAATCGCTTTAAACTTGTCTTCGTTGCTGTCTTCAAGCGCTGCCACTTCTGGGTATTCGGCACAGCCCGCTTCCATGGCTAGCTCAACAAAGGCGTCACGTGTACCTGATGTTGGTGGTGGACCTAGCACTTCAATTTTGGTGTTAGGCAGTGATGAATTCACGTCTTTCCACGTGTCATTTGGGTTATCAATGAAATTGCCGTTACCGTCTGGCACGGTTTTGGCGAGCGCGGTGTAGATGTCTTTCAAGCTCAAGTCATATTGCTGAGACATTTTCGAGTTCGCCAGCGCGATGCCGTCATAGCCGATTTTGATTTCAACAATGTCGTCAACGCCGTTTGATTTACAACGGTCAATTTCCGAGCTTTTGATTTTGCGTGATGCGTTAGTGATGTCTGGCGTGTTTTCACCCACACCTGCACAGAACAGCTTAAGACCGCCGCCTGAACCGGTTGATTCGATTTTTGGTACTGAGTATTGCGACGTGCGACCGAAGCGCTCAGCAACTACAGTAGCAAAAGGGTAAACGGTAGAAGAGCCAACGATGCTAATGTAATCACGGTTTGCGGCCGTTGCGCTACCTGAGGCCAGCACGGCCATTGATACTGTAGTAGCTGCAAAGAGAGCTTTAAGTTTCACATCAACCTCCAAGTCGATTATTTAAGTTAGTGCTGTGCAAATCAGTTTATCTACACATAACGAAGAACTCGGTTAACGGGGAGACACATTAAGAGCACAAAGTGACAGTTCCTTTATGCAATCATGAAGGTTTGATGACAGTGCGGCGCATTGGTAACAGATTCAAAAGTTGTTTTTACCACGCTGGCGCTGAACACATGGCGGGCTAGGATAAACGCATCCAGGGCTGATGCGCGTCGACGAGATGCGCCGATAAACGTCCTGTCTTCCACTTTTTAGATGAGTAAAGGCAATGATAGATGCCAAAGACAATGTCCCGTTAGACGCGCGTGCCGACGCGTTCCCGATGCATAATGATACCGCGCCGAGTAAGCCAGTGGTTTTGTTTTTGTGCGATGGTGTACATGGCGTCTCCTTGATGGCCGCCGCTGTGATGAAAAGTAAAGCGAGCAGCTTTTTTGATGTCCACTGCGCACATACATCCAGCACCATGCATACTGCACAAGCGTCAAAAGCACTTATTCAATTCCAACTCTCAACCTCTGGGATCACGCCTTGCCCGCTGGCCGAGCTGACATTGACATATGTTGATTATCTAGTTGCCGTGAATCCAGCCGCCGTACAATCTGGACTACCCTTGCCCCGTTACGGAAAATTTGTGCCTTGGGATGTGACCGAGCACAGTGATGCCGGCTTGGTTGCCGTGCTCCGGGAGGTGAATAAAAGCATCAACTACTTTTTATCTTTGTATTTATTTCGTTGAGATATTTGTTTCGCTACTGCGTTTGCGGCGGGAATAAAAAGTGCGCTCCATTCGCGCACTTTCTGTTGGTGGATGGTGTCGGTGGGTACAGTTATAACCTGAAGGCTTCCGCTTGCTCTTTAATACTGGCGTTTTCTTTTTCCAAGCGCTCATAGGCTTGACGGGTTTGCTCTGCGGTCTCGGCAAGTGACTCTGCCGCTTGGTGAATCGCCGACACATTTTGGTTCAGATCCGCCGCTGCCGTGGTTTGCTCTTCGGTCGCGGTAGCAATCGCACCTGTCATTTCAGATACCTGCTGCGTCGCATCATTAATGGTGTTGATCGCTTCTGCCGCATGCTTGGCATCATCCAGCCCTTTTTGCGTCAAGGTTTGGCTATCGCTCATCACTTTGTAGGCCTGACGCGCTTTGGTTTGCAGTCCTTCAATGATCTGGTTGATCTCATCGGTCGATGATTGGGTTTTGGTTGCCAACCCTCGTACCTCATCAGCCACGACCGCAAAGCCTCGACCCGCTTCGCCCGCGCGCGCCGCCTCAATAGCCGCGTTGAGCGCGAGCAAGTTGGTTTGCTCGGCGATGGTACTAATCACTTCCGAGACTTTACCGATATTTTCGCTGTCTTCGGTTAACGCCTCAATCACTTGCGAGGCTTCGTTAACTTGATCTTTAGCCGCCACGCTTTGCTGATACGATTGCTCAAACGTTTGTCGGCCTTGCTCTGCGTATTCACGCGATTTATCAGTATGTTCCGCCGCATTGACAGTGTTACTGGCCACTTCACCAAAGGTAGACTCCATCTGCGTCATCGCGCTCGCAAGCTGTGAGAGTTCACCCCGCTGTTGCTCAACGCTATTCACGGTATGGCTCACCTGGGTCGATAGCTCATCACTGACCGTTTGTAATCGCTTAGTGCCTTTCACTAACGACCCTATCAGCTCGGTAATGCTTTCTTGCATTTGCGCAAAGGTATTCGCTGCTTGTCCCAGCTCGTCGCGGTTAAACGTATCGAGATCCAACCGTTGGGTAAGATCACCGCTTTCCACCCGCTGCATCTGAGTAACCAGCTTCGCCAGCGGCCCACGTATTCGCTGTTGTAGCAATAACGCCACACCCGCCATCAGCACAACCAGAGCAATAATCACGGCAATACCACTATAAATGAGACGCTCAATTTTTTCCGATTCTCGCGTCTTTATCGCGTTGGCTTGGTCTTCCAACGTCTGTTGCAATGTGGCGAGATTCGCGACTATCTGGTCAAACGGCGCCAACATGGGGCCTAACATTTTACGGCGCGCATCATCAATTCGCCCGTTATCAATAAGCGAAATATAATCGTTTTGCATCTCACGGTAATTGTTCAGGCGCGTTTCTATCGTGGCCACGGCCTCTGTATTACTGTCACTCACCGTGAGTGCTTTCATTCGGTCAAGTGCTTCGCCAACCTCTTGATCGTTGCGCTCTATTTTCACCAAAATATCGCGATGCGCTTGTTTGTCATCGGTTAACCCGTAATCGAGTGCGAAACGGCGATAAGTGACGGTATAATAACGCAAGTCAGACACAGTGCTCAGCAGGCGAACATTACGCTCTACCACATCATTAAACTGTGCCTTGACCGTGTTTATTTCGCTGAACAAGTACGCCCCGCTCGCCGCAACCGCAATGCCGAGTGCCAGAAACACCACGCGTAAATACTGTATAATCGTCATTGGTTACCCCGCTGCCCCTAATTCCACTGTAAAGTTACTTGTTTTTTTGCGCACGAGGTAACGGGTACGGCCTATTGCTGCAATAGGTTCATTCTCGGTAGGGTTTTTCTTGGTGGCCTTTTTGCTGCTCACACCACAATGAGCAGCAACCCATGACAAGCCACAACAGCTATCGTCAAGCGGCCACGCATGGTTTGATAGGCAGAGGACGTGTCTTCACTCTCGCTTTTTCGGATCCATTTTTCCGCCAGCCATACCGCTAAATAACCGGTCGCAAGCAGCCCAGTCGCGATCAGGTATTGGGTCGCGCCTTGAATAAGCGCCCCCCAAGCCAAGAGTGCAAACAGGTTGCTCAGCAATAACGCATTACGGCTAAGTTTATGGGAAAAGTGATCGATGCCATTGCCCCATAAAACGCCGGATAAAAAGCTTAAAATCACCGCGCTATAGCTTAAAAAAAGCTGCTCGCCACTGAGACCTAATAAGGTCAGATCGGCCCAGGTGACGAGCACACCGCCAATAAAAGGAAGCAAGCCAAGGTACCCAAGTTGCAGCATGGTATCGCGCGAAGCGGGTTGTGGTTTCATCATCTCACTCCTAGACACTCTATTAAGGTTTTTATCAATCCTAAGTGTACGAAGACAATCCGCCACTGGCCGTCTTATCGACACATTTCGCTGCTTTTCTCAACACCTCCACCTAAAATAATGTGATTAACGGCTCTTTTTTTTGCAAAGGGTGCTTGTGTTGCGTAAATTGTTGCGCGTTTTGTTGTTAAAAGAGGAACGATTCATGTCAACACGAAGTACGTCGGATGCGAGTAATGCCAGCGCATTGCAGCATCCGTTTGCCGATTGCGTCACACAGACCGGCCTGTTTAAAGGTGTTCATAAAAATATGATGATCGCCGCCACGCTCCTGGTTTGTGTCTTCGTGTTTTTTACCGGATTTAATACTGATTTAGCCGGCCGTGTATTTGCTGCGGCACGTGGCTGGGTGGAGTCGACCTTTGGTTGGTATTACATGTTGGTGTTGGTGCTGTTACTGGTCGCCAGCTTGACGATTGCCGTCACGCGTTTAGGAAACATTCGGTTAGGTGATGACGACGACCGGCCTGAGTTTAGCACCTTCTCGTGGCTATCTATGTTGTTTTCCGCGGGTGTTGGCGTTGGCATACTGTTTTTTGGGGTAGCCGAACCCACGCTCTACTTTGATACAAGTGGTGCGTTCGGCTACCCCAACAACCCGTATGCGGATATGGCCGGAGCCACCACCATGGGCTTTGACCGCGCGGCGGATGCCTTGCGTGTCACCTATTTCCATTGGGGCTTTCATGGCTGGGCGGTGTATGTGATTGTCGGCCTCGCGCTCGCTTATTTCTCATTTAGGAAAAAGCTGCCTCTCGCACTGCGTTCCACGGTGCACCCGCTGATTGGTGATCGTATTTACGGGCCCATCGGCCATATTATCGATATCTTAGGGGTACTTGGCTGCGTGTTCGGCGTCGCCACCTCGCTGGGTCTCGGTGTCAGTCAGATTGCCGTAGGGCTTGACCGTCTATTTGGCGTCGACCCGGGCGTGACGACGCAAGTTATCCTCATTGCTCTGATTTCCGTGGCGTCCATCTTGTCGTCTCTCTCCGGGGTCGGCAAAGGGATCCGAATCATTTCTGAGTGGAATATTATCGTCTCAGCATTAGTAATCGCCTACTTTTTATTCGGCGGGCCTACGGCTTGGTTAGTGCAGATCTTTGGCGCTTCACTGAGCGACTATTTGGTCGAATTCATTCCGATGGGGCTATGGTTCCCAGAGGCGCAAGGCCCCACCGCGTGGCAAAACGCTTGGACTATTTTCTATTGGGGCTGGTGGATTGGCTGGGCGCCCTTTATTGGCTTGTTTATTGCGCGTATTTCTCGCGGCCGTACCTTGCGCGAGTTTGTGGTTTGCGTGCTGTGTGCGCCAACACTGATGATTTTTGCTTGGCTGGCAATTTTTGGTGGTAACGCCTTACATCAAGAGCTTGTTGCCGATGCTGGGATTGGCACCGCCGGCATTATTGATTTGGTCAATGGTTGGGACTTACCGGCGGCGCTGTTTGCCACCGCTGATGGCATTACCGGTGGCGGGATCTGGGGTTGGATTCTCAACGCCATGATGATCTTCTTGCTGTTTAGCTGGTTTATTACCTCGTCAGACTCAAGCACCCTTGTGCTGACCACGATTTTGTCGATGGGCAATGACAACCCGCCCAAACGCTTTCGAGTCTTCTGGGGCACCATGATCGGTGCCGTCGCCGCGGTATTGTTGGTCGCCGGTGGCTTACGCGCCCTACAAACCGCGAACATGGTTACCGCCCTACCCATCAGTGTGTTGGTGATCTTAATGACCATCAGCGTGATGAAGTCTTTACTGGCAGAGTCGGTGGGTAAATCCACCGCCTCGACACCATCCAAAGCGAGTCGCTAGCGCGCACTCTCAGACTAACAGCGCCACCCTATGCGGTGGCGCTGTTCTTTGCGGCGAAGCTCAAGACGCTGATGGAGCCTCAACGGCCATCGCCAGCACACTCACCGGATGCAAGGCTTCCAGCGACGTGTTTTCTTCAATTTGCCATTTACAGGTTTCACAGTCGGTGATCGCAAAGTCCGCTTGCGCAGCCTCTATCTGGGCAAATAAGCTACTACCAATCGCAATCGAGGTTTGATAGTTCTCGGTTTTAAACCCATAGGTGCCTGCCAAGCCACAACATTCGCTATCGAGCACAACCACCTCTAATCCGGGGATCATACGCAATAGCTCAATGGTAAACATCGCATTACCACTGCGCGCCAAGTGACAAGGGGTATGGTAAACCACCCGCTTATTGATTGGATTGAGCTTGGGCATCTCGCCATTCATAGCCGCTTTGAGTAAAAAGCGGGTCACAAAGCTGATTTGCCCAGCGACCTCGCTGTTATCCACGCCCAGCACATGGGGATACTCTTCTTTTAACGTCAGCGCACAGGATGATGAGGTGGCGATCACTGGGCGCTCCTCAGCAACAGAATCGGCAATCATCGCGGTATTGGCGGTCGCGTTGCGGCGCGCTTTATCGTAAAAGCCATTGGCAATTAAAGGCACGCCACAGCACTTATGCTTGTCGAGCAATTGCACGCCGTACCCCATCGCATTCATCACTTTTACCAAGTCTTTACCAAGCTTCGGGTTATTAAAATTCACATAGCAACCGTGGAAGTAACTGACTTGTTTCGGGTATTCAGCTTGTGCCGCCGCTTGGCTTTTCATCCAACGCCGAAAGGTGCCAAAAGAATACTTGGGTAGAGATTTATGTTTATCCACCCCAATCGTGGCATGCATCACCGCTTTCACTGGTTTCAGATCCGTCATCACATTTACCAGTGGCGCGACTGGATTAGCAAGCGTGCCAAACAAGTCGGTGTGGCTGAGCACGTAATCACGCATCAGCTTGGGGTTGATGTTTTTCTTGCCGTGTTTGCCGCGCGCCACCGCAATGATATCGCCAATTTTTACACCGGATGGGCAGGCGGTTTCGCAGCGTTTGCAGTTGGTGCATAGCTTGAGCAGGTCATCATAATACTCAGGATTTTTGATCCGCAGGCGCTCACCATCCGGGCCACATTCTTTGGGGCCAGGATACGCCGGGTTCGCTTTCGACACCGGACAATACACTGTGCACACCGTGCATTTAATGCATTGGTCAAAGCTGGTGGGTTGCGGCGCATGGTCGCTATAGTCACGCTGTTTAAGCCATTCAGTTAGCATGGGACGCCTCCTTAGCGCTCGCCATCACGGCGAGCGCACGTTGCGCGGCGGCGTAGCCAGTAGCGATCGCGACGCCACCGCCACAGCCTTCATAGACGGGATCGTAACCACTGAGTACCGCGCCACACACAAACAGGTTTTGGCAACGTTTGCCGCGTGCGGTGGGCCGCAGTTGATTGTCGGTATTGATGCCAAACGCCATAAAGGGATGGCTTTGCTGGCTAAAAAAGTCGTCGTTGCGCCACTCGCTGCGATCGGGGCTTTGCACCATGTCTAACCCCAACGTCGGTTCGCTCACCTGGGTGCGGTCGGCATTGAGACCGCGGCTAAAATAGCTGCCCGTGGCCAAGATCACCGCCTCTGCGGTTAACGGAATATCTTCGAGCTGGCGCGTATGCAGGGCGGTGAGGCAACCATTGTCGTCAAACTCACCGCCGGTCACTTGATCACCACGCAGCAATACCCCACCTGCACTGGCAAAGGCCCGCTGTAAGGCGGTTTCAATTCGAATACCCAACAGCGAAGGCGGCATGGTTGGCACTTCGTGAAAACAGCGATCGGTGCGCTGTTTAAGCACATCCATACCCCGTTCGCCGGCGACATCGGCAATAATGGCGGGCAAAATCACCAATTCATCCGGGCCGGATTGCGCGATTAATTGCTCGCACAGGCTGTCAAAGGCATCAGGCTCGGCCAATAAACGGGAAAGATCCACCGAGCGCAGCTCATTGCGGTTACGGCGTAATCGCTCGGCACCCGGAATCGACAACGTGATGGTGCGACTTGGGCAGGAGGCAAAATCACGCTGGGCGGTAATGGTGTCTTTGGCTAACGTCGGTTGCGCATCGCGATAGCCTTCAATGGCGACAAAACATAAACCAGAGAAACGACGCGGGCCGCGATGCTGATACACATGTCCTTGCGACAGCCAAGTCGGACGCACGGTGCCCAGCGGCGTAATACGGCCGTGGTTGGCATTATCCTCTTGATGATACAGACACACCTTTTGCGCACTCAGTTGCTGTTGGAACCAAGTCAGTGATTGGGTGATTTCCTCTAAACTGACTTTGGCATACGGATGCTCAGGGTGCTGGCGCACCAGTTTCGGAATCGCTTCAAAAGGCTGACTGACCGGCTCACCATTAGGGAAATGGCCCAATACATCAATCGAGCCTGACGAAAAATGTAGCGCGCTTTGTCCGGCGCTAATCATCACAGTTTTCTTGCCCGCTTCTAGTGCCCGCAAGGCGGCAGTAAACCCGGCAATGCCGCCACCAATCACTGCGATATCGTAGTGGATCATTGTGATACCTCCTGATCAGCCGCTGACGTCGGTGTAGCACGTTTTAACTCACCACTACTGCGTGGTGTCTTCGGCGGCGTTGGCACCTCTCCGGCGCCAAATAATCCTTGATAAATCCAATAGCTAAATTCGGCTTCGCGTAGCGCGTCGCCCCAAAAAATGGGTTTCACGCCTTTCCAGCGCTCTTCGAGAAAATCCACTAGCAGCCCAGCACTGGCTTGGCCATCTAATCCTCCGCATTCACTAAATAAGCTGGCGGCACGATAGCTGCAAAGCTCACCCTGACAAGGCCCCATACCCAGACGGGTGCGGCGACGTAAATCAGTGATGTTTTTTGCGTCCAACGATTGAATGGCATAGTTCACCTCGCCCTTGGTCACCATTTCGCATTCGCAAATCACTGCTTGGCTATCGTCACTGTCATTCAGAAAATGGCTAACGCGTTCACCGTGGCGGTAATAGGCGGATTGGTAGAC
Source organism: Salinivibrio kushneri (assembly GCF_005280275.1). Taxonomy (NCBI): domain Bacteria; kingdom Pseudomonadati; phylum Pseudomonadota; class Gammaproteobacteria; order Vibrionales; family Vibrionaceae; genus Salinivibrio; species Salinivibrio kushneri. The sequence goes on from NZ_CP040021.1 coordinate 1,702,519, forward strand.
AGGTTTCACCAAGCTGGCGCTGGCTTTACGGATCCCTTTAGAAGGCTCAGAGCCCGGTAGCGGACGGGTCGCAGTTTGGCATGGATTGCGGTTACCCAGCTTTTCAGCCACCAAGTCTGTGGCTTGCTCGGCCATCAAACGGTAGGTCATGAGCTTACCACCGGTGATGGTGATCAAGCCCTCCAGCCCATCGCGTGCTTGGTGATCAAGTAATACAATGCCGCGACTGATATTACGCCCACTGCCGTCGTCGTCTACCGAGACCAACGGCCGCACACCCGCGTAGGCGCGCAAAACCCGCGTATTGGCCATAATGGGGGCGAGCTTAGCCCCCTCGCGCATCAGCACATCCACCTCTTGTGGCGTCACCGCCAACTTATCAATCTGATCGTACTCGATGTGCTCAGAGGTGGTGCCGATTAAGGAAATGGTGTCACCAGGCACCAAGATGTCAGCGTCTGCCGGTTTACGGCAGCGGTTGATCACTCGATTGTTAATCCGATAATCGAGGATCAGCAATGAGCCCTTGGCGGGGAACATTTTGATATTCAGATCAGCATACTCGCAGATTGTCTGCCCCAAAATCCCTGCGGCATTAATCACTTGCTTCGCCATGATGGCAAAACGCTCGCCGGTGAGGGTATGCAAACACTGGACACCTTGCACCGTCGCCCCTTGACGAATTAATCCCGTCACTCGGGTATGGTTAAACACCTTGCCGCCGTGCTCTTTGCCGTCCAACACATTCGCGGCACACAAGCGAAACGGATCGATAATGCCATCCGGTACCTGCACCGCACCAATCATAGCCGGATTGGCGTTGGGCTCGAACGCCAGCGCTTCACGTGGTGTCAGCTTCCGGGTCGGAATGCCGGCTTTATCACAACTGGCAATAAAGGTGTCTTGGTACGCTAAATCATCTTCCGGCAAGGTAATAAAGAGTCCGCTGGTATCTTCCACGCAGTGGCGAGCAACGGATTTAAGGTTGGTGTTTTCTTGGATGCATTCACGGGCCGATTCGGTATCTGTGACCGCGTAACGAGCCCCAGAATGCAGCAAGCCATGGTTGCGCCCCGATGTCCCAGCCGCGATATCGTCACGTTCGAGCATAATGCACGAGATACCGCGCAGCGCACAATCTCGCATAATGCCGGTGCCGGTTGCTCCCCCGCCGATGATGACCACATCCGTTTCAATATACTGGCTATTTGGCATGGGGCCTCCTTGTTACTGTATCGTAACGGGAGTGTGGCATTTTCTGTATCACAAAGACGGCGAGATCATCACACAATGCGCGAATTCGAAACACAAACTCACACTTGTTTGATTTGAGACAAACTTTTGGCCGCAAAAAGACGCGCGAATGGTGACACGGTAAACCGCCGCCACAGGAAGCAGGCACGACGTTGACACCAAAGAATCGGGCAAGTTAGAGCCATCGATACGATGCACAACACGCACATTAAAAAATGCGCGAAAACGCGCATTGTTAATAACGTGTGTGTTTATTTGCTACTGGTGCGGGTTATCAAACGCTGGCGTGTCATATATCCGCGATAACACAATGCCACCACAAAACATAACCCTGCGGGAAACAGCAAAGCCGCAAAATGGAAGCACGCAAAGAGCGACGCGCCCACTACCCCGCCGACGATAAAGCCAGACGCAATCAGTAAAAAGAGCATCAGTTTGCGCTTATCCACTGGATTGCCGCGCAGCTTACCCCCGAGCATCAATCCTAAATCGGTAAAGATGCCGGTTAAGTGGGTTGAGCGCACGATCGCGCCGCTGTAGGTCGTCGCCATCGCGTTCTGCAAGCCGCACGCTGCCGAGGCGGCTAACTGGCCAATGGCAAAGCCACGAGAAAGAAAATAGAACGCCACCATAATCAGCCCAGCTTCGACAAACAGTGCCGAGTCATAATGGCGGCCCAGTTTGAGCGTGCTGCCATGCAATAAGCACCCGGAAATCGCGGCACCAAGGAAAAATGCCACCAGTAAGCCCCCCAGCTGGATGACTTGTGTCCACTGGCCTGCAAACAACCCCGAACCAAATTGCGTCGCGGTACCTGACACGTGGGAGACGGCTTGATGTTCAAAGCCCAACAAACCGATCGCATTGATGGTACCGGCGATCAGCGCTAACACAAACGCCCCGGCTTCAACCCACCGAGGCAAACGGGTAATCATTGGCTGTCCTACTCGTTATTTGATAAAGGTGATGGCTGGTCAAGCCTGTCCAGTTGGTTATGACGGATCATCGCTTGTAGCTCCTTCACATAGGCTTGGCCACGCTCCGAATAGCGCCCCAACCCATTGGCAAGCGATGTACCTGAAAGCGGTTTATTCTGCTCACGCAGGCTAGCGCGGATCTCGCGTAGCCCTTGATACGCGGCATGGGTATTCAAGTTATTGATGTAGCTTTTTACCGAGGCTTGCGGGTTATCAAAGGCTGCCACTTCGTGCACTTTCCCTTCCGCACGTTGCTTGGGTACCAGTCCACATCCTTTGCTGAAGCACCACTGTCCGAAGTAGTTATTCCCTTCACGCGCAAACCGCGAGGTACCCCATGCACTCTCATTGGCCGCCTGCGCTAATACCAACGACGGCGGAATGATATCTACCCGTTGAATCAGCGCCATCCAGTCTGCTTCTTGGCCGACATCAAACTCGGCTAGCTCATACTGATCGGCGAGCGCTTGAACGCGTTTTGTTTCTCGGCGGCTTAACTCACTTTGACGCGTGTGCCATGCCGTTAACGCGGTCCGATCCGCCAAGATTTCGCTGTTAATGGTATTCACGACAGGGGTGAAGTAATCAAAAAACGCCTGCTTACGCTCAGCCCCCGCCGCAAAGGATTGAAAATCGGGCACAAGCGGGGCTTTGGGCTGCTGGCGCGAAACCAAAATGGTGACGGTCACGGCAAAAATCGCCATGCCAATAAAGACGAAAGTACGGTGTTTCATAGTGCCCCTAGTGTTGTCGATGTGGGCGCTATTATACGCGAAATACCTGATGGCGACGAATGCCGCCCTATCAACTTAGCCCTGGCAGCGTGACATCATGTTTTTATGGGTAAGATCACCCGAAAACATGCGCCGCCTAAATCACTATGATCAATCTCAACATGACCGCCGTGGCGGGTGACAATTTGTTTAACGATCGCCAGCCCCAAGCCATAGCCTGAGCGCTTTTTATCGCGGGAACGATTCGCACTGTAAAAGGCATCAAAAATAAACGGCCAGTGTGATGGATCCACCCCCTCACCATCATCGTGTACGGCAATCACAAGCTGTGTGTCCTCGCAATAGACACGCACGGCTATTTGACGAGTCGCATACTTCTCCGCATTACCGATTAAATTGGTGATCACTCGTTTGAGCAGGTGTGGATCGGCCTCAACACTGGGCAAGTCTTGCGGGGCATCCAAGCTCACGGACTTAGTGCTGAGCGTTTGCCAACGCGGCCATTCTTCTTGTAGCCACATCGCCGTATTCAATCTTTCCGGGCTAAAAGGTGTATTGGGGTGATCAACACGTGCCAAATAAAGAAGCTCATCAACCAATCCTGCCATTTCATCCGTATCTTCAACGATACTGACGATTTTTTGTTGTTGCTTGCGATCCAGTTGGCTCTCACTCAACAATTCAGCTTGCCATTGAATTCGAAATAAAGGAGAGCGCAATTCATGCGCCACCGCATTGGTTAGCGCTCGGCGACTACTGACCAAACTGGCAATTCTGTCTGCCATATGATTAAAGGTCGCGTTCAAACTCCCCACGGTATATTGACTCTTTGTTGACGCCCGCGCGTCTAAATTGCCGTTGGCAAATTGAAGAGCCGCTTGCTCGAGTGACCGTACTCGGCGGCTGAGAAACCGCACCATGAAAAAACTGTAGAGAGCAAAACCAAAAAAGAGAAAAACGAACAATAGATCTTCATTAAACGCAATGGCCCCGTGTAGCTCAGAGTCTACCGCGGTTTGTAAACTATAGATTTGCGCCTTATCGTCGAGACGGAACCACAAGGTTTCGTTTTTATCATCAAAAACGGCCGAGGGGTCAAGTTGGTGGGAAAATGCCTCCTTCAAATGGGCCGGAATCTTGCCAAGTTCGTGTACCGATAATGAATATTCAACGTTATCGGCATACCCCTTCAGCGCACCTAAAGCTTCTTGCGTTCCCGCCTGTGACTCAATCAGCGCTACCATATCAACGACACTTTCAGCCTGTCGCTTCGCCAAGGTTGCTTCATAGTTTTCCGTCAGTTCATACACGAGGTATTCGTAGGTCAATGAGCTCGCCATAAAAATGACGACCAGCCCAAAGAAGAACTCTAAATATATCCGACGCATTGCTCACCACTCATACAGACTTCTACTACGCACTTACCATGCATCAGGCACAAACAAGTAACCCTTTCCCCGCACTGTGATAATTTTTTTAGGGTTGGTGGATGTATCACCCAGCTTTTTTCTCAAGGTCACAATTTTATTATCTATCGTCCGGTCAACACCGTCATACTCAATACCTCGTAATGCACGCGTTAACGTCTCTCGTGTGTGCACCTCGTCAGGCTGACTGGCCAGGTGCCAAAGCAATGCAAATTCACTGTCTGTTAATGCGATAGGCTCATCATTTAATGAACAGTAGCGTCTTGCCTCATTGAGCGCCAAGACACCATAATTAAGGACACTGGGCTTGGGTGCGAGCACTGCTGCGTCGTCTCTAAGCTGGCGTAGTTGCACTCTTACACGAGCCATCAGCACCCGAGGCTTAATCGGTTTACTGATAAAATCGTCCGCGCCCACCTCTAGGGCTGCCACATGGTCAAAATCATCATCACTCGCGGTTAGCATCACAATTCTTCCTCTAAACCCATCACGGATTTGTCGGCAAATTGTCAGTCCATCGTCACCGGGTAGCATTAGATCGAGTAGAACCAAATCAGGTTGTGCGGACAAAATGTATTCAGCCGCCCCTGTCCCTTCAGCGAGTGCCGTGACGCGATAGTCTTGTGTATCAAAATACTCTGTCAGCATTTCTCGCATTTTGGGGTCATCTTCGACAACCACCAAGTGTAGTTTCTCTTCCATTAATATTGACCTAGAAAAATAAACAAACCAAAAGCCTTGGTATCAATCATTAATAACTCTGTGCGTCTACAGGCGTAGCTATCACGACAGTCATACGACAAACCATGACACTCTGCAGATACATTACCGCGCTCGTCAGCCGTAAAGTACCACTCAAACGTTCCCCCTTAAACGAACGTTCCAAAAAGCAATGACTATAAGTCATACGTTCTTAAAAAACACCTACGACGAATAATAGGTTATTTACAATGAAAAAATTAGCACCTTTCGCTTTACTGATTCTCGCACCAGCGGCTTATGCCTCTTCTTATATGGGGATGGAATTTGGAGCTGGTAGCGCTGATGTGAGTGGCTTAGATAGCAGCGAGTTCAAAAGTGATCTCGAGGACCGAGGAACCGTCAAGCTGTACGGCGGTAAGTATATCACTGACTCAGTGCGCGCTTACGGCTACTGGCAGTCGGGCGCGTCGAGTAAATCGACCGTGAAAGCAGGAGATGAAGAGCTGTCGCTGGAAAATACTGATTATCAATTCGGTATGGGCTTAGACTATATTCACGAGTTCACTGACAATTTGTACGGTATTGCTGGTGGTACGCTAGGCTATCAACGCAGCAAGCTAGAAATTAAGGACAAAGATGCTCTGGGGACTGACAACTATAATCTCAGAGACTCTGGCCTAGCGAGCGACGTCAATCTCGGCCTTGGGTATCGTTTTAACTCCGGTATCGCTTTGGAAGGCGGTCATAAATACGGCTTAACGAAACAAAAGTATGCGGAAGGTATTTCCTTCAAGAACCCAAGTGTGTTTTACCTCGACGTTAACTATAAATTCTAACAACACGCTCACAGACGACAGTTGGCTAAACTTACGCGGACAGACCGTTTAAGCTAAGACAAAGACACTATCTCACTCCTTACCCAAATAGGCATCCACTCAGTGGGTGCCTATTTTTCTTGCAATAGCGATGATTGGTTAAATACCAGTTCTAAGTGTCAACTCAATCACCCTTTGATATAAAGGCTGACTCATCGCGCCCTGTATTATAGTCAATTGTTTACTCTGTAAAAAATACTTGCCTGCTCCTCTACCTATATTTGCTGGCAAGTGTTTTCGCCCAATGTAATACTTTGTTACATTTCCTGGACATTATAAAGTTGTACGCTTGACAAGGGGCCCTTCCCCATCGTCATCTGCGTGTCAATTGACGGTATACCCGCAACTTTTCAAAGACTCACGCGCTAGGCTATCCATGAAAAACATTTTATTTTTACCCATTGCGATGTTTGCGTTCGGCATGGATGCATATGTCGTGGCGGGCATTATTCCGGAAATTTCCACCAGTTTTCAGATCACAGAAGCACAAACCGCACAAATGGTGACGGCTTTTACCTTGTGCTACGCCCTTTCTGCGCCAATCTTGGCGACATTGTTGGCAGGCTTTCCGACCAAAAAGGCACTCGTGTTATCGATGCTGATGTTTATCGCCGCTAATCTTGTCACCATTTTCAGCACGCACTTAACCATGTTACTGGCAAGCCGCGCGCTAGCCGGCATAGGGGCAGGCATTTTCTCGCCTTTAGCGGCGGCGAGTGCCGCCTCTTTGGTGCCTGCAGAAAAGAAGGGGCGTGCATTAGGGCTGTTGCTGGGTGGTATGAGTGCGGGTACCGTTGTCGGGGTTCCCGTCGGTCTCGCTCTCGCCACTTGGCTTGGATGGCAAGGCGTGTTTGCCGTCGTGATCGGTATCGCGCTCATTGGGCTGATTGGCGTGGTGCTGGGTGTTCCTCAGATCTGTGTCGCCCCGCCACCATCGCTAAAAGCACGCGTCGCGTTACTCGCCAGTCGGTCCGTGTCTGCGACTATTAGTGTCACCTTCTTGACGGCTGTCGCCAGCTTGGGGCTCTATTCTTATCTCGCACCTGTGATTACAGGCATCACACAACAAACCAACCTCACGCCCTATTTATGGATTTGGGGGCTAGGCGGCATGGTAGGCAGCTTCACCATCGGCCATTTAATTGACTGGGTAAAACGTCCAAGGACAATCCTGCTCAGCGTCCTGACGCTCATGTTCGTCGCCATCTTTAGCATTCCGAGTAGCTTGCCGTTGCCCTCAATCATTGCCTTTGTGCCATTCTTTTTATGGGGTGCGGCCGGTTGGTCGTCGCTCGCACCACAGCAACACACTCTGATTAGCCTCCAACCGGAGCAAAGTGCCGCCGTTGTCGCACTCAATAGTTCATCAAACTACCTTGGTGGTGCGGTGGGTACCCTTTTGGGTGGGCTGTGGCTCGGCCACGGGATTTCAGTGATTCAGCTTGTCTACGCTGCCGCCGCGGTAGCGGCCGTAGCCATCGTTATTCAGGTTGGGATTCTGCGCCAAAGCGCCAACGCCGTGACAAAGGAGTGCAAAAGCATCTAGCCTGCTAACAATCAACTCGGCTCATATTTCAAACGTTGCGTTTACGCGCCTCCATAGGCAGGAATGCTACACGTGGCGGTGTTGGCACCCGGTAACAATGAGCTATATCCTCAAAATGTGTTTGCTTGCAGCAAGCCAGCAAACTGCTACCTCTTACGTGATGCTTGCTCGTCTGTCGTGTGGCCTTGTGCGTGTCCTGGCGGTGCAAACAAGCACCGCCATCGTTGCCGAAAACTCAGATCAGGCTGCGTGACATCGCGCCACATTTGCTGCCATTCTGCAAAGGTCACCACCAGAGGGTTAAAACTTTTTACTGGCTTGGGGATCCCATAGCGCACCGGCTCAGATTCCGGCTCGAAGGTGCCAAATAATTTGTCCCAAATGATCAAAATGCCCGCGTAGTTTTTGTCGATGTACTGGGGGTTCACGCCATGATGAACACGATGATGAGACGGGGTATTAAAAACCCATTCCACAGGCCCGAGTGTCTTTATCCATTGAGTATGGACAAAAAACTGTAACCCTAAATTCAGCAGCACAACAAACACCACCCATTGCGGCGGAAATCCAATCACCACCAGCGGCAGCCAAAACAGCCACATCCCTGCCAGCGGATACATTAAGCTTTGGCGAAACGCGGTGCTAAAGTTCATCCGCTCTGAGCTATGATGCACCACATGCGCCGCCCACATCCAGCGAACACGATGGCTGGCGCGGTGGAACCAGTAGTAACAAAAATCTTGTGCGGCCATCAGCAACAAAAACAGGCTCACCGACATCTCAATGTCGAACAGCCGCCAGCCAAACCACCATAAATAGACCTTGGCAACCAGCAAACCAGTCAGTAGATCGGCAGCTTGATGCAGCCCCGCCAAGGTAAAGTTACAGAGCACTTCCGGCACGTAATAACGCGCATTATCGCCCAATTTCCCCCGGCGCAGCGCCACCCAATACTCCCCCAGCATGCATAAGAAAAACACGGGAGCCAATACAAGCAGTAGCCATTCTGGATGGGAGATCAGTTCAGTCACGGAGCCTTTATCGCACAGTACAGTTTCTTAACATATTAGGTGTTTCAGCCCAACCTGTAAGGAAAAGCATCACCAAGCTGTTAGTTTGCGCACAAAAGGAGAGTAAGCGGATATACAGATACAAAAAAGCCGCTGATTTCTCAGCGGCTTTTCGGTATGTGGCGGAGGGACAGGGATTCGAACCCTGGAAGGGCTATTAACCCTTGCCGGTTTTCAAGACCGGTGCTTTCAACCGCTCAGCCATCCCTCCGAACTGGGTGGTATACTAATGTTGCCCCGAGTCAATGTAAAGCACTGCAACAAAAAATTTGGTTTAAGTGATGGATATTTATCCATTAGTCGCTTCTCTTGGCTTCACATTGGTTAAACAAGTTGGTACAACGTGCACATACTCTCGACGAGAGCTCGCATGTTATTAACTCAGGAACCAACATGACCTTAGACAGCTTTCTCGCTAAAGTCACGCAAACCCCAGATATGGTAATGTTTGACGAGACAATAGCGGTGATAGATGCCCATTACGACTATGCCCCCACTCGATTCACTAACGGTGATCTGGCTAATAAAGCAGGCCAGAACACAGGGTCTTGCAAAGTCCTCGCATTCTGCCAGCTCCATGAGCTTACGGAAGCACAGACACTCTCCTGCTTTGGGGGGTATTATCGCGAGGACGTGCTGAGCAACCCTTCGGGGACGGATCACAAAAACATTCGCAACTTTATGGTCACTGGATGGAACGGTGTCTCATTTGACAAAATGCCACTTAAGGCCAAAACACGCGCGCACTCGTAGCATGAAAGCAACGTGAAACGGCGACCCTAAGTCGCCGTTTTGCCTATTAAACCGACGTTTTAACCGACGCCTTTAACCCGATATCGCGGCTTGATGACGAGGTAAAAATACTTCTCCCATCATACAACGCACGCTTCCCCCACCCACGGTTTCAATTGTGTTGACATCGACGGGCACCAATTTACCAAATTGGCGCAGCGTGCGTTTTTGCTCTTCAGTAAACGCACTGTAGGCCGACAATGACATGACGATGAGTGATTCACCGTGGCGATTGCGCAATTGTAAAATATTGCCACAAAGCTGGTTCATTTGTGATTCACTAATGGATACCAAGGTTTTATCTTGACTCAATGTGTTACACACAAGATCGCGCTGCCCCGGTTCTATCACCTCATCGCACACAACGGCAAACTCTTCACCCACCGCCATCATCACATTGGTATGATAAACCGGATTGCCATCGCTCATTTCCGTGTTAAAGCTCACGACTTGTCGCATGCCTACCTTTGCTGCCCACTCAGTGAGCAAAATGCTGTCACAACGGTGTGAAAGCGCCGCATAAACACGCTGGTTGAGGTGGTCGATAACCATCGCGCCCGTACTTTCAAGAAACGCATCGTCCTTGTCATGACACTTCACTTTGTGTACGTGATTGACGGCATAGCCTGCACGGTCTAATGCAGTCATTAAGCGCTCGGGTTTCACCTCTAACTGACGGTTTGGGCACGCCATAGGGTAAAGGTAGAGCTCGCCACTGGGGAGGGTACTAAACCAGTTATTGGGAAACACGGCATCAGGCGTTGCAGGGTCAGAGTCTGGGTACTCCATCACCACCACATCGATACCATGGCGGCGGAGGATCATCACCATGTTGTTGAATTCTGCCATCGCGCGCGCTTTTACCTCTTCATCCGGTAGTGACGGCGCATGCTGAAAACCATTATCCTCACTCGTTTGCGCATTAAATTTAAAATGAAGCGGGGGCACCATCACCACAGCAGACGCCGCATGTGGATGAGTCAGCGGATATTGGGTATCACAGCTCGCTAAAAACGCCATAAGCAAACCTTCTAAAAACAACAAGTATTAAGAGTATAGAGTCGCTGTCACGCACGCGATCAATCCGGGTGCGTCACCGCCTCTTCCAACAGTGTGAATACTGAACAAGCGGAGGAAAATATCATTGAAACAAGTTTTTTACAAACTGAGTTTCTCAGCCTCTCGCACACCTACAGACACTTACAGCCAGTTCTCCTATATCTCACTGAATTAATGATCTTTTTAAAAGCTTCTCGGGGTGTCAGCGATATTCACCGCTCCGAACAATTATTGCCCCTACCCTGTGTGTGGTTGGCTACAATAGAAATAGCGGCAAGGAGGAAAAGGCATGGAAACGGCGCGCCCCACTCACAATGAGCAGCAAAGACTTCACGCATTGCACGATCTAGGCATATTAGATACTGGACACGAAGACAGATTTGAGCGGATTGTCAGGGTAGCGGCATACGTTTCTGACTGCCCCGTTGTCGCAATTAGCCTCGTTGATGAACAGAGACAATGGTTTAAAGCTAAACGTGGTTTGGCAGTCAACCAAACAAGCCGCAGCGAATCGATTTGTGGTCATGCTATTCAGCAACTAGAGCCATTAATTGTTGAGGATACGCTCAACGACAGTCGCTTTGCTGACAACCCGTTGGTAACCGGCCCTCCTTATATCCGTTTTTATGCAGGTTTTCCCTTTAGCCTGGATAGCGAACACCTGCTTGGAACGCTCTGTGTGATCGATCATCACCCTCGCGAGCTTACGGATGCCTGTCAGCGCGCGCTGTCAGACCTCGCGCGTATCGTCGAGCATGAGTTGGTCATGACGCAACAAAATGTCATTGATCCGCTAACAGACGTCTTTAATCGACGTGGCTTTTACCGAGAAGTAAACAGTTATCTAACAGACGACGTTGTCATTGAAGATCAACATACGTTATTACACTTTGACGTTCGCCAATTACAAGACGTCAACCAGCGCTATGGCAAGCATGCGGGCGACAAAGTCCTGAAAGAGTTTGCTGGCTGTCTAACAGATGTGTTCGGTGATTTGGGCTGGGTTGGTCGCCTAGAAGGCTGTGAATTTGCGATATTATTGATTCAACAGGATGTCGATGCGGTCGAAGCACAATTGGATCGCTTCTATCTCCGGCTTTGTCGCCGATTATCCTTAGAACGCTATCCGTTCAACTACTCAGTCGGCCTTGCGCACTTTTCGCAGATTGACGAAACCGTCACGCTAGAAACAATGCTTCTAGATGCGACAAGTGATACAAGGCGCTACGCTGTGCCTGAAGAAACACGTCATATAGGGTGAAGTCGATGGAGAGTTATGAAGATTGGAGCGACATACGAGGTTCGAACTCGTGACCTCGACCTTGGCAAGGTCGCGCTCTACCAGCTGAGCTAATGTCGCCTTATGCAATTAAGCGTTGCATGGCGCTGTGTAAAATTGGTTGCGGGAGCTGGATTTGAACCAACGACCTTCGGGTTATGAGCCCGACGAGCTACCAAACTGCTCCATCCCGCGTCCGTAACATCAATTGTTGCTTGATGTGGGCAAAACTTGGAGCGACATACGAGGTTCGAACTCGTGACCTCGACCTTGGCAAGGTCGCGCTCTACCAGCTGAGCTAATGTCGCATTATGCAATTAAGCGTTGCATGACGCTGTGTAAAATTGGTTGCGGGAGACGGATTTAACGCGCCGTGCAACGGCACCGACCGAAGGTCGTATTGACTTATCATCAATTGTTAAGTGCTTCTTCAGCAACCTAAAATTTGGTTGCGGGAGGCGGATTTGAACCGCCGACCTTCGGGTTATGAGCCCGACGAGCTACCAAACTGCTCCATCCCGCGTCCGTAACATCAATTGTTGCTTGATGTGGGCAAAACTTGGAGCGACATACGAGGTTCGAACTCGTGACCTCGACCTTGGCAAGGTCGCGCTCTACCAGCTGAGCTAATGTCGCCTTATGCAATTAAGCGTTGCATGACGCTGTGTAAAATTGGTTGCGGGAGACGGATTTAACGCGCCGTGCAACGGCACCGACCGAAGGTCGTATTGACTTATCATCAATTGTTAAGTGCTTCTTCAGCAACCTAAAATTTGGTTGCGGGAGGCGGATTTGAACCGCCGACCTTCGGGTTATGAGCCCGACGAGCTACCAAACTGCTCCATCCCGCGTCCGAATTATACTGCACTAAGAGAAACATGGAGGCGCGTCCCGGAGTCGAACCGAGGTCCACGGATTTGCAATCCGCTGCATAGCCACTCTGCCAACGCGCCTTAACGCTACTGCCTCTTGAGTACGGGGAGGCATTCTACGGATTAACGTGATCGAGTCAACACTTATTATTTAAAAAAAGTGTCACCTGCCTGTTTTGCAAACGAAAACATCAAAACCCATCCAGTTTGCGGATCTTTTCAGCATGGTTTGCCTTTTTATTATTCACTTCCTGTTTTATCTTCGCCTTATCTCTTATTAACATTTTTGTGACAAGTTTCATGTCCACAACATGCCTGTCTTAATTTTTAAACAACGTGTCTTTTTCCTCTACAGTGAATGGGTTGCAAGGAGTAATGCGACGCTATGCAAATCAAGGAGGAAACATGAAATACAAAATGACAATGCTCGCTTTCGCGCTGGCCACCAGCTTTGCCCACGCGGGTCAAGACGACGATAAAGTCTGGATTTCCATTGGCGCTGATGCGCAACAAACGGCGCGTCACGCTGGTGCCAGACCGATGTTGTCACACGCTGTTGCAAGTAATGGCAAAGCATGGGTAGGTGAAGTCAGTGAATCTCAATTGGCCGCGCTGTCTCATGAGATGCATGAAAATCATCACCGCTGTGGTGGCTATATCGTGCACACCTCAGCACAAAGTGCCATGGCAGCCAGCAATATGCCGGTGTCCCGCGCAAGCTTTACGCCACCGACCATCAGTCAGCAGGCACTCGTAACGCCTTGGCTGGACCAAATTCAATCAAGTTTAATCGTGAATACCATCGATCGCCTGACCGACTTTCCCAACCGCTTCTACACCACGACATCGGGCGCACAAGCATCCGATTGGATAAAGGCACGCTGGCAATCGCTCGCTCAGGGGTTAAACGGTGTGGCAATCTCTCAAGTGTCGCACAGTGGTTATAACCAAACGTCGGTTATGATGACTATCGAAGGCACAGAAAGCCCTGACGAATGGGTTGTGATTGGTGGGCATCTCGATTCCACCATTGGTGCACGCACAGACGAGCAAAGTATCGCACCTGGCGCCGATGACGATGCCTCCGGGATTGCAGCAGTGACAGAGATCATTCGTGTTTTATCGCAGAATGACTTTCAACCCAAACGCAGTATAGCCTTTGTCGCTTATGCCGCCGAAGAAGTTGGACTTCGTGGCTCGCAAGCTATCGCCAACCAGTTTAAACAACAAGGCAAAGATGTACGTGGCGTGTTGCAGCTTGATATGACCAACTACCAAGGCTCAGCAGAAGACATTGTCTTTATTACCGATTATACCGATAACGGCCTCACCCAGTATCTCACTCAGTTACTCGATACCTATTTGCCTACACTCAGCTATGGCTTTGATACATGCGGATATGCGTGCTCCGACCACGCGTCTTGGCATCAAGCAGGTTATCCTGCAGCCATGCCGTTCGAAGCAAAATTCAATGACTACAATCCCAATATTCATACCCCTCGCGACACACTCGCCAACAGTGATAGTGAAGGGCGTCATGCGGCTAAGTTCACCAAACTCGGTTTGGCCTATACGGTAGAGTTAGCTAACGCTGCCTCCCAGCCCAATCCTGGTAATGGTTTGCAGCTCGGTCAGCCTGTCGACAATATTTCAGGTGCCCGTGGCAGCGAGCGCACCTATCGCTACCCGTTAGAGACCACCAGTGATGTCGTCATCCGCACATACGGCGGTACTGGCGATGTGGACCTTTATGTCAAACAAGGTGGTCAAGTTAGCACTGATAATTGGGATTGCCGCCCCTATCAAGGCGGAAATAACGAAATCTGCCGGTTTGATGGCGCATCGCCCGGCGAGTTTTCAGTCTTGCTTCGGGGCTATCGGGATTACCAAGGCGTCAGCTTGATTGTTGAATAACCGCAATCGCTCAAATAGGTAACGGCGAGCGACTCATCGGCTCGCCTTCTTACAGGCTTTTTGAGTAACCGTGAATGAAAGGCGCCCGCGTGGCGCCCTATTTGTCAGAGGGGGTGAGGAAGCGAAATGTTAAGTTGATTCGCTCACTCGTTGGCTTTTGCGTTTTCGGCAAACTGTGCTGCCAATGTGTTTGGGTTGTGCCTCTCATCACCAGCAAGGATCCGTGATTCAATAAAACCTCACGCTTTTCTTGCCGTTTAGGATGGCGAAAAAGAAAACGCCGGCTCGCGCCTAAACTGACAGAGGCAATCGTAGGTTGCTCCCCCAGCTCAGGCTCATCATCTCGGTGCCACCCCATGTAATCGCTACCGCTGCGATAGCGATTTAATAGAACGGTGTTAAAGGAAGTCTGACACTGCGCCTCTACCCAGCCTTTGAGTTGGCGCAAGGGATGTGTCCAAGGCAGCGGCTGAAGCGTGAGTCCGCTGTAGGTGTAAGGATGATCACCATACCATGCCAATAGACGTGGCTGCATCACGGTGCGGCCAAACAACGAAATCGGCAATTGTTGCCAGGGGGTTTGCGCGAGTAAGGTTGAGAACAATGTGTCTGCACACCCCGCTGATAGCCACTCAGGCCACCAATCCACCTGAGCATCAGGCATATCAGTGATCGGGTGGCTATCAAATGCCGCATCAGAAAAGAAACTTTGTTGCTCGGGAGAGCGAGCCATAAAACACTGCCTCGTTCAATACTGTTAGACAGTGAGTATGGCTGTCGTTAGCGGATTGGATCAACGCGCTGCCCGCTCATACCATTCAATCGATACCAGCCGGCAATACTAAAACGCTGTCTTTTGGCGGGAAGCACCTCATGAGGGAAAGCTTCGGATAAAAACGTCACCAATCGTCCCGCTTTCGGCCATAACGTTTGCCGATGGCTACCGTCGGGGTTGTAAATGACGATTTCGCCCCCGTCTTGTTCAGACCAATCTTCATTAAGATACAACACGGTGGTCACTTTACGGTTTGAGCGCCCTTCGAAGGCATCATAATGTTTGGCATAAAAGTCACCAGGGTTGTACTTAGCAAAATGCGCTTCATATTCAAATAGCCCCAAAAAAAGGTGACGATTGAATGCCTGCTGAAGATCGGCCATTTTTGCTAATAATGCATCCACGGCAGGCTGGCTCCCTCGTTCTAACCAGTGAATTTTATCCCGACGAATTTGCGTATTAGTGTGCTGTTTTTGTTCGCGCCCAATCGTGGCTTGCGCCCATTGGGCGGGCAAGCATGTGTGTAAGTCACGCACCTCTTGCGCTGACAAAAATCCGTCACACACACTGAGTCCATGTGTCGCAATATCATCGATGATAGCCAGGTTGCTCAACCACTTGTCTCCGCCTAGAAATGGAGACGTTACCTTACTGCCTTTAACCGGCAGGACAACATGCGTTGTTTATCGTGACCATAAGCATAACTCATCGATAGCGTCACTCTCTCTCAACATATCAACCGAGCAAATCCTCGAGTTTTGCTTTCCAAATCGCGAGCGCCAGCGCTGGGCTACGGAGCATTTTTGGCGTGGGTATCCAGCCATGTTTGAGGCGAGCAAACACATCAAAGCGACTGGCTTGACCATCGATGGCCTCGGCAACCACTCGTCCCGCAATATTGGTTAATCCAACGCCATGCCCCGTATATCCATGTGCGGTATAAATATCATGACCTAAATGCGCAATGTGCGGCATATAACTACGCGTCACAGCAAACATTCCGCCCCAATGATAGTCCATCTTTACTTGGCCCAGTTGAGGGAAAACCTTAGTCATCCGATGGTGGAGCCGCTGCGCCGAATCCTTATACTCGCGATTAAACGGATGATTGACGCCACCAAACAATAAGCGTCCCTCTGCCGTGGGACGGAAATAGTCTAAACAGTTGTTGAGATCCGACATCGCCATGCGATTGGTAATTGGCATACGCTCACCAAGCGGTTCGGTCACAGCAATAAACGAGGCAACAGGCAGAACCTTGGCTTGTGCTTGGCGGTGTAAACCCTCTAGATACGCGTTACAGGCAAGCAAAACGCGGGGCGTATTCACTCGACCTTGAGGTGTGATCACCGCATGAGGTTGCCCTTTGACCAAACGCGTAGCAGGGGTGTGCTCATAGATTTTCACCCCCATTTGCGCCGCGGCACGAGCGAGGCCTAGCGTGTAGTTCAAGGTATGAATATGCGCACTGTTGGGGTCATATAACCCTCCGAGGTATCGCTCGGTGTTAGCAACCTCCGCCACTTGCGCTTTGTCCCACCACTGGGCGTCTGGGTATTGATAACGCCCTTGCTTTAATGCATGCCAGCTTTGCAACTCCTTTTGCTGCGCGGAATTTAAAGCAAGCTCGATATAGCCCGGTTGAAAATCACAGTCAATCTGGTGATGCTGGATTCGTTCGCGAACAATATCAACGGCTTCAACCGACAAGTCCCACAACTGTTTGCCCCATGCTTGCCCATAGGTTTCATCAACTTCTCTCAGCCCAAGGCAATACCCCACGAGACACTGGCCACCATTGCGGCCAGACCCTCCCCATGCCACTGTTTGTGCGTCTAGAACGGTGACACTATAGCCACGCTGTCGCAATTCAATGGCGGCGTTCAGGCCCGTTAAACCCGCCCCAATAATACACACATCTGCCTCTTGTGTGCCTGCCAGTGTAGGAAATGACAGCGTTTGGTTTTGGGTTGCAACATAGTAATTTGTCGCCGCGTTGAAGTCATTATCAGGTCGAACCGTTTTGACCATGCTCTCAATGGTTACTCTTGTTATCAAAAAAGAAAAAGTATTAAAAAACCAGCAGTCTGGTTTCGCGCCATCACACGCTCAGAGGCGGCAAATACTGGCACTGTCCTCCCTCTCTGGCAAGCTATTATTCTCGTCACTTTACCCGGCCATTTGGGGGAGATGGCAACCGATATGCTAACGTTAGCAAGGTATTGCCTTCTATCAAGGTTGGTAAAAAAACTCGTTGACACTAAGGTCAAGTACAATATGATGCGCTCGACGTGTACTCGGCCAGTCAGCCATTGAAGGATCATGACAATGAAAAAAATGTCTCACGGAATCACCGCCACAACACTTGCGCTTTCAGCCCTCTTTGCAAGCGCCGTTCATGCAGACGATAAGGTACTCAACCTCTATAACTGGGCAGAATACATGCCAATGGACGTGATTGAAGCGTTCGAAGAGGAGTATCAAGTCGACGTGAATTACTCGACGTTTGAGAGCAATGAAGCCATGTATGCCAAGCTCAAACTCCTTAATAGCGAAGGCTACGATCTGGCATTTGCCTCAACCTATTTCATTGAGCGAATGGTCAATGAAGAAATGCTCGCCAACATTGATAAGAGCCAAATCAGTCATTTTGACAACCTGCGCCCAGGCTTACTGGGTCAACCTTTTGACAAAAATAATGACTATTCGCTGCCGTATGTGTTTGGTGTGACTGGCATTAGCTACAACAGTGATTATGTCGATGGCAGTAAAGTGGCCAAGTGGGCAGACTTATGGCGCGACGACTTCAACGGCCAAGTCATGCTCTTGAATGATGTGCGTGATGTGTTTGGCATGGCGTTGAAAGCGCAAGGTCATAGCATTAACAGCACCGAAGAGGCTGAAATTAAGCAAGCCTATGAATACCTCCGTGAGTTGCGCGACAACGTGGTGGTGTATAACTCTGATGCACCGCATGTGCCATTTGTAACCGGTGAAGTGAGCATTGGCCAACAATGGAACGGTAATGCTTACATGGCGCAACAAGAAATCGAAGGCATTGAGTTCGTCTACCCACAAGAAGGGGCGATCTTATGGATGGATAACTTTATCATCCCCAAAAACGCCGAACACAAGACCTTGGCACACCAGTTTATCGATTTTATGTATCGCCCTGAAAATCAGGCGAAACTGGTGGAAGAATTTGGCTATCCAGCCCCGAACACCAACGCGGCTGAGTACTTAGAGGCCGAGCTAAAAGAGAACAGCACCATCTTCCCATCTGATGAAGCGGTGAACAAAGGTGAGTTCACCAATGATGTCGGCGAAGCGGTGAAAATCTATCAAAAATACTGGCAGATGTTGAAAAGCTAATCGCGCGTCTGTGATAACAATTTTCCCCAAGGCCTCATACGAGGCCTTTTTTATTATCTAAGTCAATATCTCACGCTTGTCACTATTTTTAGTCAATGGGTTTTTGCTATGCTCAGACGTAAACACGCATTAATTCACTTAAATCACTGACGACAAGGACGTTATTCCATGATTGACTTTCGCTCTGACACCGTGACCCAACCCGATGCATCCATGCGAGACGCCATGGCTAACGCCCCTGTCGGCGATGATGTGTATGGCGACGACCCAAGCATTAACGCGCTGGAAACATGGGCGGCTGAACGACACGGTTTTGAAGCTGCACTTTTTACCACCTCGGGAACCCAAGCTAATTTATTGGCCCTGATGGCGCATTGCGAGCGCGGTGATGAGTATGTGTGTGGTCAGCAAGCGCACAATTACAAATACGAAGCAGGCGGTGCGGCCGTATTGGGCTCGATTCAACCCCAGCCCATTGAAAATGAGCCAGATGGGACCTTGTCTTTCGATAAAATCGCGGCGGCTATCAAGCCCGATGACTTTCATTTTGCCCGCACTAAGCTGCTGAGCTTGGAAAACACCATAGGTGGTAAAGTCTTACCTCTGTCCTATTTAGCCAAGGCGCGAACATTTTGCGACCAACATCAACTACAGCTACACCTTGACGGCGCAAGGGTTTACAACGCGGCTGTCGCACTAGAAGTGGACATTAAGGCGATCAGTTGTCACTTTGACTCGATGACAATTTGTCTATCCAAAGGATTAGGCGCACCTGTCGGCTCACTGCTACTCGGCTCGAAAGCCCTGATCAGTAAAGCCCGGCGTATTCGTAAAATGCTCGGTGGCGGCATGCGTCAAGCGGGCATATTGGCGGTTGCTGGCTATAAAGCACTGACCGAAAACGTAGAACGCTTGGCGGAGGATCACGCGAATGCGCATTACCTCGCCAGTGAGCTGGAAAAACTGAACGGCTTTTCCACTAGCGGCTATCCTGTGCAAACCAACATCGTTTATGTCGATGTGGCCGAAACCATCAATCATACACGCTTGCAAATGCGGCTGATGGAAAAAGAGATCCGCGTCTCTCTGTCTGGCAAACCAGCCCGTTTGGTGACACACAAAGACATCTGCCGCGCAGATATCGATACCCTGATCGCCGCGATTAAGGCCTCTCACTAAACCGTTCCAACGTACGATCGCACCGGGCCTAATGGCCCGTTTTGTACACAAAACCATCAGACAACTCAAAACTGTGACCCCATCACAGCTTTCTCCACCAAGGTCACTAAAACAATCACTTACAGCCGCTACACTCAAATAATCACCGACACAATGCCAATATGGGAAGCGCTATGGCTATCACTCCGCTAAAAAGCGATCGTTTATACCGTGAGTCCAGCTTAAAGCACAGTGACATCACTTCAACCAAACACCTTGCGCCGCTTGACGAGATTGTCGGCCAAGATCGTGCTCGTCATGCGGTTGAGTTCGCGATGTCCATCAAAGAGAAGGGCTACAACATCTATGCCATTGGCCAAAATGGACTGGGCAAACGCACCATGATGATGCGCTACCTCAACCAACACTGGCAAAGTGAGTCACCGGTTTATGACTGGTGTTATGTCGCTAATTTTCAAGAGGCGCGCGCACCAGAAGTATTGAAGTTGCCTGCGGGTAAAGGCAGTGAACTCAAAAAGCACATTGAGCAACTGATGGGCAAACTGGCCAACGCCCTGCCCATGGCGTTTGACAACGAAATGTATTACCAGCGGGCAGAAACACTCAAAAACCAACTCACAGAGCGCCAGCAAAGTGTGCTTCAAGGCTTGAGTGACACGGCAGAGAAAAACAGTGTGAGTTTGACCATCACGCCCCAGGGTGATTACCAATTTGTGGCCTTAAACGGCGAGGAGCCTCACACCGAGGAGACCTTTGACGCCCTCTCGCAAGACGAGCAGATGGCCTTTGGCAAAGTCATCGATAAGTTGGAGACGGAACTGCGAGGTATTGTTCGCCAACTTGGCGAATGGGAATCTGAGTACGCGGAAAAGCAAAAAGCCTTGGACGAGGATATCGCTCAAGACGTCATCGCCACCCAAATGGCACCGCTTAAAAAACAGTTTGCTGACTTGCCTGACATTTTAGCCTTTTTAGACGCCATGCAAGCTGACATGCTCGAGCACCTTGATATTTTCCTTGAAGACAGTGAGGAGCAAGCTGCACTTGCGTATGCGGCGCTGGATAAAAAACTCCCTCGCCGCTACCAAGTCAATGTGTTAGTCAGTCAAAATGACGCACAAGCGCCGATCGTGGTTGAGGATAGCCCTAGCTACCACAATCTGTTCGGTTATGTTGAGAATGCCACGTTTAAAGGCACGGTGTTTACCGACTTTTCATTGATTCGTTCAGGCAGCCTTCACCGCGCCAATGGCGGCGTATTGCTGATGGATGCCATTAAAGTCCTCGAGAAGCCCTATGTATGGGATGGTATCAAACGCGCTCTCAGTAGCCGCCAGTTGAGTGTGAGCGCTCTGGAGCGAGAAGTGACCTTAAGCGGGACCGTGTCTCTCGATCCGGCGCCGATTCCTCTGGATGTTAAAATCATTTTGTTTGGCGACTACCAAACCTATCAGCTACTCCAGCGCTACGATGCGGAGTTTATTGAGCTGTTTCGGGTCACCGCGGATTTTGAAGATGACATGCCGCGCACAGAGAGCACCGAGCAGCAATACGCCAAGTTCATTTCAAGCATTATTCATGACAGCCATTTGCTCCACTGCAGTCGCAGCGCCATTGCGCGTATTATTGAGCACAGTGCGCGACAAGCCGAGGATCAAAACCGCTTATCATTGCACTCCGCCGATATTGCTAACCTGTTGCGCGAGTCTAATTATTGGGCGAATCACGCTAACGCAAACAGTATTGGTGCCCTGCATGTAGAAAAAGCGCTCGCCAGCCGCAATATGCGCGTGAGCCGCTTGCGTGACAGCATGATGCAGAATGTGGAAAACGGTGTCACACTGATCAACACGCACGGCACGGCGCTAGGTCAAATCAATGGCCTGTCGGTGCTGAGCACATCGGATTACAGCTTTGGCTTACCCAACCGCATCACCGCAACCACGGCGTTTGGGGAAGGAGAAGTGCTGGATATCGAGCGAAGTGTCAAACTCGGCGGCCGTATCCACTCCAAAGGGGTGATGATCTTATCGGCGTACTTGGCGAATTTACTAGGAAAAACGGACACCATCCCACTCAAAACCCATCTTACCTTTGAGCAATCATACGGCGGTGTGGATGGCGATAGTGCTTCCATGGCGGAGTTCTGCGCGATTTTTTCTGCGATCACGGATGTCCCACTTCGACAAGACATTGCCATTACGGGGTCGATGAATCAGTTCGGTGAAGCGCAACCTATTGGTGGGGTCAATGAAAAAATCGAAGGCTTTTTTGATGTGTGCACCCTAAAAGGCCCAAGCAGCACCCAGGGGGTGATCATTCCTACTGCCAATGTCCAAAACCTGATGCTCCGCAAAGATGTGGTACTGGCGGTAGAAAAAGGCGAGTTTCACGTATACGCCGTCTCACATGTCAGTGACGCCCTGGCTTTATTAGCGGGACAGGCCGCAGGCTTTGGCCCTGACAGTGATAACGGGTCTGGACTGTTAGCCATCGCGATCGACAAACTGAATCAACAGCGAGCGGCACATCAACCCCAAAAATAATCGACACCCATCAGCCTAACTCAATACTGAATGCGGCCAATCGGCCGCTTTTTTATTCCGGATTTTTCGCGGCACTTACATATCATTCGCCATATCAACCCTTTACTTTGTTGTGACACATCTCACGCTCTCCGCTCGCCGCTTAACTTGATCCTACGCAAAAAACAGAGCGGTTTTTAAGCGTAATATGCAATGAAAACCATTCTTATTTGGATCTTGCACTATGAAACTGTCCACGCTTGGTCGCGGCCAATCCGCGCGTATTACCAGTGTCCATCATGTGCCCGCGTCTGTTCGTCATCGTCTCGCGGTCATGGGTGTGATTCCAGGCACAGGCGTTGAGCTTGTCAGGCGCGCGCCATTGGGTGATCCACTTCAGATCCGCCTCGACAGTGAACAACTGATCGTACGTCGCGAAGTCGCCAAACTGATTGATGTGGAGGTAATCTGATGAGTTCACGCCGCATTGTACTTGCAGGCAACCCAAACTGCGGGAAAACCACCTTATTTAATGCGCTCACCGGCTCACAACAAAAAGTCGGAAATTGGGCGGGCGTCACTGTCGATAAAAAAGTCGGTACGCTGAGCCTCGACCACACCGAGTGTGAACTCACCGATTTACCCGGCCTTTATGCACTAAACGCAGGCTTTGACGCCAGTATTGATGAGCAAATAGCCACTTACGCCATCGATAGCGGCGAGAACGATTTTATTATTAATGTCTTAGACGCCAATTGCCTAGAGCGCGGTCTATACCTCACCCTTCAACTGCGTGAACGCGGTGTTCCTATGGTGGTGGTGATTAACAAAATGGATTTGCTTGATCGTAATGGTCAACAACTCGACACCGCCAAATTACAAACGATGCTGGGTTGTCCCGTGTTAACCGTCACCGCATGCCAGCCAGCGACCGTCGACACATTGCGCCACCAACTCGCCCACCTGGCCACCCATTTACCCGTTTGTGAGGCAATGTATCTGAACTACGGTGCGGCATTAGAGAACTGGATTCAAAGCCAGCTTGGCGCCCGTTTTCTTCATGCAGCCGCTGCACAAGTGAATCAACGCGCGCACCTGCTTGAGTGCTTGGAGCGGGGCCGCTTGCCTGATGGTAGCACCGAGGCTGACCAGCAGCAGTTTACGATCGCAAACCAAGCCCTTTCAGACTTAGATACTGACATCGCCATTGCGGATACGCGCTACAGTGCGATTCGTGACATGGTTCACCAGGCTCGCCGCGAGCTTCGCCACCTCAGTCGCAATAATACCGAAAAGTTAGATAAGGTCCTTCTCAACCCCTTTTTATCACTGCCTATTTTGCTTGCTGTCCTCTATGCGATGTTTGTGTTTGCCATCAACATTGGCGGAGCCTTTATCGACTTTTTCGATATTGCCGCCGGCGCGATACTTGTCGATGGTACCCATCAGCTTCTTGACGGCATACTGCCGACGGCGATTGTCACTATTCTCGCCGATGGCCTCGGGGGAGGTATTCAAACCGTTGCCACCTTTATTCCTGTTATTGCAGGCTTATACCTATTTTTAACGGTATTAGAAAGCACAGGTTACATGGCACGTGCCGCCTTTTTATTAGACGGTTTAATGCAAAAAATGGGGTTACCGGGCAAAGCCTTTGTGCCCTTAATCCTCGGCTTTGGCTGTACCGTTCCTGCCGTGATGGCAACGCGCACATTAGAACAGGTTCACGAGCGCAAAACCGCAGCCGCGATGGCGACATTTATGTCCTGTGGCGCCCGCCTTCCGGTATACGCCCTCTTTGCCGCGGCGTTTTTCCCACAAAATGGTCAAAACCTTGTTTTCGGCCTCTACTTACTTGGCATTATTGCTGCGATCATCACCGGCCTGATACTGCGTCATACCCTTTATCCAGGGCATAGTGAAAGCCTGTTGATGACACTTCCAGACTACGAACTGCCGCGTGTGCGCCATGTGATGAGCAATACCTGGCAAAAGCTGCGTCGATTTGTTCTGGGTGCCGGTAAAACCATTGTTATCGTGGTAACCATTCTGACCTTCTTTAACTCTCTGGGCACCGATGGGTCGTTCGGACACGAAGACAGCGAGTCTTCCGTCCTGTCGAAAACAGCACAAGTAATCACGCCGGCCCTATCACCTATCGGGATTGAAGAGGATAATTGGCCTGCTACCGTCGGGTTGGTGACGGGTCTGTTTGCCAAAGAGGCGGTGGTCGGCACCTTGAATAACCTTTATGCGCCCAGCGAAGAAGCGGAAGAAGAGCCCACACTGGGAGAAGCGCTGGTCGAAGCGGTTCAGAGCATTCCGGAAAACTTATTTGGCATTGATTATACCGACCCATTGGCTATTGACGTCGGTGAGATTGAAAACACCGAAGCCGCCGCACAAGCGCAAGAAGTCAGTATGACAACGTTTGATAATTTGCACCGTCAATTCACTAGCACCGCCAGCGTAATGGCTTATCTTATTGTTATCCTGCTTTATACCCCATGTGTTGCCGCTCTAGGTGCCTACACACGTGAGTTTGGTCGCCGGTTTGCCCTGTTTGTGGCGAGCTGGTCAATGCTGCTAGCGGTAAGCGGTGCCACGCTATGCTACCAATTCAGTCAGTTGAGTGTCGCCACCACGCCAGCCACACTCTACATCACTGGCCTTTGTGCCTTACTGATTGTCGTGGTAGCACTCATGCGCTATGTCGGCAAACATCCCCATTGGTTTAAGGAGACCTACTATGATCCTGCAAAAGCTCAAAGCCAGTGTCATTCAGGCGGGTGTCATTAGTCGCCTCGATCTCGCCAACCAATACGGGATCAGTCCTGATGGAATCGACGCCATGATGGCAACCTGGGTCAAACGCGGGGTGGTTATTCGACAATCGGGGCGTAAGGATCCGCAAGATATCCACTACCGTTTGGCACACCAGAATGAAATACAATGCTTCAGCATTATATAGCATCGTAGCCATCGCCATTTTACTAGGCAGCTTTTAAGCTGCCTTTTTATTACCTACCGTCTTCTCTCGCCCTCCCCTAACGTTGATGCACCTCACTATACCTCCTTGAGCACGCTGTTCTATGATAAAAAGAGAGCGATGTGAGGGTGTAAGCCATGAGTCGTTATCAAACCCAATCAAGCGAGGCACAGTACCAGCCCGGCTCTGGTGAGCAAGTGCTTAAAAATCATATTGGGGTGACGGAACCAACCGAAATGGACGATATCGAGGCTAACTTGCTCTCGAAATTGTACGAGCGGGTGTTCACCGGCGGCCATTTCCCGCGCCAATTAAGATTTGGCACCCTCGCCAGCTGGCATCGACAATGGCTGGGCAATGTTTACCCATGGGCAGGTCAGGTGAGAAATGTTGAGCTAAGTAAAGGTGGATTTCGTTTTACTTCCCCCAAACAGATTGGGCCCTGTTTGCGGCAGTTTGAAAGCGCCTTCCTCAGCCAATACCCTGAGGTATCTGTGATGCCGCGCGCGACACTCATTCGTTACCTTGCACAAAGTCATGTTGAGTTGATACTTATTCACCCATTTCGAGAAGGAAATGGACGTATATCGCGATTACTTATTGATGTGCTATGCCAACAGGCAGGGTTAGGACTGCTGGACTATCGGCTTTGGGAGGAAAACAAAGATTTTTACGTTGCCGCCATCCAAGCGGGGGTTGGGCATGATTATCAGCACATGGAACGGCTCATTGACGACATTTTGCCGCGTCATCCACTCCCCATCTCAATCGGCGAGCGTTAGGTTTTGATACTTATGTTTATTGGTTTTCAGTCTTGCTTCCACTTCTTCTGTTGATGCTTGCGTCTCGATTGCGGTCGAGCTTGCCACTGCACGCTCTATCATAGCGGGCGTGATTTTTTTTGCTTTTTTCTGCATTAATCGCCTTTTCACAGTCACACTTGTCATCATTGATTAAATTTTAGTCAAAAAAAGGCGTCAATTCAACGCGGAGTGCGGTCTATTTTCTGCAAAATTGTGAAGCACAACGTGCAGACTGAGCACGGAGCAAAACATACAAAAACGGCGACCCTAAAGGCCGCCGTCTTGTTCATTAATGGTGCCCCGGGCCGGACTTGAACCGGCACAGCGCGAACGCCGAGGGATTTTAAATCCCTTGTGTCTACCAATTCCACCACCAGGGCACACAATCTTTTCAGCCGCTTTCGCCACTGTTTTATATTTGGAGCGACATACGAGGTTCGAACTCGTGACCTCGACCTTGGCAAGGTCGCGCTCTACCAGCTGAGCTAATGTCGCTTATTTATTCAAACGTTAATTAACGCTTGGAAAATTGGTTGCGGGAGGCGGATTTGAACCACCGACCTTCGGGTTATGAGCCCGACGAGCTACCAAACTGCTCCATCCCGCGTCCGTATTGTTTTAGCCAGAGTTCATGGAGGCGCGTCCCGGAGTCGAACCGAGGTCCACGGATTTGCAATCCGCTGCATAGCCACTCTGCCAACGCGCCTTGGCGCTTCACCTCTCGGCTAAGTGGTTTGAATTCTACATAAGTTTTTTCACCTGTCACGAAAAAATTATCATTTTAGCGTTTAACCGACGATTATTTATCCAAACATAACATTTCACTATTCTCTCGGCGCTAAGTGAGCCCACAAAAGGCCGATCAACGTAGCGACGAACGCAACATTGACAATAATGCCAGCCCGATTAATCAGGGCTGGCACCTACCTACATTAGTGATTCACCTAGACATCCGCGAGCAGGCGTTCGCGTTCGTCTTTTTCAATCAGTTCCCAATGACGACCTTGCTGCGCCCCCGCGAGCTTCCAAAGTAGATTGATATCGATATCTTTACCGTGTGTCATTTGCACTCGACGAAACATTTCTTGCGGCGCCATGCTGTAAAACGTTGATACGTCCTTTACACCCGACTTTTTTAACATCCTTTCAATGGTTAAACGTAAGTTGGGTAAATCCCGCAACCGAAGACTGGATGCCGATACTTTCTGCGCTTTATCTTTGATCGCACGCTGTAACGACTGCTCAATCATCGCAGGCAAATCAGGATCATGACCTAAGTAGAGTGCGGTTACATCATAATAGTTAACCACCGCTGAGGTGCTTTTCTTCACATGAACAAATTTATCACACCCTTTAGCGATCAACTTGTCGGTGAGTTGGCCTCCCCCTCGTAGATAAACATGCTTTCCAGTAAGCAGCGCAAACATCGCCTCTCGACAGAAAAAGCCAATACCACCAAACATAGAGCGTTGCTCCATCTCCCCATAACTATCCAGAAAACGCATTAATTGGGCTTCAAATTGCTTCGCCATCGAAAACTCTCCTTCAGCGAATAGATGTTCATATCCAGCCATCAGCCGGCCCATAAACATGACTGATAATTTAGTCAATGTGCATGATTATTTTAACGGGAGGAGGTTGCATCAAATGACAATCAAATACTATGCATCTGATCACTTATCTTTAAATAGTCCTTTCATTGAGTGTGGTTTTTGTCACATTTATTACAAACATTTTTTCTTCGTTAAATAAAGTTCTCGACACATCTATGCTTAACTCATCGTCACGAGTGCGCTAAATTGAGAGTGATAGGCGAATAGTCAGGGAGCCGACATGTCGAGACACCCGCTGTTAATAGAAGCAAGTCATTTATTGCCTGGGGGATTGCACAGCTATGTGCTGTCTGAGTCATGTTACTTACAAATGCTTCAGCAGGCAGGCGAACCACCGCGTCTTTTGGTCGCGATGAAAAATGAGGATGAGGGTCAGCAGCGGCCGCACGCGATTTCTCCTATCGTCACGCTTTGCGAGATTGCAGACTTCAACCGTCATGGTGCGCATGAAATTGCGTTGACGTTACAAGGGATTGAAAGTGTCAAGGTGACTGCGATCGACGCGGGTGAAGGTGACGTCAATATGGCGCATTATACGCCGTTACCAAAATGGCAACGCCACACAGTTCCCGACCACTACCTCTATCTGAGTGAAAAGCTGCAGCAATATTATCGCTCGAATCCGACACGCCACGAACACTTCCAGTTAACGCAGTACGATGACATTGGCTGGGTCTGTCTTCGCTGGTTGGAGTTACTTCCTATCGAAGTGAAGCAGAAACAGCTTCTACTGTCCCAGCCGACTGCCTTATTGGTGGCCGAGTTTATTGATAAATTATTGCGGTATCCGCTTATTGACGACGACTAAGTCAGCGACAGATGAAGGGAGTTGTATAAATTATCATCAAAGACGCCAGCAGGCTCACCGATTGAGAGAAAGGCGGTTCTCTTTTATTCTGCGCCCCATTACTATGCAGGCTGCTGACAAATACTATCAGGACTTATGGATCATCTTTCATTTTTTTGGGTCTCACCGGATCGTGATAAGTACTTACGTTCCCTAGAAACCGAGTTTTATAAGCGCGCCGTCGAAAGCATCCGCGTCAATCGTCTCTCCCTGCCCCCTTTACCGGATGCCGTTCTATCAATACAACGGGCCAGTAAGCGATCGGATACCACCATGCGGGATATTGCCAATCTCTTACTGGAAGATCCGAGTTTATGTGGGGCCGTGCTTAACGCCGGGAATTCTGCTTTGTTCGCGCCTCGCGCGACAGGCCAGTGCAAAGATGTTCAAACCGCCGTCTCTCGACTTGGCGTTGATCGCGTTTTAGGGATCATCACAGCCGCCGCCGTCTATCAACTTAAGAGTGATGCCTCATTTTCCAAGGCCTGCAACGCGCTATTGAAAAAAAGTGCGCAAAAATCCCGGGAGCTTGCCGCTGCGATGGCATTGGTGACGCAAAGAGTCAGGAACTACTGTGATGAGCCGCTTTCAGTGGAACCCGAAAAAGCACTGATAGTGGGTTTGCTTGCGGATATTGGCTTATACAGCGTGATAGGCGAGTTCCAACGCTTTATGAATCAGGGCCACTATCTAAAATTTGACATTGCCGAGCGCGTCTTCTTTTCACTGGCGGGCGACTGCAGTCGTCTTGTGCTCAAACAATGGCAGTTTGACCGTGACTTTATCGAAGTCGCCATCAACAACAAGCTTTACACAAAGCCACGCCCCGATATCACCTATTTAGATATCGCGAGAATGGCAAATCACTTGTTAATGTTTCGCAATCAAGATGACGCGATAGAGGATCATGAGGTGGAAATCACTGCGCCTGGCGCAGAAGCGTTATATGAGCTATCCAGCCTCGACGACAAAGAGTTCTCGCGCCAGCTACACCAAGTCATGGACGCAAGCAGTATCTGACACAAACCAGGGTGGTCTTCCCTTTCACCACCCTTGTCTGATTTTATTGACCCACCTATTAACCGGTTGATAACCTCAAGCTCTACTTTCTTAACACCGAGCACAATCAGATGTTTTCAGGGATGCTACTCATCTTCTCGCCGCTTATTATCGGCTATTTAATCCCCATTAAGCAGGTGCGCTACCTCAACGCTGTCAATACCCTGACGATGCGGCTAGTGATGGTCATTTTAGTGTTGATGGGCTTAAGCCTCGCAGGCTTAGATAACCTCGGGCAACATATTTCCACCATTTTGTATTTCGCGGTCACTTTCTTTATTTGCATTGGCGCGACCAATCTGCTTGCCCTGCCTGTTCTCGATAAGCTCTTCCCAACCGAGACCCATGGACACCAACATAAGCTAACCCTCAGTACCATGATGTCAGAGTCCGGTAAACTGATTGCCGCGGTGGCCGTTGGCTTAGTCGTAGGGCTATTGCTCAATCACGATCTGTCTTGGGTCGATACGGCCAGCGAAGGGATTTTATTACTGTTGCTCTTACTGATTGGCATTCAGTTGCGTAACAGTGGCATGACGCTGAAGCAAATCATCCTCAATAAAAGTGGACTGATGATTGCCGCTCTCGTTGTCGCGACCTCCTTGCCCGGTGGCTTGCTGGCGGCATGGTGGTTAGATATTCCCTATCATCACGGTTTAGCGATGGCCTCTGGATTTGGCTGGTACTCATTGGCGGGGATCTTGATGGGCGACGGACTGGGACCAGTTTACGGCGGAGCATCATTTATTCTCGAGCTCGCACGAGAGCTAATGGCGATTATGATTATTCCAATATTAATCCGACGCTACCCGCTCACCGCAATTGGATATGGCGGTGCCACTGCAATGGATTTCACCTTGCCGATCATTCAAAGCACTGGGGGTATTCGCTGTGTACCGATTGCCATTGTCAGCGGGTTTATTCTCAGTTTATTAGTCCCTGTTTTGATGTTGTTCTTTCTCTCACTCGGTACCAACTAAAGAAAAAGGGGTAGCAAGATGCTACCCCTTTTCATATTTGCTGGTTTAGCGCATGCAATTATTGGCTGCGCATCCAGTTATCCATTTCAGTACGCAGGTTGTCTGACTTGGTACCAAAGATAGCTTGTACGCCACCTGATACCACAACCACGCCCGCTGCACCTAGCTGCTTAAGCTTGTCTTGGTCAACAATTTCAGTGTCAGCCACTGAGACACGTAGGCGAGTGATACACGCATCAAGACCAGTGATGTTATCTTTACCACCGAATGCCGCTACCAGGTCGCCAGCAAGTTCAGAGCCTGTCGCGGTTGATACGTCAGCGACCGTCTCGTCTTCACGTCCAGGCGTTTTCAGGTCAAGGGCGCGAATCACCACACGGAACACGATGTAGTAAAGAACCGCATAACCAAGGCCAAGTAGCACCAGCGTTGTCACGTTCTCAGCACGTGGCATTTGCACGATGAAATCGATAAAGCCGTTCGAGAAAGTATGGCCGTGAACAACGCCCAGTGCGTTAGTCAGCACATACGCTGCACCCGCCATGATGGCGTGGATACCATACAGTACTGGCGCGATGAACAGGAACGAGAACTCGATAGGTTCAGTGATACCGGTCAAGAATGAGGTCAGTGCACCAGATGCCATGATACCCATGATTTTGGCACGGTTTTCTGGTTTGGCAGAGTGTGCGATAGCAAATGCCGCCGCAGGTAGACCAAACATTTTGAACAAATAACCGCCTGCCAGCTGACCAAAGCCGTTGCCCGCTTCACGCGTTGCATCGTTAGCGGTCAAGAAACAGGTCATGATGCCGTTTACTTGCTCGCCGGCGTTGTTCACACAGCTGCCCGCTTCATAGAAGAAAGGCACGTTCCAGATGTGGTGTAGACCGAATGGGATAAGTGCACGCTCTACCACACCATAGATACCAAATGCGGTCACAGGGTTTTGTTCGGCGGCCCAGTGAGAGAAGGTAGCGATACCACTGCCGATTGGTGGCCAGATAACAGAAAGGATCACACCAAGCGCGATAGAAATGAAACCGGTAATGATTGGCACCGACCGCTTACCGGCAAAGAAGCCAAGGTAGTCAGGCAGTTGAATCGTGTAGAAGCGGTTAAACGTCCACGCCGCGACACCACCGGCGAGAATACCACCAAGCACACCTGTCTTGATTTCTTCAGCGCCCATGACTGGTGCCATGACATCCAGTGTCGCCACCATGATGCCGTAACCGACAATGGCAGACAGACCGGATACACCATCGTTATTGGTGAAGCCTAGCGCCACACCGACGGCAAACAGCAAGGCCATTTGACCAAATACAGACCCACCAGCTTGTTCCATCATGTGTGAAACAATATCTGGCATCCAGCTAAAGTTGGCTGCACCAACACCCAAAAGTATACCTGCGACCGGAAGCACAGATACTGGAAGCATCAGCGCCTTACCGACTTTTTGCAGGTTAGCAAAGAGGTTTTTTGACATAGTTCTTGCTCCTGACAAGGACGTTTAACAATGTGTTTCTGAAGACAGACCTTTCGATTCCCCCGCAAGAGGTCGCACGATACAACAGGTGCCCAGAGAACAAACGATTTGTGATTATTGAACTCACCCAAACTATAAGGGGCGAATCATCACCTTGCCCATCAGTAACGATTTTACTGATTAAAAAGTAAATATAGATCACAATTAGAATTGGCGATAAAAAAAGCAAAAATAATCATAAGATCATGATTTAAAATGACAAAAAATCCATTCCCTAAGGGAAACGATACGAGCAAAAAAATAGCAACCCTCTCACCCCTAACGTTATTTTACGTAACGAATTAATACAGCACGTAATATAATAAGTTTAGGTTGATAACTATCAATAAATTCATGGAGTTATATTTAAAATTGCGCGAGATCAATCTTGATAGGCTAGCGATATAAATCGGTTATTTTGGCGCAAATATCACCAAAAAATGACGCCAAATTAACCAGGCGGGATGGCGCCATCTCAAAACTAATGAAATCAAAAAGCGGTGTTTTCTTACGGCGAGAAGTGCATGGCGTGCTAAGCACGAAAAACGCCCGACAAGATTATCGGGCGACTTGAATTATTGCGGGTTTGCACCAGAAAAAAGCGCAAAAAAGTTACGGCTGGTGATGTCACAAACCGTTTCCACCGATTCACCTTTTAACATCGCGACGTACTCAGCGACTTCTTTCACATAAGCCGGCTGATTTTGCTTGCCACGATGGGGAACAGGTGCCAAGTAAGGCGAGTCTGTTTCAACCAGCAGGCGGTCAAGCGGGATGCGACGCACCACATCTTTCAGCTCTGTGGCTTTATTGAACGTCACTATTCCAGAAATTGAAATGTAGAATCCCATCTCAATCGCTGCTTGTGCCATTTCATAGCTTTCTGTAAAGCAGTGTAGCACACCGCCGACGCGCTCAGCGCCTTCCTCACGCAGAATCGCAAGTGTGTCTTCACGTGCCGCGCGCGTATGGATAATCAAGGGCTTGTTGAGCTCAACCGCGAGGCGGACATGCTGACGGAAGATCGCTTGCTGCTGCTCGGCAAGCTCTGGCTGATAGTGGTAATCCAGCCCTGTCTCTCCCACCGCGACGACACGCTCATCAGCGGCTAAGGCTTTCAGTCGGTCATAATCGAAACCATTTTCAATATCCAAAGGATGCACGCCACATGAGGCAAAAACATGCGGATAAGGTCGGATCATGTCTAGCATCGCCGGAAAACTATCTAGCGTGACTCCCACCGAGAGAAAATAGTCGACGCCCCTTGCCTGCGCTTTATCTAAAACATCGGCAACATTCTGGTGCAGCGAGTCGTAATCCAGTTTGTCGAGATGGCAATGAGAGTCTATTAACACGTTATTCTCCAATCGATAATAACCACTGGCTAACCACCAGTTCGGTATTTAGCCCTGTATGAATTTGTAACTGACGCTGTAATTGATGCAGCGCGCGTAATAATGAATGAGCTTGCTGAGTGGTCAGTGCATTGGCCACTTCCGCCAACCGTTGGTGATGATGCCGATGCACAATGGTTTGTCCCACACCTTGACGCCATTTAAGTACATCAAGCAGAAAATGACTGAGCCAGTTCAATGAAGCGGGATAGTGTGCGACCAAGACCTCAATAGTGTCAAATAAGCCCGCTCTCTCACGCACATAGGTAGAAAACCCTTCCACCACAGCATGGTGATGATCTAACCCGCCCGATGCCACAAAGTCACTGGCGGCCAAGGGCGCGCCACGGTATAAACCCACCGCATGGTCTGGTACCGAACGCTGCAATGCTTGCTCGATCCACGCCTTGGCTGTGTCAGCTTCAGCCTGCGGTGCCTTCCACACACTGCAGCGACTGACAATGGTCGCAAGTAAACTATCCAGTGAGTCTGTCAACAATACGAAGTAACACCCTGAAGGTGGCTCTTCTAGCGATTTAAGCAACGCATTGGCCGCGGCTTCCCCTAAACGTTCGACACACTCGATAACAATAAAGCGCGCTCCACCCAATTGCGACGTTTCCAACGCTTGTCGTTGCACCTTGCGGACTGCATCGATACCAATCTGCTTACCGGGTTTCTCGGGGGCGAGCCAGTGAATATCAGGATGGTTACCCGCCGCGAAAAGCTGACAATGATGACAATGACCACAAGCGCTATCGGTTTGGTCGCTACACAGCCTTACCTTGGCAAGCTGACTGATCAACGCGCGACGTCCGCTGCCCGGGGGCGCGGCCAACAAGAGCGCATGCGGAAATCTTGCACTGTTCAATAGCTGCTGCCAATCCGCCCACACGCCTTCAAACCAGGGATAAACGCAAGGCGCGGGGTATGCCAATGTTATCTTGTCACTCATACGCCTGTCTGCTGCTTAAGCCAGTTTTCTAGTGCCGTTTTAATCTGAGCGGTCACTGTGTCTAGCGACTGGCCCGCATCAATCACCACCACACTGGGATCGTCGTTTGCCAATGCCAGGTAGCGCGCTCGCGTGCGCTCAAAAAAATCAAGTTGCATTTTCTCAATCCGGTCCAGATCACCACGGCCACGCGCACGTGCCAGGCCTACCTCCGGGTCGATGTCCATATATAGAGTCAGTGAGGGAGCAAACTCTCCCAATACCGTTTCTTTGAGGCTCTGCATCAGCGACGTGTCCATACCCCGTCCCCCACCTTGATAAGCCTGTGATGACATATCATGGCGATCACCCACTACCCATTGACCCTTTGCCAAGGCAGGTTTAATCACATTTTCGACAAGCTGTACTCGGGCGGCATAAAGCATGAGCAGCTCGGCTTTATCCGTGAGCGGTTCATCCGGGTGGCCTTGTTTGACAAGCGTTCGCAACTGTTCGGCAAGCGGCGTACCACCGGGTTCTCGCGTGGTGATCACATCTTTGATGCCGACGTCGAGTAACACCTGTTTGATCTGATTGATGGCCGTACTTTTGCCCGCGCCTTCAAGGCCTTCTACAACGATGAAATGGTTCTTCATTGATTCTTCAACACTTTTAAGTAATCACGCACGGCCCGATTGTGCTCGGCCAAGGTGGTAGAAAATTGGTGGCCGCCTTTACCCGTGGCGACAAAATAGTAGTAATCCGTTTTTGCTGGCTGGGCAGCGGCAAAGATGGCCGCTTTACCTGGCATCGCGATCGGCGTCGGGGGCAAGCCATTAATCACATAAGTGTTATAGGGCGTCGGTGTGCGCAAGTCACGCTTCCGAATATTACCCTCATACTGATCGCCCATACCATAAATCACAGTGGGATCGGTTTGTAAACGCATACCGCGTCGCAACCGATTCACAAATACCGACGCCACCTTTTCGCGTTCACTCGCCACCGCGGTCTCTTTTTCAATGATGGAGGCCAATATTAATAGCTGATAAGGGGTCTCAATCGGCAAGTCCTCGATACGTTGCTGCCAAGCCTGCTTCAAGGTCGATTCCATTGCACGCGCGGCGCGTTTTAGCAATGCCATATCGGTATCTCCCACGTCATAAGCGTAGGTTTCAGGTAGCAATAAGCCTTCCAATTTATCGTGACTGATCCCTAACGCGTCAGCAATGGCGGCCTCACTCATCCCGATTAATGTTTGTTCGAGATGCGGGGCTGATTGGATTTGATTACGCCACTGAGCGAACGTACTCCCTTCGACAAAGGTGATTTCATCTTGATATTGCTGGCCTGAACGCAGGGTCGCGAATGCCTCAGCCAACGTTTGTCCAGGTTGGATCTGAAAGGTGCCCGCTTGTACCCGAGTCAGCTCTGGATAAATCCGTGGCGCAAATTTCGACCAGATGCTTGACGCCATCCAACCGTTGTCTTCAAATTTTGCAATGACCTTATGGTAATGTGCACCGCTAGGTACGGTGAATAGCTGAGGCGTCTGCAAGGATAACGGCGTGGAAATAAACGCCTTCGTTTGCCAAAGTACCCCAGCGACTGAGGCCAAGACTATCGCCATCAATACGCTCATCAGCCCCAAAAATCGCTTTTTTAGCACGCGTTTAACCTCTGTTGTAATCGCCCTGTCAGCGTATGCGTTGTATAGCTTGTTTCATTGATGGATGTCACTGGCACCACCTTCATCAAGGTATTGCAAATAAACACTTCATCGGCACGCCATAGCGCCGCCTCATCGACCGCGACCGTTTTACATTGGTAGTCCGTGAAACCGTCAATCACCGCCATCACTTTTTCTCGCATTAATCCCGCCACACCGGCATAGGCTAAATCAGGTGTATAGATGACATGGTCTTGGCACCAGAAAAGGTTAGATGCCGTGGTTTCAACTAGGTTGCCAAACATGTCCGCGACTACGAAATCATCGGCCTCGGCGTCTTCCAGTGCCAGCTTTAGGCACACCTGCTCTAACCGATTGAGATGTTTAAGCCCCGCCAAAGGTGACGCACCAAGTTGTATGTGCGTCGTCGCCAACGCCACGCCATGCTGTTGCCAGTGATGATAATGGCGTGGATACGGATGCAGGCTGACAATCACGGTTGGCGACGAGCAGCCTTTAGGACTGTAACCGCGTCCCCCCTGCCCTCGGGTGATGATCACTTTCAACACCTGTTCATCCTGCGAATGCTGACACGCTTGATCGAGCGTTATTGCGAGTGCCGACCAATCGACCCCGCGAATGGCTAATCGCTCACAAGTGCTTTGTAAACGCAGTATATGGGCATCACGGTCAAGTAATAGCCCCTGATACACATGGCCAGTGGTGAAACAGCCATCACCAAATTGGAGCCCTCGGTCAGCGACCGCTAGTTCGCGACAAGGGTGTCCGTTTACCCAGTACATCTATCAACCTCGACAATCAACTCATCTTACCGACAATAAAAAAACGGCCCGAATCGTCGGGCCGTTACTATAGCAAACTCTTTTTAGGCTGTATAAACGCCGATGCGCATTACAGCTTTTTGAAGATCAAAGAGCCGTTGGTGCCACCAAAACCAAAGGAGTTACACAACGCGTACTCCATTTTTACGTCGCGCGCTTCGTGCGGCACGTAATCTAAATCGCAACCCTCATCAACATTATCAAGGTTGATCGTTGGTGGGACGGCTTGGTCAATCAGCGACATGGCAGTGATAATAGATTCAACAGATCCTGCCGCACCGAGCAAATGACCCGTCATCGATTTGGTTGAAGAGACCAACATGCTATCAGCTGCGTCTCCCATTGCACGACGAATCGCCTTGCTTTCCGCCACATCACCCGCTGGAGTCGATGTACCATGCGCGTTAACGTAGCCAATTTGTGCCGGGTTGATACCCGCATCACGAATCGCCGCTTCCATCGCCAGTGCCGCACCTGAGCCGTCTTCACTAGGTGACGTCATATGGTAAGCATCGCCACTCATACCAAAACCGGCTAATTCACAGTAAATGGTCGCACCACGTGCTTTCGCATGCTCGTATTCTTCAAGCACCATCACGCCTGCCCCATCACCCAGCACAAAACCATCACGATCTTTGTCCCATGGGCGAGAGGCCGACTGTGGATCATCGTTACGTGTTGATAATGCTTTGGCGGCGGCAAAACCGCCCATACCAAGCTCGGTGGAGGCTTTCTCTGCGCCGCCAGCAACCATGGCGTCTGCATCACCGTATGCAATCATACGGGCAGCATGACCAATATTATGCAGGCCTGTGGTGCATGCGGTTGAAATCGAGATGTTTGGGCCACGCATGCCGTAGTTAATCGACACGTGCCCTGCAATCATATTAACGATGGTTGATGGGACAAAGAAGGGGCTGATTTTACGCGGACCTTTGTCCATATACGCACGATGGTTTTGTTCAATCAAACCAAGACCACCAATGCCTGAACCTATCGCGACACCTATACGGTGTGCATTATTGTCATCCACTTGCAATCCGGAGTCTTTAATGGCTTGCACACTGGCAGCAATGCCGTATTGGATGAACAAGTCCATTTTTCGTGCATCTTTTTTCGACATGTAGTCTTCACAATTGAAGTCCTTAACCATGCCGGCAAATTGAGTGGCAAAGTGAGTGGCATCAAAATGCTCAATCGCGGAAATACCGCTTTGCCCGGCTAGCAGAGCTTTCCATGAAGACTCAACTGAGTTACCCACGGGTGACAACATACCCATGCCAGTCACAACAACACGACGCTTAGACACGATGATATTCTCCGGAGAATATTAGTTTGGAAATTAGAATAGCTTAAAAAGAACACAGGCGGTCAAGGAGACCGCCTGGTAGGATTCTGAGATTACGCTGAAGCGCCGACAACGTAGTCGATGGCTGCCTGTACAGTGGTAATCTTCTCTGCTTCTTCATCTGGAATCTCTGTATCGAATTCCTCTTCAAGAGCCATTACCAGCTCAACGGTATCCAGAGAGTCCGCGCCCAAGTCGTCTACGAATGAAGCTTCGTTTTTCACTTCTGCTTCGTCGACACCTAGTTGCTCAACGATGATTTTCTTTACGCGTTCTTCGATGTTGCTCATATTAATACTAGTCCTTACAAGATTCGCAGATGCGATATGTGCTGTAGTTTATTCATTAATGTGGAAGTTGCAAGACCTCCACGGCTGGTCAAACCACGATTTGGGGACAAATCAATCGGAGTTTGACGTGTGTCATTCGAGATTGCAACGGTCTCGATCAAATCATGTACATACCGCCATTGACGTGCAAGGTCTCACCCGTCATATAAGCGGCATCATCAGAGGCTAAAAACGCCACCGTTGCAGCAATCTCTTTTGGATCACCCAAACGCCCTGCTGGCACTTGTGCCAGAGTCGCAGCGCGCTGTTCATCATTTAGCGCCTTGGTCATATCGGTTTCGATAAAACCAGGGGCGACCGTATTCACTGTGATGCCACGCGCAGCCACTTCACGTGCCATGGATTTGGTAAAGCCAATCACGCCTGCTTTTGCCGCCGCATAATTTGCCTGTCCCGCATTACCCATCACACCGACCACAGAACCAATATTAATGATTCGGCCACAGCGTTTTTTCATCATCGCACGCAATACTGCCTTTGATAAACGGAAGATCGACGTCAAGTTGGTGTCCATAATGTCCTGCCACTCGTCGTCTTTCATCCGCATCAATAGGTTATCACGAGTGATACCGGCGTTGTTAACCAGAATATCAACATCGCCAAATTCTTTTTTGATCGTATCAAGTACCTCTGCGACTGACTCTGTCGAGGTCACATTGAGTGCCAGGCCTTTACCGTTTTCACCGAGGTAATCGCTGATTGCCGCGGCGCCTTTTTCGCTGGTCGCCGTACCAATTACAGTGGCACCACGCTCCGCTAAAAGCTCTGCCGTGGCTCGGCCGATCCCACGGCTTGCGCCTGTCACCAGCGCTACTTTTCCGTCTAGTTTCATTCGGTTACCCTTTTAGTTGATTCTGCCGACATACGCCGGCAGTCACAAAGTGTCTTCGTAATACGGTTTATACCTTCGCCGCGGCAAGGCTGGCGCTATCATTGACCGCCGCGCTACTCAACGCCTTGTTGATGCGTTTGGTCAAGCCAGTCAATACTTTGCCAGGGCCAAATTCCAATAGCTGCTCCACGCCTTCAGCCGCCATATGCTCGACTGTTTCAGTCCAACGTACCGGGCTATGTAATTGACGCACCAAGGCTTCTTTAATTGCAGCCGGCTCTATCGGCGTTGCTACATCTGCATTGTTGACCACAGGAACACGTGGTGCATTAAACGTGACCGATTCCAGTGCTTGCGCCAGTTTTTCTGCTGCTGGCTTCATCAGCGCACAGTGAGAAGGCACTGACACGGGCAGCGGCAATGCACGTTTTGCGCCCGCGTCTTTACACAGGGCGTTAGCACGCTCAACCGCTTCTTTATTCCCCGCAATCACCACTTGGCCTGGCGAGTTGAAGTTAACCGGTGAGACAACCTGGCCTTGCGCCGCTTGTTCGCACGCCGTGGCAATCGCGTCATTGTCGAGACCAATAATCGCCGACATCGCGCCAATACCCGCTGGCACCGCCTCTTGCATCAATTGACCGCGCAGCTCGACAAGTTTAACGGCTTCTTTAAAATCCAATACACCCGCACACACCAAGGCAGAATATTCACCCAAACTATGACCAGCAAACATCATGGGCGCCGCACCACCTTGAGCTTCCCATACGCGCCAAATAGCAACAGACGCGGTGAGTAACGCAGGTTGAGTGCGATGGGTTTCATTTAAGTCCGCGTCAGGCCCTTGCTGGACCAATGCCCAAAGGTCATAGCCAAGCACGTCTGACGCTTCTGCAAACGTCTGCTGCACAACGCCATATTGTTCGGCGAGCTCCCCGAGCATACCCACGGCTTGCGAGCCTTGACCGGGAAAGACAATCGCGGTTGAAGAACGAGCTGTTGAAGACATAGCTGTTTTCCTATTTATTTAAAATCTGACTAACGCTGAACCCCACGCGAATCCGCCGCCAAACGCCTCAAGTAAAAGTGTCTGGCCTCGTTGGATTCGCCCATCGCGCACCGCCTCATCAAGGGCAGTTGGCACCGATGCGGCAGACGTATTGCCATGGCGGTCAAGCGTCAATACCACTTGATCCATCGACATCGCGAGTTTCTTCGCGGTCGCTTTAATAATCCGGTAATTGGCTTGGTGTGGCACCAACCAATCGATATCTGACTTTTCAATTTGGTTGGCCTGAAGCGTTTCTGTCACAATATTGGCCAGTTGTGTTACCGCTACTTTGAAGACTTCATTCCCCGCCATATAAAGCCACGCTTCATCGGCTTCTAACGATTGACCACGCTCCGGATACTTAAGTTTCAATAGCTCGCCAAATTTGCCATCAGCTTTCAAGTGTGTGGACAAAATACCATCATTTTCATCGGCAGAGAGCACGACGGCACCTGCACCATCACCGAATAAAATGATGGTGGAGCGATCATCGGGATCACAGGTG
This sequence comes from Salinivibrio kushneri, assembly GCF_005280275.1. Classification (NCBI taxonomy): domain Bacteria; kingdom Pseudomonadati; phylum Pseudomonadota; class Gammaproteobacteria; order Vibrionales; family Vibrionaceae; genus Salinivibrio; species Salinivibrio kushneri. The sequence goes on from NZ_CP040021.1 coordinate 1,743,615, forward strand.
TGAGAAAGGCGATCTGCGCCCACCACCAGCGCATTTTTAGCCAGGCCGTTTTTAACGTATTGATCCGCCACACTGAGTGCATACACGAAACCAGAGCATGCCGCCGCGATATCAAAGGCGGGGCACCCTTTAATCCCCAACATGGCTTGCACGTCACAGGCAGCCGCGGGAAACGCACGCTCACCACTGGTGGTGGCTACAATAATCAGGTCGATGTCATGTTTATCAATGGCAGCCATATCTATCGCCTGTACGGCGGCCTGATACGCCATCGAGGCAACGGTATCTGTCGGTGCAGCAATGCGACGCTCCTTGATCCCCGTACGGGTCACAATCCACTCATCACTGGTGTCTACCATTTGTTCAAGGTCAGCATTGGTGCGAACCTGTTCAGGCAAATAGCTGCCTGTGCCCAAAATCTTACTATACATGAAGACTACTAATGCCTCTCGAGAAGAACTGCCTCTAAACGGTCACTTATCTTAGTTGGGATTTGCCGTTCGACCTCGTGCACCGCCTCAAAAATAGCGTTTTCGTAAGCGGCGATATCAGCGCGTCCGTGGCTTTTTACAACGATGCCGCGCAATCCTAGCAAACTTGCGCCGTTGTACTGGTCGGGTTTCAGCTGTTGGAGTTGATTTAATAGATCAGAAAATAGCCATTTCGCGATCCAACGCTTAATAGGATGCGGGTGGAGATGGGCTTTCACCTTGTCGATGATCAAACGTGCCACTCCCTCGCTGGTTTTTAGCGCCACGTTGCCGACAAAGCCATCACAGACAATCACATCCGTCTCACCCGTGTAGATCTGGTCGCCTTCTACGTAGCCGGTGTAACGCACGGACTCACTGTGCTGCAAGAGATCAGCACAGCGACGCACCAAATCATTGCCTTTGATCGCTTCCTCACCAATATTTAATAGGCCGATACGCGGGGTATGGCCTAACTCAGCCTCCGCTAACACCGCGCCCATCACCGCGAATTGGAATAAGGTATCGGCATCACAGGCCACATTGGCACCTAAATCCAGCAACCATTTACGTTGATAATTGGCGCCTGGTAAGGCTGTTACGAGAGCGGGACGATCAATGCCAGGCAAGAGCTTGAGCAAGTACTTGGATAACGCCATTAGCGCCCCGGTGTTCCCTGCACTCACACATGCATCCGCCTCACCACTGGCCACTTTTTCCAGTGCCACGCGCATAGACGTGCCATGGCTTCGGCGCAGCGCCGTAGACGGACGCATATCATTAGGGATCTCGTCCGGGGCATGGACGATAGATAATCGGGAATGATGCTGGGCATTGAGCTGGTTCAGTGACGCCTTAATGTGGTGCTCGTCGCCCACTAGGATCACGTTTAGGTCCGCAAAACGTGACAATGCCTGCACGGAGGCAGGCACTGTGACTTGGGGACCGAAATCCCCGCCCATCGCATCGAGTGCAATGGTTAACCGAGTCAAGGGTCAACCTTACTTGTTGATAACCTTGCGGCCACGGTAGAAACCGTCTGCAGTCATGTTGTGACGCAGGTGAGTTTCACCGCTGGTTTTGTCTACAGATACAGCTTGAGTACCCAGTGCATCGTGTGAACGACGCATACCACGCTTAGAACGGGTTTTACGGTTCTTTTGTACGGCCATTGACCCTACTCCTCGTTACTTTGCTTTAAGTTTTTTAGTACGGCAAACGGATTTGGACGCTCATCAGCAAGTGGGATTTCCCCATACACCATGTTCTCTGCACTAACTTTACAGTCGGTGTCTTCGTGCATGGCGACTTGTGGCAAGGCCACAATCAACTCGTCTTCGACTAATTGAATCAGATCAATCTCACCGTTTTCGTCGACTAATGCCGGCTCATAAGCATACGGTAAATTGCCAACCTGGTCATCATTGAAAACCGGGCTATAAACGAATTCAGTTTCATAGCGATATGAAAATGGCTCCCAACAACGTTGACACTCAAGACTCACTGTGACGGTCGCACCACCGGTGACCGTTTTGAGCCCTTGGGCGTCAATGTCGAACGAAAGCATCACTTCCGCATCACTATCGATGCTTTGGGTTGCCTCACCGAGACGCACTAAACGCTGCTTGTCTACAAGACCATCATAGTCAAGCTGCTTTTGTGCACAACGGAACGGATCAACCGTCAGCGGTAGCTTTACCTTCTGCATAGGGCGCGAATATTAGCCTCCAAATGCGCTGGAGTCAAAGAAAATGTTGCCTGTGTCAGGCGCGAAAGGGTGATAGCGACAAAAGCGCACATTCCATCGGTGATCGGGATGCCGCTGGTGCTTTGTCCATTCGTACCGGCAACAATGAAAACCCACCCTTTCACCGCCGTCAATAAGCCAGCTAGGCACACCGCTACGGCTTTGCCCGACTCAAAGTCGCGCCTACCATTTTTTCAGGTTAGACTGAGAGTTGGAAATAAACAATCACCGATGCGGGTTGTTTTTTGGTCAAATCTAACTCTGCGCGCAAGAAAGAAGGATCGCTCATGCACTCCACACAACCACCAAAAATTGTGCTGGCCTCAAGTTCTCCCTATCGTCAGTCTATCTTTAAAAAGTTTGCGCTGCCTTTCACGGCCTTCTCTCCTGCCATTGACGAAAGTCGGCAGGAGCACGAGCGTGCGACTGACATGGTTGAGCGCCTGGCACTCGAAAAGGCCATGGCGGGGATGCCGCTATTCGATAATGCGCTCATTATCGGTTCAGACCAAGTGTGTGTAATAGACGAGGAGGTTTTAGGCAAGCCGCATGAGCGAGAGGTGGCGATCGAACAGCTAAAACGCGCAAGCGGCAAACAAGTCACCTTCTATACAGGGATTGCATTGATAAACAGTGACACGGGGGAGCATCAATCGGACGTTGAACCCTTTCATGTCGATTTTCGTGAGCTAAGCGAACAAGAAATTATTCGTTATATCGACAAAGAACTGCCGCTAGATTGTGCTGGCAGCTTTAAATGTGAAGGTTTGGGCATTGCCCTTTTCAATGCGATGCACGGACGCGATCCGAATACCCTTGTTGGTCTGCCGTTAATACGCTTGCGTGAAATGCTAGAAAAGGAAGGTATCGACGTGATCTAGTGGCTATATACACCAAGTCGGCGTTCCCTGCCTTAAGGGGAACATGAATTGGATATTGTTTATACTCTTGCGTATTGAGCGTATAGCACATCGGCGAAATCCAATTCACTAATTTCTCCCAAAACAAGGTCTCGAACAGCATCCGCAAGGAGATCGTTATCATGTACGATTTCGAAATCGTTGAGCGAGAGGAGGTAGTTTCCCGAGATCTACAGCTCCTTGCATCCCGGGACCAGACGCTAAGATAAAAGCGTTTATCTCAATAACGCGCTCGAAGGGGAAACAAATGATATCCATCACATATCAGCTAGCTTTTTAAACGTATTCGCGTGTGTTCGTAAAGCCAGTTTAGTCTCAGACTTAATAATCTGACGTCCAAGATCGCCCGATAAATCTATGCTTTTCTTCGCTTTAATTTTTGGTCTTTGGATCGATTGAACGCCATAATTTTCAATTTTTCTATTCATTATTTTCGCTTCCATCTAAACCTTAACTCATCATGGTCTATATCTTTGGGGACTGCAAGATAGCGCTCAGACCTTAACAAGTACTATGCTCTCTCCATCACCAGCTCATTTAGGCTGTTTAATACCGCAACGGGTTCAAATGTCGAAAGGCTGGCAGAATCTTCTACGCCCCAAGTGACCGCGAGCCTTGCCATATTCGCATTGATGGCTAGTTGCATATCATGCCCGGTATCGCCAATCATCAGCGCTTTATCCCGTGGCATGCCTGTATGCGCTAACACTTCATCCAACATTTGAGGATCCGGCTTAGAAGCCGTTTCATCGGCGCATCGCGTCACCGAAAACAAATCCTGAGTTCCCGTCTCGGCCATCGCCCGATCAAGCCCAGCGCGTGATTTCCCGGTTGCCACCGCCAATTTAAACCCCTGCGCTTTTAGAGACATAAGGGTGTCTTTCACGCCAGGGTATAGCTGACACGGCGTCAGGTTATCGTGCACAAACTGTTGGCGATAGTGGTGAATCCAATCGCCATACCATGTTGGATCTGCATCAGGGTAAAGTCGTTGATAACCTTTTTCTAAACTCAGGCCAATCATGGTTTGCAAACGCTCTGGAGGTAAAATGGGTAGTTGCCCTGTCAAACGAGCCGCCGCATCCAGGCTGGAGACAATGCGCCCAATCGAATCCATCACCGTACCGTCCCAATCAAAAATCAGTAACGAATAAGAGGCAATGGCAGGATGCGGCTTTCTTATTGCCATATTCGACGCCACATCATAATCAACGGTGGTCGGTGGTTCTATGTTCATTTTTACCTCGTGTTTTCAACACTCACTGTTGCAAGATGCAGCGACAAAATACTGCGTATTTACGATATGGGAATACGGAAAAAATTATGCGGTCTTTGCCCGTAGTCCCTCAAGCGCCCGCTCAAGCTTGGGCTCCATCGGTGCATTGAGCGTCATGCTTTCATCCTTGTTCGGGTGTCGGAAGCAGATGGTGGCCGCATGTAAAAATAAACGATCCAACCCAAACGACTTGGTATACGCATCAAAACGGGGATCGCCATAGCGGTCGTCCCACGCCAACGGGTGACCCATATACTGAGCATGCACACGAATCTGATGCGTCCTCCCGGTCACAGGGCTTGCTTGCACTAAGGTTGCTTCAGCAAAGCTCTCAAGCACTTTAAAACGGGTTTCCGACGGCTTCCCCTTTGAATTGACACGCACAATACTGTTCACCTCATTTTTCAGTAAAGGTGCCGTGACTTTGCGCTGTTTAGTCGGCCATTTGCCCATCACCAAGGCATAATAGTCTTTGCGTACCGTTTTTTCGCGAAATTGCGCTTGCAGATGGCGCAACGCAGACCGTTTTTTAGCAATCAATAAGATCCCGGAGGTGTCTCTATCAATCCGGTGCACCAGCTCCAAAAAGCGCGCTTTGGGACGCAGTGCGCGCATTGCCTCTATCGCGCCAAATTGTAGCCCACTTCCCCCGTGCACCGCGGTACCCGAAGGCTTATTGAGCACAAGTAGGTGGTCATCTTCATAAATAATGCAATGCTCAAGCGCAGCCACTTTGTCTAATTTGGTACTGGGGGCGGCTTTCTCATCGCGCTCTGGAAGGCGGATGGGAGGCACCCTCACCACATCTCCGGCTTGCAGCTTATACTCTGGTTTTATGCGTTTTTTATTAACTCGCACTTCTCCTTTACGAAGCACGCGATAAATCATACTTTTGGGGACGTTTTTCAGCTGATTTCGCAGAAAATTGTCGATACGTTGGCCGGCGATGTCGTCATCGATGTCGATGAATCGCACTTGAGTTTTTTGTTCTGTCATAACCTTCATTCTACCGCTAAGCACAGCGACATGCACCTGCTACGGCAAGTTATCCCTTACCTAGCACAGCGACGGGCTGTGCTCGCCCCCATTACCGCGAGCAGCACAAAGGCATTATCGTGCAAAAAAACACCACATCTACGCGGTTTTACTACCAAGTCAACATAAGCGAATAAAGCCGATTGCTGGACTTTAGTCTCCCTGCTATAGTTGCGGCGTTAATCAGAAAAGCAAACGCTTATCTGAAACGCAGTTTATCGCCTGTGACAGCGACTTCATCAGCGGAACATGCATTTTTCGATAAAAAGCTGAGTCTGCGATGAATCCATCAAGCGATAGCTGTATGCGGTGACATCCGTAAAAGAACCATAATTCCGAATGCTTTTAAGGCGTTACGCGGCAATTGGCGTAAGACGTAAACCAAAAGCACCCGTTTAGTGTGTTGACACGAGACCGTTAGTCAGTGTCAGAGCTCTCCGCCATCGGTAAAAACGGCGGACGCCAACTGCGTAATCCGGTGAACCATAAAAACCGTTGCAGCTGGCCGATTAAAACTTGCCCGAGCGCACCCCTGATTTTCTCCAGCCGGGAGGCTGCACCATATCAGACTTGGGGTCAGGCAGCATTGACGACTGCTCTCGTCATCAACCGCTAATAACAACGATAAATAAATGAGAACAATCAGATGAAAAGAATGTTGATTAACGCAACTCAGAAAGAAGAGTTGCGCGTCGCATTGGTCGACGGTCAACGGCTATACGACCTCGATATCGAGAGTCCTGGCCATGAGTCAAAAAAAGCGAATATCTACAAAGGACGCATTACCCGTATCGAACCTAGCCTGGAAGCGGCATTTGTTGATTACGGCGCCGAAAGACACGGTTTTCTCCCTCTAAAAGAAATCGCTCGCGAATACTTCCCTTCCGGTTATACCTATCAAGGCCGCCCAAACATCAAAGATGTGGTGAAAGAAGGCCAGGAAGTGATTGTCCAAGTAGACAAAGAAGAGCGCGGCAATAAAGGGGCCGCCCTGACAACGTTTGTGTCGCTTGCGGGGAGCTATTTGGTATTAATGCCAAACAACCCACGTGCTGGCGGGATTTCTCGTCGCATTGAGGGAGAAGAGCGCAGCCAGCTTAAAGAAGCCATGTCTGGCCTCGAACTGCCGCAAGGGATGGGCTTGATTGTACGCACCGCAGGTGTGGGTAAATCGGCCGAAGAGCTTGAGTGGGACTTGAAAGTGCTGCTCAATCATTGGCAAGCGGTGAAAGAGGCAGCTAACGCCAACCCTGCGCCTTTCCTTATCCATCAAGAAAGTAACGTGATTGCCCGTGCGATCCGTGACTATTTGCGCCGTGATATCGGTGAGATCTTGATTGACAGTGAGAAGGTCTTCCAACGCGCGCAAGAGCACATCAAGCTGGTTCGTCCTGACTTTGTCAGCCGCATCAAGTTTTATGAAGGTGAAGTGCCGCTATTTAGCCACTATCAGATTGAAAGTCAGATCGAATCTGCCTTCCAACGCGAAGTGCGCTTACCCTCAGGTGGCTCGATTGTCATTGACCCAACCGAAGCCCTGACCTCAATCGATATCAACTCTGCCCGAGCCACCAAAGGCAGTGATATTGAAGAGACGGCGCGGCAAACCAACATCGAAGCAGCAGAAGAAATTGCCCGCCAATTGCGTCTGCGTGACTTAGGTGGCTTGGTCGTGATCGACTTCATCGATATGACGCCTGTCCGCCACCAACGCGAGGTGGAGAACAAATTGCGTGACTCTGTCCGCATGGACCGTGCACGGGTACAAATCGGCCGTATTTCACGCTTTGGTTTGCTGGAAATGTCACGTCAGCGCCTCAGCCCGTCATTGGCAGAAGCCAGTCATCATATTTGCCCGCGTTGTAAAGGCACCGGTGTGATTCGTGACAACGAGTCACTGTCATTGTCGATTCTTCGTCTGATGGAAGAAGAAGCAATGAAAGAAAATACGGCGCAAGTATTGGGTATCGTCCCGGTCCCCGTCGCTTCTTACCTGCTTAACGAAAAGCGCCGCTCGGTCCAGCACATTGAGAAATACCACAATGTCAAAGTGGTCGTGGTACCCAATGCCGACATGCAGACGCCACACTTTGATGTGGTTCGCGTCCGCGGCGGTGAAGAAATGGCGAACCTGTCCTATCAGTTGCCTAGCCAGATTGATGCGCTCAAGGAAGTAGAAGCCCGCGAAGAGCCACAACAAGCGCGTCCAGCGAAAAAACGTGAAGAGCCTGTATTACAGGGATTTGCGGCGCCAAGCTCGCCAGCACCCAGTGCAACCAAAGCGGCTGCGCCAACCGATGAGCCAACAGCGACAACCCAGCCAGGCCTGTTCGCCAAAGTGAGTCAGTTCTTCTCGCGCTTGTTTGCCGCGCCCGCTGATGATGCAGCAACCGCTTCATCGTCACAGCCTGCCGCCCAACCTGAGCCAGCTCAGACAGAGCAAAGCCAGAAGCCATCACACAGCCAGCGCAATAAGTCACGTAGCCATAACAAGCCACAAAACCGCGACGAGCAAAGTGATAGCAACAACGGTGAACGTGGACGGAATAACAAACAACGCCGCCAGAATAAGCCGCAAGAAGAACGTCGCGATAATAATCGTAAAGGGAAGAAAACCCGTAACGATAACCGCAACGACAAAGCGAAAAAGCCTGCGGCGCAGGAAGACGCTAAGGCAACCAAGCCACAGGCTGACAAAGCGGATAAAAGTAATAAGCAACCCGATCAAAAGACAGAGAAGACCGAACAGGTTAAACAACGCCGTCAACGTCGTAAGCTAAATCGCAGTGTCCGTATCAACAAAGACAATGCGGATAGCCAAGTGGCGGCCGAGGTAACACCTGACCAAGGTAAAGACTTGCAGCAAGTCGGGGCAGAAGTGGCGCAGCAAGCCAAACAGCAGCCTGATAATGCCAAGAAAGAAGGTCAGCAGGACAAGCGCCGTAACCGTCGCTCACCGCGCCACCTTCGCGCCAGTGGGCAGCGTCGTCGTCGCCGTCCAATGGTGAAAAGTCCAATGCCGCTGACTACCGGTATGGCGTCACCCGAAATGGCGATGGGCAAGGTGTGGTCGGCAGAGCAGCCGGTGAAAGTCAAACAAGACCGTCGCCGCCAAGACAAGCGCCAAAACAGTAAGGCTATCGTCAGTGGTGTTGCCCGTCCAGAAATGGCCATGGGTAAAGTCATTATCATGCAAGCTAAATCGGAGGAGACAGAGTCAGTGTCGACCCAACCGATGGCTTCGACAAGTGCCTCTGAACCAGCGCCACAACCGGCACAAAGCCAAGCAACACCGGTGGTCGATGCGATGCCAAATGTCGCGATGACAGACGCGCCAACGGCAACCCCTGAGCAAGACTCAGAGGTCGATTTGGTGACCGAGAAAGTGATTGAGCGCGAAGCGGAAATCAATGCCCCGACGGCAACGATTCAATACCGCCGAGCGACATCACCGATGATGAAAGCACCGGCACCGAACGAACCAGTTGATCACAGCCCGGTGGCCATCGCTACCTTTAAAGCGCCTAACCCAGCAGCGAAAGCAGCAGGTAGCGCCGAGGCACGTGCATCTGCCTACGCACCGGCGACCAAACCTCAGTACTAATTCCGTTTACCTTCGGAATGCTAAAGGCCTCGGCATCTGTCGAGGCCTTTTTATTTGACCGTTGTTCCATGCAATCACGTGGGCAAAACATACGCAATCTTGCAGCGATACACGGAAAAGTGCGTCGATCCACACGCTTCCATCGCGACTTCCTTGTCAAAGAAAAAAAACTCAGTAACGTCAGGCATAAGATGATTGTCGTGTCGTCACACGACTCCCAACTCTTTTCGCCAGAGATACAGACTCATCAGGGGCCAACATACCGGCCACGATATTGGCAAGTTGCTGTAGGGAAGATGCTGTTGCTTATGAAATCCTTGTTTACTGCTTACCCATTTAAACGCCTCCATCACACCTTGATGCTGGCCTTTCTGCTACTGAGTCTCCTCCCTCTCATCGTGGTCGCTTTGTTTTTTCTCAACGCCCATAGCCAAGATCTCCAAGAGCAAAGCACAGCACACCTTTTATCGGTTCGCGACAGTAAGCAACAGCAAGTCAACGATTATTTTGCTGCCAAAGAGGCGGAAGTCCTTGGGTTTGTCGCCTCGGAGCTAGCCTACGCCAGTGGTGGTCATTTTTATGGTTTGGTCAATGCGTTTCAGCGACTACGACCAAACATCGACGCGGCACGTGACTACGCGCAACGTCGCTATTATCTTGGGTCCGGTGAAAGGGTTAAAACGCCTGTGCCCAAGGACGATCCCCATTATTCCGCCACCGAGCGTTATCGGCTGCTCCATAAACGCTATCACCGCGCTTATCAAGCTTTGATCGCTCGCGCCGATTTTGACGACTTACTCTTGGTCGACAAGCAAGGCAACGTCACCTATTCGGTGAAAAAGCTGGGCAACTTTGGCACTAACTTACTCTCAGACCCGCATCGTAATGCACGATTAGGGCAGACGTTCGCGGCCCTGAAACAGCAAACGCAACAGACAAAAGGGAAGTTAGATCCGACCCCTAAGGTGATTATCTCGGACTTTTCCGCTGAAGAGACCGACGCCCCGGTGGCATGGCTTGGCGCCCCTATTATTCAGCAAGGGTATCTGCATAGCTACGCGCTGTTCCGGCTTCCTAACCATGCCCTTACTAAGCTGATGGCACCTAGAGAAACCAATGCGATTGAAACGCACCTCGTCGGCGATGATGGCAAGACTCGAGCGCATTTAACCAGCAAAAGTCAGCTGATCAGTAACACGCCTGCCGTAGAAAAAGCCATAGCCGGAGAAACGGGTGTCACCCGCTATCAAACCCAGTCAGGCCAAACCATGCTCGCCGCTTACACCCCCATTCGCACCCACGGCCTGAAATGGGGACTCGTGGCTGAAGTCCCCACGCAAGTCGCCTACGCACGTATCCACCAGCTACAACAGCTTTTTATCGTCGCCATGTTACTTGCGATTCTCGCGGTGGTGATTGCCTCGCACTATATGTCCAACTTTATTACTCGCCCACTGCTTCAGCTTACATGGGCGGCCGAAAAAGTCAGTGCGGGTGACCTTGATACCCAAATCCACCACACGCGTCGTCGTGATGAAATCGGGCGTTTGGCGATTAGCTTTGCCCGTATGCGCCATGCCATTCGCGAAAAACTAGACTTAATCCGCCAGCAGAATCAGACCTTAGAAGCTAACATCACCACCATACGTGCTCAGAATGAAGAGCTGCATGTCGCCAACAAGCTGAAAGATGAATTCTTGGCCACCACCTCTCATGAACTTCGCACTCCATTACACGGCATGATAGGGATTGCCGAAGCACTGATTGACGGTGCGAACGGTCCGATTAGTCGCGACCATCAGTATCAACTGTCGATTATCGTCAACAGCGGCCAGCGCTTGGCCAAGCTGGTCGATGACCTCTTGGACTACCACAAAATGCGCTATGGGCAATTAGACTTGGAGCAAGGCCCTGTCAACCTCAATGCCATCACTCAGCTTGTGCTGTCACTCGCCAAGCACCTTAAAAAAGATAAGCCGCTAGAAATCATTAATCAGCTCAGCGACACGCCAATCTGGGTACACGCAGATCCCCAACGCCTTGAGCAAGTTATGTACAATTTACTGGGAAATGCGATTAAGTTCACCGATGCGGGTAAGATTGTTATTAGCGCCGACACCTTGGACGATCGCGTTCGCATCCAAGTGGTTGACACGGGTAAAGGGATCCCCGCAGAACAGTTAAGTACCATTTTTGAGCCGCTCGCACAAGCAGTAAGTAGCCACTATCATTATCAACACGGCGCAGGTCTTGGTCTCTCCATCAGTCGTCAACTTGTCGAGCTGATGGGCGGCCAGCTTTACGTCAGCAGCCAGCCACAAGTGGGCACCACCTTTAGCTTCACCCTTCCGCGTGTCGATGAGCCCCCGGTGTTGAGCACCGAGCTTACCGCCTTCTCTACCCAGCACATTCATCGAGATGACACGAGAGAGGCGCTCGTTCACGCCGCTTCGGAAGCCGTTGAACAAAGTAGTAAGAACAACGGGTTACATATTTTAGTCGTCGATGATGAGCCCACCAATCAACAAGTACTCACCAGCTTTCTAAATATTGAAGGCTATCAGGTCAATACAGCAAGCGATGGGCGCACAGCGATTGATCATATCGCCACCACAAAGCCAGATCTCATCTTACTCGACGTGCTCATGCCCGGCATGAGTGGGTTCGAGGTCTGCGAGCAGCTGCGAGAGCGCTTTGACCATGCTGCCCTTCCGATTATCATGCTGACCGCCTTAAATCAGCCTGATGATCGCATCTATGGCTTTGAGGTCGGCGCCAATGATTACCTCTGTAAGCCCTTTGACAAAAGAGAGCTTGCCGCACGGATAGCCACACATCTTGCCGCCAGCCAAGCGGAACAACGCCGCCAAGAAAACCAACGCCTCGAGCAGGCACTTGAACAAAGTGCCCACCAACAAGCCAGCCTACTTGAAACCCAGTCTTGGTTGATTTCACAGCTCTCTCTCGCCCCTGAAGCCATGTTAGGTATGCGAAGAGATGGCCAGGTTCGCTTTGTTAACCAAGCGGCAGCCTCCTTATTTGGGCGTGAACAGGACGAGGTAAAACGGATGCACGGTCAAGCCTTAGTGAAAGCGCCCGAGCAGGCCAATCATATGGAGCGCTATCAAGGCCCACTGACCATTTATATTGAAGGACAACCCCAAGACGTTGACGGTATGCTGCTGCGTTTTCCAGCCGAGTCTGACATTGATAGCCTGTATGTCATCAACACAGACGCGCCCGTGTCTCAGTCTCGTATACAGAGCCTAGAAAGCGCCATCGAAGCCTTATCTGGCTACGCATTAGGCGGAGACTCGCGCCAACTTGAAACGCTTAAAGCGATGGGCGGGGAATTTGAAGCCCTTGCGGAAAAAGCGCAACACCAACAGCAAGATAAAACCAACACACGTAGACAGCTAATTGTTGATGCCATGGTAGCCAGCTTAGATTACTGGGAAGAAGCCACAGGCAAAAGCAAATTCGATTTTGCCGAGCAAAGTGGTCTCTGGCGCGTCTACCTTGATCGTAGTAGCTTACAAACCCGCACACTGGATAAGTACCTGCTCATCGAAACCCTGCCAAAAACCCCGCGGTGGCGCACGGTGCTGAGCTCCATTCGCTTTATCCTCGATCATTGCGATAAACGCAGTCCGACCCGCACTCAGCTGGAGTCCTATTACCAACAACTTCGCCAGCTACTGCTAGAAGACTAGCAACACACCCACCACTGCAATAAAGTGCCTTCCCTTTTGGGGGCAGGCACTTTTATATTTTCCCCTTCTGGGGACAGGCACTTTCCCTTCTGGGGACAGGCACTTTCCCTTCTGGGGACAGGCACTTTTACCCTTACTAGGACAGGCACCTTAGTCATTAGGCGCCTGTCCCCGATATCTCCTGTCCCCGATATCTCTAATCAATCACTGTCACCAATAAAGTGTCTGTTCTCACTATCATATTTCCTTATTCCAATTGGGACAGACACTTTTTACCCCCTATCAGGACAGGCGCATCGAAATAAGTGAGCAAACCTCGGAGCAAATCCCGGTGACTGTCCCATTGGGGGGTTATTGGCGGATCTCAGACGTGCGTCTACTGACACTAATGGACACTAATGTGCCTGTCCTCTGACTGACGAGCTAAAATCGCTCATTAATAATCCTTGCGAAACAACCTTCATTTCAATCGCAATGCTTCTTGGCAAAAATCCCCTTTTATGTCGGATATAACTCAGAAATGCGCGACTTGTCACAACAAAACAACCGATGATTTTTCTTGGTGAAAAATAAGAGCGTTTTGGTGTGTGACATGTATCACCCAAAAGAAAAATAACCATAACCTAATGATTTTAATGCCATTAAAATTCCACCCAAGGTCGTTACCGGTAGTGAGTCGTGATCATCTTTTGAGCGTAACGACCTTTGGGGCTGTTTTTTTTAACAAAAATAACGTCAACGTCGTGCTTTTTTACGGTTTTAACGATTATTCACATTGCAGCCTTCGCTTAACTTGGGCTTAGTGAGGGTGTTTGCTGGCCTAGTACAACAAGTATCCCTTGGGTCATCCCATCCATAATCACAACGTAAGGGTCGGCAACACAGTAAGCTTGAGCTCGTGAAGGTTGTTAGCAACGAGTTCATCACTATCCATCACGTGAACTGAAAGCAACAGTAAGGAATGGCTATGTTTTCGAGTAACATTAGAATTGCCAGCAAGACCCTACTTGCCTCTGCAATTATCGGTGCGCTGAGCGCAAGTGCTGGCGTCAGTGCCGCCGAGCGCAGTGAGCTCACTATCCACCCGAAAGAATTCAATACTTTTGTCCGTAACTTTAACCCTTTCCTCGGCGCTACCTATCTGCACACCACTACTGACTTTATCTATGAGCCTTTAGTGGTGTTTAACGAAATGAAAGGCAACCAGCCTGTCTTTCGTCTCGCGAGCGGCTATGAAATGGCGGATGATCTGAAAAGTGTCACCTTCACCCTTCGTAAAGGCGTGAAATGGTCAGACGGTGAAGCCTATACCGCTGATGATGTGGTGTATTCGTTTGATTTAGTCAAAAACCACCCTGAATTGGATCAATCTGGCATTAACCAATGGGTTGATGATGTGAAAAAGGTCGACGACTATACCGTCCGCTTTGAGCTCACTGAGGCAAACTCCAATGTACCCTACGAAATTGTGAAAGTACCTGTGGTACCCGAGCATGTCTGGAAAAATGTTGAAGAGCCTGCCTCTTACACCAATGAAAATCCGGTAGGCTCTGGTCCCTTCACCACTATCGATACCTTCACCTCTCAGCTCTATATTCAATGTCGTAACCCGTATTATTGGGATAACGACAACCTCGATGTTGACTGTCTGCGCGTACCACAAATTGCCAATAACGACCAGTTTTTGAGCAAGGTGATCAACAGCGAAATGGACTGGACCTCATCGTTTATTCCTGACATTGATCGCACCTATGCCGCGGCCAATCCAAACCATCACTATTGGTATCCTGCCGCCGGCACTCAAGCTTTTATGGTCAATTTTAATGACCCTGATCCTGCCAAGCGTGAAGCGCTGACGAATGTCGACTTCCGTCGCGCATTTTCGATGGCGCTAGACCGTCAAACCATCATTGATATCGCCTTTTATGGTGGTGGTACGGTGAACGACTTTGCGTCTGGCTTAGGTTATGCCTTTGAGTCTTGGTCCGACGAAGCGGTGCATGAGAAATATCGTCAATACAATACATACGATCTAGACGGCGCCGAAGCACTGCTCGCCAAAGCCGGTTTTAAAGATCAAGACGGCGATGGCTTTGTTGAAACCCCGTCAGGCAAATCGTTTGAGCTCGAGATCCAATCCCCCAATGGCTGGACCGACTTCAACAACACCGTTCAGCTTGCGGTTGAGCAACTTGCCGAGGCCGGTATCAAAGCCAAGGCACGTACCCCAGACTTCTCAGTATACCGCCAAGCCATGCTCGAAGCGGATTACGACGTCGCTTACACCAACTACTTCCATGGTGCTGACCCTTATACCTATTGGAATAGCGCGTATAACTCCAACCTACAGGAAGGGGATGGCATGCCGCGGTTCGCGATGCATTACTACCAAAATGCCGAGCTCGACAAGCTGTTAGACAGCTTCTACAAAACCGCGGATAAAGCTGAGCAGCTAGAAATTGCCCACCAAATCCAAGCGATTATCGCCAAGGATCAGGTCACCATTCCGGTGCTTTCTGGCGCACAAATGTATCAATACAACACAACCCGCTTCACCGGTTGGTGGAACGAAGACAATCCGAAAGGTCGCCCCTCTATCTGGGCCGGCATTCCTGAGCGTCTTCTTCATGTGCTGGACCTTAAGCCCGTTCAGTAACCAATATCGGGCGCCTTGCGCGCCCGCTTTTCCTCGATGTTCACACCACGAACATCACCACTTCGCTGCGTAAGGTGTGGGTTATGGGTTATTTTTTCCGACGGCTAACTTTTTACATGATTGCCCTTTTAGTGGCAGCAACACTTAATTTTATTATTCCTCGAGCCATGCCCGGTGATCCTGTCACCATGATGTTTGCCAACGCCTCGGTGCAAGTCACCCCAGAGCGGATTGAGGCAATGAAACAACTGCTGGGCTTCGTCGATGGCCCACTCTATATGCAGTATTTCACCTACATGAAAAACGTGCTGAGCTGGGATTTAGGCACCTCCATCCAATTTTATCCGCTGTCGGTAAACGAGCTGCTGGGCAAAGCCTTTGGCTGGTCGCTGTTTCTCGCCGGCAGTGCGGTGCTGCTGTCTTTCTCGTTGGGCTCGATTTTGGGCATTTTTGCCGCTTGGAAGCGCGGCGGAAAATACGATGCCGTGATCACCCCAGGCATGCTGATTATCCAAGCGGTACCGCAAGTGGTCATTGCGATGCTCGCGCTGTTTATTTTCGCGATTGGGTTGAAATGGTTTCCAACCGGATACGCCTACACGCCGGGTGTTACTCCCGACTGGACCAGCTGGACCTTTATTAAAGATGTGGCATATCACGCCGTACTCCCGCTTTTTTGTGCCTCCATCATTCAAGTCGGCGGCTTTTTGGTCAACATGCGTAACAACATGATTAACCTGCTTGCGGAAGACTACATCACCATGGCCCGCGGCAAAGGGTTAAGCGAAAACCGCGTGGTGTTTAACTATGCGGCGCGGAACGCGCTCTTACCCAGTGTCACCGCGCTATCAATGTCGCTAGGTATTGCCATCGGGGGCCAACTGATTGTGGAAATCATTTTTAACTATCCCGGCCTTGGCTCAGTGCTGTTGAATGCGATCAACGCGCGTGACTATCAAGTCCTACAAGGCCAGCTGCTGATTATGACCTTGTTTATGCTCTCGTTTAACTTAATTGCTGACATGCTGTACGTGGTGCTTGACCCACGCCTGCGAACAGGAGGGAAAGAATCATGAAAGATCTCCTCACGCTTATCGTGCGCAACAAAATCGCGCGCGCGGGCTCCATTATTGTCGGCTTATTTATCTTAATGGCGATATTCGCCCCATTGCTAAGCCAGCATGCACCTGATAAACGCACCGGTAACCCACATGAATACCCAAGCTTTGTGGTTAAAGCCGCACAAGCCAACCCAGACGGCTGGGTCGCCACCCACTTCGCGGACGACCGTCGCACCCTGCTGATGTCGAAAAAGGCCGAACATGTCCTTGGCACCACTCGTATGGGCCGTGATGTCTGGTCACAGTTGGTACATGGTGCCCGTGTTTCGTTAGCGGTGGGTTTTGGGGCAGGGATCACCGTGTGTGTGCTCGCCACTTTAATTGGTATTACCGCCGGCTATTTAGGCGGTTGGGTTGACGATGTGCTCACCGCCGCAATGAACATTATGTTGGTGATCCCGCAATACCCACTCCTGTTCGTGCTCGCCGCGTTTATCGGCGAAGCTGGACCGCTGACGATCGCCATCATTATTGGCTGTACCTCCTGGGCGTGGGGCGCACGGGTGGTTCGCTCGCAAACCCTTGCCCTGCGCGAAAAAGAGTTCGTGAAAGCTGCTGAAGTGCTGGGTGAGTCGCGCTTTCGTATCACCTTTGTCGAGATCTTGCCTAACCTCGTGCCCATTGTTGGTGCCAGCTTTATTGGCTCGGTGATGTATGCCATTGCCATGGAGTCCATTATCTCTTTCTTGGGCCTTGGCGATCCCAACACCATCAGCTGGGGGATCATGCTCTATAACGTACAAACCTCGTCATCCATGCTGATCGGCGCTTGGTGGGAGCTGCTCGCGCCTTGTATTGCGCTGACCTTACTGGTGACAGGGCTTGCGTTACTCAACTTCGCGGTGGATGAAATTGCCAACCCGCAATTACGTGCGCAAAAAGGGATGAAGCGCTGGAAAAAACTCAGCCAACAAGAAAAGAAAGCCCGCGACGAGAATCCCGTTGCCGAACACATGCTGATCAGTGGAGATAAATCATGAGTCGCACCCCACTTATCTCAATCCGTGACCTGTGCGTGGACTACATTACCGATGCCGGTGATGTCCGAGCCTGCGATCACGTCAATTTTGACATTGCGCCCGGTGAAGTATTCGGCCTGGCTGGCGAGTCGGGCTGCGGTAAATCCACCGTTGCCTTTTCGCTGATGCGTCTGCATAAGCCACCTGCATTTATCACCGGCGGCGAAGTGCTATTTAACGGCGAGAATATCCTCAACTATAGCGATGCCCGCATGCGTGATTTTCGTTGGCGAGAAATGTCGATGGTGTTTCAAAGCGCCATGAATGCACTCAACCCAGTGCTGACACTCGAAGAACAGTTTTGCGATGTGCTGATGCGCCACACCAAACTCACCCGCAAACAAGCAGTCAAGCGGGCGCAAGGCTTGCTGGAAATTGTTGATATTCATCCCAGCCGCCTGACTGATTATCCGCACCAGTTTTCGGGCGGGATGCGTCAGCGCTTAGTGATAGCTATTGCACTGGCCTTGAACCCGAAAATGATCATCATGGACGAACCCACCACCGCATTAGACGTGGTGGTACAGCGTGAGATCTTGCAAAAAATCTATGCGTTAAAAGAAGAGTTTGGCTTTTCGATTCTGTTTATCACCCATGATTTATCGCTCATGGTCGAGTTCTCCGACCGGATTGGGATCATGTACTCCGGCGAGCTGATTGAGGTCGCGCCGTCCAAACAAGTACTCACTAATCCCTATCACCCCTACACCGAAGGGCTGGGCAGCTCATTCCCCTCACTCACCGGACCTAAGCACCAGCTCACGGGGATCCCGGGCAACCCGCTCAACTTGCTCGAAATCCCGACCGGCTGCCGCTTTCAAGCACGTTGCGCGCAAGTGCATGAACAGTGTCGAACCACCCAAACCGTGCTACGCCAAATCGAACCGGGCCGGTATTCCAACTGCCATCTATACGACGGCGAGCCGATCGCCCAACAAAAAGTCTAATAACGCGCCAATGTGAGGAAGTCAGTGATGAGTACAGGTTTTGGAGAATTGCTGGTTGAAGGGAAAAACGTGGTGAAAGATTTCCCCATCAACAGCCACGCCCTTAAACAACCCATGATGCGAGCGATCAATGAGGTATCGTTCAAAATGTACAAAGGCCGTGGGCTTGCCGTGGTGGGGGAATCAGGCTCGGGCAAATCAACCACCGCGAAAATGATCGCAAAAATGTACGCCCCGACCGACGGCTGCATTGAATACCGGGGCCGCGATATTACCACCATTAAAAAACGTGATGAGCTAATGCGCTATCGCGAAGGCCTGCAAATGGTCTGGCAAGACCCTTTTGGCTCGCTCAATCCCACGCATAATGTATTTCACCATATTGCGCGCCCGTTATTGATCCACAAAAAAGTCGCCAAGCGCGACAAAGCCCAATTGAAAGAACGGGTATTCGAACTGCTCGAGCAAGTAGGCCTCACTCCGGCCAAAGAAACGGCGGAAAAATTTCCCCATCAGCTGTCGGGCGGTCAACGTCAGAGGATAAACCTGGCGCGTAACATCGCTGTGGGTGCGGAAGTGGTACTCGCCGACGAGCCGACCTCGATGCTGGATGTGTCGATTCGTGCCGGTGTACTTAATCTCATGGAAGAGATGAAAGTGGAGAAGCAAATGTCGCTGCTCTACATCACCCATGACATCGCCACCGCGCGCTACATTGCCGAAGACTTGGCAGTGATGTACGTCGGCCATATGGTTGAATGGGGAGACACCGAAGAGATTATTCACCATCCCCAACACCCTTATACCCAGTTGTTGGTCTCGGCGGTGCCCGACCCGAGCAAATCCATTCATGAAGAATTAAAGGGCAACAAGGGTGAGATCCCCCTATGGACGCCGGATTCGGTCGGCTGCCCTTTTTCCGGCCGTTGCCCACATGCGACGGCCAAATGCACTGAGCAGTTACCCGGCGTGACCAAGCTCGCCGACAACCACTATGTGCGCTGCTATTTGTACGAGCAATAGCGACCAATAAGGATACCATCATGCAAGTGCTGACCAATCACATTGGCTACTCGTTACACGGTGACAAATACGCGGTGATCGTCAGTGACAGCGACCGCCTCACCGGCACCCCCGTGGCACTGATTTCTCTGCCCCCTCTTAAGGGGACAGGCACATTTAACACTGCCGATAAAACTGCCTCCTCTTCTGGGGATGGGGACAGACACTTTAACGATGCCGCAGAAGATGCAAAAAAAAGTACCGGGACAGACACTTTTGTTCGTGTTCGTGGGACAGACACAGTACCACTCGATAACGTGGTGGCGCAGTTTGAGTTACACCAAGGCACACAGTTAAGCAACTGGCAGATGGGCACGGCTTATACGCTCGATTTTTCTGCCTTTGCACATCGCGGACGCTATCAACTCGTGCTGTTAACAGACACACCGGTATATTCCCATCCGTTTGAGATCACGGATAATTGTCTGTTTCACACCACGTTTTCTGATCTGCTCCATTACTTTAAATCGCAGCGGTGTAGCGGTATCTATGAACACGCGGATCAGCGCGCCAAGGTATTTGGGTCCGATGAACGCGTGGATGTGTCCGGTGGGTGGTACGATGCCTCTGGCGATGTGAGCAAATACCTGAGCCACCTTTCCTATGCCAATTACTTCAATCCGCAACAAATCCCGCTTTTAGCTTGGGGGCTGGCCGATCTTGCCAGCCAATTTAACTCGGACACGCTCCCCGCATTTATGCGCACGCGCTTAGCCGATGAAGCGAAACACGGCGCCGATTTTCTTCTCCGTATGCAACACCCCAGTGGCTTCTTTTACATGACGGTGTTTGATCAATGGTCGAAAGACCCAGAGCGCCGCACCCTTTGCGCTTACGCGACGCAAGATGGAGTAATGAGTGAGGCTTATCAAGCCGGTTTTCGTCAAGGCGGCGGCATGGCGATTGCAGCCCTTGCCACTGCAAGCCGAGCCCCTCTTTGCGCGGAGCCTGACCAACAAGCACGCTATTTAGATGCCGCCATTCGCGGCTACTGGCATTTGGTTGAAAATAACCATCATTACCTTGATGACGGTGAACCCAACATTATTGACGAAACCTGTGCCCTTCTCGCCGCATGTGAGTTGCATCACGCCATTCGGCAGTCTACCGAAGAGCAATCTACCGGGGACAGTCACGCTTATTTGACGGGACGGTATTTAACGGGACAGGCACCTTTAGGTTCTGGGGACAGACACATTAGTACGAACGGTGACTGTCCCTTCTTGAGCGAGGCTCGAGGCTGGATGACAAAGCTGGTCGCACGGCAGCGCAGTGATGATACTTGCCAGTATTATTGGTCAGCAAATGCTGATGGCGGCCGCCCGTTTTACCATGCCGCTGATGCCGGTCTGCCCGGCTTAGCATTAGTTCGCTATCTCGATATAGAGACCGAACCTCACCACCAAGCTATCGCACAAACAGCATTGGAACGCGCCTGCCAGTTTGAGCTCAACCTAACACAAACCGCCGATAACCCATTCGCGTATCCGCGTCAGTACGTCAAACCCGTCGATGGCGTCAAACAGGTACGTCACTTTATTCCTCACCACAATGAAACCGGCTATTGGTGGCAAGGCGAGAATGCACGCTTGGGATCACTGGCGACCTTTGCGTGTCATGCCACGCGCCATATTCATGACGATACGCTGAATACTGCCCTCCACACCTTTAGCCAACGGGCGCTTAATTGGATCCTCGGTTTAAACCCATTTGATATCTGTATGCTCGATGGACATGGCCATAACAACCCAGATTACCTACCGCACTTGGGGTTTTTTAATGCCAAAGGGGGGATCTGCAATGGCATTACCTCAGGAATGGAGGATGAAACACAGATTGCATTCAACCCCGCACCATATTGCGATGATATGGCGCAAAACTGGCGATGGGGCGAGCAGTGGTTGCCAAATGCAAGCTGGTTTATGCTCGCCATCAGTGCGCAAACACTGATTGGCAACGGCCACTCGAATAAGGAGAACGCGTGATGACTTACCGCCTCGATCTTAGTGTGATCAACGAGTATCCCAATGATACCCCGCCACGTAGTCGAATGGGGTTAACCTTACATAATCTCACCGACCGTTCGTTGGAAGCGCTGTCCATTGCGGTATTGTTTGATCGCTTCATCAACCCCAATACCCTGTCACAAGGCAGCATTGAACAAATCGGCAGCTATTGCGTCATTACACCGGCCCATCAAACACTCGATGCCAATCAGAGCTTATACATCGAGTTTGATGCCCACACGCCACCATTACGGTTTCTTTGTGCGGGCTTTAAAGATGCACTGCTCTACGCCAATGGCGAGCAATATTCAGTGATGCTCACTCCCATTAACTTGGCACACGCTCATACCACACGCTCATCGATTCCAGATGTTCACCCCGCCGAGCACGCCATTATTCCGGTGCCCAAATCGGTGCGCCACCAGCCAGGATACTTTACGCTTTCACCCACAACACCGTTAATCGCTGTCGATCCACAGGCCCTTCCCGCCGCGCAGTGGTTAAGTAACGAATGGGTTCGCATATACCCGCAAGCTGATATTGCACTCGACCCACGCCACCAAGATGCGGTCACTGGCGATCATGCCATTATCTTACGGCCTTTACCCGACTCTGCACTTCGAGATATCACACACCGTGATGAGGCCTATCAGCTCACCGTCACCGACCAAGGCGTGGTGATCCAAGCCTGTGCTGAACGCGGGTTTATTCACGGCTGCGCATCGCTATTACAGCTTTGCCAAGAGCAAGACACACAGCTTCGAATACCGGCAATAAAAATCAGCGATGCACCACGCTTTGCTTACCGAGGGATGATGCTCGATTGCGCGCGCCATTTTCATTCGGTGGACACGGTAAAGCGACTGATTAACCAGCTAGCCTATTTTAAGTTCAATACCTTTCACTGGCATTTAACCGACGATGAAGGCTGGCGACTGGAGATTAAAGCCCTGCCTGAATTGACGCGCTATGGGAGTCAACGCGGCCCCAATACCCGCCTTGCCCCGCAGTTCAGTCACATTGCAGAACGTCACGAAGGTTATTATCGCCAAGAAGACGTACGTGACGTGATTAAATACGCCGCAGCCCGCGGTATTACCGTCATTCCAGAAATTGATATTCCCGGTCACTGTCGCGCAGCCATCAAAGCACTGCCTGACTGGCTGCACGATGCCGACGACCGCTCTACTTACCGCAGCGTGCAACACTACACCGATAACGTATTATCGCCAGCCCTTGATGGTACGTATCGATTTTTAGATACGGTATTAAGTGAAGTCGCCGAGCTTTTTCCTGCCTCATGGGTCCATATTGGTGCCGATGAAGTCCCTGACGGGGTATGGACCGATAGCCCAATTTATCGGGACAGACGCATGAACGGAGAAACGACCGCTTCGCTACAGGGACAGATACTGACCTATGCGGAGCAAAAGCTACGCGCCTTGGGCAAACGTATGGTTGGCTGGGAAGAAGTGCAGCACGGCGATAAAGTGAGTAAGAATACCGTGATCTATTCATGGCAAAGCGAAGACGCCGCACTGCATTGTGCGCAGCATGGTTTTGATGTGATTTTAACCCCCGGTCAGGCGACCTATCTCGATATGGTGCAAGATTATGGTGCCACCGAACCCGGCCTCGACTGGGCGGGCGTCACACCATTAGAGAAAGTCTACCAATATGAGCCGCTGGCAAGCCTCGCCAGTGACGACCCCGCCCGTGAGCACATGCTAGGCGTGCAATGTGCACTCTGGAGTGAACTGATCACCAATCAGGACAGGCTCGATTACATGATATTTCCAAGGCTTACCGCCATTGCGGAAGCGGCTTGGAGCCACAGTGAGCGCCGTGACTGGCTCGATTATCTGGCCAGACTCAAAGCGCAATTGCCGCGTTTAGACAAGCTCGGTATTCAATACCGTTCCCCTTGGGCATCGAACAAGTAGGCCGAATTCGCCCACCTGGCAGCGCCTCCTGCGCTGCCAGCTCTTTGCGCTCGCATCCCATCTGTTTATAATGCCCAGCCATTGTTGTCAGTCTGAGAGTGTTTCCGGCATGCTACGCCAAGAAATTAATACCCTACTCACCCCTATTCATGGTTTTCTGCACTGTCAAACCCCCGACAGTTGGATTGAAGCGGCCATTCAGCCTGACAATCAATCGATTCTTTTGCGCGATCACGCAAACTGCGAATTAAAAGCCAGCCAAACCGCGATGTGGCTGATCCGTAAATATGCGGTTGACGCGGCGAGTGGCGAGCAACTGCTGGCATGGGCCAAACCCTATGAAGACTTTGTCTATCGCGGCGTTCGCGATGGGATCTTCCACGCGCGCAAAAACGGTCTCAGTGCACCTTTAACCCCTAAAGCGGGTTTTGCCCACGGCCAAGCCTTGATTGATAAAATGGTCCGGTTAATCAAAGAAGAGTTTCATCACTTTGAACAAGTGATTGAAATCATGGACGCACGCGGCATTCCTTATCAACCGTTAGAAGCAGGTCGCTACGCCAAAGGATTAATGCGCGCGGCACGCACTCACGAGCCGGCTACCTTGGTCGATAAACTGATTATTGGCGCCTACATTGAAGCACGCTCCTGCGAGCGCTTTGCCAAAGTCGCCCCGCACCTCGATGATGAACTGCAAAAGTTCTACATCTCGCTACTGCGCTCGGAAGCACGCCATTATCAAGATTACCTCACGCTTGCAGAAACCATCGCCGGCGAGGACATTCGCGACCGCATTCAAGCCATCGGCGAGCGCGAAGCCGAGTTGATCCAAGCGCCCGACAACCAATTCCGCTTTCACAGCGGCGTTCCTGCCTAGCTTCTTCTTATAGGGACAGGCACTTTATATTTTCTGCGAGGACAGGCACCGCTACGCATATCCCTAATCGGTTTCCTTTCCAATGATTTCCTGTGGGGACAGACACCTTTACGCATGTCCCTACTGAGTTTCCTTTCCAAGGACTTTCCAAGGACAGGCACTTTTAGTTATCGCCGGAGACAAACATCCTTTGGTGACTGTCCTGGTAGCTTCCCGTTGTTTATTGCTCTATAGCCCGCCTGTCCCCGTTATTTTATTTATTGAGACAGACGCTTTTAGTAACTAACTAATCTCACAGTTACAGTATTTCTTGCACTGTCACGAAAACCCGATCTAGAAAAGATGAAGGCTGTTCATTTATACAGTAATCTCTACTCGTACCTAGATGCTAAGAGGGACCGACGATGACCAAAGCTCGCGCATCGCAAATAAATTTGGCTGCCACACCCTATTATCATTGCGTCTCACGCTGTGTACGCCGCTCGTATTTGTGCGGCTATGATGCTCAGTCGCAAAAAAGTTATGAGCATCGTCGCGCATGGATAGAAACGCGTTTACTCGCATTAGCCAAAGCGTTCTGTATCGATATTTGTGCTTATGCCATTATGAGCAATCACTATCACGTTGTTTTGCATATCAACGCAAACGCGGCTCAGTCTTTGACCAACATCGGGGTTATTGAACGCTGGCTAGCCTTTCATCAAGCGCCTGCGCTTATCCAGCGTTTTCATCAGGGTGAATCGCTCTCTCACTCAGAGCGAAAAGCGTGTTTTCGCATCATTGAGAACTGGCGCGAACGTTTGATGTCTGTCAGCTGGTTTATGAAGCTGCTTAATCAATATATTTCGACGCAAGCGAATCGAGAGGATCAATGTTCAGGGCATTTTTGGGAGGGACGCTTTAAAAGCCAAGCCTTATTAGATGAAAAAGCACTCGCTGCGGCCATGGCCTATGTCGATTTGAACCCAGTGCGAGCAGGTCTCACCAAACGGCCTAAACAAGCCAATTACACATCGATTAAAAAGCGCGTTGAATCACTCAAGCAAAATAAAGCGACGCAAGCCGGCTTATTTCCCTTCGTTGGAAACCCAAGAAAGTCGATGCCCGACGGTATCCCTTTTCGCCTTATGGATTATTTAGCTCTGGTAGAATGGACGTGCGATCAGGGTCAGAACGCCAATTCACTCCCGAGACCACACCTACTCACACAGCTGAACATCTCGCGTGAAACCTGGTTAAGTACATGCTCTCACTTAGAAGGCGGGAATATCGTAGGTTCACTATCGAGTGTTCAGGGGGTATTGCCGACATTCGGTCTACAGCGCATGACCGGCATCATGCTCTAGAGTCGGTCCGGCTTGTCGTTAAGTGCATCCCAATAACGTAAACACCAAATAAGCTCGCTAAGGCCTCATCCAATCCAATAAGCCAGCATCATTATCAATACAAACAACACACCCACCGCTTTTAAGAGCGGCTTTAGCCCTTTTGCTCCACCTTCCGGGGATTGATTACAGCATCCCATATTATCTCCTGACCGTTTTTCCAGAAGAATAAGCCTTCCAGTAACAGGAAGGTAAAGAGATATTCAGGTTTGATTTTAGATCTTGTTGGGACAGGCACATTAGCACATTAGCACATTAGCACATTAGCAATGCTGATAGTTGTCCCAGATAGCACGGTTCAATCGATACCAGACATATCAGACGTACCGTGTCTGTCCCAACAAAAGACAGTCGTGTTTCAGAGTGATTTTTTGTACGCTTAAACAATTAATTAATCTCAACCTAGGCCAAGAATATGGAACTGCCACCTTCTGCGCAAGCGCTCCTTGAGGCTATCCAGCACAACATGCCCATTGCCGACATCAGCCGGGAACAACACCAGCTAATAAACGGTTCACCAGAGTCGTATATTGCCGCGCTACCGATTGGTCTATCACTATCAAAGATATTCGACGAACGCCAAGAGGAGCTTTTTGTCGATTACTTTTCACAAATGGCCAATGACCTACGTATTTACTCGCGTAGTAATGACGTCTCTGAAATCATCAATATCGCGAATGAAATCCTCACTAACGCGCTTGAGCTAGACGATGCTCAAATTAACTTGGTGCTTACCAGAGAAATCATCAGATGCATGAAACACCATAAGCTGCATGTCGAAGATGCGATCATTATGAAAGTGCGTGAGCGCAGTCAGCAGCCGATCACTGAGCAACAAGAACAATTGGCACAAGACCCTGAAAAGGTTACCGAACATCTCATCGCCGATCTCAATAAATTCGGCGTAGACACTGGGCTTGCTTTTTGTCAGTTTGTGGGCGGTGAGCTTATCTTTTTCACCGAACAGGAAGTTCAAGGGCTGCTCACGATGATAAGCCATCAACCTTGGTCAATTGATGCGCTTTTGCTTTTGAGCCTCAATGCCGATCCTAAGATCGCCAACACCGCAGCGAGTGTACTCAGTAGCCTTCCAGCAAAAAGATGGGAGTCCCTTGGTCAGCGTCAATACCTAACCCTGATCCAGCGCTTTGGTCACGATAGCGTAAAAAATCACCTACCAGCGTGGCAAAAATCAGCCATGCAATACGGCAAACAAACCGAAAAACATCAGGTGACTGAGCTTTGTCTGTCCTATCCAGACGGCAACCACGCCATACTATTTAATGGGCTACTCATCAACCCAACAACTAAACATGCGCATGTTTTCGGGGGCGTCTTCCGCTTAGGTTTCGGTTTAGTGGATAGCTACTTTGATGCCAATACCGTCGACACCGTACAATATAAAAAAATGACCGCAGAAATGGACAGCACAGTTGAAGCTATTCAATGCGACCCTGGTATCTTGCGACACATACTTTGTTGGGCCCTAGACGAACAGCATGAGGCCTTCGAGCCTGACACGCTACATATGCTTGCGCTTTTCCCTTCACAATGGACCGAGCCGCAACCGTTCTCATTAGATAACCTTGCCTCCACGTGCAATTTCCCAGGTGAACATCCGGATGTGATAGCACGAGGACATCTATCCAGCAAATTGTTAGTCAATACTCCATTGATAGAGACATGGACGGTCGCTGAATCGATCGACCCAGCCCTGGAGACCATACGCAAAGTCCGGAACCGCTATTATCTCGAACACCCTGAACCCTATATCAAAGCACTCGCGTTGAGTGGGCTGATCACGCATTACAGCAAACAAGAAATCACACCGTTCTCACCGAGCAACCTATTTATATTTGCCGCAGCGTATGCGTTGCAAGCACCTGATCGCATGAGAAAAACCTTTCCACTTTTCGACCAGCTCACAGAGCTGAGTATACAACAGCAAGCGGAGCATCATCCGATGGTGCACGGTCCCCAGGAAATAGAACGCCCCCAAGGCATCGTACTGCACATTGAGCTCGATAATAGCCGTCCCAAAATATGGCGCCGTTTTACCATTTCAAACGCCTTACCTTTTATCGCGCTACACGATTGCATTCAGGCTATTATGGGTTGGGAGCACCAACACCTTGCCATGTTCATCACACCCTTTGGTCATATTGACCTTGACGATGAATCCGATACCCAAGCGGCGTATTTACCCATTGGGGCAGTACTGCAAGACCCCGGAGACACCATCGCATATGTGTATGATTTTGGCGATGACTGGCGCCACACCATCACCCTTGAGAAACTGAATACCCGCAATTGCACGCAGCCTAAAGTCACGGCAGGTAATGGCGCCTGCCCACCCGAAGACTGCGGCGGTATAGACAGATACAAAGACCTACTCAAACTCTCAAGACGCGCTCCACTCAACGACGATGAGCGAGAGATCCTGGACCTCTTTAACATGCAGGACTGGGACGCAAAACACTTTGATAAGAACGAAGTGAATCAGAGATTAAAAGAAGAAGTACCACCTATTTTCGACTAGGTAGATCGTGGGACAGGGTAGATCGTGGGACAGACACTTTAGATACTGACACTTTAGATACTTTAGTGTCTGTCCCAATAAGCTTTCGCCAATTAGCGACTAAAGTGCCTGTCCCTCCAATGGTCCCTCCAATGCTCCTCATACCCACTAATACACTGTACTCAGAAATCTTGACTCTGTATCCTAGTGGCTATAAACATCTATCAAGGACAATGACGATGTGGTATCTCATTTATTCGCAAGACGTCGAGAACAGCCTACCGCTACGCAAGCAAGCGCGTGACGCACACCTTGAGCGCTTACACCAACTGGAAAAAGAAAACCGCTTGATGATTGCAGGACCAAACCCTGCCGTTGATAGCGACGAGCCGGGCGACGCTGGGTTTACGGGGTCAACCGTTATTGCCTGGTTTGAGTCACTATCAGCCGCCAAGGCATGGGCCGACAAAGACCCGTATATGGCCGCTGGCGTCTATGCAGATGTCACCGTTAAACCTTTCAAAAAAGTGCTTCCGCAGGATCCTGCCTAATGCGATATGTAAAAATACTGACGATGGCCTGCCTGGGGCTAGTACTCAGTGCATGTAGCAGCACCCAGCATGATCAGGCCGCAGAGGCAGCAAGCCAACGTGCCGACATGATTGCACAGTTACTGCCGATGGATATTGAAGGCTACTCACTGGTTCGCGCTCGTGCGCAGGACGCCATCATCGAGCTGACGCTTCTAGAGAAGAATGCCAAAAAAGCACCGGGGCAGCTCTTTTCCGGCCTAAAGCGTCGTTATTGCGAGGATAACGATATCCGCAGTATGTTAGACAGTGGTATCAGCTATACCATTTTGGTTCGAGATACCCGTGGTCGACAAATCCTCAATAACGCCATTACTTCACCAAGCTGTGCTAGCTAATTAAGTGCCAAGGCTGCTCCCACTCCACCGGTAAGGTTGGCCACAATTCGCCTTGGCTCGGGGGCAGCACATAGCTGTAGTGCTTGGCTGGCTGATCATCAGCAAAACGACACGTAAATTGCAACCCATAAGCGTGTAAGTAGCCACGATCGGCAGGCTCACCGCCATAGTAATCATCACCGATGAGCGGTGATCCAATGCTTTTCATCGCCACGCGAATTTGATGGGTTTTGCCTGTGTAGGGCCGACAGAGAAAAAGTCGCCGTCCCTCACCACCAGCAATAGAGGTAAAACGCGTTCTCGCCGGGTTATCTTTGCTGGTTAACATTTTCCAGCTACCTCGCCGCCCTTTGGCCATATCCCCAACGATCAGACCCTGCTTCTTACGCGGCTTTTTCGCACTTAATGCCAAATATAATTTTTCTATCTCGCGCGAAGCAAACAGCCCTGAGAGGACAGACGCCGCATGAGAAGAGGTTGCCAGCAGCAGCAAGCCCGATGTCATCTTGTCTAACCGATGCACAAGGTAAACTTTCTCAACCCCAATATGCGACGCCACCGCAGGCAACAGTGCCGCGTGATCGGCTTCTTTTTGCACGCTAACGCCGTGGTACTTATTGATCACCACAAAGTGTTGGTTTTGGTCGACAATTGAAAACATAACGAGGCGATTTACCGATTGGCCATTGAGGACAGGCATCATAACGGCTTCCCCCTCAGCCCGCTAGAGCAATCATAAAAGTGCCTGTCCCCGGTAGCTACCCTAGCTTAAAGTGCCTGTCCCCGGTAACTCCTCGTTAGTTACTCGTTAGTTTTGTCCTCGTTAGTTTACTCCGGTAGCTGATACCCGGTAGCTGAGGTAGCTGTTAGTTTAAAGTGCCTGTCCCCACAATCTCTCAAGCTCAGCATACAGTAACAGCGACTTGCATTGAGGTTGTTCAACACCCGCGCTATTGCTTGGGCTATTTCTCTATTTAAATACTCCCTAAGGCCGCAAATGCCATTGTGCTAATTGCTCCCACGACCATGACGTAAGGAAATTGCGTGCGGATATGATCAACGTGATCATTGCCTGTTGCCATCGACGCGACAATGCCGGTATCACTGATTGGTGACGTCATATCGCCAAAAATCGCCCCAGATATCGATGCGCCAATCATTAAGTGCGGATCAATGCCTGTCGCGGCGCCAATCTGAATACCAATCGGAATCATGATTGCAAACGTGCCCCACGAGGTCCCGGTCGCCAGTGACATAATCGCGGCAATCACAAAGACAAAAGCGGCTGATAATCCTGCAGGCAAAATGCCATCAATCACCTGAGTGATGTAGTGTCCCGTATGTAAGTCTGCCGATAAATCCCCCATTAAAAATGCCAGCGACATAATGGCCCCAAGAGGCATCATATTCGCGTATCCGGCTAACAGGTGGCGGAAAAAGGCATCTAACGACAAGACACGCGTGCCGATAAAGAAAGCCATCGCGACCGCAGTCCCTGCCATCACCGCCCAAAAAACAGCGGTCGAGCCCGATCCAGAGGCAATATCGCCATTACCGGTGATAAACAGGCCCACCGGTACCATTAAAATGGTGCTCAGTAACGGCAGAACAAAATAGCTCACTTTACCTAGCGGCTCATCATCGCGCTGATGATCACCAGCAATAGGAAAGGCGCCCTCACGCAGTACTTGCCCAGCTGCCGCACGTTGGTCAGCTTTCGCCATTGGCCCCCAACTCGCCCCAGTGAGCACATAAAAAAGCACCGCCAGCAAGGAGAGCCAAGCCATTAAGTTGTAAGGGATGGCGTGCAATAGAATGGTGAAGGGCTCGCCTTCAACATAGCCTTTGCTGACTTGTACGCCGATAATTGCCATCATCGCAGCACCCCAACCATTGATCATCACGCTGGAGCAAGTCGCGACGCAAGATGACTGGATCACATAGGCGAGCTTCTCTCGAGAAACGCGATAGTGATCGGCTAAATCACGACTCACCGTCCCCGCTGACATAATGGAAATTGAGCTTTCAATAAAAATCAGCATGGTGGTGACCATCGCGAGCAACTGCACCGCAATCGGATTTTTCACCAATTGAGCACGCTCGGTGAGCGCATGAATCACGGCCCGCGTGCCGCCTGTGACTTGGATAAGACGAATTAACCCACCCACCA
The DNA here is from genome assembly GCF_005280275.1 of Salinivibrio kushneri. Lineage (NCBI taxonomy): Bacteria > Pseudomonadati > Pseudomonadota > Gammaproteobacteria > Vibrionales > Vibrionaceae > Salinivibrio > Salinivibrio kushneri. Next base: position 1,775,012 of record NZ_CP040021.1, read on the forward strand.
TAAAACAGAACAAAATGGTGCGCGTGTTCCCCGCGCTGGCAAACACACCAATATAACTATCCAGTGCCTTCGCCACGCCTGCGAATGGATTGAAATTCGCAATCACGGTATAACCCACCATCGCCCCTGCCAGCAGCGACAGAATCACCTGGCGCGTGACCACAGCAAGCACAATAGTCACCAGTGGCGTCACCACCGTCCAGACGCCATAATCGGTCATGACGCCTCCTGATCGAGTGCGTGCAGAAGATCCTCAATTAAATCACGACTGTCTTCAATGCCGACTGAAAGCCGGAAGGTGGTATCGAAAATCCCCATCGCCTCACGTTCCTCTTCACTCATGGAGCCGTGAGACATGGAGGCTGAATGGTTGATCATACTCTCCACACCACCGAGCGATTCCGCCAAGATGAAGTAGCGTAAGCGGCTTAAAAATCGCTCGCTTTCCACCCGCGTACCTTTTAGCTGAATGGTAACCACTGCTCCCCCTGAACGCATTTGCGTTTGACAAAGTGCATGTTGCGGGTGTGACGGTAAGCCCGGATAGAAAACCGCTTCAATGGCAGGGTGGTTTTCCAGCGCAGTCGCGACTTTTAGCGCATTATCGCATTGGCGCTGCATACGCAGATCGAGCGTTTTTAATCCGCGTAACGCGAGATAGGCATCAAAGGGAGAAGCAATCGCGCCGACCGTGGTTTTGGCAAAATCGATTTTTTTCGCCAATGCTTCATCAGCGGTCACCAGCGCGCCGCCAATCATATCAGAGTGCCCGCCAATGTATTTGCTGGTCGACAACATCACAATATCCGCCCCTAAACGCAGCGGTGTTTGGTTCCACGCAGTCGCAAAGGTGTTATCCACACAGGTTAATAACGCATGCTCACGGGCAAACTGGCAAATCGCGGTAATATCGACAAGTTCCAACAACGGGTTGGTTGGGGTTTCAATCCAGATCATCGCCGTGTTCGGCTTGACTGCGGCTGCTACGGCATTGAGATCGTTGAGATCAACATAATCGACACTGAGACCATTATTGGCGGCGCGGAGTTTGTCGAACAAGCGATGCGTCCCCCCATACACACCGCGCATCGCAATAATATGCGCGCCTGCCGGCAGTAGCTCTAAGGCCAAGGCCGTCGCGGCCATCCCTGAGGCCGTTGCGGTCGCATAACAACCTTGCTCGAGCGCCGCCAACGCACTCTCGTAAGCCGATCGGGTTGGATTTGCAACCCGCGAGTAACCAAAGTCGGCCTGATGGCTAAGGTCGGATTGAATGAAACTACTGGCCGTGTAAATCGGCGGGAAAGCCGCGTTATGGCCCTTGTCCGTTTGCTCACCACCATGGACAGCAAGGGTAGAGAAGTGAGGAGTTTTCATCGATAGGCTCATTGTCAGTATAAAGAATTGTTAAAATGACGCATATTAGTCATTATCGCCACTAGCAACGAATATTGCATATAATCGTCATTCGAACAGAAACTCAAACAGAATGATATTCCAATATATTCTATAAAATAACTCAGCGAGCGTTTGGATGATTATTTCATCGCCCCCCTGATATAGAGGGGCTTTGGAAAAGCCATTGAGGACAGGCATCATGACGGCTTCACCCTTACGCCGCTAGGGTAATTATAAAGGTGTCTGTCCCGTTAGCTCTCTAGGGCAATCATATAAGTGACTGTCCCCCGAGTGTTCAAAAGTGTCTGTCCCGTTTGCTAATATCTAGTTAGCTTAAAGTGCCTGTCCCCGATAGCTCGCCCAATAGCTATACCCGCTTCACGCTCTCGCGCACCACCAGCGTTGGCTCTAGCTGCACGGTTTGGCTGTCACTTTGAGGATCATCCAATTTGTGGAGTAGCGTTTCGACGGCCGCTTGACCGAGACGGTACTTGGGCTGGTGAATAGTGGTCAGGGAGGGCGAGACAAATTTTGCGAGATGAATATCATCGTACCCCATAATAGAAAGATCCTCGGGTACCCGAATGCCGAGTGCATTGGCAGCATTGATCGCACCCATCGCCATCATGTCGTTGCCTGCAAAAATCGCGCTCGGTAGGGAGCCGCTCGCGGCGATCGCCTGCAAACCTTGATAGCCGCCTTCACACTCAAAGTCCGCTTCTACCATCCAGTCGGCGTTCTCAGTAAGTCCAGCATCGCGCAGCGCATCTTTAAAGCCTTGAAAACGGCGCTGTGCTTGTTGTTTAAGCAAAGGACCACTGATGCAACCAATCTGGCGGTGGCCACAGTCAATCAAGTGCTGGGTCGCTAAATAGCCGCCTTGATAGGAATTGTCTTGAATTTTATCGCAAGCAAAATCAATCGGCCCCCAATCCATCACCACCACGGGAATATCCGGATAACGATCAAAGCCTTCAATCCGCTCACCTTCCAAGGTCGAGCACATCAAAATCAAACCATCGACCCGCTTTTGCAACAACGTATCAATTGAAGCACGCATACGCTCAGCGTCGCCTTCCGTGTTGCATAAAATCAAACTGTAGCCATTGTGATAACAGCTGCGCTCGACGCCCTTCACCACTTCGCCAAAAAACGGATTGGTGGAAGTGGTTACCAGCATGCCAAAGGTTTTAGTTCGATTCACTTTTAGGCTGCGTGCCAGTGCCGACGGGGCGTAATAGTTAAGCTCTTTCGCAGCTTGGTTTACCTTCTCAGCAATCGCCTCACTCACATAACGGGTGTTGTTAATGACATGACTGACCGTCGATGTCGACACACCCGCCCGTTTAGCAATATCTTTCATGGTCGCCATTTATCGCGCTCCGCTGGCTAAGGTGAAATAACGATTAAGCATCTTGGTGGGTCAAAAACGCCTCAACATTTGCACGAGAAGGAATCGAGGTTTGTGCGCCACGCTGAGTCACGGATAATGCCGCCGCGGCATGCGCAAAGCGAATCGCCTGATAAAGTGTCTGTCCCTCTATCAGTCCTGTCACCAATGCACCATTAAAGGTATCGCCAGCGGCAGTGGTATCGACGGCATCGACCCTGAACCCAGGAATAAGCTGGCCCGCTTGTTCGCCTTTTTCACTCAGCCATACGCCTTGTTTGCCGAGGGTGATCATTACAATCCCTACCCCTTTTTCATGGAGCACGTCCGAAGCCGCTTGCGCACTGGCAGTGTCAGTTACCGCGATACCGGTCAGGCTTTGGGCTTCCGTTTCATTCGGGGTGATAATATCGACCGCGGCAAGAAGCGCGTCGCTCAGCGGTGCGGCTGGGGCGGGATTAAGCACCACGTGAGTCTTTGCCGCTTTGGCATGAAACGCCGCCTTCTCAATGCCGCACATCGGTGTTTCTAACTGCATCAGTAAATAGTCAGCCTCGGCTATTCTGTCGAGATCGGCGGTAATAGCCTCTGCTGTCAAAGCCGCATTAGCTTCTGCCGAGAGCGCAATACTGTTCTCGCCCTGATCAGTTACTTGGATCATCGCAATCCCGGTCGGCGTATTCGCCTGCACCTTCACCGCACTGACATCCATCCCTTCTTGCGCGTATGATTGACGAATATTTTGTCCATATGCGTCATTACCTACACTGGCAATAAAGGCGACATCGGCACCGCAACGCACCGCCGCGACCGCTTGATTGGCCCCTTTGCCGCCGGCAATTACGGCATAATCGTGGCCGTGTAATGTCTCGCCCGGACGCGGAAAGTGAGGGACACGTAAAACATGATCAGCATTGACGCTGCCAAGAACAACCAATCGGCTCATTACTATTCCTTACCGTTTTTAAATCAAAAAAGCACCACCCCCAGTGCGAACCCGATGGTGCTCACTATACGTTGCCCTGACGGCTTATTCAGCGATCGTTTCTTGGCTGATCACTTTAAGCGGCACAGGAATGTAGCTGTCTACCGACTCGCCTTTTAGCACCTTATCCGCGGTTTCAACACCAAGCTCACCAATCATACCCGGTTGCTGGGCGATGGTTGCTGCCAGATGACCACGTTCAACGGCCGCAATACCATCTTTGGTGCCATCAAAACCGACAATGGTGACATCTTTGCCTGATGCCTGCACCGCACGCAACGCGCCAAATGCCATTTCATCGTTCTGGGCGAATACCGCTTCCACATCTGGGTGTGCGGCAAGCAGGTTTTCCATCACATTCAGACCTTTGGTACGGTCAAAATCCGCAGGCTGACTGGCGAGTAGCTCAACGTCGGTACCCTCGATGGCGTCCATAAAGCCTTCACCACGCTCGCGTGCGGCTGACGTGCCAGCAATACCCTCAAGTTGGATCACTTTGGCACGCTCACCGACTTTGCCGATGATGTATTCCGCCGCCATTTTACTGCCTTGAGCGTTATCAGAAGCAATATGACTCACCACTTCCCCACGACTCGCGCCACGGTCTAGGGTGATAACCGGGATCTCCGCGCGATTCGCAATACGAATGGCGTTCGAGACCGCGTCTGAGTCAGTCGGATTAATCAAAATGGCTTTAACGCCACGGATGGTTAAATCCTCCACATTCGAGAGCTCTTTACTGGCGTCGTTTTGCGAATCAAGCACCAAGAGCTCATAACCGAGATCTTCCGCTTTCTGCTCCGCGCCCTCTTTCATGGTGACAAAAAATGGGTTGTTTAAGGTTGAAACCACGATTGCCATTCTATCTTCCGCTTGCGCACTGATGCTCAGCGTTGACGACAAAAGCGCGGTGGTAATCAAGGTAGTCAGTTTTTTCATGCGTTCAGTCCTTTTGTGTTTGTAGGGTATTGTTTTTAATTGCTAATTAAACAGAAATAAAAGTGTCTGTCCCAACAAGTTCTCCAACAAGCTCTCTGTTTCGAAAAGCGCTGTCTCAAACAGCTATTTGTTTTTGTTATCCACCAGCACGGCGAGCAGAATCACCACCGCTTTGGCAATCATTTGGTAGTAAGACGACACGTCCAGCAGATTAAGGGCATTGTTCAAAAAGCCGATAATCAGCGCACCAATCAATGTGCCCATGATCTTGCCTTTACCGCCCATTAAGCTGGTGCCGCCCAGCACCACCGCGGCAATCGCATCAAGCTCATAGCCAGCACCGGCAGTCGGTTGTCCGGAGGACAGGCGCGAGGTGACGATGATCCCTGCCAGGGCCGCGAGCATGCCACACAGGCTATACACGCCCACCTTGATTCGATCGACATTAATGCCCGATAACCGCGCCGCAGATTCATTGCCACCAAGTGCGTAAATATAACGGCCAAAACGGGTGTGATTAAGCAGATACCACGCGCCGATAAACACGATTGCCATCAGCCACACGGGGACGGGAATGCCCAACAGGTAGCCGGTACCAAACCAGGCAAACGCGTCCGCGGTTTCAGTAAAGCCCGTTGAGATGGGGCGACCATCGGTATACACCATGGTCACGCCACGATAGAGGGTCATTGCGACCAAGGTGGCAATAAACGCCTGCACCTTGCCTTTGGCCACCACGACGCCAGTCATGGCACCAATCGCCGCGCCTGCAAACAAGGCGGTGGGCACTGCCACTAACACTGGCACCTCAACCGCAATCAAACTCGCGGCAAACGCGCCGCACAGGGCCAACACCGAGCCAACACTCAAGTCGATACCCGCGGTTAAAATCACCAATGTCATCCCCACGGCAATAATGGCGTTTACCGAGGTTTGACGTAGGATGTTAAGCAGGTTGTCGACCATGAAAAAGTTGCTGTTTAAAAATGACATCACCACGATCAGCACCAACAGGGCAATGAGCGATTTTTGCTCAATCAACCATGCTTTGCTGAACAGGGGTTTACGTCCATCTTCTGACGGCTGGGACTTATTCATTGCATTCTCGCTCATGCTGCATCCTCATTGGCATCTTTGCCTACCGCACAGGCAAGCAGGGTTTCTTGGTTAGCGTCTTTGGCATCAAACTCACCGCATACACGGCCTTCGTGCATCACTAAAATGCGGTCGCTCATGCCAAGCACTTCGGGCATTTCTGACGACACCAAGATGATGCTCATGCCCTCGGCTTTAAATTGGTTAATTAGCTGATAAATCTCTTTTTTGGCGCCGACATCGACCCCCCGAGTCGGCTCGTCCAAGATCAGCACTTTCGGTTTAGTCATCAGCCCTTTGGCGATCGCCACTTTCTGCTGATTCCCGCCCGATAAGTTGCCAATGGTTTGCTCGCGGGTGGGGGTTTTGATGTTAAAAAGCCGGATAAAATCATCTACTGCCATCACTTCATCGCGCGGCTGAATTTTTCCCCAATGGGTGAGCTTATCGAGTGCACTGAGTGACATGTTGTCTTTCACCGATAACCCCAGCACCAAGCCCTCGCCTTTGCGGTCTTCAGAGATGTAAGCAATGCCGTTGGCCAGCGCATCTTGTGGGCTCACGGGGTTAATCACCTTGCCATCAAGCCGAATAACGCCGACTTCACGCGGCATGGCGCCATAGATAATTTTCATTAACTCCGTGCGCCCGGCGCCCATCAGGCCCGATACACCCAGAATTTCACTACGGTGCAGCTGAAAACTCACCGCTTCCACCCCGTGGCCGCTGACATTTTCCACTTCAAGGCTTATTCCATCAGGGGTAACATCGCTTCGTGGATATTGTTCAGCGAGTTTGCGGCCCACCATCATTTCAATCAGGCCGTCTTCATCGGTATCACTCACGGGACACTCACCAATAAACTTGCCGTCGCGTAACACGGTGATCCGATCGCAGACCTCAAAAATTTCTTTTAAACGGTGAGAGATATAAACAATGCCGCAGCCTTGCGCTCGCAGCTCGTTGATCACCGCAAACAGCGAGGCGGTTTCGGTGTCGGTCAAGGCATCGGTCGGCTCATCCATAATGATCACCTGCGACTCAAACGACAGCGCTTTGGCAATTTCCACCATTTGCTGCTCACCCAAGCTCAGGCTGCCAAGTGGCGTAGTGCCACGTGCTTTCACATTTAAACGCGCCAACAGCTTATCGGCTTCTTCAGCCATCTTGGTCCAGTCAATCTTGCCAAACCGGTTAGTAAACTCGCGGCCTAAAAAGATGTTCTCTGCAATGGTAAGCTCTGGGATCAAATTGAGCTCTTGGTGAATAATACTGATCCCCGCTTGCTGCGAATCACGCGGGCCTTTAAACGAGACCGGCACGCCTTGATAGTTCACGTCACCACTGTCGGCGTGATAAATCCCGGTGAGTACCTTCATCAAGGTGGACTTGCCCGCGCCATTTTCACCGAGTAGTGCCATTACCTCACCGGGATAGACATTTAAGCTCGCCTCATCGAGGGCGCGCACCCCGGGAAAGGTTTTTACGACTTGGCTGAGTTGTAAGATAGGTTGCGTCATTGTGGTTACTCGCTTAGGCCCACCTAAAAGGTGACACCGGCTTGGAAAATCACATTGGCATAAGGCGTGCACTCTCCGGTGCGCACCACCGCTTTGCTCTGCACCGTGCGTGCTTTAAACGCCTCGTGGCTGATCGTGGTCACAGTGATCGGCTGCTGACGAGCAGCACTCTCTTGCTCTAATCGTGCAAGCAAAGTTTGATGTAGCGCGGGGCTGACCGCTGCAAGCTCTTCTGCAATCACCACCGACTCAATGCAAGTGTGAGCTAACACCGCCTCGACCGTTTGCATAAAGCTCGGCACGCCTTGGGTCAGCGCCAAATCAATACGCGACACCGAGTTGGGGATCGGCAGCCCCGCATCACACACCGTCAATTCATCGGTATGCCCGATTTGGGTGACTAGCTGTGCAAGTTCTGGATGGAGCAAACCATGTTTATTCATTCATCACCTTCTCACTCACGATGGACTTAATCAGCGCTTACCATGCGCTGTCACGTTTTCTTGTGATTGGCTTTTTCCTGAGAGAAAACGCCATCGAAACGTTTCGATATGAGTAAATAATGCAGATGAAAGAAAAATTTCACCATCTGCAAACATCACAGATGTGAGAAGGATCGACTATTGATATTGGAATCATTAGTAAAGGGAGGGGAAGATCACATTAGGGGGTGGGAGAGACTAGAGAGATCCTAGGGTCCTAGGGTCCTAGGGTCCTAGGGTCCTAGGGTCCTAGGGGCAGAATACGGAAAAAAGCATATCGTGCCTAGTCCTGTAGGTAAAGTTCCTAGGGCCTAGGTCCTAGGATCCTAGGCCCTGCTTTCCGCTCTTCTCCGTATTCTGTAAGCGAAGCGCTCCGTATTCCCATTCACGAATACAGAGTACAGAAAAAGCAAGACCCTGATGCGAGCGCGATCTGCTCTATCTAGTCTCTTGTCTGTAGAAGCGAAGCGTCTCGGCTCTCTTCGTTCTCCGGTTGCTCACTTAAACCCGGCACCGCTTGGCAAAACGTGCATTCTTCATTATCAACCGAGGCACCGCCCGACTCGACATAGCGAATACGATGACTCGCTTTGCCTCGATTAGCCGACACCGCAAACCGCCGCTGGTCACGCTCGGGAATGGTCTTTTCTGTGTCATGCTCAGCCATGATTTACCTCCTTCAAATACCGAGAACCGCCTAGCTGTATGTTAACGGAGCAACGCTAAGCAGACTAACCAAAAGTGCCTGTCCCGATAACCTTGGTTGCTCACTTAAACCCGGCACCGCTTGGCAAAATGTGCACTCTTCATTATTCACCGAGGCACCGCCCGACTCGACGTAGCGAATACGATGACTCGCTTTGCCTCGATTAGCCGACACCGCAAACCGCCGCTGGTCACGCTCGGGAATGGTCTTTTCTGTGTCATGCTCAGCCATGATTTACCTCCTTCAAATACCGAGAACCGCCTAGCTGTATGTTAACGGAGCAACGCTAAGCAGCCTAACCAAAAGTGCCTGTCCCGATAACCTTTGTAGATAAAGTTCCTAGGGCCTAGGATCTAGGAACTAGGCCCTGCTTTCCACTCTTCTCAGTATTCTGTAAGCGCAGCGCTCCGTATTCCGTATTCGAGCTTTTAAATACAGCGTACAGAAAAAGCTAGAACCTCAATGCGAGTACGAGGCTACTCGTATCGCATTCTCAAACTAATGCCTACGCAACTTTAACCATTGTCTAAATAGCCACTGAGATAGATGGTTTTTTTTCGAAGGCCTTTGCCGCTGTTCGTGCATCCAACCAATAGTCTGCTCTGGTGTGAGGTAATAGCCTGTATCGGGGCTAACGTAAAAAGGATAGTAGATTAAGGTTGCTGCCACTAGTTCAGGCAATGTACGTTGCATACCTCGACGTTCATGAGGATAAATGTCTTCAGTTAACCCCCACCCCGAATAAAATGGCTGGCCATAGCAGGTCACAGGCACGCCACGTAGCAAGGCTTCAAATCCAGTCAATGATGTTAAGGTATGCACCTCATCAACATGGTCCAGCAAATAAGCCATATCAACGTTACCAATAACTTCATTGGCAAACTGCTCGGCGGTTTGCTCATCTTGTCCTTGCAACCGCAAACCCGCCTGCACATCTGGATGAGGTTTGTATACGATAAAAGCATGTGGATTATTCTCTCGCACCGCTTGGAGCAGAGAGAGGTTACTCTTTAATTCAGGTGATCCAAAGCGAATAGATGCGTCAGATTCAACTTGCCCAGGCACCAATATCACTCGTTGCCCCTGTGGAGGTTGCCAAGCGCTATCGCCAATATTGTATTTACTGAGTTTGAGTTCAACCAAGCGACTCATTATTGCCTTGGCACGCTGTAGATCACATTCAGAAAAACGCGTTTCGATTAAAACGCGCTCTAAACGTGATGGGCGAGAAGCGTCATAGTAAATACCCAAATCATCAACCACCCAAGACACAGGTCGAATCAAATCAGCCCCCAAACCAACCGAGCGAATAAACCCATCTTCCACACGTAAATCTGCCGATTTTGCATTCCCCCAGCGTAAAATCCGTTGAGACGCAGGTAGAGGTTTATAGGCTTTATCAATCAAGGGGATGTGCTTTTTATGTTGGCACACAAACTCTAGTTTTGCACCTTTCAAAAAGTCAACGAGTACAGGCTTTTTCCATCGAGGCATATCAATGGCTGTGATATCACCAACAATACGTTGCGACTGCTGACGCTGAAATGCTAACCAAGCCATTAAATCTTCTACTTGACAGGACCGTTGCCACTCTGGGTGCCAATAGCGGGGGTATGAAATCAATGCAGCATAGACAAGCTGTTCAATGGTCACGGGCTTCCTTCGATCCGGAGCGGGCAAATCATCAATGGTAACGCCCCACCCTGCATAAAAAGGCATACCAAACGTATGAACTACTTTCTCCCATAAAAGAGCTTCGAAGCCCATTTGAGAAGTCACACAAAAGACCGCACTTGCGTTTTCAAGCAGTTTGGGTGGATGAATATCGTCGGCTAATAGCGCGATTCGATCTGAGTGAGCCTTGAATAAATCAGCAGCCGCTTGCCCCGTTAAGTAGCCAGATTTTTTACCTGCAAATACATCCGGGTGAGTTTTTATCACAACCTGATGATTCGGATACAAGGTTAGCGCGCTATCCAACATTCTGCGAAAGCAGCTCTCATCGGCGAGACCATCGCGCACAGAGGCATCTCCCTTGGTCTGGTCAACAACCAATACGAACGGCTTATCAATAGCAGGAATCGTTTTCTCAATACTATGGTTATACTTGGATACTCGGAGTGTCTGCCATTGTTTTAATAGCTCTTGCGCCCTTCGCTTCTGCGCTTCAGATAATGGCTGTGTTATCAACTGCTCTAACCGAGAAGGTCGCGCAGCATCATAATAGATGCCCACATCATCTATCACGATAGAAAGCGGCGGTGATTGATGCCCCAGCAGTAGCGATCGTAAAAATCCATCTTCTAAGCGAACAACAGGCAGCTGTCTGCGCTCAGCAAAACGCTTTGCTTTTAAAGACGAAGGTTTATTCCCCCATGCGACAACCGCTGCACGAGAAGAGAGGTTTAGAGAAACATAGCGCCTCATGGGCGACAAGTATCGAATAGGCTGCCCAATGAGTTCCGATAGATGCGCAATGCTTGATAACGCTGGAGAAATGGTTAAAAACTGAGAAAAGTTCATTCTTTATCTACCACATTCCTAGCAAGTAGCGATTTGTAATAATTTTGATCCTTTAATAACATGGCAATCGCGTTGTACCAACGCTCATGATCCATCGGAACTACCAGCCCATTTACCTGGTCAATGACTTGGTCTCGATAAGCTGGATGCTCGGCATAAACGCCCACTGCGCCCGCTTGGGTAATATCGTAAAACTTCGTGCATGATCGTGCGGCATTGAATTGGCTATCTAGCAAGGGAGCTAAACCGATATGACGCCCGCCCCTTGCCAATAAAGCGCGATAATTCGGCCAAGACATCGGATGTAACACATGCACTCGTGGCAGGTGTCGAAATAAAAGATTGGTTTCACCGTCACCAATAATTTCAATACTTAAATGAGGGAAATCACACAATAGCCGTTCAAATAGCGGCTTTAACCATAAAAACTCCTGCTTATGGCTTGCCGATCCGTGGTAAAAAATAGTCTGAGTAATGGTTTGAGCCTGCCATGTACTTGGTGGACACACCACTGGCTGCCAACTCGCATATTTTTTCGCTAGATAGTGATTCGCAACCCATAACTGCGCACCGATATCACGTAAAAACCGCTGATGTTTCAAGGCATAATTCCAGAGCTTCCAACGATAGCGAATCGTTAATCCGGATGTCGCTTGCCAATCCAGTAAATCGTCATCGATAAACAACACAATTGACGCTATTTTTTGACGATTATTTTTAATCCACGTCCGCCATGTTTTATTCATATAGCGAACAAATAGAAGATTCAATTTTTCACCTGGCTCGCTCTCATCAGTTTCGTGACTAGTGAGACATTGATTAGGGGTCTCAGCTAATAAAACACATTGCCAATCTGCATGCATCGCCGACAGCTTAGGTCTTACAAAAAAATCAAATGAAGGATTTTCACGCTCTTGAATCACTACCCACTGGGAGGATGACGAATCTGTCGACATCATAGTTGGCTCCAATCGATGAGCTCTTGAGGAAACGGGTTGAGAGCAAAATTTGCCAATCTTGCATCTAACCGAGGGTGATAGAAAGGATCCTGATAGCCTTTTATCGACCAACGCTGGTGCATGAACTCAACTTCTTGGGCTGCACGCCGCTTTTTCTCCGGCGTGCTATCTTTACCACGACTCAAAGACTCATGATGATACAATCGAGCAAATGGCGTATACATAACACGCAAGCCACTTTCACGCGCACGCAAACACAGGTCCACATCATTAAACGCCACCGTCAATTGCTCGTTCAGCCCACCTAAAGACTGATAAAGCGATTTCCGCATCGCTAAACACGCCGCCGTGACTGCACTGACTTCTTGAACCAAGGTACCCTCGCAGCGCTTTTCCACCATGTCTAGCGAATGAAACGCTAAGCGATGCGTCGCCACTTGCTGCGGTCCAACCACACAGCCAGCATGCTGGATAAGCCCATTCGAAAACAGAAGCTGAGCACCCACAACACCAACAGCAGGCAAAGTCAGACAACCCACCATTGCCTCAATCCAGTTTTTCTCGATAACCTGCGTATCATTATTGAGCAAAATAACAACTTCACCACGTGCATGTTCAACAGCAAAATTATTAATCGCTGAAAAATTAAATGCTTCATCGTAATGCACTACATTCACTTTTGGGTGTTTTACGATATCCTGCAGCCAAGTTAGCGTCTCAGGTTCTTGGCTTTGATTATCGACCAGTAATATTTCGTACTCAGCGTATTCGGTTAATGCCAATACACTATCGACACATTGCTGAGTAATAGCCACATTGTCCCGAAACGGGATAATCATCGATACCACAGGCTGCCAGACACTGGTATAGTTAAGTTTCGCAACACAGTGATCCGATGCGATACGTTCAGCACTTATTCCACAGCGATACAAATGATCGGTCAGTACAGTATTGAGTTCAGAGAGTTGATGCGTATAAGTTTGGAGCCATAAAGGTAAGCGTATATGATGAAAGGCATCAACCAGATGGTTTTCTGACAACGCTAACAATAGCGTGTAAGGAATATAAGCGCGATTCATCAACTTTTTTTCTGACCACAATGCTTTAAATCGCGCTAACACGGAGCGATCAACAAATAATACATCACCGCAATAATGCGCCGCACGCTGCCGTTCAAGACACCAATCTGGCTTCAAGTCAATGTGACTTGGCACAGATTCGACGGGCGATGTCACCCCACCATGAATATGATCCGAATAAATAACTTTAAGGCGATTCTGATTGATACTGGCTTGATAGAAACAAGCAACCGCATAAGGCAATAACCTTGCCCCGACCGGTACAATTAAACACCATGTCCAACGCGGCTCATCGCACAGCATATCAATGGTCGCAACTCGCGCGCTGATATGTCCAGGTGTTGCAAAAGGAATTCGCGAATCAATCCATATCTCAGCGTCTTGGCCCTTACAAGATTCTAACGTCGCCACAAAGCCTTCTTGCGTCATATCATCTGACGCAAAAATCCACACCACAACCTGATTTCTAATCTTATCGCTCAGCTTTGCTTTCAACGCAGCAACTTGACTGGCTGTTTGCACGTAATGCTCTCGCCACCAATTTGTTAGTGGCACCGCTGGTGATCGAGCTTTGCATAACTGTAAACGCTGATACGTCGCAGGCAAACCCAAACGACGCCACCAACTAAGCACTTGTCGAACCCACCCTGTTCTATCAGGCACATCATGGCGACGAAGTGATAATAATAAGGAAAGAGTTTGATAGGCTAAAGACCAAATAGACTGCGCCGCCCTCACCATTTTATGATTGAGTACCACCCTAGCTCGACCGCTCAAATCACAATCGCGGATACGAATTGCACGTGCGCCCGTAGGTAAATCGATCCACTGCTTTACAACACCTTGCAAACTGGCACCCACCGGTACGTACTGTTTCTGGCCACTACTATCGATAAATTCAACAACAAACCCTTGGTATTGCCAAGCGTGTTCAATACAAAGCGCTAACCAATAGTGTCTTGATTGCGCTAATGGGCCTTTAAGTAGTAGACCGCTCTCATCGTCATCAGAGGTGTCTCCCTTCTGCGTCAGTTGCGACTCTTTCTCCATATTATTCATTCAGTATCCATCGAGCACGTGTATGATAATTTTCACTGACTATCAAAAATCTGTATATTACCGCCTAATATATTTTGTTTGAATACTGTGCCCATGACTTCTACATCAATTCGCTCAAATTCTGAGGCGCCACCATCTTGTGCTCGATATTTAAACGCTTATCGACCCAAGAAGTTTGTGGCGCTCAACCTTGCTTTAGGTGATCATGGATCCGTGAACGCTAAGATAAAAAAGCGCTATTGGGATATTCGTCAAAGCACAAAAAAAGCAATTAATCTACAGCAGCACACGCCCAAGGTTGGTTGGTATCAGTTGACGATCACTTACCACACCGATTCGGACTCACAGATTGGTAACACCGTCCTTGTAGAGCTTGGGCCTGATCACGCCCCGATTCCGCTAGGATGTGAAACACCGGGGAAGCTAGAGTTAGTTTTTCATAGTCCAACCCCCCTTCATCATCTGACTCTGGTATGGCCAGCACTCCAAGCACATATCCAGGCGACGATTAATATCAAACGTGTCTCGCAACCGCGAGCGATGATGCACATGCTCAGAACGATTTCGCGACGCGATCGGCAGAATGGTGGCAACTGGCAACAGATTTATCGTATTACAAGAGCAAGACAAAAGCGGGCAGGCTGGTCATTTGCGCGAGAACGTTTGATTCAAACCTATCATCCAATGTTCATTGGCAAAACGCTTTTCCAGGCGCCCTATACGTTTTGGCAACAGCACTTTCAGCCCAGCTTACCTGAGCCCCAAAGCGTAAAAGATATCGCGATCGTCATGTGGATGGATATTGCAGATAACGTTTCGGTGAACGAAAAGTCAGCAATCAATTTCACTATTCAAAGCCTTTTAGAGCAAACGCATCAGCAATGGCAGCTTAACTTGCTCACCCAGACACCTCCAGATTGGCTAACTGATCACCTGGATGCTCTCAATGATGAACGTATTCAAATCATATCTTCCCATTGCGCGACATACTCAACGAAAGCGTGGCATGGCTTTGTGACGCCGGGGGATCAGTGGGCCCCAAACGCATTGACGTTTTTTGCGCAATGCATCGAGCAAAACCCAAATGCCCGTTTAGTTTACAGCGATCATGATCAAATAACCGACAAGCAACAACGCGACGCGCCGGCCTTCAAACCCCAATGGAGCCCTGACCTTCTGAAAAGTTACAACTATATAGGGCGCGCCGTATTATTTAGCGGCAATACAACGACATCAGCTTATATAAACATGCCTCAACATGTGCGTTGTCTCAACGCTGGGATAAGCGCACCTGCTACTGATCAACCTTGTATTCATATTCCACACATACTTTTCCACCAGCACAGCCCCCATCAAGAAGACATTCCGTTTAACGAGCGACAGCAGGTTCTGCAGGCGCTCAAACAGCTGACTCAACACCATACCCATGGTATTAAGCGCGTCACATTCGATAAAATGCATCAGGTATATCACTGCCATTATCGATTACCGTCGCCCTATCCGCGCGTCTCGATTGTCATTCCCACCCGGAATGGATTGGCAATTACCCGTCAATGTGTTGAAAGCATTTTACGTCTGACCAGCTATCCTCATTACCAGATTATCATTGTGAATAATCAAAGTGACTGCCCCGACACCTTGGCATGGTTTCAGCGAATTGGTCAGCAACGTAATATAGAGATATTAGACTACAATCAGCCATTTAACTTCTCAGCGATTAACAACTTTGCCGTCTCACACAGTGACGGCGATCTCGTGTGTTTACTCAACAACGATACGGAAGTGATTCATTCCAACTGGCTTACCGAAATGGTGCGTCAAGCGAGTCGTCCCGAAATTGGCTGTGTGGGCGCTAAGCTGTTGTTTTTTGATGATACCATCCAACACGCAGGGGTTATTTTAGGAATATGGGGGCTCGCAGGCCACGCACACAAACATTACTCTGTGTACAGTCGTGGCTACCAAAGGCGCTTAGCGTGCAGTCAGAACTACTCGGCGGTTACCGCAGCTTGTCTGTTGGTCAAACGAGCCATTTATGATGCTGTCGGCGGTCTGGATGAAAAGCTCACCGTTGCGTTTAACGACGTTGACTTTTGCCTCAAGGTGCAACAAGCAGGCTACACCAACCTATGGACCCCCCGCGCGACCTTGTACCATTACGAGTCTAAAAGCCGCGGAAAAGAAGATACGCCGGCGAAGAAAGCGCGAGAACAACAAGAGATCACACTCATGAAACAACGCTGGAAAACTGTGATTCAAAATGATCCTCACTACAGCCGACATCTTACGCGTCATCGAGAGGATTTTACTTTACGCCTAGAAGAAGACCACTTTGAGGAAGAAACTGAAACGTAACTGAATCATTTTTTAAAACGCTGCCATATCGAGGTTTTTTGCGGCTGCTCCATGGCCGCAATTTGCGGTTGAGTTAACCACTGGCCCTCCAACACAGTCATTGATTGCCCGTTGACGCGAAAACCAAACGTAAACGGCTTATTGAATACCGGCACCTCAAATTGAAAACCACAGCGCCGAAGAGGATGATTTTCGGCGCTCACGCCAAGTTTTTGCTCCACCACATTTGGGCGTTCAACCGTTAGTTCAAAGCTATGCCGTTGCTCGCCGTCATCGACCCACACGGTCGCTCGGTAAATCGGTTCGTAAAGCAACCAACCATGAAATTTAAGCATGGCATCGCCTGCAGCCTCATTCGCCAAACCGGGCCTTGGCCCGTCCAAATGCCACGCTAAGACACTTGAGACATCGATCTTATGTCGCACCACGTGCAACTGTTGACTAGACTTCATAACTCTCTCAACTACTCAAATACGCTACAACTAACCCCTATCAACGGGGCTCAAAGATAAGTGGGGACTAGCACCGTTCACTCTCGATTGACTTGACCCTACCATCTTGCCGAACCAGTTGTTCGCAAATTAACAACCAGTTCTCGACACCTTCACTGTCGGGCAATGCCTGCTTGACCCACTGTTGGCTATCTTGAGCCCGCCGTTGCAGCGCTTGTCTATCCGCGCAAAGTGCTGCTAAGTGCTCAGTGACTGAAGTATAATCTAAATACTCAGCCCAAATAATCGGCGAGTCTGCAGCCCAATCCACCATGCCCCCCTGTGCATACGCAATCACTACTCGACCCATACTTAGCGCCTCTAACACCGTTCTCCCAAACGACTCATAAAAATGAGAAAGGCTTAATACAACATCTAATGTGGCAAGTGCATCATCTGGATTATCAACGTACCCAGCAAAGTGCAGATTACTGGGCACGTTATCAGCCCGCATGGTCACAATATCGTCTGTCTGAGGACCATAAAGATAAAAATCGATGGGAAGCTGCTGCAACATCGCCTGTTCGGCTATTCGCAACATATCCCAGATACCTTTCTTAGCAATATTGCTGCTCAACATCCCCACGTGTAAACGCGAACCGTTGGGAATACTCACGATATTCCCCGTTGGGGCACGCCAAGGGTTTTGCCACACGATCGGCTTACGCACGTCTGTCAACCACTGCGCCACCGCCTGTGAGTTAGCGATCCACGTATCCACCAAGGGATCAAAATGGTATAACCAAGCACCTGGTGATGTTCCCAATGCAGCGCATAAACTGGGATCATGCTCGGGTAATTCTCGGACGTGGACTGCCGTATGTATATGCCGTCGTTTGGCTGCCAATAAAGGCACCTCCATCACTAACGTATTGACGTACACGGCCTTAGCGTGCGCGTACTCAAGCCAATCAACCCAAATATTGACTGACTCCTCAAGCACAGAGCGTTCTTGATGCCACCAAGGGGTAGGAATAAAAGTGACGCGATGACAGAACGGGAGAATTTGCTCAACATAATCGTCAGTGGCCGAAGGCAAAACCACTTCAATCCGATAGCCTTGGCGTTGCCAATCTTTGTGTGTCGCCACTTGTTGCAGAATTTGGACAAAACTACGCTCAGCACCAAATTGATAGTTCGACACCTGATGCCCCACATATACCACAGCAGGATGCTCAGTTTTACGACCGCTTTTTGACGGAGCCACATCTAACTGTCCTGGAATCGACAGGGGGATAGGCGGCGTGTTTGGATCGTGAGTTAATCGGTGCCAAAGCGGATTGACTGCATTCGCATCTGGATGCAAATACAAATAAGCAGAACTTGAAAAATGCGCACAAGGATCGCGACCTTCTTGCCAACCATGGGTAAGATAATGCTCTACCGCATCGATATTCGCCGCCGCTACATCCGGATAGCGCTGTCGATACCACCCTTCATCCACCCACTGATGTTCACGTATATAACGCACAAAGTTATCCTGCTGTAATGCCGGTGATCCTTTACATAAACGCGGCGGCACTGCAAAAGGACGCGTCGTCATTTCAGCGGGAAGCGGTAACTGGGATTGCATGGTGCTATGCCACGCTAAGGCACTATGATGATACTCTTTTCGCACCCCATAAAACTGGGTGCGTAAGTGAGTCGCACTTTGTTGCGTTAAGCTCTCAGTTAGCACCATTCCCAAAGACAGAGGAATTCCTGGCATCACCTCCACAATGGCGTCAGAGCCATAGATATGCTGCAAGCGATAGTAGTACTCAGTATCCGCATTAACTGCAACATTGTCCCAAAAACCAAGCGCATTAAGCACCTCACGTTTTATTAACAACGACGAGACATTTCGGTACACCCAGCCTTGCTCCATCCGCCAGCGTTGAAACTGCAACTTCTCGTCACAGCGAATCCAATGCGATACCGACGCAACGGCGTGACGATCCGACAACAGCGCTTGCATTTGGCGCTCAATCTTTTGAGGGTGGGACCAATCATCGGCATCATGTACGGTGAGCCAATCGCCTTTCGCGCACTGCATGCCACGATTACGCGCTGCATACGCACCCTGATTTTTCGCCTGTTGCACCAAGCGAATTCTTGCGTCACGCGCCTGCCATTGCTTCACCACATCGACGCTATTGTCACGTGACGCATCATCAACCACCACAAACTCGAGGAAAGGCCATGTTTGCGCACATAAGCCCGCTAATGCACGACCAATAGTCTGCGCCGCGTTATAACATGGGATAACAACAGACACCCGATACCGCCAAGGCAACAATCGCCGCCAGCCGAGCGTGGTCGAAACACGCTGCGTTTTCATTGGCGGACGTAACGCGTCAGACGACGAGTCAACAGGTAAGCCGCTGGGTGCTGACGCACTCGACAACCCTGCATTTACCCAACATCGTTGTAAGGCTTCCCAACTCTGGTTAGCACCTTGAGCCATTCCGAGCGCGAGTTGACGCTCCCATCCGTCCGGCCACGCCATATCAGATAGCAATGCCAATAGCTGATTTTCCTGTTTTTGGTGATACAGTGCAGAAAAACACAGCAGCCAAGGCGCTTGCTCAGGCACCAAAAAGCGCGCTGTCACATCGCACAGTATGGGCTTTATATAATCAGCAACTAACGCGTACTCGCCCTCACTGGCATAAAAACGCGCTAAAACAAATCCCGCCAAGCTCCGATGAATATCCGCGTGATCAACTTCCGGCTGAGTAAACAAGGATGTTAACGTCGCTAATGCCTGCTCACGCTGTAAAGGTTGATGCCAAAGCACCGCCTCCCATTCAAACGCGGGTAACGCACAAGGCATACGATTCTCGTTCCAGCCATGGTGCGAAAAGTGCCACCAAGGATCGACCCCCGCGTCAGCAACATCCGGGTACTGGCGTAAATACCACTCGGCATCAAATAGGGCTTTTAATTGTTCCGCGACCACATGATATCCTTAAAAAAATCGGTCTGAATGGCTGCCCGCTACTTTAGCATACCCCTCTCAACACGGGCATATCACAGCACACGCATGCCATCATTTAACATTGCGCAAAAAAAGAACCATGCCACCCAGCATGGTTCTTCACGCTTAATCATTCTGCGCTGTCGCGCAATCAGTGTGAAATCATAAAATCATCAAAGTAGGCACACTCGGTGGTGAAGTTACCCGCCTCATCTTTGGGTGCCCACGTTTCATCACTCCCGCCATGGAAGGTACTAAATAGCAAATGCTGGATATAACTGTCTGTTCCATCGCTGGCGCGTAATCGTAAATTATCAACCACCATACGTTGCTCGTCATCAATCCAAACTTCTACCACACCATTAGATGCTGAAGCGGGTTGGTTCACCTGTACCACTAACTGCAAGTGGTAATACTGACCGGGGGTAAAGGTAAAGTTGGGGACTCGCCAAGAGTCGCCATAGGTCCCTGGAATATCTTGATGATAAATATAGGTGGATAAGGTACCGGTAGCACCAAAGCTCAGACGCACACTCCAACCTTCATCAGTCATTTCTCGTCCGCCAGTAATGGCACGCAAGGGCCCCAATCCGTGTATCTTTCCACCTCTTACAAACTGAAAATCTTCACAAAACTCGACATTAAAACTCAGTGTATAACGAGAAGCGGGCGGCAGGTCTTGTTTATCTAACACACGACGACTCCCACGCTCATATCCTTCATAGTGCACTTGAATGCCGGTTGAATTATTCGCGCCCCGTGTGTCAGTACGTTCAACCAACTCTTTATCAAACAAGTCCATGGCAAATTCAGACAAACTGCCATCAAACGTTTCTTTAAAAACGGGCACACCAAAACGCTGATAACACTCAGCCAACGACTCAGCGGCCACTAGATCAAATTCAGGGCCACACCGTAGCGCCGTCACCTCATCATCACGTACGCGGCTTTCAACCCACAAACCACTGTCGAAGCGTTTAAGCTCTAATTGCTCACTATCGCTGACAATATCGCGTCTTGAGCGCGTCCAAGTATCGGCACCGTACCCCTCAGGGAAAGACAAAGCAGGCTCAATAAAGTCTAATCGTGACAAATCCACCACGATGGGAGCATCGCTACCATGCATCCGCTGCCAAACTTCATCAACAATCACATTCTCACCTGGCGAAAATGTATGCTCACTCGCATACGAGCGATTCGATGACGCATCGGCTTCTACATCAACCTCAAGCGTCGCTAACGTGCTGGCATCACTGGTTGGCAACAGACAACGCCCTTGTGCCTCATCAAAATCCGTCGTCGCCCTGCCTTTGATGCGGTAGTGGCTCGCTTGCCAGTTTGCACCGTATTCAACCGTCACCGTGCACGTCGAACCGCCATTCGATTGGATAGCTACACGCCGCCGCACCTCACCAACGAGTTCTACACCCCGCTGATAGATAGATACGGACTTGGTAATCGCATCAAACGTGCCAGACACCTCTGATACCCGATGCATCTGTTTATTTTCCGCAAAACCAAAGTCATGACGTAACCATTTTCCACCGATTTGGCCATCACCCTGTGTAACGGTGGGCAAATATAAACGCGTAACCTCTGATAATTCAGGATATTGCTGTTCAAGTTGCGCTTTTTCGGCATACGCTTGCTGAAGCCCAATAGCAAATTGCTGAGCAATATTGTGCGTACGACTATCCCCTCTCTCGATAAAGTCGTTATAAAGCTGTTCGGTCGAGAGACTGTAAGTGTCGCGAATGTCTGACTCCGCCTCGTCGAGCAAGCTCACCAATTGCTCGCGAGTATCAGAGTCCGTGCGCATTGATTCACAATCGAGTTCAGTGTCTTGAGTACGTTGCCACGCTGCAATGGCTTTTTGCCATATCTGCGTGGTGAAAGGTGAAATCACTAAATTACCGGCTTGTTGCTCACCAAGGCGTTGCTCACGGATCACTTGAGGCGTTGCAATGAGCTGGTAGTCGCGTGTGACCTCCCCATAATCGGAATCAAAGGCGCCGACCGGCACATTGACCACGATCGGCACATATTGCCAACAGACCTCCAACGCGGCTTTATCCACCGAAAAACGTCCCTGTTCCTCCGTCAAAACACTGGGTTCGCTATCGTCGAGAGTATGATTAAAGTTGTAGTCGAGGAAAACGGTCGCACCTTCAAGGTATCCATCGATCGCCATACCCACAATCGCAGACGTTACCGGGTTTGAGGAGCCCGGCCCGGAGGGGGTGCCCTCTGAGGAGGAATCGCTCGAGCCATTACAGGCGAGTAAAAAAAAACTAAAGCTACACACTTGCAATAACCGAAAGAATTCTTTCATAACCGCTGCCTCTTTCAGTGTACTTATAAAAGTATTAGTACACAGAAATGAAGACAGCAATTATTATTGATATTTTTATTTATTAAAAAAGAACGCGGCGGCTACAGGTAATTATCCTTATTTATCAGTCAAAAAACTAGAACGTCCAAAATATCAAACCCACGTGCATTGATATTTTTACCATAAAATAAAAACATCATAAGTGCTTGTTTTAAAATACATATCTAACTTTTCATCCAGAGAATAAATCCATAAGCCATTGATTATTGATTTCTTTATCACCAAAAAAATCTCATTGACCTCAGATAATATTGGCCGTTGATCTATCGGATTATCAAGTGCAACCTCACCACCAATCCATACAGAATGAACAGCAACTTGTTCATTTCCCACCACAAAACGGCATTGATCAAAGGCTAATGCTTTAGTATGAATAAAAAAGCAAAAAGCAAGGGTTCTAACGGAGAATAAACCTCGGAAAAACGGCGTTTAATCCGCCCCTCTACTGCATGGATAGAGACGACTAAGGTTTAGGCGCCGGCTCAGAAAAAAAACGCCAAGCGATGCTTGGCGCGTACCATCAAGTACTGATTTTAAACAACGACTTAACTCTGCGTCAGACAACGTTTTAGCCAACGCTTCGCGCGCTGTTGGTAACTATCTGACGTCGCTTGTTCTCCACGTGACACTGTTAATTGAACTGTGGCAATAGGGACACAGTGGTTATCTGCCTGCAACGACAACTGTACTGGTTCATCGCTCTTTTCGTCTAGCTTATATCTCACGCTAAAACCACACGGCGATTGCTCCCAGTACGGCGACGGATAGTTTTGATCCGGAAACAAAGTCGCAAGCACATCCTTTCGCTCACGGGCAAAATTAAATACTTCACGCTTAGTGCCCTGGCTCACCACTAGCTGCAATTCACGATCCGTTTCATCAAGCCAGCCGGCCCACCCAGAAAACCGAACTGTGTTATCTTCAACAATCAGCTGATTATTCACGGGCGAGTCTAAGTGAAAACACAAGCGATCACGCCACTTCTCAGGGAGCTGACGAGTGACACGCACACATTTAGCTTGCTCACTGAGTGAGGTTTTTGCTAAGTGCTTTGCATACGCAGCAGCGCGCTCAGGCGTCCGTGATGGCACGCCTAATGTGTGCGCCTGTGGCCATTGCAGCTCTACCGGAAAATAGCCACTATCAAAAAACGCCTGAGCAATGTCGGCACGAGATGACTCTGGGACAAACGAGTCCAATGCAAAGTCGGCAAAACCAGCCTGCTCTTTCCATATGGAGACAAGTTCTTGATGCAGGCCTTGCTCGAAGATTTTTTTCGTCACTTTATCAATCGTTGACGAGGTGTAGAGCTCATCAACAATCGCTTGTATCTCGGGGCTGCACGTGATTTTTTGCTGTTTAATTCGGTAGTAGCATTGATCGCCCGACAGGGTGACCATGTCGGTTTGCTCAAATAAACGCCGTGCGATAGTGCTTTTGCCCGTGCCCGGTTTATCCATTAGCAAATACGCATAAGGGCGGCATTTTCGTACATGCACCACATATCGCTGTAATGGGTCGCCAGCTTGTTTAACGCTGTGGCCAACGACTTTCCACGCATAGTCTTTGAGCATGCTGCCAAGCTTAATCCGTGTAGGAAATAAGCGCTCATCGATTGCACGTTTTACCGGCACAAATGCATCTTTGCTCCCGGGCGCAATGCTAATTTCAAGCACGAGCACCCCTTGGGGATCAAGCTGTTGCATAATTTGATGAATCAATGCCTCTTGATCATCCGCATAATGCAATGCCGACAAAAAGGTGATGACATCGAAAGGCCCTTCTGGCAACGTTTGCCATGATTGACACAGAAATTGACCCTCGGGAAACCGCAATGCAGCCCGTCCAATCGCTTCTTGTGATTGGTCTATCCCTGTTACACTCTTGGCGCCTTCAAACAGCGCGTAACCACAAAAAAAACCTTCATTACAACCAACATCTAAAAATCGTTTTTGGTGTAAATCAGGTAATCGAAGCGCGGCTAACTTGTCTAATGATTTAGACCCTCCCTTAACACCGGGAAAGGTTTGATACTGCATAGAATTAACACTATGTTGGGGCAACATCCGTTGCACGTTAATGGAACCACATACAATCGCCCAATTCACTTGGGCGATCATAAATCCTTATTCAGGAATGCGGAAAGGGTTCGACACCAAGTGGGGCATTTATGCAGCCTCCACGGCTTCCGCAATATGCTTTGCCCACTGAGTGGCTTGCTGATCAGTTTTCGCCTCAACCATCACTCGAATTAATGGCTCAGTGCCTGATTTGCGCAAAAGAACACGACCTTTAGGCTGCTCTGTATGAGTTGCTAAGGCATCTTCCGCATCCGCAACACACTGCTGAACCTGAGCGCTATCTAGCGGTTGTGAGCCAGGCGCATAGCGAATATTTAATAACGTTTGAGGTAGCATCGGCATTTCGGCGGCAAGTGCATGCAGTGGCTGATTTAAAGCCTGTAATGCCGTTAGCACCTGTAAAGCGGCAACAATTGCATCCCCCGTCGTGACTTTATCTCGACAAATGATATGGCCTGAGCTTTCACCGCCTAACATCCAATCTCGGGCGATTAGTTCAGCCATCACATAGCGATCGCCGACTTTGCTGCGCACAAAAGGCACGCCCAACTCAGCCATCGCTAATTCGAGTGCCATGTTCGACATTTGCGTGCCAACCACTCCCCCTTTTAGCGTACCTTGTGTAAGCTGATGTTTAGCAATTATAAACAAGATTTGGTCGCCGTCGACCGCAGCGCCATATTGGTCGACCAACATCAAACGGTCACCGTCGCCATCAAGAGCTATACCTAGATCAGCGCTATGTTCAAGTACGGTTTCTTGAAGTAGTGCTAAATCCGTTGCACCACATTTTAGGTTGATATTGACGCCGTTTGGTTGACAACCGACTGCGATAACCTCCGCACCCAGCTCCCGAAACACATTTGGCGCGATGTGATACGCCGCGCCGTGGGCACAATCGACAACAATCTTCATGCCTTCTAAGGTTAATTGTGTCGGGAACATACCTTTGCAAAATTCAATATATCGCCCTGCTGAATCATGCATACGTGACGCTTTGCCCAGCTGATCTGATGCAACACATTCAATGGGCTTCGCCAGCTCAGCTTCTATGGCAAGCTCCACATCATCAGGCAGTTTTTCGCCCTCTGAAGAGAAAAATTTGATGCCATTATCATAAAACGGATTATGAGACGCACTGATCACGACGCCCGCTTCTGCACGGAAGGTTTTCGTCAAATACGCCACAGCAGGTGTTGGTAATGGGCCTGTAATCACAGAATTAATGCCTGCAGCGGAAAAGCCCGCTTCTAATGCAGATTCAAGCATATAACCCGAAATCCGTGTATCTTTACCGATGATGACTTTTTTCGTCCCCATCCGAGCCAGTACACGTCCTGCTGCCCAACCTAGCTTTAATGCAAAGTCTGGTGTGATCGGTGACGTGCCGACTTTACCGCGAATACCGTCCGTACCAAAAAATTGTCTAGTCATGTTTCATTAATTTCCTATACCAACTGCTAACACCGTGCTCACGCACTTTTTTTCTTTTTGGCAGGTCTTTGCCAATTATCTTTCACTACCGGTTGTGGGCGAGTAAGCACCAATGCGTCTTGATGCACATCTCTTGTCAGTGTTGAGCCCGCAGCGATAGTTGCACCGCGCGCTACGCGAATCGGCGCAACTAGCTGTGTATCCGAGCCAATGAACACATCATCTTCGATAATGGTTTGATGTTTGTTGGCACCATCATAGTTACAGGTTATGGTGCCAGCGCCGACATTGACACCTTGGCCGATTATTGTGTCACCCAAGTAGGTTAAATGGTTAGCTTTTGAGCCAGCGCCAATAGAGGTATTTTTCGTCTCAACGAAATTACCGATGTGTGCGTTATCAGCTAGACGCGAACCGGGACGAAGACGGGCAAACGGCCCTACTGTACACGAACTTCCGATCGCCGAGTCATCGACAATTGAATAAGGCTGAATCTGAGTCTCAGCAGCAATGTGACAGTTTTTAAGTATGCAGCCCGCACCGACTTTGACTCCATCACCTAAAACCACATGACCCTCAATAATCACATTGATGTCAATTTCAACATCGCTCCCCACAGTTAACTCACCACGCAAATCAAAGCGCTGTGGGTCACCTAGCGTCACGCCTTGTTCGAGAAGGCGTTCGGCTTGCAGTAACTGATATTGACGCTCTATTCTCGCCAACTGTTGACGGTTATTCACACCCTCAACCTCATAAGCCTGCTCAGGATGGACAGCTTCAATCTTTCCACCTTCTTGGTGAGCAAGCTCAATAATATCAGTCAGATAATACTCTTGTTGGGCATTGTGATTGTTGAGCTTTTTCAGCCAACGCTTTAAATCCGAGCCATTTGCTACCATGACACCGGTATTAATCTCTTGAATGTGCTTTTGCTCTTGAGTGGCGTCTTTTTCTTCTACAATAGCTACTACAGAACCATTATCACGGACAATCCGTCCATACCCCGTTGGGTTATCGACATTCACCGTCAACAGTGCAATACCCTGATGGGGTTGCGCCTCAAGAAGCCTATTGAGTGTCGCTGCGCTAATTAAAGGTACATCGCCATATAAAACAGCAATTTTTTCATCGTCTTTAATCCATGCCGCAGCTTGTTGGACTGCATGGCCAGTGCCCAATTGCTCCGCCTGCTCAACCCAATTCACTGGGCTTTGATGCAAAGCCGATTTTAATTGCTCACCACCATGGCCGTAAATAAGGTGAATAGCTTGGGCTTGAATCGACTGACACGTATCAATCACATGTGCCACCATAGGTTTACCGCCTACAGGATGCAGCACTTTTGGCAAGCTCGAGACCATACGGCTACCTTTTCCCGCAGCTAATATTACCGCACTGACGTTCATAGGTTGTTCCTTACTATTGTTTTTTAAGTTGTGAAGCAGAGACCGAAATAGATTCAGTAAAAAAGCTTATTTTCTCAATGGAGTTTTTTAAATAGCATTGCACTCGATAATCTCCGGGCTCTGAGGGAGAAAAGTTGGTGTGAGGCTGCGATGTGTAAAATTGCTTTTCAATGACGCCGCGATCTTGCTTATGTAAATACCACGCAAATTGCGTACTCTCTGGAAAATCACCTTCGAGAGAGACGGTTAATCGCTTATCATCCGTACATAAAAAATTAGTCTTCGTACATTGCAACGCTAAAAATTCTTGCTCCGCTACAGGTTTGAGTGGTGTCATTTTCCGAGCTTGAACCACGGTTCGATATATTTGCTTCATTGTTTGGTGTGCTTGTTTCGCAGACAAAAAAGAACGGACAAGCTGGCGCCCAAATCGCCCTAACTGACGCCGGTATTTCGCCGATTGCATCAACCGATCGATGTCTGCTTCTATGCTACCAGCTTGATAGCCTTGTTCTCGCTGACCAACCCCACCAAAGTTGCTATATAATGCTGCTTGCCATCGTTGCTCGTCTACCAATCCAATATAGCCTTTGCTGCCGAGGGCAATCGCGGGTATGGCGCAACTTAGTGCCTCAATCGCGCAGCGCCCGGGCGCAATCACCGCATGGCTGCCGCAGTAGGCTTTCTGCAAGTCTTTGCCCTGCAGCCAACCGCTAAACTCAACCGTATTTTCGCCTTGTAGGTCTGCCAATTGTGCTAAAAATGTCTCGGCCTCTGTACCTTGACCGATAATCTGCCAATGTATTTTCCCCGCATAAGTTTGGGCTGTATAGTCAACAGCTTTTAGAAACAGATCAAGAATAAATTGCTTATCCCTATCCAAGCGACTCACCAGTGCAATCACTACTTTATTTTTATGATCGGTAGAAGGCGGCGTCGCGATATATTTAAACTGAGTGACGTCGGGCACATTGGGTACAACAAAGAACTTTTCTGCAGGTAAACCACTTTGCTCAGTGAATAAATACTGCTTAATCCCTTCCGAGACACATACCACAGCGTCTAACTGGGCTATAGTGTTCGGTAGCTGATCTAAATATTGGCCATGCATGGTCTCAATTACAGGCACAGCTAAACACTGGCCTATCACTACAGCAAGCTGTCGAGATAAAAAGGGATGGGCATGAATAATATCAAACGGCACTTGTTGATGCGCGATCTTTACCTGCTCAAAAACACGCTTAAAATCCGTTATTGCGAAGTCAGTATTAAAAACGCCAACCCCCATCTCGGCCATTTGATCAGCGAAAGGGCCCGATTTACAGATCAAACTCACACTATGACCCTCAGCCAAGAGGCGCTGTGCAGTAAAGCGCACATTTTCATGAAGACCGCCTTGGGGTGCATTAAAAAACACAGAGATCAAAAATTTCATTTGTCTACAGATCCTTTCTATTAAAAGTCCTTATGCGATGTCGAGGACTTAGCCGCTACGTGCAACACTCCCGCCTGCAGTCAAAGATAATTTTAGGCTGTCTAAAACCAAGATATTTTCTTGGTCGAGTATTCTCGCGAGCTACAGCTTGAATCGCAACCTCATCAGTGATTTGACCCAGGTCAGTGCTCTTGGGAATATACTGCCCAAGCGTCCCGTTACTATTGTCGTTTAAACCTCGCTCCCATGATGAATAACGGTGAAAATAATAAATGCATGTCTCTAGTGCCTCGGCTATCGCCTTATACTCAACAAATTCTGAGTTATTATCTGATGTGATCTCGATATTGTTGATTTTGACTTACAACAGGTTTCTGCAATGACTGTTTATGAACAGCCACGGACCAAAAGGACAGAAATCTGGTATCGTTGTCTTTCGGTCAACTGCTGGTAGCTCATGGTAATCACGTTCTTGTTTAGCGATGAATAGCGTACCACTATCGGACGTTGACCTCCTCTCGCCAGCTTAACCATGAGTGTTGTATTTATTGGATTACATACATTTTAAAGCCCTGAAAGATAACCATAATGTTAAACTCATTGACTATTATTTTAAAAATCTTGAAGTTTAGGCATATAACCATGGACAAACATTAATCCTCGCGCACACATACTCTTAACTATCTTAAGTCGCCTAATGGTTCATATGAACCATTAGGCAAATTAAAAGACTCAAAAGCTGAGGCTTTATTCAAAAATAACAATACAAAAATGAGCAGATATAACCAGACTACCTATCATCAGTAATGATTAAGTCATGCCCCAATATTTAAAAGTTAAGGACAGATTTTTTTAAGGAGGCTGTATTGATCAAAAGCGATTGTAAACAAGATGTCTAAACTTACTTTTCATCACCTCGAATGAAAAACTACTATTCACAAAGGATATAGCCTTCTTACTCATTTCAAAGAAAGCTTGATCATCAGATTCAAACCTCAACATTACTCGCTTGAACTCTTGATAGTTCTCTTCTTCGTTGTCTTTCATGACTTTAGCAAGCTTATTGTAAGGCTTTTCCTCATATAGGTTTCTTAAATAAAGGCCTCTGAAGTTAAAAGTTAATCCATTTATACCATCGTCGATCAGATGACTTACAGCGCCAACTTCAGATGAAATGACAGGCGTGCCTAGCTCATTAGCTTCTAAGAAAGTATAGGGAAGCCCCTCAGTTGCAGTTGTATAAACAAGTGCATCTACAGACCTAAACAAGCTCTCTCTTTCAGATGCATCGAAAGATCTATTTTTTATTAATATAGCATCTCTTTCTGCATGAAGGTTTGCCTTTTCAATAACAATGTCTAAACCCTTGTGCGCTAAAGGACCACATATCAACAACTGGTATTCACTTGATGTCTCTACAACATATCTTGCAAAAGAACGTGCGAGAAAGTCGACACATTTAAGTGGAGCTACTCTACCAAAAAATGCGATTTTCTTCGAACGATTGGATTTTGCTATATGACTATCCAAACGGCTATTCTCAGGTTCTAAAACAGGTGTAATATGGCTGAAGTGACTCTTAAAGTCTCTACCCGTATTTTCTTTTATTTTTTCGATTATCTTTGCATTAATCGTCACTAAGCCATCGATTAGGCTGAGGTGCTTAGATATTTCCACCGTGAACGGATGAATATCAGAGTGAACGATAGGGTAGACTCTAGAGCCGCATTTGTTCAAGTGATTAAGAAGAGACACGAGTTCGGGCCCCTTAACAGGAAAACTGTTAATAAACGCAACATCAAAGTTTTCTAAAAGCGAAAATTCCCCATCAACAAAGTACTCAATTTTTATATTACTAGAAATTTTTCTTAATTCTTCTATCTTCTCATCACTAACTTTTTCTGACACAAGAATAGTAATGTCACATTCAGAAATTGACTTTATTAATTGAACTGAATATTTTTGTACTCCACCAACATTGAAATTCTGCGCAACAAGCAACACTTTTTTTCTAAGCCTAGAGATTTGCTTGTTATAAAGCCATGAAGTTGAATCAATAGAAAGAAAGCTTCTTCTCCACATAAGGTATTTAGAAACATTCTCTCTGAATTTCTCTTCCGAACATTTAATTAAAAGATCTTCCAAATATTCACTTGTAAGACTTTCTTGATTTTCATTACTCGGGTCAAAGTCATAAAAAAGAGGATAGCTTTCACCAAGCTGCTCAACGTAAGAGGGGGTTTTTGCGGCTATAAGTGGTATAGCATGATTAATAGCATCAATATTTTTATTTGACCCACTATAAACTTGAGCAGAAGACTTCCACGTATTCACAATCACATCTAGTTGTAGCAAGGCGTCCTCTTGCGACTCTTTGTCATACTTAGAAATGATAATCCAGTCTTTCTTTGGGATTTCGTCTAGTATATTAATTGAATAGAAGATAATTTTTGCGTTAAGTTCAGGATGATTAGTGCGAATTTTTTCAACCGCTGAAATAAGCAAGTCAGGATAAGTTCCTTTGTAAATAGTTCCTATCACACCAATTAAGAAGTTACAATTTAGCTCTTTTTTTAATCTATTCCTCCTGGAACTATCAAAAACTTTACTAGATTCTGAAGCTTCATGAGCACTCGCTTGATAACGAAGGAAGCTCTGTTCAGGGGGGAAATTAGAATCTACGTAACCTAACGTTCCGTCATCATCAAAATTAGCCAGCTCATTTTTAATTGCAAGTTCCTGTGATGATTCTGTTTGGAAGCCGACTGTGGCTCCCTCTTCCCATATGTCTTTTACGTAGTTGTGGCTAAATATTTTTGGCTCAGGAACCTCCTTTAGAAAGAAATTAACGCATTTTTCATTGCTGCCAGATCTATAAAATGCTGCATCATAATGCCGAGTAGGGCGAAATACCTTTGGCAAGAAGTGTGAGTAGTTTCCTTTTCGCTCTTTGGCCTCACGACTGTGCCTCTCTAGATATTTCCTTTCGTCAAAAACACCCCCATAAAACAAATCATTAACAAAAATATCATTATAGTAAACATTGTTATCCTTCGAAAGTACGGCCATTTCATTAATTGCATTAATTGACGCGCCGCTCCACTGATAGGAAATCCACCATTTATCAGCATAAAGGTAGTATATGTCTTTTTTTTCCTTTGTAAGGAATGTCACATAAGTCTTTGCAACGTTAACCCACTTTAATTTTTCATTTACCCAATTTCGAGCTACATCTAGCTTTTCTTTTGGATAACCATCGGCAATTACGGTTCTAACTTTTTCTTTAAAACTTTCTTTATCACCTGATTTGAAAGTCAAACATCGCTCATCACCTCCTGAAAGTCGTTTTAAAGCCTTACAATCAGAAAGCAGCAAAGGGACTTTTTTGGCAAAGCAATCAAAAGGTTTTAAAGGTTCAACACTATGGCAGACTTCATAAGGCAGCCTAGGCACAACAAAAAGATTTATCTTCTCATAGTAAGGAAGTATATCTTTCTTAAACTCTTCGTGCTGCACAAAGTCATAATTATCTAAATTGAGAACATGCTTGTGTCTTATTGAATTTTTTCCGATAAGCAAAACTTTGACATTGACCCCCTCCTTGATCAATTCAGCGACTGAATCAAGCATAAACTTAATACCTTCATAATATGTGATAGAACCAAAGTATCCTATTATGAAAGGCTCTCCAGACTTTTTATTATAGGGTTTTACGTTAACTACGTCACTCGTTAGGTCGTTGACTTTGTAACCATTCCCAACAATTTCACTATTTATTTCTTTATTCGTAACTCTTTCTTCCACATACTCCTTCATTTCTTTGCAGATAAATAACACTTTATCTGCCCTTTGAATAATATCTAGCTCCCCATTTAACCCTTTTTTATAGTTCTTATCTTTTTTTATCGCATACGTTTTGTCAACCTCCATCATTTTTGCCGCATACGTCTCATGCCAGAGCCCCCTCATTTCATAGACAAACTCGTATCCAACACTATCTCTAAGATCAAGGATAGGCTTAGCGTTTTCATGATTAGAAGCTGCTATGACAGTTCTGGGACTTAGCCATGCAAGTATACGCTCTAAGATTTTCATGTCTTTTGGTATAAAAGCAACCTTGTCCTTGTATTTAAAAGTACTAGAATGATAAGAGATTAGAGGGAGTTTTACACCAATCTCATCAAAAGCTTCTTTTAAATGTAAAGAACGGCGATGATAGCCAGCTTCTGTATTACTACCCGTTGTAAAAACGAAATACAATATATTCGACGTTGAGCACTCACGAAAAAGGTGGGAAATAGATTCACAGAACCCCCTGAAATTTTTCCAGTTCAGTTCATGGACAGACTTAACGGGCAGAGATTTGGGAGCAACAATATTGACATCATAACTTGTGCGCTTAGCTCTTTTTTTGCTAGTCTCGAATAAAACTGTTTCAAATAGAAAACTGTCGTTCAAAAAGGTCTCGTCAAAATTTTCCCCATACACGACAAGCTTAACACGACTCAAATCTCTGATGTTTTTTAAGTAGATTCCAATTAGTGCTCTCAATTCTTCTTGCGAGACAGAGGTAGAGTCAAAGAACAATTTTAGTATTGGGGATTCTCTGTTTATTCCTTCATTAAAAGCTTTATGCCTATGCACTGAATTTTCCAAGTCCATAACAATCGCTTCTGGCACCATCTCCTTATGGTCCATTATACGCGCCTCGTCCTTCAGCGCGCGCACCATCGGTTGGATGTGCGTGGAGAAAAGCAGATCGACACTCGACTGAGGAGTAGGCAGCTTCAATGACGCCTGCAGGCTGGATACCAAGCTTTCGATATTACCTGCTTTAAAGCTGATTACACTTTCATACTTGTCTGCGTATTCGGCGAGTGGCGCGACATCTGATACAACCAGCCGCTTACCGTAGGCTAAGGCTTCGGTCGCTTTCATAGGTGGTACTAGCTGGCTTACAGGTAGGGGCTTACGTGGGATCACCACCGCATCCAATAATGCGTAATAGTCTGGAACCGTATCATGCGGCACGCGGCCCATTTGAATCAGCCAAGACTTCTCATTATGTGATTTGTCAGCCGTTGTACTCGGCGTTACGGCTTGCTCATCCCCGACCAAAAGCAGCTTAATGTTTTCGCCTTGATCGACAAGTTGCTGACATGCGCCAATTAATGTCTCTAATCCCTCATAAGCCCCCATACTGCCGATATAACCAATAACTCTATCATGCGTTTTAATCCCCAAGGCTGCTTTAAGGGCAGCACTTGGTTCGCGAAGAGTTGGAAGTGTATTAACCCCATTGGGCACAATCGAGAGGTTTTCCGCTGTAACACCACGAGCAATTAGCTCATCGACCATAGGTTGATTAAGGGTGAACACTTTGGCGGCTTGCTTCGCAACAAACGTATTTCGTTCACCCTCTTTTTTGCCTTGTTCACTGCTGGCATAACCGGGCTCGCGCGCATCTTTTGACAGTTCCCAAAAGCCACGAACTTCATTGTAAAACGGTAAGCCGAGTTGCATGGCGGCTACCCATGCGGGCAAGCCAATGCGGTAGTCACTAGCGGCCAATACTGATGCGGGACGATAAATTTGAAAAAGCTCGACAAAACGCTCCACACTCGCTTTAAGGTGTGCTTGCTCATTGTCAGGAGCTGTATTTAGCCAAGGGCTATGGAAATAGCGTACACCGTCTACTGTCACTTGGTAATCACAATCAACGCTATCGTTTAATTCCCAAGGACGACCAGGGCGGACAAAACAAAATGTATCGATTCCATTTTGGTTTAGTGTTTCTGCCATGGTCTGTGTCCGAATGGCGTAGCCATTGCTAGCATAGCTTTGCCCGTGGCTTACCATATAGGCTAGGCGCTGTTTAATCGGATAATAAGGCGTTTTTTTTTGGCTCGCCAGTTCAATAGCGCGCTGAATCAAGTTATCCATTTTTTTCTCTTTTATCACAAAAAAGGCAGACGCTGGTCTGCCTTGATAAAATGGGTTTGCTGTTTATCTTAAGCGGTGGCAACAGGCTCTGCACTGGCCTGCACTTGCAGTGTGGCGGTTGGTAACGCATTGGTTAGTCCAACGGCATCAATCACTCGCGGCTGCCCGAGCAAGAATTCTGCTTGAGCCATGAACGGGTGATGCTTAACTAACACTGCATGGATATCGGCTTTTTCGGCATGATCTAGGCCAACCAGCTCAACATTGTCGAGCTGTAGCGATTTAGGCAATGAAATGATATTCGGCTCAATCACTTGCACTTTACAACCAAGCTGCGCCACCTGTTGGGCAATGCCCATGGCAGGACTTTCACGCAGATCGTCAATATCTGGCTTAAACGCAATCCCCATGCAAGCAACCACAAAGTCAGAACGGCTTTTTTCTGGGTGCTGCTGATGGAGTTCATCAAGCTGTGCCTTAATTTTACTAAGCACCCAGTCCGGTTTACCATCATTGACGTGGCGAGCGGTACCGATAAGCTTTGCCTCTTCTGGGCACGAGTCCACAATAAACCAAGGATCAACGGCAATGCAGTGGCCGCCTACGCCTGCGCCGGGTTGCAGAATATTCACGCGAGGATGGCGGTTCGCTAATTGAATTAATTCCCAAACGTTAATATCGAGTTTATCGCTAATGATCGACAGTTCATTGGCAAACGCAATGTTCACATCGCGGAAGGCATTCTCAGTTAATTTCGCCATTTCGGCGGTGCGTGCAGTCGTCGTCACACACTCACCTTCGACAATAATGTTATACAAGTTAACCGCCGCTTCAGAGCACTTAGCCGTCATGCCGCCAATGACGCGGTCATTTTCTACCAACTCACGAACTACTTGGCCAGGAAGTACACGTTCTGGGCAATGGGCAATACGGATATCTGACGCTTCACCGTGTGTTTGCGGGAACGAAAGATCAGGGCGTGCCTCAGAAAGCCACTGCGCCATTTTCTCAGTCGCGCCCGCTGGGCTCGTTGACTCCAACACCACCAGGTTACCTTTTTCTAAAACCGGCGCAATTGCTTTACTCGCGGCTTCGATATAACTGAGATCGGCTTGGTGCGAGCCATGAATAGGATCGGATAAAAATGGCGTTGGAACAGCAATTAAAAAGGCATCAGCCGACTTTGGTGTGGTCGTTGCCTGCAGATAACCCGCTTTCACTGCGCCTTGGATCACCACATCCAGTTCTGGTTCCACAATGTGAATTTCACCGCGATTAATGGTGTCTACGGCATGTTGGTTGACATCCACACCGATAACGTTTGTTTTGCGCGAAGCAAAAACACCGGCAGTGGGTAAACCAATGTAACCTAGCCCGATTACTGAAATTGTTTCAAAGTTCATTTTTTAACCTTATTATTAATGGTTGTTCCAAGCATTTAAAAAGTCGGCAATGCGCGCGCATGCCTGTCCGTCGCCGTATGGATTATGCGCCCGACTCATTTCGCGATAAGCACTTTCATTACTTAGCAAACGCGACAGTTGTTCGGTAATAACGTTAACGTCTGTGCCCACGAGTTTGACGGTGCCTGCAGCAACCGCTTCTGGTCGCTCTGTGGTATCGCGCATGACTAACACTGGCTTACCGAGAGATGGCGCCTCTTCTTGGATGCCCCCAGAGTCGGTAAGGATGATATCCGCTTGATTCATCAAATAAACAAACGGCAAGTACTCTTGCGGATCAATCAAGTGAATATTGTCGTGGTGCGCTAGTAAGCGTTTTACTGGCTCTTGTACATTTGGATTTAAATGTACCGGATAAACAATTTGCACTTCTGGATGCGCTTCCGCTGTTTGCGATAATGCTTGACAAATCCGCTCAAACCCGCCGCCGAAACTTTCACGTCGATGCCCGGTTACCAGGATCATTTTTTTCATTGGGTCGAAAAAAGCAAACTGCTGTGCTAACTGGGCCGATAACTCTGGCTCTTTCTCAAATTTATTCACCACTTGCAATAGCGCATCAATCACAGTATTGCCGGTAACTGTAATTTGATTATCTGCGATACCTTCATTTAATAAATTATCTTGTGAGCTATTGGTTGGTGCGAAGTGAAGATTAGCGATTGCTCCGGTAAGCTTTCTATTCCCTTCTTCTGGCCAAGGGGAATAAATATTTCCAGTACGCAGACCGGCTTCTACGTGTCCAACCGGGATTTGTTGATAATAAGCGGCCAGCGACGCGGAAAAGGTGGTAGCGGTATCTCCATGCACCAAAACAATATCCGGCTTAAATTCACTAAGTATCGGCTTTAATCCAGAAAGGATCCCGCTGGTAACATCGGTAAGGTCCTGACCTGGCTTCATTAAGTTCAAATCATAATCTGGTTTTAGCTGGAACAAGTCTAACACTTGATCTAACATTTCTCTGTGTTGAGCCGTTACACACACCCTCGCATCGAAACGTTCGTCATCATTTAATCCAAGGGCTAAAGGGGCCATCTTTATTGCTTCAGGCCGCGTACCAAATACCGTTAATACTTTCACTCTTATTCCTTATTTATTAATCATTAATTTTTACACTAAACATCCTTGCCAAATTGGCAGCCTAACCATGGCTTATCATGGTTGATACTCTAATAATTGTGCCGACGGTTGACGTCCTTCTACCTGGCCGTTTTCAATAAAGTGAACCAATGGATTCACACCACTTTCTGCGACATCGGGATACGTCTTTAAATACCATTCAGTATTAAATTGAGGGCTGGGGTTTCGTCCCTCCTGCGCACCAAACCGCAAGTAATGTTCGATCGGATCTAAGTCAGATTGTGATGCAACATCAGGGTTCTGTTGCAAATACCATTCTTTATCAAATAAATCTGTTAATTCAATAAGACGTGCTTGCTCAGCCAATGCCTCGGCCCGTTTTCTTTTGGGGCTATGACGTAAATTGCGTACCGGCTCCGTCACTTTCCACAACGGCGATGAGTGATAACGATTAATTTGTTTTTCTAATGATTGCTTTTCGGCAACCGCTTTGGCCAAATCCAGCTTCAATAAGCGATGGCGCTTGGTGATATTGGTGACTTTTACGTTATGCGCCTTGACCTGTTGCTGAAGCTTTTGCTCTTGGTCAAATGCATTTTCCAAACGCGCTTGCACCTTACTTAACTCGCACGCAAGATTATCCATCTCTACGGCTTGAGCGTCTTTTTCTGCGTTAACTTTTGCGATCGTTTGCTCATAGTTGCTTTTCTGCTGTTTAGCATCCTGCAGCGCTTGAGTGAGCTGTTTTATCTGTTGTTGTGACGCCGCCAGTTGGTTTTCTAAATCCGTTTTCTCTGCTAAGACCGTCTGTTGTGCTTTTGTCTCGGTCAGTAGCGCCTTCCTTTGTTGCTGCTCATCTTGATAAACGTGTTCAAGGCTTGCTTGGACTCTCTGCAACTCATTCTCTAATTGAAGCGTCGCAGCCTCTTTCTCTTCTAGCTTCCGCGACCATGCCTGATCGGAAGCTTTATTTGCTTTTTCAGCCTCGGCGAGTTGTTTTTGTAACGATTCAAGTTGTCCAGTTAACTTAGTCTGTTTTGTATTGCTCTCTTCAAGGGCATACTGCAACTGCGAAGCATCTTGTTCGCGCTTTTCCATTTGCTTATTCGCATACCGCAATTGCTCGACGGCTTGCTGACTTTGCTGGGCCAAGCTCGTCATATCGAACGGCAGAGTGGGATAGCTGTCACCCATCGGCAAAGTAACACTAAATAAGAGTTGTTCCAGTTGAGCAAACTCAGGGGACTGGATGATGTAATAAGCCGCGAATATATCGTATTCATCTTGTTGTGTGCGCGGCGCCATACTCATTGCTTCGGGCCATTCGATGCCAAGAGACGTTAGCCAGCCTTGCCAGGCCTCAACATAGAACGTGGCATGGGTATGGCTAATGAGGTTCACCTTGTGCTGATGATTCGGCAACCATGCAAGTAGCGCTTTCGTGAAGCGCCTCCATTCTGCCAGTGTTTCCTCAATTGCCTTATCGTCTGCGCCATTACGCAGCGCATCGGCCAGGGTCGACTTTGCATCCCAAACATGCAGGATCACCTCATCAAACGACACTAGGTCCTGTTCGATATCCGCTAATGTACATGGGTTGGCAATGATCAGCGCCTCGCTGTCGCGAGGGTGAGCACTGGTGCCACTTTGTACAATTGGAAACGGACTCGTTTGCTGACTGAGCCACGCCTGCCATTGGGCACTCTTTATGGTGCTAGCAATGACTTTCATTTTTCTCTCCATTTCACCTAACCACTGGTTCAAAATTACGATTTATTCATCGATATGTTCAGCGCTTGCTTCTTTGACCGCTTCGTTAACACGCTTGGTCTTTAGCATGTTCTGCGTAGCGCTAGATAATGGGGCCGTATGCAAGCCAATCAGACGCATGATGTTTTTATTAATTTTTTTAACATCGTAGCGGTGTAGCGCCAATTGGTGACCCATGGCACCATGCTGGATAATCCATTCGGGATGGTCGATATACGCTTTCATCGCATTAAATAACGCGTGTGGGTCGTGCGGCGGAATTAATAAGCCACTTTTATGGTGCACAACCGTTTCTTTACACCCTGGGCTACAGGTAGTGATCACTGCCCGCCCCATTGCCATTGCCTCTTGGGTGCTTCTAGGCACGCCTTCTCGATAATAAGACGGTAAAACAAAAACGGATGATTTTTTTAGTGGAATACGCACATCGTCTACTTTACCGGTATAGTGAATAACACCGTCATGGACTTTTTGCTTTAACAGCGCAGCCGATACGGCATCACGGCCTTGATCGGGCGCACCAACCACCCAACACTCGGCACGATAGCCTGCTTCTTTTAATGCTTGCGCGGCTTGCAGGTAGTACCAAATGCCTTTTTCGTTAAGCAAACGGCCAATAAATACAAAACGCACCGGTGCGGTGACCGACGGTTGAAATTGGTAATGATGTAGGTTTAAACCAATACCGTTGATCAAATGCACTTGGCCGGTTTTAATATTGTTTTTATCAATTAGATCGCGCTTGTCGTCTGGGTTCAGCAGAAAAAGATGATGGCTAAATCGCAGTGCACAGCGATAGAGAAACACTTGCACTTTCTGCAGTAGTTTTTGCTTTTTACTGAACCCCGAGGGAGGTGGCGTAAAGGGCCGACCTAACCCTTCAATCTTGGTAACCCGTAGCGGGACTCCGGCTAATTTTGCCGCGACGGTGCCGTAAATAACCGGTTTGGCGAAATAGCAAAACGAGACGTCAATATGATTTTGCTTAAACAGTTTATACAGTTGATAAACTGTTTTAATGTCTTGGTAAGGATTAATGCCCAAACGACTTAGCGAGTAGCGAATTGGCGTCGCGCCCAGCTCTAGAATACGTAGCTGCTGGGTAAAGGTTATCTCACTCACAAAGGCATATACAGTATGGCCCGCCGCCACCATGTCTTTGATTAGTTCGCCACGAAACCCGACTAAACTCTCCGCCAGTGTTCCGACAATAGCAATGGTCTTGTGTTTCATTTGACCCCTGCGAGTTGGCGAACCGTTTTTGCTACCAACGCGGTTATTTTTTGGTGAAAGCGTTGACCTGATTGTTTTTGGTTTGCCAATACATTAACGGCATCGAAAGCGGTGGTGTAATACCCAGAATGTGGATTTATGTATAAGGGATACCAAATGTACGCCGCATAAATCAGTTCATCGATCGTGCGTTGCACGCCACGGCGCGCCACCGAACACTGATCGTCTGTTAAGCCCCAGCCCGCATAAAAGGGGATGCCGTGACAAACCACTCGCTTGTCTCGAATAAGTGCTTCAAATCCCGCTAAGGAGCACATCACATGCACGGCATCCACATGCGGATAAAGGTGCTCAATGCCCACATACGCCTCGATTTGATCACACCACTGTTGCGCCTGTTTTTCGTTTTCACCCGCTTTGCGCGCGCCGGCAATCACATCCGGATGCGGCTTGTAAATAATGTAGGCATCGGGATGTTGCTGGCGAACCTTCTTTAGCAACGCGATATTAGTGCACACATGGGGCGAACCATGTTGTAGTGACGCATCCGATTCCACCTGGCCCACCACCAAGCAAATGGGTTTGTCGGTCACAGGTCGACACCATGTTGTTTGACCGGTGTTATATTTAGTGAGCGATTGCGCCACTAATTGCTGCTTGAGGGCGTGCCCTTGTTGACGCTCCTGTTCGGTGAACGTGTGCGTCGTAAGGTAATGCTCGAGATCGGAGGGCTGCGTGGCATCAAAGTAGATGCCTTTTTTATCGACAATCCATGATATGGGTTTAGCAAATAACGCCCCCAGCCCTACCGAGCGAATAAAGCCATCTTCAACACGCAGCATCGGGCGCTCTGTATCAAAGTGCTCACGGCTCCCCCAAATCAGCTGGGTTTCATGGCGTTCTATATCAGACGTTACCGTATCATGGTGCAGAAAACGCAACCGGCTACCTTGAAAAAATGCCCGGAAACAAGGACGCCAGTAAGGGTTCACATCGAAGGCAACCAAGTGTCTTGGCGTTCGCTGTCGGCCCTTCATTTGTGACACCAACCAAGAAACCGCGGCCAATGGTGTGATGATTTGCCCAGTTTCAGGGTGATAGA
This sequence comes from Salinivibrio kushneri, assembly GCF_005280275.1. Lineage (NCBI taxonomy): Bacteria > Pseudomonadati > Pseudomonadota > Gammaproteobacteria > Vibrionales > Vibrionaceae > Salinivibrio > Salinivibrio kushneri. The sequence continues at coordinate 1,816,297 of NZ_CP040021.1, forward strand.
TCTCGGTTTCTGGATGCAGCCACGTCGCCAATAATAACGGCTGTATTTGCGCGGCTGACCAATGTTTCACATACCTGTGTGTGCTTGCCGGATGATTCAGGGTTGCAAGCAATGTTTGCGCACTTCCTGCCAAAGCAACAAAAGGCACACCATACATGGCACTTTCAACCATTAGTTCACCCCGAGCACTCAGTACGCATTTCGCGTTGGCTACCCAGTGAATGGGGCGATTCTCAGTATCCAGTTGCTGCCACAAAAACTGGGGGTGGGTTTGCCGTGCTTTCGCAAAACTTTGGGCTATATACCTCGGTAGGCGGCGCTGTATACGCAATTGCTGATCAACCAATACATACCAAACATAGGCATTGTGTTGGCGGGCATATTGTGCCGCTTTATCAACCGCGTCTTGATTAACATCTTGTGCGGTAATCACCATCAGCACATAGGCGCGCGGATCGCTTTTAGGTTGATCCGCGTAGGCATGATCCAGCCCTAACACACTCAGCTGATGTTGCTTGATACCCTCCAACCACTGTTGATGGGCAGGCGTCCATTCCTGATCCTGCACCGCACTGATGTTGTTGAGCGCGAGACGAAACAGTGAATGCGAAGCCCCAGCCTTATTGTGACCGAATCGAGGCTTAAATGGCGCAGCGGGAAGCGGCCAGTTTAATTGCTCCTTATCAACACTCTCCATGATCGGCCATTAGTCTCGGTGATCACGGATAATGCTGCGACCAAGATGGACAGCCGCAAAAAAGAACACGCTCATCAAACTCCACACCACCCAGTTGTGAAAACGACGAGGCTCAGTGGAATATTCTGGCAAACTCGGGTATTGCAGCACGGACACTTGCTTGAGTTTACGCGCCGTTTCAACACGTGTGGTCTCAAGTGCGGTGAGTGCATTCGAATACAATTCAAGCGCAAATTTGGCTTGCATTTCTAAGGTTTTGTATTCCGCCGTTACACGGTTAAGGGCATTATCCTTGTTTTGCGTCAACAACCGCTTTTCTTGCTTAACTTGTGACTCTAGCGCATTGATCTCACTTTTTAACCGTTGCATTTCTGGGGAGCGCGCGGTTTGGAAACTACTCAGCGCTTGCCGCTTTGATTGTGTGACGGCCAATTGCCCCTTTAACTCTGCAATGATTTTTAAGGTTTCTTCGACCGTTGCTTTTGGGGAAATCAGGTTGTGCTGGTTTTGATAAGCGAGTAACTTTTCACGTGCTTGATGTAAACGATCCGACATGGTGTTTACTTGTTTTTCAATAAAGTTTAGCTGCTCTTGCGCGAGGCGACGCCCCATCGCATTCATATGCTTTTCACCTTCATTCAATAAGGTTTCGGCAATTTGCTGCGCCATCTCGGGGGTGTACGCTTCGACACGAATACGCAATACTTTGGTGTAGTCATCAAACTCAATCTTTATACGTTTGCGCAAGTATTGATGAAAAAGCTCTAGCGGCACATCGGCGTTAGATAAACGGGCAATAAAGTCGATGTCTTCTTGTGCGTAGTGATGACGAAGATCAAGATCTTTTTGCAACTTAGTCGTCATATCGACCGACTCTAGATGCTCTTTCAACAACAACAAATCACCTGCGCCAGATGTGCCCGAAAGCAGTGATGACACGCTCAGTCCTGTGGGAATGATTTCAGGACTTTTTAAAACCACATTGGCTTGCGAAACATAGCGATCAGTGGCTAAAACACCGTAATAAATACCTGCAGCAAGAATAATGCCTAAGCACAAAAACCACTGTAAATGCTTACGAAGAACTACTTTCATTTTTTAATACTCTTATGATAATCGTGTATCGCATCTTCTAGGTCGTCATACCAAATTGCTTTACCCTTGTGTATCCATAGTCCTGCTTGGCAAAGATCTCTTAAGATACCTTCGCTATGCGATACCATAATAATACTGGCCTGCCCAATGCGGTCTTTAAAAGCTTTGGTGGCTTTGTCACGAAAGCTTTTATCACCCACCGCAGTTGCTTCATCTGACAAATAGACATCAAACTCAAACGCAAGCGATAAGCCAAAAGACAAGCGGCTTTTCATACCGCTGGAATAGGTGCGAATGGGCTTATCAAATGCAGCGCCAATTTCGGAAAAGTCTTGAACAAATTGAATAATGCGCGCAATTTTGCTTTCATCACCGTGAATACGCGCGACAAACTTCACATTCTGCCGCCCGGTCATATTGCGTTGAAAGCCGCCACTCAAACCAATCGGCCATGAGACGCTGCACTTTCGTTCGATAGTGCCATGGTCGGGCATATCCATGCCGGAAAGTAATCGCAACAAGGTGGATTTACCCGCCCCGTTTTTACCTACCACACCCACGCTGACGCCTTGGGGAATAGTAAAGTTCACATCTTTTAATACCCAGTTACTACCAAACGGCCCGTGGTAGCGCTTGGACATATTTTTTACTTCTATCATGCTGACATTAATCTTGATTTAAACCGCACATGCAGCATTAGTCCCAACAGGCTCGCCACTAGTGCGCATTGCACGGGGTAGAGCAAGCTGACGCCACTGAGCATGTAGTAGCCATGAAAATAGGCGTGGCGCAGTAATTCCAATACATGCACAATCGGGTTATACATCAGTACATCACGTAGTGAATATGGCAAAGCTTTGAGAGGAAAAATGGCGCCAGACAGCATATATAGCGGAAACATTAGCAACTTTACGATTTTTTCAATTTCTTCGGTAATGGTGGCCACCACAGACAGCACTAGGCCAAAACTCAATCCTAGCCACCACGCTAATATCCACATCGCTATCACGAGCAGAGGTTCATCAGGGCCACGATAGCCGCCAAAAAACATCAACGACACAATAATTAGCGTTAAAACGACGCTGCGAATAGTGAATTCAAGAAAGGCACGCACGATCACAGGGTCAATCGGATGCACTTGACGATAGGCAAATAGCGAACTGTTGGCGCGTATCGCCCCCATGGCGCGCATCATGGCATCGCGAAAAATCATAAAGCTGATAATGCCGATGATTAGCCAAGGGATAAATTCAGCACCTTGAATATATTTCACTCGCCCCATCAACTGTCTCACGCCGATAAATATGATGAGGTGCAGGATGGGCTCGAGAAGAATCCAGCTCCATCCAAACCGATCGGCGCTCATGCGTGCCATGGCTTCGCGCATAAAAAGGGCATGCCAAACGTGTTTACAGACTTTTAATGGGTGCCGTGGTTGATAGCTCATTACAAGTCCATGATCACTTTGGCGGATACTGCAACTTGATAAAGGATTTGAGTCAGTGTCGATGCCAACTGTAAGTTTTTGGTGCCTGCTTTTGGTAAGACCAGAATTTGATCGCCCGCTTTAACGGGGGCGTCTTTGGCTGAGATAACCTCACCATTTTGACGCACGATTAAAATGTTGTCGTCGTTAGCATGCTGACTAAAGCCGCCTGACGCTTCAATGTAGTCAAGCGCCGTTTTACCCGGTGTGAAAACGATAGATTGAGGTACAAACACTTCACCGGTGATCAGCACGGTGCTGCTGCGCTCTGGTAAGTGAATCACATCCCCGTCTTGTAAACGAATATCGGTCAATTTGCCTTGGTTGGTCACCACCATGGTGCCTTCGGGTTCGACTTGCGAGGCTTTTTGCACAAACTGACTAATTAGTTCGGCCTCTCGCACACGGATTGCCGATTCCTCTGCGGTTGAAGACGATGCACCTAAGTAAGTAGCTTCAAGACGTCTTAGACTTTCATCAAGGGCTTTTTTCTGACGCTCGGCAACACTGACGCGCGTCAGTGAAATCTGTTGGTAGTTGGTCTCTTGAGGGTCAACAGGCACACTGGTCAAGAGTTCGGCGAGTGTCGTGTTTTTAGGCAACACAAAATTTGACTGCCCCGTAAACGCGCCTTCCAGTTTGACGACAATTTGTTGGTCTTTACTATCGCCAACAAACACGAGTTCATCGCCGTCTGCAATTTCTGCCGTTGTAAAATCTTGCAAAGAAAGATAGTGCGCAATCCATTCTTTGTTGCGCGTGCCGCGCTGTAGTACGTGAGTGACAGCGGGATCCAATTGTGTTAGCGCCAGGATCTCTTCACCCTGCGTCTTTGCACCTTTCAGTTCAAAACGGAACGTGCGGCCAATGTCGCCTTTCACGACGACAGTCGGCTTTCGCTTTGTAACTAATAATGTATCGCCTTGCTGCAATTGTGGGTGAGCCAACTCCCCTTTTAGCATGTACTGGTACAGATCTAATTGGCTGATTACCTTGCCATCGCGTAATAGTGAAACTTCACGATAGCTACCAAGCTGATCATCAATGCCACCCGCTTGATCAAGGAACATTAGCGCTGAGTCGCTAGGTACCCCTGCATAACGCCCTGGGTTTTCGACAAAACCCGCCACAAAAACCGAAATAGGCTGTACGCCTTGTAGGTTGGTGTAAACCCGTACTTTATCGGAGTAGGTTTTGCGAATCGCTCCCGACACAACGGCGTTCAAGCGGCTATTTGGCGTGCCTTTTACATTTACAGGGCCAATAGAGGGGATAAAAATATTGCCTTGTGCATCCACCGGTAAGGTGCGCTCCATTTCAAACGCGCCCCAAGTTTTAATGGTAACTTGGTCGCCCGGCAAAATGCGGTAGTTAGGGTTGAGCCCATCAGACCGCAAACCACGAAATCCACCTTGGAAGAGCGAGTACCCAAAGGGCTGTATGTCGTCGTCTTTTTGAGTCGTTTGTTGGTTTTGCACCGGACCATAGTTGGATGACTGCCAATTGGCTTTTACCGTGTCGTCAGCCGAACTGGTTGATACAGAGGTGCTTTGTGCTTGCTTTGCAGCGGCCATTAACTCACTGCGTGATGCGCTTTGCGCTACTGTACTCACTGATAAAGTAAGTAGAAGAGTAATTATAAGTCTTTTCATTCGTGTTAGATCTCTGAAAGTGGGAGCGGAGCCATGGCCTAACAGGCCTTAACGTCATTGCGATTTTAACGACGGCGCTAATTGCGAAAAGCTCGAACGACTCCCCATCCTTTTGGATACTCACAGAGGTTGTATTGAGGAGGTTGCGTTGACTGGGTCGACGAAGAGACGCTGAGTAATGCAAAGCATGTCGTTCCCGTGGCTGAGAAATAACGCTGTTGCACAACCACTGTTTGCTCGCCTGCTTCAAGTGGTAACGTCAAGGTCTCTCCGCTACTCGTGTGGCTGCCAACGTCGATCTCTTTGTCTTGAATATACTGAATAGCGTGATTAGGTTGACCCGGAATAACACTGTGGCGGTTAGCCTCAGACACTGGGTAAGAAGAGCAACCCGCGAGTAAAAAGAGCCCACAAGGTAAAATATGTTTTAACAGAACATTCATAGCTAAAACCTTTCTTATCAATACCCTATAATGTATTGACATTCCTTATTATTTGTATTCGTGTTGCGATTAAAGCACTGAGGTCAAAAGTTAGTCTGCTTTTCCCAACAACCCTTAAAATTGCATAATAATGCAACTTGGAATAAGTAAAATAGACACGCTACCGCCCGTTGATGTTAGCGCTTGATCACACTGCGCAGACAAAAACCAGCTTATTCACAAGGTTAAACGCACAACATTTACACAACAATCTTGCAACTTTATCGTTGTGGTCTACTTTATCGGTGCTAATGTTTAATTTTGCAGGCTGGTATACTACGCAAACTGAATAGATCATCAATATTGATTCAAGGATTTTGTCGTCATAACTCAGTCGATTGCTGTTTTTTTGGACAAAGCATGAGTTTTGCATGAAAAATACTTAAACGATGCAAAAAAGTAAGACAACGGAAAAACAGACAGATACGAAATTACTGTGATATAAGTAGAAAAATTGGTTACAGAATGGTGTGTTGATTATTTGGGAGGGAGATCCTAGGGCCTAGGGTCCTAGGGTTCTAGGTTCTAGGGAAGATAATGGGGAATACGGAATACGGAATACGGAATACGGAATACGGAATACGGAATACGGAATACGGAAAAGCGTATCGTGCCTGGCTCTGTCGATAAAGGTCCTAGGTTCGAGGCCCTAGGTTCTAGGAACTGCTTTCTGCTCTTCTCCGTATTCTGTAAGCGCAGCGCTCCGTATTCAAGATTTCTAATACGGATTACGGAAAAGCGTATCGTGCCTGGCTCTGTCGATAAAGTTCCTAGGTCCTAGGTCCTAGGTCCTGCTCCCTGCTCTTCTGCGGATTCCCATTCACGAATACAGATGACTAAAACTAAAAGAGAAGGCCCAGGTTACGCAGTTCGGCGAGGCTTTTCCCTACTTTATCTTTCTCTGATAGGAGAGGATCGGCTTTCAACGGCCACTGAATACCGAGCTCGGAGTCATCCCACTGTAAGGTCACTTCACCAGTTGGGTTGTAAAAATCCGTGCACTTATAGACAAACTCGGCTTCTTCACTCGTTACATAAAACCCATGTGCAAAGCCTTCTGGGATCCACAGTTGGCGTTTGTTTTCAGCGGATAAGTAAATACCTTCCCACTGCCCGAAAGTGGGAGAGCCTTGGCGCAGATCAACCGCCACGTCAAACACCTCACCACTGACTACGCGAACAAGCTTTCCCTGTGTATTTTGGGTTTGATAATGCAAGCCGCGCAAAATCCCCTGCGCTGATTTAGAATGATTATCTTGCACAAACGTTGTGGGCTTGCCAGCAACCTGTTCATCAAAACGTTGCTGATGCCAGGTTTCCATAAAGAAGCCCCGCTCATCGCCAAAGACTGACGGCTCGATAATTTTGATGTCGGGGATGGTCGTTTCAATTACTTGCATTCGGTTAATCCTGGTAACAAATAAGGTTGCTAAGTGCGCGTTGCCAATCACTCGCTGGAATAGAAAAATGCGCCATGATTTTGCTGGTATTTAAGCGCGAATTCGCGGGGCGTTTGGCAGGCGTTGGGTACTCAGCCGTTGAAATAGGTGTCACCGCGGGTACGGCTTCTAATATGCCTTGCTCGTAAGCACAGGTAAAAATCGTCGACGCAAATTCACACCAACTCACATGCGGCTCACCAGCAAAATGATAGACGCCATAGGCCACGTCATTTCCTGCATCAATACACTGGGCGATATGGATCAACGCCTGGGCGATATCGCCCGCATACGTAGGGCCGCCTACCTGATCATCAACAATGCTTAAGCTATCTCGCTGAGACGCTAGGCGAAGCATGGTTTTAACAAAGTTACCGCCATGCTCACCAAACACCCATGCCGTGCGGATAATAATGTGCTTTGAACACGCGGTTTGTATCGCCTGCTCACCAGCCAGTTTACTCGCTCCATAAACACTTTGTGGCTCGGGGCAGTCTTGTTCGTGATAGGCGTCTTTTTTATCGCCCGCAAAGACATAATCGGTTGAAATATGTAACAGCGCCGCGCCTTGCTGTTCAGCCGCTTCTGCTAGGTGTTGTGCGCCTTTTTGGTTAACGGCATAGGCACGGTCACGATCGCTCTCTGCTTTATCCACTGCTGTGTACGCCGCAGCATTAATAATCACCGTCGGCTTAAATTCACTGACCTGACTCATCACCGCGGAGCGATCGGTAATATCTAATTGATGCCTGTCGCAAGCCAACATAGTGACTTGCTCATTATCCATCAATTGCTCGACCAGACAGTGACCGACTTGCCCTTGACTACCGGTTATTAGAACGCGCATCAGACTGCCCTTTTGCTGTTGACTCACTGACCAATTTTGCTAAATATTGGCCGTAATCGTTTTTCATCATCGGCTCGGCCAACGCCAGTAATTGCTCGTCACTTAGCCAGCCCTGTCGCCACGCAATCTCTTCTAAACAGGCGACTTTTAGCCCTTGCACATTTTCAATGGTTTGCACAAAAGACGATGCCTCGTGCAAACTTTCATGGGTACCGGTGTCCAGCCAAGCAAAACCACGGCCCAATAGCTCGACATTAAGCGCGTCATCATGTAAGTACATTTCATTAATCGCTGTAATCTCAAGCTCACCACGGGCTGACGGTTTGACTCGCTTTGCCATCTCAACCACACGGTTATCATAAAAATACAACCCTGTGACCGCGTACTGGGATTTTGGCGCTGACGGTTTTTCTTCAATCGATATGGCCTTCATTGTCTCGTCAAACTCAACCACACCAAAACGCTCAGGATCTTTGACTTGATAACCAAAAACGGTAGCGCCAGATTCTCGCGCTGCAGCACGTTTAAGTGTATTTGAAAAAGACTGACCGTAAAAAATGTTATCGCCCAGCACTAAGCAGACATTATCATCACCGATGAAGTCTTCACCAATGATAAACGCCTGAGCCAATCCGTCCGGGCTTGGCTGAACGGCATACTCCAGATGGATACCAAAATCAGACCCATCCCCCAAAAGACGCTTAAACGCGGCGTTATCTTCAGGCGTAGTAATGATCAAAATGTCGCGAATGCCTGCCAACATCAAGGTTGACAGCGGATAAAACACCATCGGCTTGTCATAAATCGGCAACAGCTGTTTGGAGACGCCGCGCGTGAGTGGATACAAACGCGATCCTGACCCGCCAGCAAGGATAATTCCTTTCATAAAAAACAGTCCTAGATCCAAGCTCCCAGACCCAAACGCCCGCGAGCAAAAAGCAAAGATTTGAAAAAGTGTGGAAGCTAGTTCGCGCCTAGCCGCTCGCGTGTGTAAGAGCCATCAAGGACTCTCTGCCACCATTCACGGTTGGTCAGATACCATTCCACCGTTTTGCGGATCCCGGATTCAAAGGTTTCTTGTGGCGTCCAACCAAGCTCGCGTTCAATTTTGCCAGCATCAATCGCATAGCGAACATCGTGGCCAGGGCGATCTTGAACATATGTAATCAGCGATGCATGTTGTGTCCCTTCCAGATAGCCCCGTTTATGCATGGGAACAAGCTCATCCATAATGGCACAAATCGTTTTCACGACCTCGATGTTCTGCTTCTCATTGTGGCCGCCGATATTATAGGTTTCGCCTACTGCGCCTTTCGTCACCACTTGATACAGCGCACGAGCATGATCATCAACAAACAGCCAATCACGCACCTGTAAGCCATTACCATAAACAGGTAACGATTTACCCTCCAAGGCATTAAGAATCATAAGCGGGATCAGTTTTTCTGGAAAATGATACGGGCCATAATTGTTGGAGCAGTTCGTCACTATTGTTGGCAAGCCGTAAGTACGTTGCCAAGCACGTACTAAATGGTCACTCGATGCTTTCGACGCTGAATAAGGACTTGATGGCGCATAAGGAGTCGTCTCAGTGAACAGCTCATCGGTGCCGTGCAAATCGCCATACACTTCATCGGTGGAGATATGATGAAAGCGAAATGCCGCTTGACGTTTATCATCCAGCCCATTCCAATATTGGCGGCACACCTCGAGCAAGGTATAGGTACCGATAATATTGGTCTCCACAAATGCTGCCGGCCCATCAATGGAACGATCAACATGTGACTCAGCCGCTAAATGCATTACCGCGTCCGGCTGATGGGTTGTAAATACTCGTTCAAGCGCCTCACGATCGCAAATATCAACCTGCTCAAACGCATATCTCGGGTTATCTTCCCATCCGGTGAGGGATTCCAAATTGCCGGCGTAGGTTAGCTTATCAACATTGACGACCGAGTTTGTCGTGTGGTCGATAATATGCCGAATTACCGCCGAGCCAATAAACCCGGCGCCCCCCGTTACCAAAATCTTCATGATTGTCCTTTGTTTTTGCAGTCGTGCTAGCAAACCGCACCACCCAAATTGTTTCGGAATTATCTTACAAAGTATTAGGTTAGAGCAAGGAGCAGGACAAAATCCCAGAAGTTTGAAAACAGATGAAGGGGGACGGATTACCGAAGTCTATCGTACTGCAGACAAAGTTCCTAGGACCTAGGATCCTAGGTCCTAGGAACAGCTTTCCGCTCTTTCCCGTACTCCGTAAGCTAAGCGCTCCGTATTCCCATTCACGAATACCGATGACTGAATACAGAGTACAGAAAAAGCACGAGCCCCAATACGAGCACCCGCGTGTTCTTTCCCGGCTCTTCCCATCTCCCCCAGCATTCCGTATTCTGTCGTCCTTATTTACCAATTTTGATAACAAATTAGGCAGCACATCATGAAGGTACTCGTCACCGGTGGCACGGGGTATATTGGCAGCCACACTTGCATTCAACTGATTGAACAAGGCCATACGCCTATCGTTATCGATAACCTGTGCAATAGTAAAGAAATGGTGCTCGATCGCATTGAGCAAGTCACTGGCGCGCGACCGGCTTTTATGCAAGGTGATATTCGCGACAGTGCGTTCTTAAAACATGTGTTTACTGAATACAGCATTGATAGCGTGATCCACTTTGCCGGACTCAAAGCGGTCGGCGAGTCGGTTGAAAAGCCACTGAAATATTACGATAACAATGTCTCCGGGACCTTAAACTTGGTGCGTGAGATGCACGCGGCTAATGTCACATCACTGATTTTTAGCTCATCCGCCACGGTTTATGGCGATCCTACGTCGGTGCCAATTAAAGAAGACTTCCCCACCGCCGCCACTAACCCTTACGGACGCAGCAAGTTAATAGTGGAAGAGTGCTTACAGGACTTTCAACATGCCAATCCGGATTGGAGCATTACTCTGCTGCGTTACTTTAATCCGGTTGGTGCGCATGAGTCGGGATTACTAGGCGAAGATCCGCAAGGCACACCAAATAACTTGCTGCCTTTTGTGGCACAAGTGGCAGTGGGCCGACGCGAGAAGCTGGGCGTGTTTGGCAATGATTATTCTACCCCCGACGGCACCGGCGTGCGTGATTATATTCACGTAGTGGATCTGGCCGATGGACATTTAGCCGCGCTAGATAAGATGGCCTCTCAACCTGGCACTCATATCTTTAACCTCGGTACCGGCCAAGGCAACAGTGTATTAGAAATGGTGCATGCGTTTGAAGCCGCGGCTAAGCGCTCAATTCCCTACGAAATCAAACCTCGCCGCGCCGGCGACATTGCTGAGTGCTACGCTGATCCCACTTATGCCAAAACAATATTAGGCTGGACCGCCACTCGCGATCTGCAAACTATGGTCGAAGACACCTGGCGCTGGCAGTCGAATAACCCGGATGGGTATGGGGATTAGAGACTAGAAAGATCCTAGGGTCCTAGGATACGGAATACGGAAAAGCGTATCGTGCCTAACTCTCTCGATAAAGTTCCTAGGACCTAGGATCCTAGGACCTGCTTTCTGCTCTTCCCCGTATTCTGTAAGCGCAGCGCTCCGTATTCAAACACCCGAATACCGATGACTGAATACAGAGTACAGAAAGAGCAAGACCACCAATGCAAGCACATCGCTGCTCTTTCCCCTAGGACCTAGGACCTTTTTACGCTTTCCCGCACATTTAAGATGAAATATCTGTGATGCGCGCGGTATTTATTTTACTTCTCACCGCATAGCTATTAGAGTTTAATGGTGTCTGCGTTTGCAGACGTTTTTGTATTGATGCAAAAATCATGGAGAGACGAATGAAAAAAATTGCAACAGGCTTGATTGCTATGCTGTTCGCAGCGAGCACAATGGCCGCGACAGAAGCCGCGCCTGGCGCTGCGAGTGGTAGTAGTGCTGGTGCCGGTGCTGGAGCAAGTGCTGGGGCGGGTGCTAGCGCAGGTGCAGGTGCTGCCGGTGCAGGTGCTGCCGGTGCGGCTGCGACAGGTGGTATCGCTGCTGGTACCGTTGCTGCTGGTGTTGCCGCGGCGGCAGCCGTTGGTGCAGCGGTTGCTGCTGCTGACAGCAGCGACAGTGGAGCGTCGAACTCGACTTCAGTAAGCGCCGAGCAGTAAGTCTGCGTATCACGCAATGGCCACAAGTCCGCTTGTGGCTATTTTTCTATTACAGGAACGCCCGCCCTCGACCACCTATGATTAAAACCAATCAAGCGATTTTGACAATATGTATCGCGCTTGTGTCTGTCGGATGCACGCAGCGAGTAAAAGATCTGAATGACTCGTTTAAATTCGCCTATCATGGTTTCCCAGATGCAAAGAAGAGCTGGGAGGAAATTAACGCACTCCCTTATGCCAGTCTTTATGCACAACTCGATAGCGGCCCACAAGGCTTTATGGTGCTTGCATTTGTGGAGCCAAGCCAACATCCAAGTCCAAATTTAAAGTGGTTGTCAGGCGAGAATGAAATGATCGTCACCCGCAACAGTCGAATTGTTAAAACCGTCAACTTTGCAGAGGGTAATCTAACGGCCACCCAAGTGGATACACCTGACCCATTAAGTGTTGGGCTATCCACTATTAAGATGCCACACAGGTGGTCACGTACCATTGATTGGCAACCAGGTAACCATAGTGGTTATCGCGCTGAATCTATTTTTAAGCGTGGTAAAATGCAAGCTATCTCGATTAACGGCACGCAGGTAGAAACAATTAAGTACCATGAATTCGTCACTTTTCCCACGCTTGATACCCAGTTTACCAACCATTACTGGGTGACGGTAGAAACAGGCAAAGTGATTAAGTCTTACCAACATCTTGCCCCTGATTTACCTGCAGTGACGCTTACTCACCTAAAGTCCTTCCAGGGAGGCTCGCATGATTAACCGACATTTATTATGGCGCAGTCTTTGGGCTGTAACCGTCATGGTGACCACACCAGGCCTTGCGAATACTCTCACAGCAAACGCTGATATTGCCCTTTCTTTTCCTCAGCCACCTCGCCTATCTGACGCGGTATTGACCATCACTCAAACGCAGCAGCGGTCATTAGACGATATCTATTGGCCTGCAGCTGGCCTGTACCGCTTGGAAACGAAGAGAGCAAAAGGGATTCGAGATTTACAGCCCATCCGTGAGCAAATAAGCGGTAATACCGGTGAACAACGTCAGCGATGGCAAGCCCTCTACCATTCGCTCAACAAAATGGCTGTTGGCGAGCGTGTATCCGTCCCAGTAGACCCAGACATCACACGTATCACCCCAAATAAAAACCCGAAATTAAATGGTAATTGGCACTTACAACTGCCTAAGCGTCCACAGCACGTTATGGTACTCGGTAATGTCAGTCAACCGGGCTCTTACCCTTGGCATGAAAGGCTCTCGGCAAAAAGCTATCTACAGCAAGCAGAGCCGGGTTCATGGCACGACTCCACGGTGTGGGTGGTGAGTCCGTCGGGCGAGAGAGCGCAATACCCTATCGCCTATTGGAATGGGCAGCATCGCGATATCTTGCCGGGCTCAGTGATCTACCGTCCTCTAAATTATAAACCCACAAAAGATCAAATCATCGATCCTAACCAACACGTGCTGACTTATCTGCAAAATAGGTTTATTGAATAATGCGGTTTTTTTCTTCTCCCTCTCATCGCTTTTGGTTCTGCACCGTCGCATTGGCAGTGAGCAGTGCAGTATCAGCCGACAACTTCGATCACCCAGAACTAGTGCATTCACAAACCGACTTTGGCGGTGTGGGCTTGATGCAAATGCCTACCGCACGCACCGCACCAGAAGGTGAGTTTACTTTAGGCAGCACGTATAACGAAGATTATATCCATTTCAATACGTCGCTACAGTTGTTTCCTTGGTTAGAAACGACGGTTCGCTATACCCAAGTTCATGATCTGCTTTATAGCGATGATCCCGGCTTTAGCGGCGATACTAAATATACCGACAAAAGTTTGGATGCCAAACTACGCCTGTGGAAAGAAAGTTTCTGGCTCCCCGAACTGGCTGTCGGTGTGCGTGACATTGGCGGTACCGGATTGTTTGATGGTGAGTATATTGTCGGTTCAAAACGCGCTGGGCCGTTTGATTTTTCGCTTGGCATTGGCTGGGGCTATATGGGGAACCGCGCCAACCTCAAAGGGGATAAAAATCAATCATTCGATTGCGGACGCGACACAAGTTTTTCCGGTAGAGGTGGCAATGTTGACATTGATCGTATGTTTACCGGTTGTACCGCTTTATTCGGTGGCCTGGAGTATCAAACTCCTTACGCGCCGCTGAGTCTAAAACTTGAATATGACGGAAACGACTATCAAGGCGACTTTGTTAGTACAGAAACAGGCATCCCTATGGAAGTGAACAGCCCTTGGAATATAGGTGCCGTGTATCGATTAGGGGATTGGGGGGCAGCACGCTTAGCTTATGAACGTGGTGCAGCCATTACAGCAGGTATAAGCCTGAACACCAATTTTAACCAAGTCAGTTCCTTCTGGTTAGACGATAAAGCGCCAAGTTATAATCCGGCAGCCAAGCGCGACGACTTAAGTGAAGAGCAGTGGCAAACCCTGAGCGCCTCGCTCGCCAGTGTTGCCGGGTATAAAGATAACGAAGTACACTTTGATGGTGACACAGTCACTGTCATTGGCGAGCAAAGAAAGTACCGCAACCAAGATCATGCACAAACGCGCGCGGCCACTCTGATTGCCAATACAGGTATTGACGCCAAACAATACCGGATTATTGACCAGGCTGAGCGCCAACCCATCACTGAAACCGTGATTGATGCCAACACCTATGCCACCGTCGCCACGAACAGCTATGTGGGCGCAAACCCTGACGATGCACGCACCCGCAGGCAACCTCAACCCACACGGGGCTCCCTGAAAGCCATGGACCGCAAAAGGTTTGAAGCCGGCCTCGCGCCTGTATTTGTACAATCGTTTGGGGGGTCAGAAAATTTTTACATGTATTCACTGGGCGTGGCTGGCAACGCCGCCGCCCGGTTGGGCGATCATTTTATGGCCTCGTCCAGCGTGTATGTCAATATTGCCGACACTTATGACAAATTTAAATACACAGTCCCGCCCGATGGCACCGACCTTAAGCGGGTGCGCACGCTTAACCGCCAATATCTCGAAGACACGGTTAGAGTAACAAATATGCAACTAACCTATCTCGATCACTGGGGCAACAACTGGTATATCCAAACCTACGGCGGCTACTTAGAGACCATGTTTGCCGGTGCGGGCGGCGAAGTACTTTATCGCCCAATGGATAGCCAATTTGCGGTAGGACTTGATGCCAATTACGTGAAACAACGCGAACCGGGTTCAGCGTTTGGACTATTTAAAAACGAGTACCAACCCGCAGAAAATGGTAATCGTGCCTTCCGTGTGCAAACCGGTTCGACCACGGGCCACGCGACCCTTTACTGGCAAAACCCGCTTGGCTTATTTCACGGAACCCTGGCGAAAATCAGCGCCGGTCGCTATCTCACCGAAGATGTGGGGGTCACCGTGGATGTGGCTAAGCAATTTGATAGTGGGATCACCGTGGGTGCCTATGCCAGCAAAACCGATTTATCCGCTGATGAATACGGCGAAGGCAGCTTTACCAAAGGCTTTTATGTCTCTATTCCGTTTGATTTGCTCTCAGTGAAACCAACCACGTCACGTGGCAGGCTATCATGGCAGCCACTTCAGCGTGATGGCGGACAAAAACTTAACCGCAAATATTCGCTTTATGAGTTAACGGATGATCGCGCCCCCTGGTTTGCGCGTCCGGCAACTACCGACTAGAGTTTGAGTGCTGTATAGAACAAAAATTCCTGTCAGCTTAAAACAAGGAAGAGATTGTGATTAACTCATTCGTCGACTTGGCTTTGCTTCTATTTTTCTCGACCAGCTCATTGTTTGTGCTCAGAAAACTTGCTAGGCGTATTGATCTTGTGGATAAACCGGATATGCGTAAACACCATGCTGGCGCTGTTCCACTCGTGGGTGGGTTGGCTGTGTGTTTGTCGCTGGTCTACTTTATATTTAATAACCCTGACGTCATCCCCCATAGTGGCTTATATGCCACCTGTATGTTGGTCCTTGTCACAATCGGGGTATTAGATGATAAATTTGATATCGACTTTAAACTGCGGATCGGCGTGCAAGCTGCTCTCGCAGTGGTCATGATGGTGATGGGGGATATCGAACTTAGCCGTTTAGGTAATATTTTTGCCACTGGACGTATTCAACTCGAGACCTTGGGTTATGGACTCACAGTGCTTGCGGTAATTGGCGCTATCAATGCATTTAACATGGTAGATGGTATTGATGGGCTACTAGGCGGACTCGCCACTGTGACTTTTGTTAGCTTGGGGTTACTGCTGTTCTTGAACGGTCATCAATCAATGGCCTATTTATGTCTTGTCCTCACCGTGATTATGGCGCCGTATCTGCTATTTAATCTGGGGGTATTAGGTCGTGAGCGAAAAGTTTTTATGGGCGATGCCGGCAGCATGCTGATTGGCTTTACCGTCATTTGGTTTTTACTGCTTGCCAGCCAACACCCAACTAATGCCGCGATACGCCCTGTAACCGGACTATGGCTTATTGCCCTGCCCTTGATGGATATGACCGCGATTATGTTCCGGCGCGTTAAGCGCGGCGACTCGCCTTTTAAGCCGGACCGAGAGCATTTACACCACATTTTTCAACGCATGGGTTTATCTCCGCGCCAAACACTGGGCGCTATTTGCTTGCTCGCAACAGCATTAGCCAGCATCGGCATGATTGGTGAGTTATTCAATATTCATGAAACCATCATGTTCATCGGTTTTTTAGTCTGTTTCGTCCTTTATTGCATGATGCTCCGACACATCTGGCGAGTAACCTCTTTTATCCGCGCAAAGTTGGGAAAAAATGAATTTGGTGAAAAGGTTGGAGAGGTTAGAAGCTAGAGGCTAGAGGCTAGAGGCTAGAAAGACCCTAGGGTCCTAGGTCCTAGGTCCTAGGTCCTAGGAAAAGATAACGGAATACTGAATACGGAAAAAGCGTATCGTGCCTGGCCTTGCTCTTCTCCGTATTCTGTAAGCGAAGCGCTCCGTATTCAAGATCCCGAATACCGATCACGGAAAACGCATGAACATCCGCGTCACGAAAGGCTTCCCAGCACGGTCGCCAGGTACTCTTGGTCCATCGCGCACATCATTCGCTTGCGTTGAATCCCGGCTTTAAAACTCTTCTCTTGCTTTAATAAATTCAGAACCATTTGCCTTATTCGTGCAAAGACTTCCGCTCGGTCATCCACCCTAATTCGGCAGGTATCTTCTTTTAACCCAACATCCAGTTGCCAGTGCATTGATTCAATTAACCAATGCGAGCGAGTGGCATCATGAAGCTCTTTCGCTGTCAGCGCTTTTGAGCTTATATAATAGCGCACGGAGATATCTGATTCTTCGGCGTGCTTTCCTTCTTGTCGAACACTCACCATGATGCCCATCGTTTTTAATTCTGGCCAATCATAAGCCAAATCACCTAATACACTTAAATCGGTATTAATCAGTGCACATCGTGTTTCCAAACGCCCATGCGATTTCTCTTGTGATGAATAGCTATCGCCATCAAAATGTTGAAGCATTGAGGGGCGGTAATAATTATCAAACGCTTCATCTAACCTGCCTTGATTTCCTTTAACAGCAAGCAAATAATCAGCATTTTTATCGATGATTTTCTGTGCAATTTTTCGCTGACAACCCATGGCATCAATGGTAATCAAACAACCTGAAATATCTAGCAATTCTAGTAGTTTAGGGATGGCAGTGATCTCGTTCGTCTTACTGTCTACTTTTGACTGTCCGAGGCATACACCATTTGCGGTTGCGAACGCATTAACCATATGAATAGCAGCTTGGTCTGTTGCTCTGTTATACGATCCTTTCAGTGTTTTTCCATCAATGGCAACCACTTCGCCATCCGTTAATTCATGACACGATTTCATCCATTCTATAAAGGCTTTTTGTAATGCCTTTGGACTGATGGTTCCCATCACTCTTGCGATCGTATCTGCCGACGGTGACGTTTTACCTGAAAAGCCAAAACGTAATAAGAAATCGCGCTGCTTACGGCCATAATCACTAATGCCTTTCCAGGTATCATGACCAGAAAGAACCGCACAGATCGTTATCAAAATAATATCTGATAACGTATGTTCAACTTTTCCTTCTTGGCGAATATCTTTGATGGAAACGAAATGCATAAATGGACTTTTTTCTTCTGTCATTTTTAATCTCCTAAACGTTAGGAGACCATTAAATCGCACTGAAAATGATCAACAAATTGATCCTTTATTTTCACTAGTTTTAATTAATAAAGATGGTACAACGCACGGTTTTCATCCCCAAGTGACAATTTAGTCATTAAGTTGCTAGCCCAGGCGTGGCGCGGATCTTCATGCGTTTTCCCTGGGCCGCATTAGCATCGACAACAATGTGACAGAGCGAGACATCCGCCCGTTCGCCACGGGTCGAAAGAACTGGATGTTCTCGACATCTGTCGGTGGAGCAAAAGCGAGTGCCAATCTGTATAGCTTGGTGATGACATGTCGTGCCAATGACATCAATCCCTACTATTACTTCCGACACCTGTTCGATGAATTACCCAAGCGCTCGCCATCGGACGATATGTCAGATCTAATGCCATGGTGTGTGGATCTCAGTGATGAGTAGCCACTCACCGGTTTATTAACCGCTTACAGAGCGCCGATGCGAGCACGGGGCTGCTCTTATCCGTATTCAAGCTTTTATATTTGGTAGAAGTCTTTATACCACGCTACAAACTGCGCGACGCCTTCTTTCACACTCACTTTCGGCTGATAAGCCGTGGCGGCGAACAAATCTTGGGTATCAGCATAAGTTTGATACACATCACCCGGCTGCATACCACGAAAGTTTTTCTTTGCTTCTATCCCCAACTCAGATTCAATGGCCTGGATGAAGTCCATTAAGTTAATCGGACTACCATGACCAATGTTATAAAGTGCATAAGGCGCTGAACTACTGTTTGGGTGGCCTTGCTCGACTGTCCATGTACTATCACGCTGAGGTATCACATCAGCAACACGCACTACGCCTTCGACGATGTCATCGATATAGGTGAAGTCACGCCACATATCACCGTGATTATTAATGTCGATGGTATCGCCATCGAGAATCTTTTTAGTGAAGATAAACGGTGCCATATCAGGCCGTCCCCACGGGCCATAAACCGTAAAAAAACGCAAACCAGTGGTAGGAATATCGTAGAGATGCGAATAGCTGTGTGCCATCAGCTCGTTCGACTTTTTGGTGGCTGCGTAGAGCGAAACCGGATGATCCACTGAATCACAGCTACTAAACGGTACTTTGCTGTTTAGCCCGTACACTGAGCTCGATGAGGCATACACTAAGTGATCAACCTTAACGCTCCGACACCCCTCTAGAATATTCAAGTGCCCAACAAGATTTGAATCCGCGTAGGCATGCGGATTTTCCAACGAATAGCGCACTCCCGCTTGCGCCGCGAGATGGATAACGCGGTCAAACTTTTCTTGCTCAAACAGCTCTGCAACCGCGGTGCGATCGGCAATATCAAGCGACAAAAATCTAAAACTGGCTTGAGGGATACTATTCAACCTTGCCTGCTTAAGTGATACATCATAATAATCGTTGAGGTTATCTATCCCGACTACCTGATGCCCCTGCGTTAGCAGCTTTTGTGCTACCGCACTACCTATAAAGCCGGCCACGCCGGTGACAAGGTATTTCATTACATTTCCTCGGGTTGCGCTATCAAGTACTAACCTACGTGACGCTATAACAGTTAAATCTACTCAGCTTATTATATATTTATCTTATAATACGTAATACGCCATTTATTGCATAATGGGAAAAATAATAAAGTGCTTGAAATAGATTAAGATTTTCCACTTCACGATACAACTTCCAATTATAAAGTGCCGCTTTTAATTTATTTGATGAAATCGAGTCCTTTCTTACCCGGTATTTTGCTAAAGGTTGAGCGATACCATAAGCGATGCCGCATTTTTTTAGAATGCGAAGCCATAAGCCGAAATCTTGCCTTTTTCTAATGAGAGGCATATAGACTTTACCTATTTTCTTCGTATCATACATAGCGGTTAAGCAGCCAATGACACAACATTTGAGTAACTCATGATAGCTAACATTCTCTGGTACAGAGACCGTACCGATATCAACACCTTCCTCATCAATTTTATGATAGGCAGAAAATGAAAATGCGATATCGTCCTGCTGCATAAAAACCAACTGTTTTTCTAATTTATCCGGCAACCACAAATCGTCGCTATCCAAAAACGCAATATAACGCCCTTGAGCAGCCTCAATACCGGCATTACGCGCTACCGCTGCGCCTGAGTTTTCTTTTAACTGTATTAGCTTAATTCGTGAATCTTTTTCTGTATAGGATTTAATGACTGAAACCGAATTATCACTAGAGCAATCATCAACAATTATCATTTCCCAATCAGTTAACGTTTGATAACGTATAGAGTCAATTGTGTCAGAAATATAATGGATAGAGTTGTAAGAGGGGGTTATAATTGAAACCTTCATCAGAGAAAAGCCTTTCACCAATACAAAAAACACTACCTAAAACTTAAATAGTTTGCACAACGGTAAGTTTTCGAAATGTAATAATATTTCACAAAGAAACCTAAAAAGCCATAATAAAAGGGGATAAATATAATTTGATCAGTGATGACAGATGAAAGTGAAGTTATAGGTAATACAATCAAAAAAACATTCATTGCCATTGACAAACTAAACATGTGCCAGTCGTATAAAGAAAGTGCCGCCTTAGCTACTCTGAGTGTCATTATTAAAAAAAATATCCCAAGAAAAACATATAGCATCACACCTATCGCTCCATATCTATAAACATAAAGCGCATAAAAAGACTCTAGTAAGGGCACATAACCTTTACCTATACCACTACCAATGATATTCGCTGTGCTTGAATTATTAACGACCCAAATAAACTGGCTCACTCTAATATTTGCCGATCCTTGTTCAGATCCCAAGTCAATACCATTACTTAATAGGTGTTTAATTCCAATGTAGGCATAAGAAAGCTGGTCTTCTATTAGACTAGGAAACATCAAAACAACAATCATAGACGATAAAATAATCGTCAGACCTGAAAAAAAAACTCTCCTTCTGTAAGGAAAACCTACATAAAAAATATAAACAAAGGAAACAAAAAAAACCGCTACTGCCAGAGACAAAATCAATGTTCGACTCTGTGACAAAAGGAGCGCCAAAATAGTGGTAAAAAATGCAAGGGAATACCATTTTGATACAGACAATGCCAGAAAAAGAAATAACAAACAGCCTAGCAACATAAATGTAGCAAAAAAGTATGTAATACCAAATGGACTCAACGCTTTCCCTTCTAATACGGGTCTCGGTGCTGTATACAAAACATGAGTAATAACGTCAAGCCCAGCAGTCGCTTCTAGTACACCAATCGATGCTACAATAAGCAATAGTATAATAAAGGGTTTTACAAGGTATATTTTAAAGTCTCTCAATGAATCAAACCATACATAACCGCTCGTAAATGCTAACAATCCCAATACTGGCTTAATTAACTCAATAAAGTCACGCATTACAATACGACCGGAATCAACTATCAATGATAGGAAAGTCAACCCTATAAAAAAAATAAAATAAGAAAATGCTAATTTCGTTGCAAAGCGAGGTAATAACTTTTTTTTAAGGCAAATAAAAATAAAAAAACAAGTGCTAATAATCAATGGAATAAAAGTTCCTAAATATACGCCAGATTTTGTATATGTAGGAAAGGTCGGAAAAAGAACAAATAAAAAAATAAACAGAGGGTATAGAGATTTATGTTTTATTACATCCATCTATAGTCCTTAACAACCTTACGGATGCAGTAGTACATTGTTAATGCCATTACAAAAATCGCCTTCCATAGTTTTTAATCATAAAAAAACTAGGGATACAATCTCTAATAATTTTAAATCTAAACGCAGCTAGATACTTAAAACAAGAACGGGGTTGTTTTTTGTATAGCCGAATAAGTAAAGGAATGATAGATATACGATACTTACCTTCTCCATGCTTGCCCAACTCTTCATTATATCTAATAACAACGCCCAACCTGTCTAGCAACCTAGGTATGCTATCTTCAACGGTCAAGCCTGAGTTATGCTCCTTGACAGAGTAAAATGTTCGCTCACTTACAAAAATATCTTTAGCATGAATTCCTGTTTTAAGAGAGAACATAACATCATTTGATGCTGAGACCTCATCAAATGAGAGGCAGTTTTGCTTTATAAACTTTCTCCGGTAGATTTTTGACCAAGGCACATGAAATTTATATCTAATCGCATCACATCCATCGCTGATGTACGATTTTACTAGTCTTGAATAACGAACACTTCTTGAACCCTCACTACCATCTACCTTGTGGCTTTGTGGTGAGAAGAAGTAAATATCATACGATGAACTCATACTTTCTATTTCATGTAGAAATGTACGTAAGATTTTTTCATCAACTTCATCATCTGCATCAACAAACGTCACATAATCCCTTGAAGCCAAGTCTAGACCTATATTTCTAGCCGCTCCAGCACCACGATTAGACTCAAAGCGTTTAACTAATAAATTACTTTGATTACTATCAACCGCATCATTAACGTTCTCTTTCCCGGAATCATCGATGATAATTACTTCATATAAGTCTTTATTTGAAAAGATGGGGATAAGGTTTTTCAAATTTTCGTTTGAGTTATAAGCTGGTATAATAATAGTTAGCATTTAACGTTCTCATAGTGAATATGATAGCTCATAAGCTCGAGCCATAAAGGTCGTTTTATCGACTTTATTGTTATTAAAACAATTCAAGTTTGAATCCCAGTAACTATCAATATTTCTACGAATGTACTCTTCGTAGTCCTGATTGTTTATGCCTCGAAAGCCTAAAGAAGAAAACGTCTTATATGTAAGGTAGTTTGAACGCCGAGACATTGTAATATACACTATATACTTATCTTCACAAGAAAGTAAATCTAAAGAGTCTTGTGAGGTATTCTAATTGGTGTTTTAGGATGGGAATAGGAGCCATTGCGCACTCAGGAAAAATCTTTCTTCACTCTCTTTGACTAACATCCTAACCATTACATACTCGCAATGCATTATAATGCATTTCTAGCATTTTATTTCTTAAAAATCCCATAAACAATACCTACCATACTGACAATTCTTAACAACCAACCAAAAACAAACACCCTATATTTATCATAAGCTGAAAGCTTTATGTTTCTCATTTTAGATTGGCGTAACAAAAAAAATGGATTTGGAGGGAGAAAAAATAATAACAATCGTTTTGTTAAGTTAGACATCAAAACTCCATTAACTTTCCAAATATTAAACCAGCCAGCTGCAACCCGAAATTGTTTTTTAAGAAGGTTTTTAGTATCACGTGAGGCTTTCCTTACTTTCCAGTCTGATAGAAAAACAATATTAAAACCCAGAGAAGTTGCTCTAGACGTCCATAAAATATCGCCACCACTTCTAACGCCTTCTTTAAAAAGACCAACGTTATTTACTGTCTCTTTACTTACTGCTAGACAGGCTGTTGTAGCCACACCTGAATGCTCAATTTTTTTTTGGTTATTAATGTTTACAATTGAGTCATAAATATCCCCTATCGTACGTTTTCCTTTATGATAAAATTCTATGTTAGCAGCATAAATATTATTATTTTTAAACTCATTAATTGATCGTAACCATTCAGAAGCTGGAAAACATGTCGCATCAAGGAATATATACCAGTCAGAATCAGATGATTCTAGCCCTCGATTTCGAGCCGAATAAGGGCTATTAATATTTTCGGTTTCGTTAATCATACTAAGCTCAAACGAATATTTTTTTATTGGTACAAATTCCTTACCTGCATTATTTACACAAACTACATTGAGAGATACATTAGCCGATGTGAAGCATGATTTATATGACTCATCTATCGCATCCAAAACTTCGGATAGGTCATCATTGAAATATGGTATTATTATTGAATATTCTAATCTTTCTGACATAACTTCTCTTTATTTACGGAAAATGCATTAATTTGCGGAAAACACATAAAAATTCGCGTCACGAAAGGCTTCCCAGCACGGTCGCTAGGTACTCTTAGTCCATCGCGCACATCATTCGCTTTCGTTGAATGCCGGCTTTAAAACTCTTTTCTTGCTTTAATAAATTCAAAACCATTTGCCTTATTCGTACAAAAGCTTCCGCTCGGTCATCGACTCTTATTCGGCAAGCATCTTCTTGTAATCCAACATCAAGTTTCCAATGCATTGATTCAATTAAACAGTGCGAGCGCGTGGCATCATGAAGCTCTTTCGCTGTAGGTGTTGTTAAAAACAACTAAGCTTAACCAACGATATCTCGGCAAGCTGATTTAATTCCGTTGGCATTTTTATATCCTCCATCAACTAATAGCTTAATTATGGCTACTAGCCTCGCGAAAAATGATTTCTTCGCTATAGCTAGTCTCGCCGCCGATACTTTTACATTATTAGAGTAATTTGATTTAAGTTTAGTTAAAGATGTCTTGTGCTCATCAGGGGCTAATTCTATTGCCCTACTGAGCCCGG
Source organism: Salinivibrio kushneri (assembly GCF_005280275.1). NCBI lineage: Bacteria > Pseudomonadati > Pseudomonadota > Gammaproteobacteria > Vibrionales > Vibrionaceae > Salinivibrio > Salinivibrio kushneri. The sequence continues at coordinate 1,840,732 of NZ_CP040021.1, forward strand.
CGATAAAAATTTCTAACTGCTCTAACTGCTGACTTCGAGCTACGATTGTATCTTGCCGAAATAGTCTTTTCCATGTTTCGATTCTAACCTGATTACGCGTCACTTTAGTCGTACGGTTAGCAATAAACTGTGACTCATTCGTTTCATGGCGACGATAATACTGCAAAGGCGTCGTATCTATCACTTTAGCATTTAAGCCATCGGCAAACTGAATCAGCCAGTTGTCATGCCCTTTAAATCCTGAAGGGATTGGCATACAAAGTTCTAACAAATCTCTCCGCACGGCACAACAGCTGCCCATCACAAACCTATTCATGCTAAAACCTGCAGAGCGTATTTGTCCTATCTTGGTTAAACCAACTTCATTTAGCTTTCCGTCGGTAAGTTTGGCATCGTTCATTAGCGCTAATGCGTGGGGATTACGCTTGGCGATTTCGAATATGTATGCAATTTTGTTAGGGAACCAAACATCATCTTGATCACTAAGGAAAACCAAATCCCCTGTTGTTTTCGCTAGCGCAGCGTTAAAATTACCACAATAACCCAGATTTTTTTTATTACGATGAAATTCAACAGAGAACGGAGCCTTTTTAGCAAAATCGCTTACAATAAATTCGGTTTGATCTGTTGAACAGTCATCTGTAATAATCAATTCATCTGGTTGCATCGTCTGGTCAAGAAAGCTTTGCAGTTGTTCTTCTATATATTCGGCACCGTTATAGGTTGCCATAGCTATGGAGATTCTCTTGAGACGTCTCATTTTTCCAAAACCTTCGATATTACTCCTTCACAACCTTCTATGTATTTTTGAACAGAAAACTCGGACATGACACGATCTTTTGCATTTTTTCTAAGCTGGTTACTAAATGCTTCATCATCGATTAAAAGCTCGATAGCTTTACAAAGTTCTAAAAAATCACCAGGCATAACTAATAATCCAGTCTTTTTATGCAAGATAAACTCTTTATTTCCATCTATATTGGTTGCAATAATACTGGCTTCTAGACAAGCAGCCTCTAGATTAACTCGCGCAAAGGGCTCTATACGTGACGTCATACAAAAGACATCCATTGCTTTAAAAGCGGGTCTAGGGTCATTTTGAAATGGAAAATGTAGTATTTGTTTCCCTAAGTATGGTTGGACTCTTGTCTGTTCTGCATACCCTTCAAATTCGTTCACATCACCACCCACCACAATAAAAACCAAGTCGTTTCTTTTATCAATTAGATGTTTGGCTGAAAGTAAAAAAACATCCAACCCCTTTCGCTCATTGATATTTCCTAAATAACCAACAATCTTTTTTCCTGTGCCATTTTTAAACCTAAGATCAGAGATTGGTTTATTACAAAATGCATCACAATCAATTCCGTTATACACTTTCTCAACGTTGGCAGAAGGTGATTGTAAGCGTTCTAGCACTAACTGTCGGATACTTTCAGAAACGCAAATAAAGTGATCTGCATTATCAAAAACCGATCGTGTAATCTTTTCCCTTTTTCCCGAACCAGGGAAGATGTAATTCTTACCCTCCCTAACATGTACTATATTTTTTATTCCAAAGAATCGTGACAAGATAACTGGCCAACTATTTGATATAGTATTTACATAAATCAAATCTGGTGCTTTTCTTTTGATCAAATAAGCCATTTTAATGAATTCAAAAAGACGCCCAATCTTTCTTAGCACCTTATAGAATAAAGAACAGTGCTTACATAAAAAATAGGGCTTCAACACAGTGATTTTCAAACCCTTATCTTGAGCAGCTGATACAAGATCACCTCGTCCAATTGTGACAATTTCAATGTCATATTTATCTTGAATTCCATCAGCCAATATTAATATACTCCGTGGAGCTCCGTACATTTTCGACTCATGTGAAAAGAAAATAATTTTTTTCATTTATACCTACTTTTTAAAGATGCTTACTCACGGAAAACGCATGATCATCCTCGTCATGAAGGGCTTCCCAGCACGTTCGCTAGGTACTATTGATTCAATGCATACGTCATTCGCTTTCGTTGATTACCCGCTTGGAAACTCTTCTTTTTCTTTAATAAATTCAAAGCTATTTATCTTATTCGAGCAAAAGATTCCGTTTTGTTATTTACTATTGTTCGACATATATCTTATTTAACCGGACATCAATTTTCCAGGATATCGGTTCAATTAACTAATACGAGCACCTGGCACCATGAAGCTTTTTCACTTTGAGTGCTTTTGAGCTTATATAATAGCACAGTAAAATATCTGACTATTCGGTACATCTTTTCCTTAGTAACTACTTATCATGATTCCCATCGTCTTTAATTCAAGTCAATTATAAGCTAAATTTTAAGCTACCATTTCTATTAAGCTCGGATAACGTAGAACCGTTCTTATCCTTATGAGAAAGTTGTGGTTTGGTTGCTATTGGCCACTGAATACCTAGCTCAGGATCGTCCCACTGCAAGGTCACTTCACCAGTTGGATTATAAAAATCCGTGCATTTATAGACAAATTCCGCTTCTTCGCTAGTCACATAAAACCCATGCGCAAAGCCTTCGGGTACCCACAACTGGCGTTTATTCTCAGCGGATAAATAAATCCCCTCCCACTGCCCAAAGGTCGGGGAGCCTTGGCGTAGGTCAACGGCCACATCAAACACTTCGCCACTCACCACGCGAACAAGCTTTCCTTGTGTGTTTTGGGTTTGGTAATGCAACCCGCGCAAAATACCCTGCGCTGATTTAGAATGATTATCTTGCACAAACGACGTGGGTTTGCCTGCGACTTGTTCATCAAAACGTTGCTGGTGCCAAGTTTCCATGAAAAACCCCCGCTCATCACCAAAGACTGACGGCTCAATGATTTTCACATCGGGGATAGTCGTTTCAATTACTTGCATTCGGTTAATCCTGATAACGAATAAGGTTGCCGAGCGCGTGTTGCCAATCACTCGCTGGAATTGAAAAGTGAGTCATAATTTTGCTGGTGTTTAAACGTGAATTCGCGGGCCGTGTCGCAGGAGTTGGGTACTCAGCCGTTGAAATAGGTGTCACCGTGGGTGTTGTTTTTAACACACCTTGCTCATGAGCACGGGTAAAAATCGTCGACGCAAACTCACACCAACTCACATGCGGCTCGCCGGCAAAATGATAGACGCCATAGGCCACGTCGTTTCCTGCATCAATACACTGGGCGATATAGATCAACGCCTTGGCGAGATCGCCCGCATACGTCGGGCCACATACCTGATCATCAACAATGCTCAAAGCATCGCGCTGAGACGCCAAGCGCAGCATGGTTTTAACAAAATTACCGCCATGCTCACCAAACACCCATGCCGTGCGGATAATAATGTGCTTTGAACACGCGGTTTGTATCGCCTGCTCTCCGGCCAGTTTACTCGCGCCATAAACACTTTGTGACTCGGGGCAGTCTTGCTCGTGGTAAGCGCCTTCTTTATCGCCGGCAAAGACATAATCGGTCGAAATATGTAACAGCGCCGCCCCTTGCTGTTCCGCCGCGTCTGCTAAATATTTTGCGCCCTTTTGGTTAATGGCATAGGCAAGGTCACGATCGCTTTCTGCTCCATCAACGGCGGTATACGCCGCGGCATTGATAATCACCGTCGGCTTAAATTCACTGACCTTGTTTAACACTGCCGTACGATCGGTAATATCTAATTGATGCCTGTCGCAAGCCAATATAGTGACTTGCTCATTCCCCCTCAATTGCTCAACCAGGCAGTGACCGACTTGCCCTTGACTACCGGTTATTAGAATGCGCATCAGGCTGCCCTTTTTTTGCTCCGGATTCACTGATCAGTTTTGCTAAATACTGGCCGTAATCATTTTTCATCATCGGCTCGGCCATCGCCAGTAGTTGCTCGTCACTTAGCCAGCCCTGTCGCCAGGCGATCTCTTCTAAACAGGCGACTTTTAACCCTTGCACATTTTCAATGGTTTGCACAAACGACGATGCCTCATGCAAACTCTCATGGGTACCAGTATCAAGCCACGCAAAACCACGGCCTAAGAGTTCAACGTTGAGTGCATCATCATGTAAGTACATTTCATTAATCGCCGTGATCTCTAACTCACCACGGGCCGAAGGCGTCACCCGTTTCGCCATGTCGACCACTCGGTTATCATAAAAATACAACCCGGTGACCGCGTACTGGGATTTTGGCGCTGACGGTTTTTCTTCAATCGATATGGCCTTCATTGTCTCGTCAAATTCAACCACACCAAAACGCTCAGGATCTTTGACTTGATAGCCAAAAACGGTCGCACCTGATTCACGTGCGGCGGCACGCTTAAGTGTCTTGGAAAAAGACTGACCGTAAAAAATGTTATCGCCCAGCACTAAGCAGACATTGTCATCGCCGATAAATTGTTCACCAATGATAAACGCCTGCGCTAATCCGTCAGGACTTGGCTGTACCGCATACTCCAGATGAAGTCCAAAATCAGACCCATCCCCCAAAAGACGCTTAAACGCGGCATTGTCTTCTGGCGTCGTAATAATCAAAATGTCGCGAATGCCAGCCAACATCAAGGTGGATAGTGGATAAAACACCATCGGCTTGTCATAAATGGGCAAAAGCTGTTTCGATACACCGCGTGTTAGCGGATACAAACGCGAACCTGACCCGCCAGCAAGGATAATTCCTTTCATAAAAAACAGTCCTAGATCCAAGCTCCCAGGCCCACACGCCCGCGAGCAAAAAGCAAAGATTTGAAAAAGTGTGGAAGCTAGTTCGCGCCTAGCCGCTCGCGTGTGTAAGAGCCATCAAGCACGCGCTGCCACCATTCACGGTTGACCAAGTACCATTCCACCGTTTTGCGAATACCCGATTCGAAGGTTTCTTGTGGCGTCCAACCCAGCTCGCGTTCAATTTTAGTCGCATCGATCGCATAACGAACATCGTGACCAGGGCGATCGGAAACACACGTAATCAATGAGGCATGTCGCGTATTGCGTGGATAGCCCCGTTCATGCATGGGTACAAGCTCGTCCATAATGGCACAAATCGTTTTCACGACTTCGATATTCTGCTTCTCGTTATGGCCGCCGATGTTATAGGTTTCACCCACTGTGCCTTTCGTCACCACCTGATACAGCGCCCGAGCATGATCATCAACAAACAGCCAATCACGTACCTGTAAGCCATTGCCGTAAACAGGTAACGGTTTACCTTCCAAGGCATTAAGAATCATGAGTGGGATCAGTTTTTCCGGGAAATGATAAGGGCCATAATTGTTAGAGCAGTTCGTCACTATTGTTGGCAAGCCGTATGTTGTTTGCCAGGCTCGCACTAAATGGTCACTTGATGCTTTGGATGCAGAGTAAGGGCTCGATGGCGCATAGGGAGTGGCTTCAGTGAACAAATCATCGGTGCCGTGTAAATCACCGTACACTTCATCGGTGGAAATATGATGAAAGCGAAACGCCGCTTGGCGTTCAGCATCGAGGCTATTCCAGTAGCACCGAGCGGCTTCTAACAAGGTATAGGTACCGACAATGTTGGTCTCGATAAATGCCGCTGGCCCATCAATGGAACGATCCACATGGGACTCAGCTGCTAAATGCATTACCGCGTCCGGCTGATGGGTTGTAAAGACTCGTTCAAGCGCTTCACGATCGCCAATATCAACCTGCTCGAACGCATACCTCGGGTTATCTTCCCAACCGGCGAGGGATTCCAAATTACCGGCGTAGGTTAGCTTATCAACATTGACGACCGAGTCTGTCGTGTGCCCGATAATATATCGAATCACCGCAGAGCCAATAAATCCAGCCCCACCTGTCATGAGTATAACCATAAATAATATTACTTATGTTAAAAACATTGTGGTACGTATTTGATACGTGTGCTACCTGTAATAGAGAACGTAAACTTTTACGTTAAGAGTATGGGTACCATTTGAAAGTCTCTATCGTCATCTGACAACCTATAAAATAATTACAATTAATACGTTTTTATATCAATTTCAACGACTTTAAAAAACGAAGAAAAAGACCATATCCTTTAGACAGAATCCTATACTCTGGATTTATTGTGCCTTTTGCATAAAAGTATGTACCCAGATCAATAACCCAATTGTTTTTTTATGAGGATAAACTTTAAAGTGGTGGTTCTCAACTCTAGTATTGAACGGATACACATATTCGTTTAAAGTACACTTTTCTCTAACGTAAGGCAAGGATATCTGATCTCTGCCTGCAGACATTTCGAAACAATCCCACCATAAGTTCATAGCTTCAATGACGTCCTTCTGATGATGCTTCCGAATAATGACATTGTTTTCAGTAAGACCTGCACTGTCTTTAAAACCCGCTTCTAAATACCGTTCATACTCTTGAAGCAGTTTATCTTTACTTCTTACTTTACCCAACATTATACATGCATCAATTTCTTCGTAAACACTATTCCTTAATGGATGTTTTAGTAACCCAACATCCTTGCCAGATGCCAAAAAATCTTCAAAAAGATCTTTAATACGTTTCATGACTCTAATATTACTATCCACATATATGGAAACATCATAATCTTGCAAATATTTGTGGGGGAGCATCTTGATATGCCTATTGGCCTTAATAGGCTCAAATGTATTTATAATGGAGCAGTCAATTTCTCTTGTAACCCACCCCTTAACTTTAAAGTCTTTTCTATTTGTGAAAACTATGTAATCAATATCACCTTCAATTTCTGCTGGAGGGAAAATAAAATCATAGTCACCCATTAAAACTGTGTAAACGACTTTATTCACTTAACAAACCCGCCAGCAATCTTCTTTACAATAGAGAATAAAACAAACCGGAACCAAATTGAAAACTTAACTGGACTGAAAAACTGTGCTTGCCACGGCCCTTGCCAACGTTTATCAATCTCCACTCTCAATGCATTTTTATCCATTGGTTCAAACTCAGATAATAGGTTGAGAAATACTTTATGATCCTTAGATTCGAAACGGCTTTCTTTTTTACTTTTTATTGCAGCCTCTAGCCCAAACATCACTGCGAGACGAACCAGATCGTTTTGCAAACAAAGCTGACGATATACTTGATACATGAGATCGTACTGGAATATTGCTCTGGAAACACAAGGAATTCTTCTATCTCTTTGAACGATTTTCATACCACGATGATACCCAAACTGGATAGCCTGAAGAATCGAGGGATTAGGAGAGTGCACCGCTACCGGTGCCGGTTTATCCCACACAATTCTCGATCTTCCAGGGTAGACCGGACTTGGATCTACAAAAAGGTTATCATTTAAGTCTGGCCACCTACAGCGATTGCTAAAGACGTGCATACCGATAATCGCTTTTTGAGAGCACCAATCAAGCACCGAAAACGCCACATGATCTAGTTCTAAATCGTCCTCAAAGATCTGGATCATTTCACTAAGGGTTTTAGTTGAATTAATAACCATATCCCCATCAACTTTAACAAAATATTGATAGTTATCGGAATTATCTTCTATTGTTTTGTAGAGCCGAATATGGGCCTTCTTATTAGGCAAGTTTTTAATATGGACAACGTCAAAATCTACATTAACCTGATTATCTATCGCATGCTGTACATCTTCTAGCTCATTTTCTCCCGCAGACATTATTATCACTAAAACTTTAGTCATAAACTTAGTTACCTTAAATAACGCACCCAGATTAAATAAAAACCATATAAAAATTATCTAATAAAAGTTTTATATGCAGAAAGTCTCTAGTTTATTGAAACAATCAGTTATCAACTCTACACTTTTTATAAGTTCATTTTCTAAAAACGCAACACACACAACTCGAAAATCTGCTCCAATAGAACACTAACTTACGTGAAAGATGTCCAGTTGTAAGCAATAATGAATCAGATTATCCTATTTCTTTTCTTCCAATGTTGAATGTTGTTGGATTTTTGCTTAGAGTTCCATATGCCTCTTTGTAGCCTGCAAGTTTTGCTAGTATTCTTGTCTTCAAATTATTACCACCATAAGGATATGATAGTTTCTCTATACTGCAACCGAGTTTTTTTTCCAAGATAATCTTTGACACTCTTAATTCGTTGTAAACAACCCAAGAACTCTTATTTGGCAAAAATATATGAGAGACACAATGGGAGCCTATCTCAACTAAAGGATGCTGTGCAATTTCTTTTAGTTCTTGCCAATCAAGAAAAACATTTTTTTGAAATTCCTCCCGATTAACTTTGTTCTCTTCAAAGAAATGCTCTACAAAGTTATCTCTTTCATCAAGTGATAGAAGCTTTAGCCTCCTATGTAAGACCTCAAAGAACGACTCTTTCTCTGAGCTGCTTTTTAATGACAAGTCAGCACCTTCATAGCTAAAGCAATCATATTCCTCTAAAAAATTACTTAGTTCTACCTCATAAGGGTAAACGCTCCTATCTGTGAACCCCGTTGTTATAAATAAAAGAAGCTCCACTCGGTACTTTTCAACCAACGGCAAGAGGTTTTTTATACTTTTGTAACCATCATCGGCAGACAGCAATACATTATTATTTTCGCACAAATATTTTTCTACATCATTTGCAGTATCGATGTTCTTCCTATTTGCTGCAACCTGTCCTTTGATGACAAACGGGGTATCATGTAGATATATGATATTACTAGGGTATCTGTCCGGTTTCACTAACGCTTTACTCATTAAGTTAATTTCTAGGTTTATCTATTGATTATGTCAGACTTTTTATAAGTGTTGACTTTTCACCCAAAAAAGTTTTTTACCCTTAAAAATTAATATTTATTCATCCAGCCACTTAAGTTTCTCCCGGTGATCTTCTCAAGTTCTTTTATATCTTCAATGTAAACGTCAATGATTTCATTTTTTATGGTTGTCGGTATATCCTCAAGTGTCTCTTTGTATGCTTTTTTCGATATTTTACCTTTCACTCTCACTGCGAGGTTTAGCAGCCTATTTTTTTCCTCCAGCTTCTTTTGAAATCTTGATTTGTAAGGGCGTGCGACATTTACTTTCTTGTCTAAAATAGATGGTGAAAATGAACTATCAACGCCAATAAATTCACATGTTTGTTGATAAAAATTCTTTGGATCATCATTAAGATCATCGAAGAATAATATTTTAATGTTTTTTTCAGAAAAAAACTCTAAGTATCTTTTGTAGTGGTGAGCATAGAAACCAGGTTCAATCCAGTTAGTAAAGAGATCGTAATTCTCAAAGATTTCTTCAAACTTGAAATTGAAACGATCTTTTTTCTTTTCATGCCAGTAGTGGGAAAATGCCCGCTCTAAAGGGTTTCTTGCCGTAAAGATAATTTTCGTGTCCGGGTTATAGTTAAATATCCGCTCAGGAGCTTTTGAGTCTCTCAAATAACTTGGGGTTGGTTCAAAAATCTTCAATTCAGACTCTTCTAGATCATCTGTACCAAAGTGTCCATCAAACCATGCTTGCCCGCGGTGAAAAAACATATTCATGTAGTGAATAGAATCTTTGGGAGACGTTACGATTTGCGGGTGTTCTTTGAGCGCTCTATAAAGCCATGTAGTTCCACTCTTTTGTGGCCCAATATGAAAAACATTTGCTCTTTTCATGTTACCTCTTACCTTACAATAACTACAAATACAGATATGTTTACCAAGACTAAGATTAGGTAGTAAAAAATACTATTGAATCTTTCATCGGTTTTAATAAAAACACAATACTGGATAATGATATTTATAAATAATAATGATATCGATGTTCCAATAGCAGCACCTATCGCCCCATAAATAGGAATCAAAACATAGTTAGAACCTACAAGCAACAACAGGGAGCCTAAAGTAGTATAAAGCGATATATTTGCATGTCCTGCCATCATTAATAGTCGTCCATTAGGGCCAAATGCTATCGCATTAATAAAAGATAAAGATAAGACTATAAGTACAGGGTAACTTTCTTGGTATGCTCCAAATGTGGAAAGTAATTTTTCTCCAAAAATAATATATATAGAAAAAATCAAGCTTGCAACTGAAACTGAAAAGTACTTATTGAAACAATACTCTTTTATAAGTCCTTTCTTATCATTTAACGACAATGCATATTTTAAGCGTGGAGAGATTAGAGGTGACACTAGCTCATTACCAAGCCGTACTAATAGAGCAAGTTTAGCAGCCACGGCGTATTCTGCAGTTTGGTCCGTCGAGAGAAAAAAACCAATCATTAATAGATCGATTTTCTCTACACCTTGATGTACTAGTTTAGTGAGCATCAACTTGCACGAGTAAACGTAGTCAGATTTAACAACGGGTATTGATATTTCTCTTGTAGGAAATTTTATTCTCTCAGTAACAAGAAGCCCTACACTGATTAAGGTAGGTAGAGTCAAATAAACGATAAAAAACATCATAGACTCTACTCTAAAAATCACTAACCCGAATAGTATTAACGCTTTCACTAATGTACTTGTTAATGATATCTTTAGCGCTACTTCCGGACATTTGTTTGCTTGGAAAAATGATGTGTAAAGCGTTAGAGATAAAGAAAATAAAGCATTAATGGATAGCAAACAAATCCAAAACCATTCGTTAGAGAAGCCACTTTTGCTGAAAATAGCCCAACCAATAATAAAGACGCACTCAATCAAAAGAAGTGCAACAATACTTATCGAATGAAAACGATCTAGCAGCGTGCCACCTAATAATACGGTTCTGGGTTGAGTAAAATTCGCCACTTTATAGATGATAGTTTTATCAAAGCCAAGCGTTACGAGTATCAAGATATAAAAGAATATAGCTTGAAAAAAAACCATCTCACCGTAGACACTTTTACTGAAAACTTGATTTATTAAATATACACTAAAAAAACCTATTCCCATCGAAGCTATTTTATTAGCTAGACCCCAGCTAATAACACTTTTATACTTATGTAACATTGCAGTCATATTTTTTATCATGACGATATTACATTCCATCTATGTAATAATTCAATTGAAGTAGCAAATACTTATTTAAATTAGGAAACACTCAAACAACCCCACTCGGGATAGTACTGACGGATATACGCATTCAAGGCTTTTTCTGCCTCGGTGTAAGTGCGTGTGGTTTGTTCACTATTTTCATTGAGGCTCTTTACCATGCCGGCGCCGACGGTAAGATTGCTATAGCGGTCAATCAACACAAAGGCACCGGTTTTGGGTAAAAACTGATAGCTGTCTAGTGGCGTGCTCTCGGTAAGTGTAAAGTCGGCAAGGCCAATTTCGTTCAACGCGAGACTTTCGCTATTTGGCGCATGGGTTTCGAGTGTATTGACATCAATTTTGTGCTGAATGTCGGTGATCTTGCCTGTCGCCATATGGGTGGCGAATTTCACCCATAAGTCTTTATGTGTGCGCAGAGGCGCTTCATCCATCCACACTACATGGGCGCTAAACTGGTTAGTCACGCTAGGTTCGTGACCGGTGTGCACCAACATATCGCCGCGTGAGATATCTATCTCATCTTCAAGTGTTAAGGTAATGGCGTTGTCGGGGTAAGCGCAGTCTAATTCACCATCGTAGGTATAGATAGAGGCAACCACCGATTGTTTGCCGGATGGCAACACGGTGACATTATCGCCGACTCGCACTGTGCCAGAAGTTAAGGTGCCGCAGTAACCACGGAAGTTAAGGTTAGGGCGGTTAACATATTGCACCGGAAAGCGCATATGCTCGGTATCTTTGTCTTGTGCGACCTTGACCGTCTCGAGCAGCTTCATCAAGGTGGCGCCGGGGTACCAGTCCATTTGCTCACTAGGGGTCACCACATTGTCGCCTTTCAGCGCCGAAATAGGCACAAAGCGAATGTCATCAATCGCAAAGTGCTTCGCCATGTCACGGTAATCGGCTTTAATTTGCTGATACACGGCTTGGTCGTAATCTACCAAGTCCATTTTATTCACCGCGACAATGATGTGCTTGATACCCAGCAAACTACAAATATAACTGTGGCGTCGGGTCTGGGTTTGAATGCCATGACGGGCATCTACCATGACAATCGCCAGTTCACATGTCGACGCGCCAGTGACCATGTTACGGGTATATTGTTCGTGCCCTGGCGTATCAGCAATGATGAACTTACGTTTGTCCGTTGAAAAATAGCGATAGGCAACATCAATGGTAATGCCCTGCTCGCGCTCGGATTGCAAGCCATCAACCAGCAAGGCCAAGTCAAACGCTTCATCGGTGGTGTTGAACTTTTGCGAGTCTTTTTCAATCGCCGCCATCTGATCTTCATAAATCAGCTTGCTGTCATACAGCAACCGACCAATCAGCGTAGATTTACCATCATCGACGCTGCCGCAGGTTAAAAAGCGCAGTAAATCCTTGTTTTCATGCACCTGCAAATAGGCTTCAATATCTTTGGCGATTAAATCTGAAGAGTGTGACATGGGTTATTGCTTCCTATAATACTGGTTCAGCGTGTCGATGAAAGAGGTTAACTCTGATTTGGGTAACTGATTAATCCCGGCCGCGGCTTTGCGACCACCACCGGTGGGGAATTGCCCACAAACTTCATCGGCACCATGGCGCTGACTGAGCGGGGCGCGCACGCTGACGGTGTAATCTTGCTCGTTCGGGTTAAGTGTTAATACCGCATGCGCTTTATCGGGTGCTTGATTGGCTAACTGGTTGCCAAGCACACCACTGATGCGTCTCGCCCACGCCGCATTCGGTAAACAGTAAATGGTGCTTTCTATGGACGTATGCTCGGGGGCCAATGCCTGCGCCTTGGCCATATCATCGGCATACCCGCCTTGTAGTTGATAATACGGTGACGTGCGATCGGTTTGTAAGGCAAACGGCGAGTCGTAGGCCATTAACGCGTGATACAACTCCGCAGGCGCAAAGTGTAAATCATCGACGCTGGCGCCGTACCCATTATAATTAATCAATACCCCCAGCTCGTTTAAAAACGCTTGTTGGTCGGTCGCGATACCGTGTTTCTCACAGAGCGCATCGGCTGCAGCAACCATGTTATCGCCATACGCCGCTGCTATTGCCCAAGCCACATAGCGCTCTCCAAGGTGCTGATTAATCAGCAAGCTGGTGCAGGTGTTGGCATCGGTATTAATAAGTGCAGTTAAGTTATCAGCGACCGGCACTTCCCCGGTACGATGGTGATCGCAATAAAAAACTGGGATGTCACGCTTAATTAGCGCTTCAAGGGCGGTTTTGTTCTTATCCATCGAGATATCGAGCACAGTGACACTTGAGACATCAGTTTGTTGCGCGACTTGATCAAGCAGTTGAATATCACGTTTAACGCCCGTGACGGGCGTACTAGCCTGGGGCGCCGCTTTTCGCAACTGCAACAACGCGAGAATGCCGTCGGCATCACCATTAAATACATCGTAATGCATGACTTAGTTGGCTCCCTTTGGTGCTCGAATAAACCCGTGAGTGTCGAGATAGCTCACCACCTGCTGGGCACAGGTTTCAATATCTGCTTGGTTGGTATGCAAATGTATATCAGGCGCGGCGGGTGGTTCATAAGCCGAATCAATACCGGTAAAGTCAGGAATATCGCCTGCACGCGCTTTTTTGTATAAACCTTTCGGATCGCGGGCCTCACACACGGCAAGCGGCGTATCGACAAACACTTCAATAAAAGCGGCATCGCCAACACGAGCGCGCACTTTTTCCCTATCGGCCCGAAACGGAGAGATAAAGGCAGTGAGCACAATCATGCCGGCATCAACAAATAAGTTAGCCACTTCGCCTATGCGACGGATGTTTTCTTCTCGGTCTGCAGCGCTAAAACCTAAGTCCTGGTTGAGGCCATGGCGCATATTGTCGCCATCCAGCAGATAGCTGTGTGCACCAGCGGCCAATAATTGATGCTCAACGGCATTGGCAATAGTGGATTTGCCCGAGCCGCTGAGCCCAGTAAACCATAGCACCATAGGGGTTTGGTGTTTTTGTTTCGCCCGCGCTTGTACGCTCACACTACTGTTATGCCAGGTTATATTGGTAGCTGGCGTCGAGGTTTTTGTCATAGCACTCACACAGAATCAAAAGGAAATACAATCGGAATTAATACGGTCACGATCGCGATATACACTAACGTGACCGGCCAGCCCACACGGATAAAGTCGGCGGGGCGATACTCTCCCGCGCTCATTACCATTAAGTTGGTTTGATAGCCAAAGGGGCTGATAAAACACGCACTCGCGCCATACGCAACCGCCATCACCCAAGGCATGGCATCCAGTTGCAGCCCATCGGCAACGCTGAGTGCAATGGGCACCATCAAGGCGGCCGCGGCGGTGTTGGTCATGGTCTCGGTGAGCAGTACCGTTAACAGTATTAAGCTCAGTAACACAGCGACCGTCGGCACACCGTTAATATGAGACAAAAAAGATTTTGTCACAGACTGTGCCAAGCCGCTGCTTTGTACCGCAGAGGCGAGCGATAAGGCACAAACTAAAATCGTTAATAACTCGAACGGAAAGCGTCGACGTAACTGACTGCTATCGGCAACCTTGCTCCCTACCATCAGCACCAGGTATAACGTCAGGCTTTCTATTAGGCTCATTATGCCCAACGCACCTGCCGCTATCGCCGCGAGAAAGCCCGCGATGGCCGCTGTGTTTTGCACCACAGAAAGCGGCTGAAAGGTTTTGTAGTCTGATAACAAAAAGAAGTTGCGGCTGATGTTCTGTCGCCGCTCAAAGTCGGGCCCGACCGCCAGCATCAGCTTGTCGCCACTTTGAATCGGGTTATTACCCAACTTACCACTGACGGTTTTCCCTTCTCGTGATAAACCAATCACCGCCGCATCAAACCGAGCACGAAACCCCACTTGCTTAAGCGTTTTGCCGATCAAGATTGATTCTGGACTGACCAAGACTTCCCGCAAATTCGTCGCGGGGAGGTCACCCTTGTTAAAGGTGTGTAACCCCGGTAACGCAGTAATTTGATGTACGCGCCGTACATCGCCACTGAATAGCAATTTATCGTTGGCTTGGATGACATCGTCGGGTTTAACCGGGGAAATTAAGCTATCCCCTCTCACGATTTCAGCGAGAAACAAACCATCAAGTGCACGTAACCCGTTTTTGATGACCGTTTTACCAACCAACGGGCTGCTGGGCGCCACAGCGGCCTCAATAAAATATTGGCTCTCGAGTGACTCGTCAGTGGTTTGTTGTGGCAACCAACGGCTTACTATCATTACAACAGCGCCACAGCCCGCGACAAGTGCCGCGCCAATCGGTAAAAAGTCAAATATCGCGATGTTAGGGCCACCTTGTGCGGTGACTAAGCCACTGACCACCAAGTTAGTACTGGTACCGACCAATGTTAGCGTCCCACCTAAAATGGAAAAATACGATAGCGGGATCAATAAACGCTGGGGCGCATGCAGTTGCGACTTCATTACCGCCCGCATCATGGTCGCGACTACCGCGGTGTTATTTAGGACAGACGAGGCAATAGTACTTAATGCGCCCATTTTTATTAAGCTCGGCAGATACTGGCTATGAGCAATATGTTTTGCCAAAAAACGCAGCAACACGGTGCGCTCTAACACAATTGCAGCGAGTAACAATAAAACTAGAGTAACGATACCCGAGTTTGTGACGTGGTTCAGTACCGTTTGAGTATTGATCTCGCCACCGACTAGCAATACCGCAGTTGCGGCGACAAACATATGGCTTACGCGTTGCTTGGTGGCCACCAGCGCCGTAATCAACCCCACCAACACGGTGGCTGTGAGTAACATTGACCGAACTCTCTAGAAGTATCCTTCGCGTTTCTTTTTCTCCATCGAGCCGGCGCTGTCATGGTCAATCGTCCGTCCTTGGCGCTCAGACGTGGTCGTCAGCAGCATTTCTTGAATCACTTCGGTCAAGGTGGTCGCTTCTGATTCCACGGCACCGGTCAATGGATAGCAACCGAGCGTTCTAAACCGTACCATTTTGTGCTCAGGCACTTCACCCTCTCCAAGTGGCATCCGTTCATCATCGACCATAATCAACGTGCCGTCTCGTTCTACGACAGGGCGTGGCTTGGACAAATACAAACCTGGGATCTCGATGTTTTCCAGGTAGATATATTGCCAGATATCAAGCTCCGTCCAATTTGATAGCGGGAAGACTCGAATACTCTCGCCCTTTTTCACTTTGCCGTTATAAATATTCCAAAGCTCGGGTCGCTGATTTTTTGGGTCCCAGCGGTGATGCTCATCACGGAAGGAATACACACGCTCTTTGGCTCGTGACTTTTCTTCATCACGGCGAGCGCCACCAAACGCCGCATCGAAGCCATGCTGGTCAAGCGCCTGCTTTAACCCTTGGGTTTTCATAATATCGGTGTGCACTGAGCTGCCATGCGTGAACGGGCTGATGCTCATCGCCAGTCCTTCTGGGTTTTGGTGCACGATCAACTTCATGCCCGCTTGCTCTGCCATTCTATCGCGAAACTGATACATCTCTTGAAATTTCCATGTAGTATCTACATGCATTAAAGGAAACGGGGGCACCCCTGGCGCAAAGGCTTTTTTCGCCAAATGCAGCATCACGGAAGAATCTTTGCCCACGGAATACAGC
Organism: Salinivibrio kushneri; assembly: GCF_005280275.1. NCBI lineage: Bacteria > Pseudomonadati > Pseudomonadota > Gammaproteobacteria > Vibrionales > Vibrionaceae > Salinivibrio > Salinivibrio kushneri. The sequence continues at coordinate 1,857,258 of NZ_CP040021.1, forward strand.
ATCACTGGGTTATCAAACTCCGCCGCCACTTCACGCATGATATGAATAGCCTCGGCTTCAAGCTGTTTAAGATGCGTCATTTTTTCTGGTGATACAGACATGGTGTTTCCTTGAATACTTAAAATTTTTTTAGAGGCTAAGGTCCTAGGTCCTAGGACTCTAGACTTTCATCTTCATCCTTCCTAAACGCAAATCTTACCAGCACAATCGCGACCCCAAGCATACCGCCAAGCAGCGTTGCCAGCACACAGATCAATGCGCGTTTAGGGCCGGCTTTTTCTTCAGGGACAATGGCCGGGTCGACGGTTTTGAACACAAATTCGTCTTGCACTTCCGCAAGCATCAAGCTTTTGGTTTGCTCTTCAATCAGCTGGTAGAACACATTCTGCATTTGAGTGAGGTTGGTGTTTTCTAGCTGTTGGCGTAAGTAGCCAATGTTGGTTTTGGTTTCGGCCAGTTTCTCTTTTTTCACATGGGCGTTGATGTCATTCACTAACAGCTCCACCACTTGCTCCGCAAACACCGGCGACTGTGACTCAAAGCTGATAGTGATTAAGCCGTTGTCTTTTTGTTTATTGGTTTCTAGCTTGGATGAAAACGCTTTATATAATTGCCAATCTGTCGGCATGGCTGGTTGATCTGCTGGCGCATCGTCCGGCTTTAGCCAAGTTTTTGTCTCTGGGTTGTAACGGTCTGCGTTAATTAGCCATTGATTGGTTTCTGCATCCCACCCTTCAGTGGCCGCCAACGGCACAGCCAACTGGTGCTTATGTACAAACTCACTAATAAACTGTCGTGATTGCAACGTCGCCAGCGCAATTTGCGTTTCACTGCCGCCACCACTGCCAAGGTTAACCCCGGCTAGCGAGGCCAAACCGCCCAATTGCCCGGCCATGCTGGCTAAACCATTACCGCCAGATTCATTGGCAGGCGCCAGTAAAGCCTCGGATTTGTAGGTATTGGGAAGATAAAGTGAGTACCCCACTCCACTCACGGCAAACACAAAGGTAATCGCAATGATCAACCACTTGCCTTGCCATAATGCGGCAAAGAGCTCGCGGAGGTCGATTTCGTCATCGGCCGCCATTGGGGGGATGGGGGGAGATTGGTAGTGTTGTGGTGTATTTTCCATTCGTTAAAAGGTCCTAGGATCCTAGGTCCTAGATCCTAGGAATAGCACCTAGGTCTAGGTTGTAGGATTATCTTCAAAATATTAAAAAATTTTTAAGAAAACGCGCTGCTTTTCTGCTGGGATGGCTATCAATCGCTCACTGCTTGATAGTTATATCCACCCGCTTCCTCACGTACCATCCCTTTACGGCGTTTAATGAGCGCGGCTAGCATAGCAGCAATTTCTTTCGCTTCTTGGACGAAGTCCATCCCTGTTTGCTTGTCTATAAACCCAGCTTCGATACCGATATATATTTGGGTGATAAGCTCACCAGCAGACCCTTTGGCAATATAAAAAAATCTTGCTGATTCCGCGGGCGTTTCACGTTCTTCACCTTCTGCAATATTAGAGGCAACGGATAATGCACTTCGCATTATTTGGTCTTTGTAACCGTAATTTTTGCATGCGTCGAACGTTTTATATATCGATGAAGAAAGTCGACAGCTACGCTTCCAAACTTCAAGCCTTTCAAAATCAAGTTGGCGCATCTAATCCTATTTCATTACCTATGCTTTATCACCCTAGAACCTAGGACCTAGGCCCTAGGATCCTCTGCCGCTTTAATCCTTAACCGCTTTCCAAGCTACACCCATTTGATAGAGGATTTGGGTGGCGGTGGAGGCGGTGCTGAGGCCATCTAGGTAGTCGGTATCGATTGGGACGATGATGGTGTCGCCGGGTTCAAGTTGTTTTTGACTACGGCTAAACCAGTAGCTGTTGTTGGGCATCATCACTGAGCCGTCGGCGCGGACGACGTAGATGCGATCGGTGTCGGCTTGTTGCTTGGTGCCACCGGCGGATTCGATGTAATCGCTGACGGTCATGCCCGGTTCAAAAAGCTGATTTGAGGTGAATTGCACTTCGCCCATAATGCTGACCACAGGGTTTTTCGGCGGTACGTAGAGCTTATCGCCGTTTTCGATCATAATGTTGGCAACATCGTCACCTTCAAGTGCGCGAGGCAGTGAAATCACCATGCGACCGACGGCTTCAGCGTTTTGTAGCTCTTCGGCGAGGGACAATGCCTCTGACGGACTTGTGGTGTACTGAGCGCTACTAGTTTGACGGCGCAGGGCTAAACTACTGATTTCTCGTTGCAATTGACGGTTGAGCATTTTTAAGCGCTCTTCTTCTTGGCGCTTGAGTCGCTCACGGCTAAATACCGCGCCTTTAGGGTAGGCGAATTCGGTCAGGCCACCGGCGCGTTCAATCACATCTTGAATGGTCTCGCCACGTTCAAAGGCATACACACCAGGGAAACGCACTTCGCCTTGTAGTTCAACAGTATTGTCTTTGTGCCAGTTGGGCTTGGTTTTTATATTAATTCTGTCTTGACGGTGAATGGCAAAGCGCGGGCCTTCGCCTTTCAATGCTTCTTTTAAGTCAATAGGGTAATGCCTCACAGTCAGCCGATCATCCACCACTTGGCGGCGAGTGATTTCGGCTTGGCGCAAGTAAGCGGCTTCTGTCAATCCGCCTGCGGCGTCAAGCAGCTGCTCAAACGACGCATTGGCCGGCAGTGGATATACCCCCGGATATTTTACCGCACCACTCACTTCGACGATGGCAGCGTTGGATTCTATATTAGCTTGATCCTTTAAACGCTCAATGATGGGCTCGAGCTCTTGCTCTCGGAGTGAAGTTTGGCCTTCTTCGTCACGCTCTGCGAGTGTTTTAGCCAGTTTAGCTTGGTTTTGCTTGTTCTGCGTTTGGATTTCAGCGCCGGTTGCCTGATCGATATAGACATCGTCTTGTCGCGTTTCATCAAACTGTGATGGGTTAGTATTACTGTGCCTTTTGCTCAACGTATCTTGGCTCTGGACTTCTCGAGTATCTTGAGCAAGTTCGATGTATTGCGTTTTATCCCAGAATTTACTGTCGATACCGTTATTAAACACAAACACCTGATCATCTTGTTGCAGGCGCAGGTTATCGGAAGACTCTGGTTGGTCAATGGCTCTACCCAATTTAAACTGCAACACCTCAGTGTTGCGCTCCGCGTCGATTTCGCGGACCACTAGCGCATAATTAAGATCGGCGGTGGGTTTTAAATCGCGTTGCGCATTGCTAACCAGGTCGGCGATGGTCATCCCCGGCTCGAAATTGTATGCCCCTTGGCGAACGACCTCGCCACGAAGCACCACGGCGTTGTCGAGCGCGTCGTTACTTTTGGCGATTTTAATGTCATCGCCGTTTTTTACGATAAAGGATTGCCCTTTGGCGGTGCTCATATCGAGGCTAAATTGCTGAATACCCGATTCGGTCACGCGTTTAACGCTAACGCTCGACAAATATCCTTCTGGTAGTGCACCGCCTGCCATATTGATTGCTTTCGAGAGCGTGGTCGAGCCGTTTAGCTCATACAACGCGGGGCGTAATACTTCCCCCTCAATGGCGACTTGAGCACCACGCGCGGGCACAAACAAGGTGTCGCCTTTGAGTAGACGCACATCATTGCTGCTATCCCCAGAGAGAAGTAAGTCGTATAAATCTAAGGTTTCAATCACTTTGCCATTGCGCTTTAACTGAATATCACGCAATGAGCCACTGGTTTTAATCCCGCCACTGGCCAACAAGGCTTGGGTCACCGTGGTTAAGCCATTGACGGTGTAAGCACCGGGTTGTTTCACATCGCCCGCAAGATACACCTGCATGGTGCGCATGGCACCGATATCGACGGTAACATTCACCCCAATGACTCGCTGCTCGAACATGGCCTTGATTTGTTCGCGCACCTCACCGAAAGTCTCGCCAGCGACTTGCATCGGGCCGTATTTCGGGAAGTGGATGTCGCCATCGCGCTTGACCGTTAGTTCATACTGCTGATTTTCCTTACCAAAGACTTGAATATCGAGGGTATCACCCGGGCCGATTTGGTAATCGTTTGGCAGTGGTAAATCAAAAATCGACGCCATGGAGGCGGGTTTGCCATCAAAAAAGGCATAACCGAACGGTTTGAGCGCGCCGTCTCTATCCGTGCGACTTTCTCGCTGTAACCTATCTTCCGCTACGGTATCCGTCCCTCCGATACGCTCGGGATATTGTGGCGCTTTCTTGGCGTTGCGTTGTCCGTTATCACTGCTGCTTGTCGATAGGCTATCAAGATCCAGCCCGTACTGGCGTGCAAGCTGCTCTTGTTGTGCACGAGGCAATTGTTTTAGCTGCTGCAGCTGACTGGCCGTAGGGGTCGCCGCGTCGGCACTCGGTGCGATGAGGATAGATGCAGCCATTAGTAGTGCTGATGTGGTAGACAATACTGCGGGCGCATAACGCGTGAGGGCGCGTATAACGGCAGCATCCAATGGCTGACCGATTGAAGATAAAAGCATTAACATAGTGAGCGAGATCCGTGCTTGTTATTATCCATGAAAGCAGCTAAAAACGTAGCTGGTATTTTAGCCAAAAGCGTGTATTGGCGTCTGCCACATTAGGCGCATCGTCATCGGTTTGGCTGGCACCTAACGTGACCATGGCCATTGCCACCGGCAGACGATAGCTGGCTTCAATCTCGTGCCAGTTGTGGGTGGTTTGTTCCCGATCGGCCAGCATGAGTTTAACCGCATGATCGTTACTAAACTGGGTATACACCGCCACCGACCGACTGTTATCTAATCCATATGTGGTGCTGTTGCCACCGAGCTGATCCGAGGACAGTTGTTGATCCACCGCAGGAGTATTGGCTAACGAGGACTCAAAACCGTCGTAGGTGGTTTGCTCCTCAAACACCAGACGCACGCTTTGTTGCGCGATCTCGGTTTGACCACTCCAGCCAACTAAGCTGGTTGCCAGCTCTTGGCCTTGGTAGTTGCTGGCCAGTTCGGTGTAGATTGCGTGGGAGATCGGCCAATCAAAAGCGGGTAAGGCGAGTTTGGTATCCCATGCCCATTGCTCGCTGATTCGCCGCTCGCCGTTTGGATCTTGCCATTTTTGATAGCTGATCCCGTGTTGAAACTGACGAATCGGCTTACTGACCAGACGAGCAGCCCAGTGGGTGTCGTAACCGGTTTTGTCCGGTAATTGGTATACAGTTTCGAGCGACCAGTATCCTAATACGGGAAGATGCTCGCCTAAGTAACTGACTGAGGCGCTGGGCGCGGAGGACGATTGATTGCCCCAAATGAGATTATGTTGCCAGCCTTGTCCCCACCAGCGATCGATTTGGCCAATTGTGAATAACCAACGACCATCGTTCAATGCTAAATAGGAGCCCTGCCAGGTGTACTCTTTATCGCCATTCGCCTCTCGGCGGTATTGGTTAGCGACTTTAAAGGCAAAGCGATTGCTCATGTATTGATACGCCGAGCCTATTAGCCATTCATGCCGAGGGGTGTCGCCGTAGTCTAATGCGTTGGCGGGATCATTGGCCCAATACAAGTCAAATTCAATCGGCGCACGGTTAAATTTCGCGGCATGCGCGCGGTAGCGGACGTGATTGCGGGCAGTAGTGAGCATATTATCACGCGCTGTCATCAATGCCGATTGGCCCGCGGTGTCGTGTTTACGCGGCTCGGTGTCATCGTAAAAACTTGACCAGCGTAACGGGTAGTGGTTAATCGGCCCCTTGAGCTCACCGGCATCGGATAAGGCGGTAAGATCAGCGCGCAGAAAAGGGTCATTGGCCTCAAGCCATGGCGACGCCACCACCGGTGTGCTCATCAGCAGTACCAGCATTGCCAAGGTTTGACCGTAACCAAGCTGAGACGATGCAAAGTTCATCCATTTTGAACATGTCATAGATTATTTAACAACGCTGCAATATTAGCAAAAGGTAGATAAAAGAGAGGGTTAAAAAGAAACATATCAAAATTGTTTAATTAACACTTGTCATTTAGGTACGCTACCGCCCGGAGGTGTCGCTCCCCTGGGCGCGGTAACCATCTGTTTTAAGATACTTTTTACAAGTTGAGAGCCACTTTTCAGTAAAACACCATCATCTCTGTGATCTCTGTCGCTAAGAGTTGCGCTTGCCAAATCGATGAGTGCTTTCTGTACAAAACGTAGTTTTAACCTAGTACGTAGCGCAGTTTACACATTTTAGCGGTCAGATAAAGTTTCAGTTTTTGTAAAAACTGCTTTAAAGATAACGTGCTACGGGGCATCTGTGTTTGTTTGTAGTATGTTATCTCCTAAAAAGAAGGGGTAGATCACGGAATGGGGGAGAGACTAGAAAAGGTCCTAGGTCCTAGGTCCTAGACGAGAGATTACGGAATACGGAAAAAGCGTATCGTGCCAGCTCTGGTAGATAGAGTTCTTAGGATCTAGGATCCTAGGTTCTAGGAATTACTTCCCGCTCTTCCCGTACTCTGTAAGCGAAGCGCTCCGTATTCCAATTCCCGAATACCGATTACGGAATACAGAGTACAGAAAGAGCAAGAGCCTCGGTGCGCGCACGAGGCTGCTTGTTCCCACCTACTTGAGCCTCGCAAATAGTTCCCGCTGACTGTCTGGTTCGCCATGAATCAAGTGGATCTGCTTGGGGGGCGGTTGGATGCCTTGCACGAATTTGACCAAGTCGTTTTGATCGGCGTGGGCGGAGTAACCAGAGATTGTGTGGATTTGGGCGTTGACGGTGACTTGCGAGTTGTCTATCCACACTTGTTTGTTGCCTTGCTGGATACCGCGGCCGAGGGTGTGTTGGGCTTGGTAGCCGGCAAAAATCACATCGGTGCGTTTGTCTTCAAGTAATGCGGCAAGGTAGTTCATGATGCGTCCGCCTTGGCACATGCCGGAGGCGGCGACAACAATGGCCGGCTCACTGGTTTGTTTTAGGCGATTCACTAGTGCTATGTGCTGGCTGTGTTCATCAATGGTGATGCATTGTTCAAACGCTAACGGATGGCGGTGTTGGTTCAGTTTGGTTTTGGCCTCTTTGCTCCACAGCTTTTTGAACTGGCGATAGTGACGCGTCACCTTTTGCGCCATCGGCGAGTCGAGAATGATGGGGAGTGCCTTATCAAGCTGTTTTTGATGAATAAGCTGCTCAATATCAAACAACAACTCTTGGGTGCGGCCGACACTGAACGCGGGGATCAAAATTGCGCCACCGTCTTCTAATGACCGTTGAATAATCGCCTCGAGGCGCTGGGCACGGGTGGCGACGGACTCATGGGTTTTATCGCCGTAAGTGGACTCTAAAAACAAGATATCAGCACGGGTTGGCGGGGTTGGGTCCGGCAGCAAGGGAGTATCACTGGGCCCTAAATCTCCTGAGAACACCACCCGTTGTTGGTCCGGCAGTTTTAATTCGACATAGGCCGAGCCCAAAATATGCCCGGCCGGTTGCAAGCGCAAGTAGGTCGCTGGCTGCCCTTGTTGCTTGGGCTTTAGCCGATGCCAGCGGTTGTAAGGCAGTGTCACCATCAACTGGCGGATGCGCTCAAGTACCCGCTGACGATCACCGTAATTCATATTAAGTTGCAGTTTTAAGGTGTCATCAATTAATAGCGGAACCAAAGCAGCGGTGGCTTCGGTGCAATAAATGGGGCCGTTAAAGCCCGACGCCAGTAGCCAAGGCAGTAAACCGCAGTGGTCAATATGGGCATGGGTAAGGATCAACGCATCAATGCGTTTGCCATTAAGATTTACCCTCGCCTCTCGCATTTCATCTCCTTGGTATTGCCCGCAATCAATCAGCAAGCGTAAACCGCTTGGTTTTATATCCACTTGGTGACACGAGCCAGTCACGGTTTGATAGCCACCATGGTGAGTGACATTGAGGGTGTCGGTGTTTAGTGAGGTGTTGGGCATGGTTACGTCCTTGTTGAGGGAAGAGGCTAAAGATTGAAAATAGGGAAGAGACGCTTCGCTTCTAGAAACTAGAAACTAGAAACGAGGGAGAGACTAGACGGTTCGCTTCTAGAAACTAGGAAAAGATCAAAGCGGGCCCTAGGATGTTTTCTAGCCTCTAGTCTCTAGTCTCTAGTCTCTAGCCTCTTATCATCTTATCCATCATCTGTTCTATCAACGGGCTTGGGTGGCCGTTATCGTCGGTGAGAAAATAGGTATGACCCCAGTGGGGATCGAACTGGTCATTAAAGGCGTCGCAGTCGGTTACCGTCACTTTGTTGTCGGGAAGCGCGTCAAGGTTTTCAGGGCCTGTCATGCCGAGGCGGCGAGTGACGGTGCGGTGGCGTACGTTCACCACCTTTGAGGCAGCCATGGCTAAATCATCGGCGGCATAGTAAATATGCACTTGTTTGGCGGCATCGAGGACGGCTCTCCCTGGCTGGTGCGGCTCTAGCGCTTGGTTATCAACATCGGCGGCCATCATAAAGATATGCCGAAACCATTGTGGCATGGTGTCGAGTCCAGCATGTTGGTGCCAATGGTGAAAGGTGCTGATGAGCGTGCGATTCCCCATGGAGTGCGCGAGTAGGTTCATGCGCCGTTTGCACGGATCAGTTTGTTGCTCGGGGGCGCGACGCCAGTCATCAAACATCGCCAGTAAACGACTAAACGCCAAGCCTGACGCGGTGGCAGCAAGTTGATCATCCCAGTAATCATCAATAACACCGAGCTGGCCATCTTCATCACAAGGCCAGATAATCGGTACCACCAGTATGGCGTTGGGTGACAGGCGATCACATTGATGTTGTAAGGTCTGTGCCATCGGGAAAATATGGCTTTCCATTTGGTTGTTATAACCATGAAGCAAAAAGAGTATCTGGGTATGTACGGGCAAGGCTTTCAGTTTGGCCATAAACGACGCAGCGGTGATCTCTTGGTATTCACCCTGCCCGGCGCGTTGGCAAAAATACACCCACTTTGAGATATCGGTGTTTTGGTTATCAAAACTGAGCCAACGGCCGGCCTCACTGTGCGAGCCTTGTTCGGGAATACGGCTGGTAATAAATAACATGGCATCATCCATCGGTTATGAATGTGCGGATGAGGATAAGCGAGGTAGATAGTTGCGTTGTATGGTTTTTAGAGGATTTTGCGAGGGAGGGAGCGGAAAGAGAGTAAGATCCTAGGGTCCTAGGTCCTAGGTCCTAGGGAAAGATTATGGAATACGGAATACGGAAAGAGACTAGACGCTTCGCTTCTAGAGACTAGAAAAAGCAGCCTCGTGCTCGCATCGGGGCCTTTGCTCTTTCCGTACTCTGTATTCCGTCATCGGTATTCGGGAATTGGAATACAGAGCGCTTCGCTTACGGAGTACCGAAAAGAGCAGACCGAGCCCGTATTGTGGTTTTCCCTCAATCCGCTCCGAACAAATCGCGGGTGTAGACTTTGCTTTCTACATCACGGATCTCGTCGACCATACGGTTGGCAACGATCACGTCGGCGCGTTGTTTGAAGGTATCCAAGTCTTTGATCACGTCTGAGTTAAAGAAGGTATTTTCTTCAAGCACTGGCTCATATACCACCACGTCAATGCCTTTGGCTTTAATGCGTTTCATGATCCCTTGAATGGCTGAGGCACGGAAGTTATCTGAGCCGGATTTCATCACCAAGCGATAGACGCCGACGACTTTAGGTTCACGCTTTATGATCGCATTAGCAATAAAGTCTTTGCGGGTAGTGTTGGCGTCAACGATGGCTTGAATGATGTTATTGGGCACGTCTTGGTAATTGGCCAATAGTTGACGGGTGTCTTTTGGCAGGCAGTAACCACCGTAGCCAAACGAGGGGTTGTTGTAGTGATCGCCAATCCGTGGATCCAGCCCTACCCCTTCGATGATCTGGCGCGCGTCTAAACCGTGGGATTCGGCGTAGCTGTCCAGCTCGTTAAAATACGCCACGCGCATCGCCAAGTAGGTGTTAGAGAACAGCTTGACCGCTTCGGCTTCGGTGGAGTGGGTAAACAAGACCGAGATACCCGATTTGACTGCGCCTTGTTGCAACAGCGTGGCGAACTGGCGCGCGCGCTCGGATTGCTCACCGACAATTATTCGTGATGGATATAAATTATCGTAAAGTGCTTTGCCTTCACGTAAGAACTCAGGGGAGAAGAGGATATTTTCGCAACCCATCTTGCGTTTAATCTCAGCGGTATAACCGACCGGCACAGTCGATTTGATCACCATCACCGCCTCTGGGTTAATCTCCATCACATCTTTAATCACCGCCTCGACTGAACTGGTATTAAAGTAGTTAGTTTCGGGATCGTAGTCTGTGGGAGTAGCAATCACCACAAAGTCCGCGCCTTGGTAGGCCTGCTCTTTGTCTAAAGTGGCAGTGAAGTGAAGTGGTTTTTCGGCAAGAAATTGCTCTATTTCAGCATCGACAATCGGGGATTGTTGATTGTTAAGAAGATTGACCTTTTCTTCCACAATGTCGAGTGCGACCACTTCGTTGTGTTGCGCCAGTAGCATAGCGTTTGACAGGCCCACATAACCTGTTCCAGCAACTGCAATTTTCATCGGATTTCCCTTAAGTTATGTCTAGAAAAAGGGTATCACGTGGGGGCTCTAGGGGAAAGATCCTAGGGCCTTTAGGGGAAAGGTCCTAGATCCTAGATCCTAGGTCCTAGGTCCTAGGGAATAGATTATGGATGACGGGAAAGGGACGAGACGCTTCGCTTCTAGAAACTAAAGGCTAGAGACTAGATAAAGCAGACCGTGCTCGCATTGGAGTTCTTGCTCTTTCTGTATTCCGTATTCAGTACTCCGCATTCGGGAAATTGAATACGGAGCGCTTCGCTTACAGATAACGGAAAAGAGCAAGAAAAGCTCTAGATCCTAAGGATTACTCGTCGATATTTGATAATGATCGATGATTTTCTTTTGTCGAGCCAGTTGCTCTCTCTCGTAGGTGGTCAAGAGCACGGGCAATGGATCCACACTTAGGTCACTATTATCAGTAATACTTGGATTGGTGTGTTCTGCCAGTAGCGCTGCCAAAGCTTGATCGTTTTCTGTGTACATCACGCTGATATCATAATTAGATAATGTACCTGCACCATTTACTAGTGAATCAATAGTATTGTTGTCGAACAATGGGACGGTTTGCTGAGCATTTGCTTCAGCATAGATAACGTGTGTGACTGTTGTCGAACCGTCTGCAACTTGATAAGCAATACGTTGAATCCCCGCTTGGCCGCCAGCACCGTTGCCATAGGCTGTTAACGTTCCACTTCCATCGATATTCGCGTTTGTCTGTTGTGGAGCTGTGATGCTATCTGCCAGATCCGTACGACCTAATCCCGCGCTTAGTTGTGTATCAGACAATTGTTGCGCGGTCGATAGTTGCCATTGATCACCTGAAGCGTCCACGCTTCCTTCTGCGGTTAAAAAGTAATCCAGATTGTTACTGTCTGGATCATAGCGGTAGGTGATGGTATCGCTCGCGCTGTGAGGCAAGTTTTGCCAAATATAGGGAGTTTGCTGGTAGTCAGCATAGAGGGCGGCGGAGGTTAGGTTGTAGGTGTTTGCGGGAGCTGTCCAGCTGTTGCTTTCGATTAACTTGTCAAGTTCCTCTGTGGCATTATCGGACAGATTAAAGAATTTGTAATCTGTGATTTCTCGCGGCGTCTCTACATCTGAAATATCAGTGTTATTGGGGTCGCCTGCAGCTTTTTGAGCATATCCTACCCCTAATGCACTCCTGAATGCTCTGCTGACCGTTTTAGCGCCAAAGTTTGATGAAAGCGCTCGCTTATCTGGCGTTGTGATACCAACGCTATGCGCATCAGAGCCATTCGAAACATCAACCCTGACATTTGAATACTCTCGTTCATCCGGCTTGGTTGCGCCTGAGGTTACGCATCTATCATCATTACTGACGCTGTCGACAGGGTAACCAAACAGTACAGACTGACTTAGTGCATTTTTCTGATAGGATATCGCACTGATATCACCTTTCTCTGCCAGAACAAACGTAACATAGCCCTCTTCTGGGACAATTGACTGATTAATCCTTAATTTATTCGAGCCGATATCATAAGTATCAGTCACGCCACCTTGTTCATCTTGTATGAGAATCGTTCCGGTTGTATCGATACCACTTATAATCCGATCTTTAGTCGCCAGTATCTGTTTTCCATCTTGCTTTTCACCATAAACTGCACACCTGCTGTTAGCGTCTGATTTCGCATAAAGAGCAGCAAACTCAAAGGTATACTTAGGGGTTGGCTTGGGTTGGCTGCCGCCGCTGTCGTCACTGCCGCCGCCGCAACCGGATAAGGTTAGAGGGATAAGGATCGCTAAAAGTTGCTTGTTAAACATAGTTGATACTCTTTGGGTCTTGGTGCCAATCTAACGGCAAGTGTTTGCCTTTGAATGCATGATGGCGTGGGTGATGCAAAAAGTGAGCCGAAGCTACTTTACTATCCACTGCGACTAGGTTAGCGTTTTTAGATAAGGGATAAAAGCAACTTGGGCAATTGCTGTGAGGGTAAAATCGCTTGAGATCATTGTTCGGTGAGCGATACATAGCAAAAAACCGCCACGAGGGCGGTTTTTTTAATGATGGCGGTGAGAGAGGGATTCGAACCCTCGATACGTTGCCGTATACACGCTTTCCAGGCGTGCTCCTTCAGCCACTCGGACACCTCACCATACTGTGTGCTACGCGAGCTATTTACTGAGTGGGCTTGACCTACCCGCTGTCGCGTTAACGGGGCGTACTATAGAGAGTTGCCGCTTTGCGGTCAAGTTGTTGGTGATAGGTTTAGGTTTAAATGGCTATTCCATCACCAAAAGCATCACTATGTCTGGAAAAGCTGAGTTAATCTCCCGATTCAGTCCCAACGTGTTGAGCAACAGTGTACGAGCGATGGAAGCACGCGAGTGCGAAAGCTGTTAGACTCATGGCATTGATCAAAATACAAATAAGAGTGTTATGACGTTATCAGACTTTCTCACCCAGCATGCCGATAGCGAGCAGCTACTTAACGAAATGCAAACTCGTGGTGTAGTCACCGCGATGGCGGCCGCGCCTCATGTTATTAGTCCTAGCGAGTGGCTTCCTGTGATGTGGGGTGGCGAGGAACAAGCGCCGTTTGAGAATCATGAGCAGTTTGAGCAGTACGCCAATTTGATTGTGGATATTTGGAATGAACAGCGTCAGCAGTTGTTGGAGAAAACCTGGCAATGGCCGGAAGGCTGTTTGCTGGATGACGCTGAGATTGTCAATCAAGCGACGCGCGATTTCGCCGAAGGGTTACTACAAGGCTGGAGCCTGACTCGTGATGATTGGGAAACGCTGATGCCAGAAAACACCGATGGTAATGCCCTACTTGGTGGCGTGGTGCTGTCTATTAGCTTGCTTTACGACCCAGAAACCGCACTTTCTACCATGGAAGCACAAGGCGCGGAAGAGCTAGCGCAGTTTGAGGAAATCTTTAACGCCATGCCTACCATGTTGTGTGGTTTAACCCTCCACGGCGCGGGGTTGGCGGAAGATCAGGAAGGGGCATAAAAGTAGGGTCCCAGGTCCTAGACGATAGTATACAGGGCCTTGAATACAGAGCGCTTCGCTTACGGAGTACGGAAAAAGCAGAAATCAGTGCCTAGGACCTAGGCACTTAGTTCTCCGTATTCCGTCAAATGATTCGATTGGCGACGATGGCGCAAGCCCTTACCCTGCAAGGAGGTGAAAATGACGGATACACACCTGGAGCGCTGGCAACTTCGACTTCAAAACCTGATTAAAGCACAACGTCGGCTTGAAAACGCTTGCGGGCAAGAAAGCTATAACGAACTTGAGCTGGCAGGCCTCGTGCAAACCTTTGAGTTTACTTTTGAGCTCACGTGGAAAACCTTAAAAGACTTATTAAGCTACGAAGGGTTTGATGTTGCATCGCCGCGCAGTGTCATTCGCACAGCGTTAGAAGCCAACCATCTGTCGTCGGATCAGTGTGAAACCTTGCTTGACGCGCTAGTAAAACGAAACTTGCTTTCGCACACCTACGACGAGCAAAATGCCCTCGAAGCGCAAAGACTGATCGTTAAACATTATGCCCCTGTTATTGCCGAGATCATGCGGTATTTGGAGAATAAAAGTGGACAATAATGCCACGTTCTTGATGGAGATAGGGTTAAAACCCCATCAATTTCAACTGCTCCAAGATATGGTATTCAGCCACCCTGGCGTCCAACACGCCTGGATCTTTGGCTCTCGCGCAACCGGCACATTTAGGGATAATTCTGATATCGACATCATGCTTGAGGGCAACACATTAACATTCAATGATGTAGCAATAATACAAGATAAACTCGAGCAATCGACGCTTCCCTACACCGTTGATATCGTACTCAAACATCAAACTCAATCGTCTGAGCTCATCACACGTATTCGCGAAGAAGCCAAGCAAGTAAAGTAATCCAAAGGAACTCCTAGCGACGATGACACGGGCCTCTACACGATGTTGGAAAGGTGTAGAGTGCCAGCGGGCGCCTATCAGGGTCAGTGTTAATTTTAACCTCCCATGTCGGAGGCGACGTGCAACGGGCGCGCTTTGGCTTGGGTATTCATGATTAACACCGCACCGGCGCTTGTCCGACCTACGCGATGTTCAGGATTTTTGAATACAGAGCGCTTCGCTTACGGAGTACGGGAGACGAGACGCTTCGCTTCTAGAGGCTAGATAAAGCAGATCATGCTCGCATTGAGGCTATTGCTTTTTCTGTACTCTGTATTCCGTAATCAGTATTCGGGATCTTGAATACAGAGTGCTTCGCTTACGGAGTACGGGAAGAGCAGAAATCAGTGCCTAGGTCCTAGGCTCCTAGGACCTAGACACTTAGGTCTCCGTATTCCGTCATCTTTTCCTAGGATCTAGGAGCCTAGGCCCCAGGAACCACTTTACCCCTTCATTTCAGCGGCAAAGTTGAGCATGCGGTTGAGCGGGATTAACGCTTTTTCGCGCACCGTGTCGTCAACGTGGATCTCATGCTCTTCGCCGCCGTTTTCAAGCGCGTTTTCAATCGCTTTGAGGCCGTTCATCGCCATCCATGGGCAATGGGCGCAGCTTCGACAGGTCGCACCGGCGCCGGCGGTGGGGGCTTCGACAAGCTCTTTTTCCGGCACCATTTGCTGCATCTTATAAAAAATGCCTTTATCGGTGGCCACGATCAGCTTTTCGTTCGGCAGCGTTTGTGCCGCTTTAATCAGCTGGCTGGTTGAGCCGACGGCATCCGCCATTTTGACCACACTGGCAGGCGATTCTGGGTGAACGAGAATCGCGGCATCAGGATAAAGGTGTTTCATTTTTTCCAGCGCTTGGGCAGAGAATTCATCATGCACCACGCATTCGCCTTGCCATAAGACCATGTCAGCGCCAGTTTCTTTTTCGATGTAGGCGCCAAGGTGGCGATCTGGGGCCCAGATAATTGGCTTATCTTGGCTATCAAGGTGTTCAACAATCTCTAACGCAATGCTGGACGTCACCACCCAATCGGCACGCGCTTTAACGGCGGCTGAGGTGTTGGCGTATACCACCACAGTATGATCCGGATGGGCATCACAAAACGCGGTAAATTCGTCCGCTGGGCAGCCTAAATCTAGCGAGCATTCCGCATTAAGTGTCGGCATTAGCACGGTTTTCTCTGGGGTGAGAATTTTGGCGGTTTCCCCCATAAAGCGTACACCGGCGACAATCAAGGTACTTGCTGAGTGTTGGTTACCAAAGCGGGCCATTTCTAACGAGTCTGCGACACATCCGCCGGTTTCTTCCGCGAGGGCTTGGATCTCTGGATCCGTGTAATAGTGAGCAACAAGCACCGCGTCTTTTTCTTCTAACAATTGTTTGATGCGTGCAACGTGTTGTTTTTTCTCTTCGTCACTCAATGCCACAGGTTTCGGCGGAAAGGGGTAGACCCTTTGCGACGTTTCAATCACTTGGCTCATGGGATTACTCATGCTTACTTCCAGTCCGGGGCTTCCAGTCCGGGTAGTATAACGTGAGTGGAGCTAGAGTCCTAGAGCGAGGTCTTAGAGCCTAGTTCCTGGTTCCTAGGTCCTAGGAATAGATTACGGGATACGGAGACCTAAGTGCCTAGGTCCTAGGATCCTAGGACCTTATTGCCTACATCGCGTTTTTGGCTTGTTTGGCGCTGGTTGAGTCTGGGTAGGTATCAATCACTTGCTGGAAGTATTGATTGGCTTGGTCGCCATTACCTTGTTTTTGTGCTATCAAGCCCAGTTTCAGCAAGGCATCCGGGCGTTTGTTGGAGTCTTTAAACTCACTCACTGCCGTGAATTCTTGGCTGGCTTGTTCAAACTTACGTTTGGAGAAATAAAGCTGACCGAGCCAATAGTGGGCATTGGCGGTGTAGACCGACTCTGGGTATTGTGAAAGAAACGCTTTAAATGCTTGGGTAGCCCCTTGGTAATCTTTCTCTTTTAAGATCAGATTAACGGCGGCTTCATAGGCTGCATTTTCGGTTTGATCCGCAGTGTAGTTCGCGGCTGACTTGTCCTCAGCCTTTTTTTCAGGCTCTGCAGGTGCTGATTGCTTCGCCGTTCTTAGGGTATCGATTTCTCGATAGAGGTCGCGCTGACGCTCAACCATTTGTTGAATGTCATAGCTGTTGCGCTCAACGTTGCCGCGTAAATTGCTCAGCTCTTGCGCCATTTGGTCAAGCTGACGCTGCATATCCAGCTGCATTTGGTTACGAGCTTGGAGCATGCGCTCTAAACGATCGACGGCGGTGCCACCCGCCCCTACTTCTGTCACCGGAGCAGGTGTGGCAGCCACGGGGGCTGCCACACTCACCAGTAACGCCAGCGCGAGGGTTCGCACAGAGTTACTGTTCATTGTCATATCCTTTATCCATTACCAAAAGGCTGGATTAGTATACCAATACCGCACGACGGTTTTTGGCGTAAGCTTCTTCGCTTTGGCCAAGTACCAACGGTTTTTCTTCGCCGTAGCTCACGATAGAGATCTGGCTCGCCGGTACGCCCAGCGCTTGTAGGTATTTAGAAACCGCTTCGGCACGACGCTCGCCCAGGGCAATGTTGTACTCAGGCGTACCGCGCTCATCTGCGTGACCTTCTACTACCACTTCCATGGCTGGGTTCGCACGCAGGTAAGTCGCGTGGGCATCCAACATGTCTTCGTATTGTGGCAGTACTGATGAGTCGTCAAAGTTGAAGTAAACGGTTTGCGACTGACGCAGTTCTTGGTTACGGATTTGTTGCTCTGTCATTGAGCCTTGGCCGTCAACAGGAGAAACAACGGTGGTGCCGTTTTGGTTAGTTGATTGGCCAGAACCACTGCCGGTTGAGCTATCGTGTGAGCTACACGCAGCCAGTGTAAACATCGGCAGTGCCACCGCCAGACCTTTCAGTACTTTATTGATTTGCATTCTATTTTCCTTTTCTAGAAAGTTAGCGCACGTTGTTTAAAATTAAAAACTACAGGTAAGGTGACCAGGCTGGTGCACGCACGCGCCCGTTGGTTGCCGGTAACCGCGCTTTAAAGCGGCCGTCTACAGAGACGAGTGACAACACATTCTTACGTCCATATACCGAGCTGTAAATCACCATGCTGCCATTAGGCGCAATGCTTGGCGACTCATCCAACAAGGTTTTGGTTAGGATTTGCACCGCCCCGCTGTTTAAGTCTTGCTTTGCAATGTTATAGCCAGACGATGATTGATTGACCATAATCAAATGACGGCCATCCGGTGTCAGTTGCCCACCCATGTTCTGATTGCCTTGCCACGTGATCCGTCGGCTAGTTCCGTCGTCTAAATTTACGCGATAAATCTGTGGTTTGCCACCCCGGTCAGAGGTATAGATCAGCGAGTTACCATCAGGATCCCAAAATGGCTCGGTGCTGTTGGCACGGCCATGGGTAATTTGCGTCAATTTTTTGCTGTTCAAATCGAAGGTGTATACCTGCAAGCTGCCCGTCTTGGAGAGTACCAAGGCTAACTTACTGCCATCAGGGGAAAACTGTGGCGATCCATTGTGACGAGGGTATGACGCAATTTTCTCACGTTGGCCGGTGTAAATGTTCATGATAAAGATTTCCGCCTGGCCATTTTCAAAACTGACGTAGGCGAGCTTGCGACCATCCGGTGACCAAGACGGTGACATCAATGGCTGTTTGGAACGCAGGATCAAGCGCTCGTTATAACCGTCATAGTCTGACAAACGCAGCTGGTAGGGGTAGTCGTTTTCTTTATCAATCACCACATAAGCGATACGCGTTAAGAACGCGCCTTTCTCGCCGGTGAGCTGCTCATAGACAATATTGGAAATGCGATGCGCATAGCGGCGCAAGTCGCTCTCGTTGACCGTGGCGCGGTTGTTGACCAGCAAGTGATCATCGGTTTGCACTAGCTTGCCATCGGCACCTAAGCCTTTGCTTTCACCGCCGGTGAGTTGCCCTCGAACGATATCAATCAGCTGATAGTCAATCTGATAACGACCGTCAGATGTGGGAGTAATGGTGCCTGTGACCACCGCATCCACCCCCAGCGAGGTCCAAGCGTTGTAATCTACATCCGCATCACTATATGGGGTTTGCGGCATGTCACTGACCGCCAGCGGGTTGAACTTACCGCTGCGGCGTAAGTCAGAACCGACTACCCCGGAAATGTCCTCGGGTAGTTCGCCTTGCCCTTTCCATTGAAATGGGATCACGCCAATCGGGCGTGCGGTATTCACCCCTTCGGTGATCACCAATTTCAGCGCAGCGTGTGCCGGTTGCGTCAGTATCGACAGACAGGCTAAAAGCATCACCACTGCGGTGATACGCCATGTTCGCAAACGATCCTGACTTTTGCTTGTCACACTGCTTGTGCCACCGCAGGGGCTCACTTCCATCATGTTTGGTATCCTGTCGTTTAGTTAGGTCTAACGGTCAACTCGATATCACGTAATTTGGCAATAATATCGCCATCTTCCGGCATCGGAAACTGAGACACAGACGCCACCGCGGTCTTAGTCGCGCGGCATAGTCGCGTATTGCCCGCCTTTTCTTCCACATTAAGCAGAAGGCCGGTCGGTGACAAGCGCATATTCACCACGCACTCTTGGCCACTTAGGCCATCGTCTACGATAAGCCGTTGCTGGATCATCTGTGTAAAAATGGCGCCGTACCGCGCCACTTCGTCTTGAATAAATTGCCCGCGCGCGCTTTGTCGCTGGCTGGCTTCTGACTCAAGGCCTGAGAACAAATCGTTCAGCGCCGCCTCTTGCTCTTGTTGTCGTCGCTTCGCCTCCTGGGCTTTGCGCTCTGCCTCTTGGCGCGCTTGTTCGGCTTTGCGCGCCTCTTCTTCCGCTTTTTTACGTTCAGCAAGCTTGCGCTGTCGCTCAGCTTCGGCTTTTTTCGCTTCTTCCTCAGCTTTACGTTGCGTGGCAAGCTTTTCTTGCCGTGCTTTTTCCGCTTTCTCCGCCGCGAGTTCCGCTTTGCGCTTCTCTTCTAACTTGCGCTGGCGTTCGCGTTCGGCCCGCTCGGCTTTTTGTTTGGCAATACGCGCTTGCTCTTCCGCTTTGGCCTGTTGCTCGGCAATCCGCTTTTGCTCTTCCCGAGCCTGGCGCTCAGCTTCTAGCTTTTGTCGCTTCACTTCGCGAAGGCGCTGCTCTTCTTGCTCACGCTGCTGCTCAAGGCGTTTCGCTTGCTGCTCTAACCGTTTGAGTCGCTCTGCTTCTTCACGCTTTGCCTGGTTACGTTGCTCACGAATTTTCTTCGCCTGTGCATTGACCACGGCCGGATCAATCACTGTGGCATCAATCGCACGCCCTGCTTTAGGGGTTGGCGTTGAGTCAGAACTAAAGTCTGCGCCCCACAACAGCACAATCACTAACACCACATGCAACAAGGCTGATATCGCCAGCGCGGGTATCAGCGAGTCTTTGCCTGACTTTTGGTGGGTTGGTTTATCGTTTGGCTCGTTCATCACCCTCACCTACGACTCGTACGGCTCGGTCATTAAGCCCACTGACGACACGCCAGCTTGGTTTAATGCATCAAGCGTCAGGATGATTTCTGAATAAGGCACCCGGCCATCACCGCCCACTAACACGGGCGATTTGGGGTTGAGCTGCAGCTCAGCTTTAACGCGCACCAGAATTTCTTCCAAGCTCAAACCGCGCGTCATATCGCCATTATTGACACTGAGTCCGAGTTGGCCGTCTTTATCCACTTCCACAATGATAAAGGCGCCGCTGTCTTCCTCTTCTGCTAGCTCTGCCGCGGTTTTCGCTTGTGCCGTTTGTGGCAGATCCACATCCACGCCCTGCGTCACGAAGGGGGCGGTCACCATAAAAATAATCAGCAGTACCAGCATCACATCAATGTAGGGGACGACATTGATTTCCGCCGTCATCTTGCGCCGCTTAGGTTGATACGCCATGGATCACTCCTGGGTTGCCGCAAACGCTTGACGATGAAGAATGCTAGAGAACTCTTCCATAAAGTTCATGTAGTTGTGCTCAAGTTTGCCCACTTTAGCCGTCAGACGGTTGTACGCCATCACCGCTGGGATCGCGGCGAACAGGCCCATTGCGGTTGCCACCAAGGCTTCAGCAATCCCGGGCGCTACCATCGCCAGCGTGGCCTGCTTTACCGCGCCCAAAGCGATAAAGGCGTGCATAATGCCCCACACGGTGCCAAATAGGCCGATGTAGGGGCTGATTGAGCCCACGGTGGCCAAAAATGGCAGATGGGTTTCCAGCTCTTCCACCTGTTTTGATAGCGACACACGCATCGCCCGCGAGGTGCCTTCCATCACCGCTTCAGGCACTTTGTCATTGCTGCGATGCAAACGCGCGAATTCTTTAAAGCCGGCGTAAAAAATCTTCTCGCTGCCGGTCAAATTGTCTTTGCGCGCTTGCACTTCTTGGAACAGTTGAGAAAGATCGATCCCAGACCAAAATCTGTCTTCAAAGCGTTCCGCTTTGCTAAACGCTTGCTGCATGACCTTGGAGCGTTTGATGATCATCGCCCAAGACACCACTGACATACCCAGTAATATCAGCATCACTCCCTTGACAAGCAAACTTGCTTGCAAAAACAGGTCGAGAATGGAAAGTTCAGCGGTCACGTCATCATCTCCGATTTAATCTGTGTTGGAATCGATTTGGGTTTCATGTTTTTTGGGTCGACACAGGCTATCTTAACCGTCGCCGCACACAATGCTTTTTGATCAGAATTCACCAAGCTTTGACAAAACGTCATGCTGGCGCGCCCCATGGCTGACACTGTAGTGACAACCTCCAGCGCGTCATCAAGCCGAGCGCCACGGTGAAAATCAATGTCCATGTGGCGTACCACAAAGGCCGTATGCTCGGCAAAGAGCGCTTGTTGATTGACACCGATCTCACGCAACAGTTCAGTGCGTGCCCGCTCAAAGTAATTGAGGTAATTGGCGTGGTAAACCACTCCCCCGGCGTCCGTGTCTTCATAATACACACGGATGGGCCAGCGAAACGGCGTTGATTCTGTCATGTCTTTACCCATGATCGGTTTTCGATAGGCAATTACTATACCTAAGTTGTGGATGTATAGAAATGCCGAGACCGCGCGGCTGGCGCATTGGTCGCCCATCAAGCAGTCGAGAAGTGATGTGCTGCAAAAAACGCGCAATTACTCACGCTAGAGTGATGAAAAAAGCACCGCTTGGGTGCTTTTGTCATTCATTTGTCATTTTGCACTTGCTCACCGAGCGGTTGACTCAACTAGCGTAGCCACATCAAGGCGAGCAAAAGAAGGGAGACGCCCCACCCCAATGGCGGCCAGGTGAGCCATCGGCTCCACTTGCCTTGCGCGGTGAAACCGACGGCATGGATCACCCCGACACAGGTCGCGTAGAGCAGCCCCACGCCCATCGGAAACGTCACCCCACCCATGCGCTGAGCAAAGGCTTCTGGCGCCCACATCACTTGGCCGCCCCAGCACAGCGCGCTGGCCAATGAGAGCAGCCGCCAAAGGCCAGTAAAGTGCTGGCCTAAAGGCGCAGGTTGGCGCTCACTCATTGTCGTGATCCATCGCTTCGGTGTGCTCCAACCATAAGGCATTGATAATGCCAAAGGCGCATGCCAGCAGCACACCAAGAATCCACGTGAAATACCACATATGCAAGCTCCTTAATCAGTACAGTGAATGGGTGTTGTCTTCAATATATTGCGCGTCTAAGCGGCCAAACATCTTAATGTAGCACCACAGGGTGTAAGCCAAGATAATCGGCACAAACACTGCGGCGACGATGGTCATGATCGACAAGGTCAGCTCGCTAGAGGTGGCATCCCACATGGTCAAGCTGTGGCCGGGGAAAGTGCTCGATGGCATCACAAAGGGGAACATCGCGATCCCCGCGGTCAAAATCACGCCCGCCACGGCTAAACTCGAGAACAAGAAAGCCCAACCTCCGCGCTCAAGACGTGACGCCAGCATTGCCAACAATGGCATGACAGCGCCGACCAGTGGTGCTAACCAGAGGATTGGCATCGCTTGATAGTTACGCATCCAAGCGCCGCTTTGTACCGCGACCTCTTTCGCCAGTGGGTTAGAGGCTGCTTGATTCGCCGCCTCACTGACCACCACAAAGCCATCTATATTTTGTACCCAGAAGCCTGCTGCCACAAAGAGTACGGTGGTCAATAATGCACACAGTTGCGCGACATTACGTGCGCGTACATGCAGCGCATCGGTGGTTTTTAGTTGCAACCAGGTTGCGCCTTGCAACACCACCATAAACAGGCTCACCAGCCCACACACCAAGGCGAAGGGATTAAGCAGCGCAAAAAAGCCGCCTGTGTAGGTTGGGATCAAGAGATCGCTAAGCTGGAACGGCACCCCTTGTAAGAGGTTACCAAAGGCGACCCCGAAAATGACCGGTGGCACAAAGCCCCCCAGCACCAAGCCCCAATCCCATGCGGTGCGCCAGCGTGGGTCATCGATTTTTGAGCGATAGTCAAAGCCCATGGGACGGAAGAAAAGCGCCGCCAGTGTGACCACCATCGCGATATAAAAACCAGAAAAGGAAACCGCATACACCAACGGCCAAGCGGCGAATAATGCCCCGCCTGCGGTCACTAACCAGACTTGGTTGCCTTCCCAATGGGGCGCGACAGCGTTAATCATTACCCGACGTTCACTGTCGGTTTTGCCGATCAGGGTGAGCAAGGCGCCCACCCCCATGTCAAAGCCATCAGTGACGGTAAAGCCGATCAGTAACACACCGATCAGCACCCACCAGATCAGGCGTAACGTTTCATAATCAAACATGCTCTCTCTCCTTATGCTTCAATCTGGCGGCTGAAATCCGCTTCTGGATTGCCTTTTTGTTCAAAATGGTAGCGGCCGGTTTTGAGGCTGCTGGGCCCAAGGCGGGCAAACTTGAACATCAGATAAAGCTCAGCGACGAGGAAAACGGTGTAGAGCGAGCAAATCGCCACCATCGAGAAAATAATATCGCCAGCGGCCAGATTCGATGCGGCCACGTGCACGGGGAGGATTTCCCCCACCGCCCAAGGCTGGCGACCGTATTCGGCAACAAACCAACCCGCTTCGCAGGCGATCCATGGCAGAGGAATACCAATCAGCGCAAGCTTCAGTAGCCATGGTTTTTCATCGATACGCTGGCGACAGGTTTGCCAGAACGCCATGCCAAAAATAAACAGCATCGCAAAGCCGCACGCTACCATGATCCTAAAGCTCCAGAACAAAGGCGCCACTTGCGGAATAGAGTCTTGCGCGGCTTGCTGAATTTGCCCTTCAGTCGCATCCACCACCTTGTCGGTGTACGGCTTAAGGAGCAGGCCATAACCGAGGTCGTTTTTCACTTCATTGAACGCGGCTTTGGTTTCCGGTGATTTCTCGCCGGCACGCAGTTTTTCCAGCAATGCGTACGCCTGCATACCATTGCGGATGCGGGTTTCATGCTCAGCAATCAAATCGGTTAAGCCTGTCACTTCTTTATCCAGTGAGCGCGTGGCAATGATCCCCATCGCATAAGGGATTTTGATCGCATAATCGGTCTGCATGGTCTCTTGATTCGGCAAGCCCACCACGGTAAACGCCGCTGGCGCTTCTTCGGTGTGCCACTCGGCCTCAATCGCTGCCAGTTTGACCTTTTGTACATCACCCAGCTCGTAACCGGACTCATCACCCAGCACAATCACGGATAAAATGGCCGCCATACCAAACGAGGCCGCGATCGCAAACGAACGGCGGGCAAAGGCTATATCACGGCCTTTGAGCAGGTAGTAAGCACTGATACCAAGGATGAACATCGCCCCTGTGGTATAGCCAGCGGCAACGGTGTGAACAAACTTCACCTGCGCCACGGGGTTGAAGACCACATCGGCAAAGCTCACCATCTCCATGCGCATGGTTTCAAAGTTAAACTCTGAACCCACGGGGTTTTGCATCCAGCCGTTGGCGACCAAAATCCATAGCGCGGAAAAGTTAGAGCCTAACGCCACCAGCCAGGTAGTGACCAAGTGTTGACGCTTACTGAGACGATCCCAACCAAAGAAGAACAGGCCCACAAAAGTGGATTCAAGGAAGAAGGCCATCAGCCCTTCAATGGCAAGCGGGGCCCCAAAAATATCCCCGACATAGTGGGAATAGTAGGCCCAGTTGGTTCCGAATTGAAACTCCATGGTGAGGCCAGTGGCCACCCCAAGCGCAAAGTTAATTCCAAACAGCTTGCCCCAAAACTTGGTCATGTCTTTGTAGATTTGCTTGTCGGTCATCACGTATAACGATTCCATGATGGCCAGCAAAAATGCCATGCCCAGAGTTAAAGGAACAAACAGGAAGTGATACATCGCGGTCAGCGCAAACTGCAGCCGCGATAAATCGACGATATCGGTAATCATGGTCACTCCTTTACACCGTTTTCGGTGCCGATACTGGCGTATCGCTCGTTTTACTCTCTCACCCAACACGGCAGTCAAAACAACTGGCTGGCGCGGGGAAAGCTACACACTTCTTAATTGACTGCTTGCATGTTACACAGTTGAAACACCAAGGTTATTCTATAGTTAAATTTTATCTAATTAAGGTATAACTAATATTATAGGTACAACAATGGGGTGTTAATCGCGTTTTGCTCGGTTTGTCGACTCGGCTGCAAAAACAATAAGGCGAACCAACCAAGATACAAAACTGTGATTAACCGCGAAGAAACTGGGTGAGACGGCGGCATTAACGGAAGCCACTTCTCATTGTCTCGTCACCAGCAACCGCTAGCAGATGGGGTTACGATAAGGGTTCACGTGCTACATAACCTTAATCTAGATCAAAAAAACCCATTGGTTGTCGGCCAATGGGGCTGTTTTAGAAAAAAACGTCTTGATCTTGATTAAGGTTTGCGAGGATTTTTCGCTCAGTCTTAGCCGACTAAGTTTTCGGCAAATCAAAGCCAAAGTGCAAATAGGCACGCTGGCTGGCAATTCGGCCACGTGGTGTGCGTTGCAGGTAGCCTTGTTGAATCAAATAAGGCTCAATCACATCTTCGATGGTGTCTTTCTCTTCGCCAATCGCCGCCGCTAAGTTATCAAGCCCCACCGGCCCGCCATCGAACTTCTCAATAATAGCATTGAGTAGCTTGCGATCCATGTAGTCAAACCCTTGGCTGTCGACATCGAGCATATCGAGCGCGCGTTTGGCTATGTCAGCACTGATATCTCCCGTGCCTTTTACTTCGGCATAATCACGCACACGGCGGAGCAAGCGGTTGGCAATGCGTGGCGTACCACGAGAACGACGAGCCACTTCCATCGCCCCTTCCTCGTCGGTTGATAATGCCAAGCAATGGGCGCTGCGTTTCACGATACCGGTTAGATCCCCCACGCTGTAATACTCTAAACGCTGAGTAATACCAAACCGGTCACGCAAGGGCGATGTCAACGAGCCGGCGCGGGTGGTGGCACCAATCAGGGTAAACGGCGGTAAATCGATTTTGATTGAGCGCGCGGCAGGCCCTTCACCAATCATAATATCTAGCTGATAGTCTTCCATCGCCGGGTACAAGACTTCTTCTACCACTGGGCTTAAGCGATGGATTTCATCAATAAATAATACATCGTGAGGCTCAAGGTTGGTGAGCAAGGCGGCCAGATCGCCGGCTTTTTCTAACACGGGGCCTGACGTGGTGCGAATATTGACGTCCATTTCATTGGCAACAATATTGGCCAAGGTGGTTTTACCCAGACCTGGCGGGCCAAAAATCAACAGATGATCGAGCGCCTCTTGGCGTTTACGCGCAGCATGGATAAAGATTTCCATTTGATCACGGACGTGATTTTGCCCCTGGTAGTCTTCCAATAACTTAGGACGAATCGCGCGGTCGATCACCTCTTCTTCCCGATCAGGGGTGGTTTGCGCCGAGATTAAACGATCAGCTTCTATCATGGGTTACACCATTGAACGCAGCGCGTGACGGATCACGTCTTCGCTGCTCATATCATCAGTTGCAATTTGTTTAACCACTTTCTCCGCCTGCGCCGCTTTATAACCCAGTGCGACCAAGGCGCTTACCGCCTCATCCGCGGCAGACGATATGGTGGTTGGCGCTGCGCGTAGGGCTGCGCCCTCAGCCGTCGCAGCATCCGTGTGCGGGGTAAAGAGATCGAACGCTTCCCAATTTTTAAGCCGGTCACGCATTTCAACCACCAAACGTTCCGCGGTTTTCTTGCCCACGCCGGGGATTTTCACCAGGGTCGAGACATCATTGTGCTCGACACTGTCGACAAAGTGGTTAGCCGTCATCCCCGATAAAATCGCTAACCCCAGTTTAGGTCCCACGCCATTGGCCTTGATCACTTCCCGAAACAGCGCTCGCTCACGTTTACCGCTAAAACCATAGAGAAGTTGCGCATCTTCACGCACCACAAAATGCGTGTACACGGTGGCAGTTTCGCCCACCTCCGGCAATTGATACAAGCAGTTCATCGGCATGCTCACTTCATAGCCGACGCCGTTCACATCGATCAAAATCTCAGGAGGTTGCTTTTCTATCAGGGTTCCCTGTAATCGGCCTATCACAATCGCATCTCTGTTTGTTACTTTGCCCCAAGGATAAAGAATAACTGGATCTATATCCAGTCGGATTGAGGGGGATACGGAATACGGAATACGGAATACGAAATACGGAATACGGAATACGGAATACGGATTACGGATTACGGATTACGGAAAAGCGTAACGTGCCTGTCCCTGTAGAAACAGTTCCTAGGGCCTAGGATCCTAGGACCTAGGCGCTACTTTCTGCTCTTCCCGTATTCTGTAAGCGAAGCGCTCTGTATTCGAAATCCCTAGGCGCTTTTACCGATACCGGCCGCGGCGGGCGGCGTTGGCTTTGCCGGCCATGGCGATGAGGGTGTGGTTGGTGTGAGCATGACAAATGGCAACCGCGAGAGCATCGGCGGCATCGGCTTGCGGGGTGGCACTAAGTTTCAACATATGGGTGACCATATGCTGGACTTGCTTTTTATCCGCACTGCCTTTTCCCACTACGGCTTGCTTGATAAGCCTGGCGGCATATTCAGACACCGGTAAATCGGCGTTTACCGCCGCGACAATGGCACTGCCGCGTGCTTGACCCAGTTTCAGTGCTGAATCCGCGTTACGGGCCATAAACACTTGCTCGATAGCAAAGTTATCTGGCTGAAATTGCGTGATGACTTCGCTCACGCCTGCGTAGATATGCTTCAGTCGACCGGGTAAGTCGTCTGTCTCGGTACGAATACAGCCACTACCGAGATATTCAAGATGCCGACCATGTTGGCGGATCACCCCATAACCGGTGATCCGCGAACCTGGGTCAATTCCCAGTATCACTGCCATTTAGCTTAAACTCGCTGCCACTTCATCCGAGATATCACCGTTATGGTAGACTTCTTGCACATCGTCAAGGTCTTCTAGCATATCAATCAAACGCAACAGCTTGGGTGCAGTGTCTGCATCTAACTCCGCTTTGGTGGATGGTACCTGCGTCACTTCGGCACGTTCAGCCTCAAACCCGGCTTTATCCAGTGCATCTTTCACATAGCCAAAGTCATTAGGCGTGGTGTACACATCCATTGAACCGTCGTCATAGGTGACCACATCGTCCGCGCCGCCTTCGAGTGCCGCTTCCATCACCGCATCTTCTTCAAGGCCGGAGGCGTAGGTAATCACCCCTTTTTTATCGAATAAGAAGCTGACTGAACCATCGGTACCCAGGTTACCGCCAGACTTGGAAAACGCATGGCGCACGCCTGATACCGTGCGGTTGCGGTTATCGGTCATACACTCCACCATCACCGCCGTGCCCGCAGGGCCATAACCTTCATAGATGACGGTTTCCATGTTTTCGTCACCTTCGCCGCCCGCACCACGTGAAATCGCACGGTTGATGGTGTCGCGTGTCATGTTATTTGATAGCGCTTTATCCACCGCGGCACGCAAACGTGGGTTGGTTTCCGCTTCGGGGCCACCTTCTTTGGTTGCCACCACAATTT
Organism: Salinivibrio kushneri; assembly: GCF_005280275.1. NCBI lineage: Bacteria > Pseudomonadati > Pseudomonadota > Gammaproteobacteria > Vibrionales > Vibrionaceae > Salinivibrio > Salinivibrio kushneri. Next base: position 1,885,783 of record NZ_CP040021.1, read on the forward strand.
CTCGGATAAGCTTGGTGAAAATCTTACCGCGCTTCGCGTCTTGAGCGGCTTTACGGTGTTTAATGTTCGACCACTTACTGTGACCTGCCATATCGACTCTCCGTTTTTTGCGCTCCCCTCACGTGAAAGGAGTAATAAGAAAAACGCGCCTTGGCTTTTCAGTCTGAGGCGCGTTGAGACATTGACCTTGCGCCTTGATACGACTGCCTGGTGACGGCAGCTATCGGTCGCAAGGATAAGACGGGCAAGACTACTTGTCCGTCATCAGGCGAATTTATTCGCTGTGTTCGTTTTGCTCTGCCGCCGCGGTAATGCTGAGAGCCAGCTCTTCAAGCGCCGCGTCATTGGCCAGGCTTGGCGCATCAGTCATCAAGCAGGCCGCTGCAGTGGTTTTCGGGAAGGCAATCACGTCGCGAATGTTTTCGGTGCCGGATAGCAACATCACCAGGCGATCCATACCAAACGCCAGACCCGCGTGTGGTGGGGTGCCGTATTGCAACGCATCCAACAAGAAGCCAAATTTCTTGCGCTGCTCTTGCTCATCAATGCCCAGCGTCTCAAACACCGCGGCTTGCATTTCTGGGTTATGGATACGGACCGAGCCACCGCCCACTTCGTAGCCATTAATCACCATGTCGTAGGCGTTAGAGTTCGCCGCCGCCGGGTTTACCACCAGCTCTTCAGGTGTCACGTCTGTCGGCGCAGTGAACGGGTGGTGCATCGCATGCAAGTTACCTTCGTCGTCTTCCTCAAACATTGGGAAGTCAATCACCCACAATGGTGCCCACGCTTGGGTGTCGGTCAGCTCAAGATCCAGGCCTAACTTCACACGCAGTGCGCCAAGCGCTTCGGTAACGACAGACTTTTTGTCTGCGCCGAATAGGATAATGTCACCGGTTTGCGCCTCGGTGCGTGACAGAATGCTTTCCACCACTTCGGCATTGAGGAACTTGGCCACCGGCGATTGAATGCCATCAAAACCGGCGTCGCGGTCGTTGACTTTCATCCACGCCAAGCCTTTGGCGCCGTAAATGCCAACAAAGTGGGTGTATTCATCAATCTGCTTGCGCGACAAGCTGGCACCGCCTGGCACACGAATCACGGCCACGCGGCCTTTTTCATCGTTTGCCGGGCCAGAGAACACTTTGAATTCAACATCTTTGACGATATCAGCGACATCGACGATTTCGAGCGGGTTACGCAAATCTGGCTTGTCGGAGCCAAAACGGCGCATCGCTTCTTCATACTTCATGGTGGGGAACGCGCCCAAGTCCACATTAAGCAGTGATTGCCACATGTCACGGATCAGTTGCTCGGTTACCTCGCGCACTTGGTCGGCGCTCATAAACGAGGTTTCGATATCAATCTGGGTAAATTCTGGCTGGCGATCGGCACGCAAATCTTCATCACGGAAGCACTTCACGATCTGGTAGTAACGATCGAACCCGGACATCATCAGCAACTGTTTGAACAGCTGTGGTGATTGCGGCAACGCATAAAAATTACCTTTGTGGACACGGCTTGGCACCAAGTAGTCACGCGCGCCTTCTGGGGTCGCTTTGGTGAGTACCGGGGTTTCGATGTCTAAAAAGTCATTGTCATCAAGAAAACGACGGACAAAGCTGGTGGCTTTAGCACGCAGTTTAATCCGATCGCTCATTTCAGGGCGGCGCAAGTCAAGGTAGCGATACTTCAGGCGCTGCTCTTCGGAAATAAACTGGTTAAAATCAATCGGCATCGGCGCACTGCGGTTGATGATCTCCAACCCTTTCGCCACCACTTCGACTTCGCCTGTGGCCATATCACTGTTGATCTGGCTCTCTGGACGCGCACGCACTTCACCACGGATGGTCAGGCAAAATTCGTTACGCAATTTGTTTGCTTGCTCGTAAACGTCACCCATATCAGGGTCAATCACAACTTGCACCAGACCCTCACGGTCGCGCATGTCGATAAAAATCAAGCCGCCCAAATCACGGCGGCGGTTAACCCAACCACAAAGACTTACTTCTTGCCCGACGTGGGCTTTATTCAGGTGACCACAATATTGGGTGCGCATAGATTATTCCTGATCTGTTCTGATGATTCCGCTTGCCCCCTGGGGCACAAGCCTGCCAAATACTGAGGGGAATTCGGGTAACAGCGTCTGTCGTACCTGACGGTACGCCCCCATGAGTGCCGTTACTGTCAAAGCCTGCCATTATAAAGGAAAAGCCCCGCTCTTGGTAAAGCGATCGCACTTAAAACCGATAGTTTTTTTATCCAAATCCTTTTAGGCTATTACTTTATTGGTTCGCAACGCATCAGCACGGGCATGACCTCCTTATTACACCAACTCCCCTCTCCACCCCTGCGGTTGGGGCTGACGCAATGGTCTCATCCGAGTTGGCAGCATCACTTTTATCCGCCAGGCACCAAGTCGGGCGATCGCTTAGCCCGTTATGCCGAGGTGTTTAATACCGTCGAGGGCAACACGACTTTTTACGCCTCCCCCTCGCCGCAAACGGTGAATAATTGGGCGGCCGCCATTCCAGACAGTTTTCAATTTACCTTTAAGCTGCCTAAAACCATTACCCATCAATGCCAGCTGCGTCATGCGCAAGGCTTAACCGCCGACTTTATCAAGCTGATGGCCCCGCTCCATGACCATATTGGTCAGTGGACCATTCAGCTGCCAGCGCGTTTTGGCCCGGAGGGGTTAGCAAGCTTAGCGACATTTCTTGAGTCGCTACCCCGCGAGTTTTCCCTTGGGGTAGAGGTGCGTCATCCCGCCTTTTTTGCCAAAGGCGAAGCAGAGAAAGCGCTCAACCGGCTGTTGATCGATCATCATGCCAACCGTGTGATCATGGACAGCCGCCCGGTGTTTGCGGCTAAACCCGACACTCCGGCGATTATTGATGCGCAAAAGAAAAAGCCCCGAGTGCCCGTGCATGCCATCGCCACCAGCGCAGCACCCATGGTGCGTTTTATCGGCCATCCGGACTTGCCCGAAAACAGCGCGTTTTTTGACCCTTGGATCTCACGCTTATCCCAATGGATCGCCGCGGGCAAAACGCCCTATTTAATGATTCATACCTCAGATAACGATCAGGCCCCTGCACTGGCTGCACACTTGTATCAACGTCTTGATTTATCAACGCCACTGGCTTCCGTCACGCGCGCCGCGCAAAGCCAGCAAGGAGCATTGTTTTAATGTCCGCCCCACGCGGCGCGCTCACCGTGCAGACAGGGGCAGAAAAATTCACTACAATACGCCGCTTTTGTGGCAGTGTTTACGCGCGTCATGCGCGAGAACCTGCCTGCTAGGCTGATGTGTAGGGGCTTACATGGCTAATCAGGATAAAATTTTCGCTGCGCCTATCGAGAAAATGGGCGACTTCACCTTCGATGAAAATGTCGCCGAAGTGTTCCCGGATATGATCCAGCGCTCGGTGCCGGGATACAGCAATATCATTTCGGCCATTGGCATGCTGGCCAAGCGTTTTGCTGCGCCTGATAGTCATATTTACGATCTGGGCTGTTCGCTAGGTGCTGCCACTTTATCGATGCGCCGCCATATCCCTCATGACAGCTGCAAAATCATCGCGGTGGATAACTCTCAAGCCATGGTTGAGCGTTGTCGCTTGCATGTTAACGCGTATCGCGGAGCCGCCGATGTTGAGGTTCGCGAAGCCGATATTCGCGACGTCGAGATAACCAATGCCTCGATGGTGGTGCTTAATTTTACCCTACAGTTTTTAAGCCCTGACGATCGCCAAGCCCTACTCACTCGCATTTATCAAGGCTTGAAGCCAGGTGGGATCCTGATTTTATCCGAGAAGTACCGCTTTGAAGATGACACCGCCAATGAGTTGCTGATCGATTTACACCACGACTTTAAGCGCGCCAATGGCTATAGCGAGCTTGAGATCAGCCAAAAGCGCAGTGCACTTGAGAATGTGATGCGTCCAGACAGTATTACCACCCACCAAGCGCGACTTAATGCCATTGGCTTTAGCAGCGTCGCCATGTGGTTCCAGTGTTTTAACTTTGGTTCAATGTTCGCCATTAAGTAAGACCAACCTGATAGTACGAGTAATCTGATGTTTGATTTTTCCGATTTTTATCAGCTGATTGCTAAAAACCGCTTGAGCCATTGGCTCGAGGTATTGCCAGCGCAGTTAGCCGAGTGGCAACACCAGCCGCATGGCGATATGCCTAAGTGGATAAAAGTCCTGCACAAGATCCCAACCACTGCGCCCGAGACGGTTGAACTGAAAGACGCGGTGCGTATAGGTGATGACAGTAGCTTACCTAATGGCGAGCGCAAAAAATTAGAAAACTTATTACGCATCTTGCACCCTTGGCGTAAAGGCCCGTACCAGGTACACGGCATTGATATTGATACCGAATGGCGCTCCGATTGGAAGTGGGATCGGGTGCTGCCGCATATTTCGCCGCTAAAAGGGCGTTATGTGCTTGATGTCGGTTGCGGCAATGGTTATCACATGTGGCGAATGTTGGGCGAAGGGGCCGAACTGACAGTAGGCATCGATCCATCAGAGCTATTTTTGATGCAATTCGATGCCATTCGGCGCTTGATGGGTAACGATCAGCGTGCGCACCTGTTACCTTTAGGGATTGAAAAACTGCCAGCGCTGCGCGCATTCGACACCGTGTTCAGCATGGGTGTGTTGTATCACCGCCGCTCTCCTCTCGATCATCTGATGCAACTTAAAGATCAGTTGCGTAAAGATGGCGAGCTGGTGCTGGAAACCTTGGTAATCGATGGTGATGAAAACGCGGTGTTGGTGCCGACCAGCCGCTATGCACAAATGCGCAACGTCTACTTTTTCCCGTCCGCGCGTGCGTTAAAAGTCTGGCTGGAAAAAGTTGGATTTGTCGATGTGCGTATTGTCGACGAGTGCGTCACCACCACGGATGAACAGCGCAGTACCGAGTGGATGACCCATAACTCGCTGCCAGATTACCTAAACCCAGATAACCCCGCGCAAACCATCGAAGGGTATCCGGCCCCTAAACGCGCGATCTTAGTGGCTCGTAACCCAGACTAACTTGCTGGGTCTGAAAAACAACACCACCGCCAGTCATCCTCCGATTGGCGGCGGGGTTGAAGTATCTTTACCTGGCACCCACCCCGCCCTGACGCCCCGCTCGCAATCGCGCCGCTTGTATTGAGCGCTGCGTTTTATTTCACCGCTTGAGTGCTTGTTTGCTAACGGCTTTGCTTTATGACCGTTGATTAAATCAGCATTTAGTCAATTCTGACTAACATTTGACAGAATCCCCCTACCCATCTTTATCGCATCCTTTAGAATTTGCTCTCGCCGTCGCCATCAGGGCGCTAATGCCTGTGACATGGCTAGCCGCAATCCTTCTTATGCTGTGGAGATTTAGATGCTATTTCGTTGCTCACTGATCAGTGCGCTTTTACTTACGGTGTCCGGCTGCACATTAACCTCGCAGCACCAACATCAAGAAACGCTCAATAAATTTGATAACCTGGCAGCCCAAAGCCAGCAACAACAGCAAGCGCTCACCGAGACCTTCACGCAACAGGGCGCAACACTCAACCAGTTGGCAAATAAAGTGACCGCACTTGAGAGCCAACTGTCGGTCATGCAACGCACGCAGGCCAAAGTTTACGCCAATATGGCGACCAATCCCCCTGACGTAAAAGTGAAAGAAAAAGTGGTGAGAGTCCCGGTTAACGACGGCAAGGTTATTCTCGGTGGACGCGAATTTGTCTGGTTTGATGCGGTCGAAAACACCTTCCAATCCCGTGTGGATACCGGTGCTGAAACCTCCTCACTCAACGCGGTAGATATCCAAGAGTTTGAGCGTGACGGCGATACCTGGGTCAAGTTCAACGTCAATCACAGTGAAAACAATGACCAGCCGGTATTTATGGAAATGCCAGTGAAACGTTGGGTGCGTATCCGTCAGTCGTCGAGCGATAGCACCGAGCGCCGCCCGGTGGTCGAAGCCTGGATCCGCGTGGGCAAGATCCATGAAAAAACCGAATTCACCCTCGCCGATCGCACCAACATGGAATACCCAGTGCTGCTTGGCCGCGAATTTTTTAAAGACTTGGCGGTGGTTGATGTCAGCCAAGTTCACATTCATCCGCAATATCAGCCGGACACGCCAACGGAGCCAGGCGATGACGACACCCCCAACAAGTAGGTAATCGATATGGTTTCACGGGTTCCTTTTTATTTTTTGATTGGCTTTTTGGTCGTCGCTGGCATCGCACTCAGTGCCTACCGCCATCTTGTTTATGGCGTGCCATGGCTGGCGGATGAAACGCGCCAAGTGTGGCAAATCGAGGCCAGAATCAATTTTGATGCCACCAACGGGCCGGTCAAAGTCAGTTTGGCCGCACCAGATAGCCAACCCGGTCTGACCCTGATTGATGAAAGTACTTCATCGGCCGGGTACGGGTTTTCCTTGCTCGATACAGAGCATGGCCGCCAAGCACAGTGGTCGGCACGTCACGCCAGTGGTGAGCAAACCCTTTATTTTAAAAATCAGATGCTGGTCGATGACAGTGCGCGCTATACCATGACCCCACCAGAGGATGACGCGGTGGCGGCGCCTGTCATGGATAATGCGGCTAAAAACGCCGCACTCGCTTTGCTTGACCGTGCTCGTGCTCGCTCTGCCGATAACATCACTTTGACCCGCGAGCTGATCAAGCAGCTTAATAGTCCTGATAGTCAAAACGCGGCGCTGCTGCTCAACACACTGGATAAACCCGACGCCCTGCGCAAAACCTTGGCCCTTGAAGGCATTCATGCGCGCGTAGTGGGCGGTTTAGAGCTTGAGGATGGCCGGCGTCGACAAAGCATTTCTCCCATGTTGCAAGTGTGGCAAGACAGCCGCTGGCATTTGTTTGACTTGGTGAGCGGCCAAAATGGCCATCACGATAACACGCTGTTATGGAACCAACATGGCGGGCCGCTGCTAGAAGTGATGGGCGGTGAGCACAGCCAGGTGCATTTCTCCATCATTTCGCAAGATATCAGTCCGCAACAGGCCACCTCGGCCAAGGTGTCGGCCGACGATTTGCTTAACTTCTCGATTCATAGCTTGCCGATTGAAGAGCAGGCGATGTTCAAAACCATCATGCTGATCCCAATCGGTGCGCTCATTGTGGTGTTCTTGCGGGTGATTGTGGGGCTCAAAACCTCTGGCACCTTTATGCCAGTGCTCATTGCCGTCGCCTTTGTCCAGACCCAGCTCATTACCGGTATTGTTGGTTTTGTACTCATTGTCGGTACGGGGCTGGTGATCAGAAGCTACTTGTCCCGGCTCAATTTACTCTTGGTAGCACGTATATCGGCCGTGATTATTACCGTGATCCTGATTATTTCCGTCTTTAGCGTGATTGCTTTCCACATTGGCTTAATGGAGGGACTCACCATTACCTTCTTCCCGATGATCATTTTGTCGTGGACCATCGAGCGAATGTCGATTTTGTGGGAAGAAGAAGGAGCGAAGGAAGTGGTGATTCAAGGTGGCGGCTCACTGCTCACTGCCGTACTGGTGTATTTAGCGATGACCAATGATTTGGTTCGCCATCTCACCTTTAACTTTATTGGCCTGCAGTTGGTTATTCTCGCCCTTATCTTGCTACTGGGTAATTACACGGGCTATCGCTTGTCGGAACTCAAGCGCTTCCGCCCCCTAGCGGAGCCGAGTAATAAGCCACTTGGACTGGCAGCCACTTCAGGAGACGATGATGCGCAAACTCCTCGATAAGTTAGCCTCGCCATTTCGGCTTAACCAAGCGGGGATCATGGGCATGAACCAACGCAACATTCGCTATATTGGACGTTACAATGATCGGCGTTTGTATCCGTTGGTTGATGACAAGCTAAAAACTAAACTCATCGCCCAACAAGCGGGGGCCACGGTGCCTGAACTGATTGGGGTGATTGACAGCCAAGCGGATGTCAAACGCATCCACGCCATGGTCGCCAATTGGCCCGGCTTTGTGATTAAGCCTGCACAGGGCTCTGGCGGGAAAGGTATCTTAGTGGTGACCAAAAACCACCAAGGTGTCTATACCAAAGCCTCAGGGAAAGCGGTCAGCCACAATGATGTGGAGCGCCATATCACCAATACCTTGGCGGGCCTGTTCTCGCTGGGTGGCAAAGCCGATGTGGCGGTGGTCGAAAACTTAATTGCGTTTGATGATAGCTTTCAAGGATTTAGCTATGAGGGTGTGCCTGATATCCGGGTGATCGTTTTTCAAGGCTACCCAGTGATGGCAATGATGCGTCTATCGACATCGGCGTCTGATGGCAAAGCTAACTTACACCAAGGGGCCGTCGGCGTCGGGTTAGATATTGCGACAGGTAAAGCACTAAAAGCGGTCCAGTTTAATCGCCCTATTACTCACCACCCCGATACGCACCAAGATCTCTATACCCTTAGAGTGCCTCACTGGCAGCAGCTGCTTACCCTCGCCGCCAGCGCATGGGAAATGACAGACTTGGGCTATATGGGCACCGATATGGTGCTGGATAAAGATAAAGGTCCAATGGTACTGGAGCTCAATGCTCGCCCAGGCCTCGCCATTCAAATTGCCAATGGATGTGGCCTGCTTCCGCGTCTTGCCCTGATCGAATCGCTACCACCTTGTCGCTACCCGCCTTTACCGGAAGACCGGGTGGCGTTTTCGATGCAGCATTTTGCAGGTCAAAGTACGCAGCCCTTGCAACCGCGGCTTGCCCAAGCAGGCTAATTTCCCGTGTACATCCATAGAGAATACAAGGCCGTACAAACAGGCGTAGGATAAAATAAAAGTGTTAAAGTTTTATTCTCGCGGCCGATACCCTAGTTATCATCATTATCGACCAGGTCATAAATAGGGTAACCACAGTGACTATCCATACCATCGACAAAGCGCAGCTGATTAGCGACGTTCAGTTTGGGGACAACCTAAACCATGCGGTGGTACAAGGTCGTCGTTCCGACTTTGCCCTGATGATGGCCTTATTGTCAGGAGATGCCAACGAGTCAACCCCGCTGACGCCCGTCGATAAGCCCGTCAGCAATGATCAGGTACTCCGTCAGCAGTTCCAGCTGGCTGAGCCGCAACCTCTTGCCGCGAGCAATGAACAAGACTATTTGCGTGCAGGGGCACAAGCCGATGCCTTTCACCGCGGCGGCATTGCCAGCGCGAATCTACGCTTTCAGCTTGCCCCAGCGGCAATGCATTATCCCCCTCAAGGCACACACGGTTTTGATGAGGCGGTCTATCATAATTTGTCTGGCCACGAGCGCCGTCATTTAGCCGATACCGAGCCCAAGCGCCCCGCCTATAACCCTGCCACCTTGTATGAAAAACTCACCACTTCGCATTGCTTTGATAAAATGCGTGTGAGCGCATAATGCGTCAGATCGCAAGTCGATCTTGATGACATTTGTTGATCCTTTATCAAACTGTGATCCTCTATAGATTCCCGATATTCTTTTTGCCATTCCTCCTGACGTTTTGCGTCTTTTTTTCGCAGTCCTCGTATTTATGGTCCAGTATTACACTCCCACGCTTGAATAAGGTGTGAGTAAGCTGTCACTTTCTCGTGATTTGCTTGGGTAAAAAATGCATCAGTCTGTTTTAACAGCCTGATAATTATGAGGAAATTCTCATGAAGATCGATAGCGCAGTGGTCGTCATTACCGCAGGTGGCTCACCGTCCGGACGCGCCATGGCTGAGCACTTTTGCTCGCTTGGCGCAAACGTGGTTTTGCTCGATACCGAGTGGCCAGCACTACGCCTAAGTGCCGATCAATGTCGCGACTACTTGGGGCGTGTTCAGCCTATTTGTCTCGCCGATCATGAGCCTGATTCGATTCACGATGCGTTCACCCAGGTCACTCAGCTTTTTGGTGGGATTGATGTACTGATCAATCATTGGCAAGGGGATGTTTTGCCTAGTCTGTTTGACAGACAAAAACACTACGATGGCCCCAAAACCCTCAGTGATACCACGTCACAATATTTTCTGGTGGTCCAACGCGCAGCAGAATGCATGCAACAACGCGGCACACCTGGTGTGATCATTAATGTCGCGGGCACTCACCTCACGCCGGATACGGTTGCCAACGCCATGATTGGCGGCTTGACCCAACGGTGGGCGAAGGAGCTATCAGCACTGAAAATTCGTGTCGGCGGTATTGTTCCGCGCCATCGTCACCAGGCGAACAGCGGCATTGATGATGAATTTATTCGCAATGCCGAATACATCGTCTCCAACGATTCTTTTAACGGCCGGTTGTTAGAGGCAAGTGGGTAGAAGATCGCTCTCTCAAATACAAAAAGACCCGCCGGAGCGGGTCTTTGTCGTTAAGCGGTTGCCTAGGCTATATTAGGCGTCTGCTTTTTCATCTTTTTTCACAGCTTTCGCGGCTTTAGTCGGCGCGGCGGCTGGTCGGTCATCTTTCTTCTTGATCACCGTGGTGCCTTCAAAGGTTTCACATTCTACGTATGGTTTACCGTAGTAAGACGCAACCAACACATCTTTCAACTCTTTGATCAGTGGATAGCGTGGGTTAGCGCCTGTACATTGGTCATCGAACGCTTCTTCCGCCAGCTCATCCAGTTTGGCCATGAAGTCTGCTTCTGGTACACCCGCCGCTTGGATAGAGGTTGGGATGTCTAGTTTCAACTTCATGTCTTCCAACCAGGTTAGCAAACGCTCAATCTTCTGTGCGGTACGGTCACCGGCTTGAGCTAGGCCAAGATGGTCAGCGATTTCTGCATAGCGACGACGTGCTTGTGGGCGGTCGTACTGTGAGAAAGCTGTTTGCTTGGTTGGGTTGTCATTGGCGTTGAAACGCACCACGTTGGAAATCAGCAATGCGTTCGCCAAACCGTGTGGAAGGTGGAACTCAGCACCGATTTTGTGCGCCATTGAGTGACACACACCCAAGAAGGCGTTAGCAAACGCGACACCAGCAATGGTGGCACCATTGTGCACTTTCTCACGTGCGATTGGGTCGTTTGCACCGTGCGTATAGCTCGCTGGCAGATAGTCTTTCAGCAGTTTCAACGCTTGCAGAGCTTGCCCTTCTGAATACTCGTTAGACAGGATAGACACGTAGGCTTCCATCGCGTGAGTAATCGCATCGTAACCACCAAAGGCAGTCAGTGACTTCGGCATGTTCATCACTAGGTTGGCATCCACAATTGCCATTTGTGGTGTCAGCTCGTAGTCGGCCAGTGGGTACTTCGCGCCCGTTTTATCGTCTGTCACTACCGCAAATGGCGTCACTTCTGAACCGGTACCTGATGTGGTTGTCACACAAACCAGCTCGGCTTTTTTACCCATTTTCGGGAACTTGTAGATACGTTTACGGATGTCCATAAAGCGCATCGCTAGCTCTTCGAACGCCGTTTCAGGGTGCTCGTACATGACCCACATGATTTTCGCAGCATCCATCGGTGAACCACCACCTAGGGCAATAATCACGTCTGGCTGGAAGCTCTTCATCGCTTCCGCACCTTTGCGCACCACGGTCAATGTTGGATCCGCTTCTACTTCAAAGAAGGTATTTACGTCCATGCCTTGCGCTTTAAGCATTGACTCGATTTGCTCAGAATAACCGTTGTTAAACAGGAAACGGTCCGTCACGATCATCGCGCGTTTCTTGTCTTCTAAGTCACCCAATGCGATTGGCAAGCTGCCGCGACGGAAGTAGATCGATTTTGGTAGTTTGTGCCACAGCATATTCTCAGCTCGCTTCGCTACGGTTTTCTTGTTCATCAGGTGTTTAGGCCCAACGTTCTCAGAAATTGAGTTACCACCCCATGAGCCACAGCCCAATGTCAGTGAAGGTGCAACGTTAAAGTTGTACAAGTCACCGATACCACCGTGCGTGGTTGGAATATTTACTAGAATACGTGCTGTTTTCAGGCGATCACCGAAATACTTGATACGGTCTTGGTTAACGTCTTGGTTGGTATACAGGCCTGAGGTGTGGCCGATACCGCCCATTTCCACCATTTTGCAAGCCATGTCGACAGCGTGCTCAAAGCTTTTAGCGCGGAACATACCTAGGGTTGGAGAGAGTTTCTCGTGCGCAAACTCTTCTTCAATGCTGATTTCCAGCCCTTCACCAATCAGGATTTTAGTGTCTGATGGCACGCTTACGCCGGCCATCTCCGCAATCTTAGTGGCAGGTTGGCCCACGATATCCGCGTTAAGGTTACCGTTGATAAGTAGTACCTTACGCACTTTATCGGCGTCTGCTTTGCTCAATACATGGCCTTTGTGCGACGCAAAGCGTTCTTTCACTTCGTCGTAGACTTCGTCCATCACGATAACTGCTTGCTCGGACGCACACACCACGCCGTTATCGAAGGTTTTTGACATCAGCACAGACGCGACAGCACGTTTAATGTCAGCGGTTTCGTCGATAACCACAGGCACGTTACCCGCACCTACGCCAATCGCCGGTTTACCTGATGAGTATGCCGCTTTCACCATGCCTGGGCCACCGGTCGCCAGAATCAGGTTAATGTCGTCGTGCTTCATCAGTGCGTTAGAAAGCTCAACTGAAGGTTGGTCAATCCAGCCTATGATGTCTTTGGGTGCGCCCGCAGCCACGGCTGCATCAAGAACCAGCTTCGCCGCATCATTGGTCGAGTTTTTCGCACGTGGGTGTGGCGAGAAGATGATGCCGTTACGCGTTTTCAGTGAGATCAGTGATTTGAAGATCGCAGTCGACGTTGGGTTAGTGGTTGGCACGATACCGCAGATAAGGCCAACGGGCTCGGCGATAGTCATGGTGCCGAATTCGTCATTCTCTTCCAGAATGCCGCAGGTTTTGTCGTCTTTGTATTTGTTGTAGATGAACTCAGAGGCGAAGTGGTTTTTGATAACCTTGTCTTCGAGGATACCCATGCCTGACTCTTCAACCGCTTGTTTCGCCAGTGGGATACGCGCGTTGTTTGCAGCCAGTGATGCGGCACGGAAGATCTTATCTACTTGCTCCTGTGAATAGGTGGCAAATTCTTGTTGTGCCTTTTTGACACGCTCAACCATCGCGTTGAGTTCAGCAATATTAGTGACAGGCATAGTCGTCTCCTGGTTCATATTTGAAAATCATTTAGTAATTGCTTGCCGCAGCGTCTTGGCTTACTAAGCCTTGTTTATCTTTACTTAGTGTCGCCGTTCGGTGCGTGGCATTTAGTAAATAACTTTCAAAACTGAGTATAAGTTTTCACAGCGTGAGTAACTTGATCTCGATCAGTTGTTATCAAATCAACCGCAATAAAATTTACGCTTAACCCCCACAATCACTGGGTTTAATATTTTTGTAGCACAGAACACATGTGTCTAAAATTTTCATCACAGTAACATATAATTTACATGGCAAGGCAAATATAAATGTCGATACTGTATGTAAATTTCAACAAAAAACCCGAAAGACGGTTGTTTCTGTTCACGACATCGACCCTCAGTATAGTTTGCCGAGCGAAAGTTGCATGACGATAAATCGTTTGGGTTATCAGCGAAAGCGGGTTCAAAACGCGCAACTATTGCATTCAGAAAATAATAGCTGAGTGGTTGGTTTTTAGGCTGACATCGCTATACTGGCGCCATTGATTTAACCCGAGAGAAACTGGACTTCCTCACAGCATTACGAGAGTCACCATGGCCGCTTTCGACACCATGATTTTTGTGCAGTTTTTTGTCGGGCTTTTTGCCGCCGTTAACCCTATCGGTATCATGCCCGTTTTTGTCACCCTCACCGTACATCTTGATAAACAAGAACGAAACCGCACGGCATACACCGCCGCCATCGCGGTGGCGATCATCTTGATTGTTTCCTTGCTTGCCGGACAGATGTTGCTGGATTTATTCAGTATCTCACTCGATTCATTCCGGGTAGCCGGTGGCATGCTGCTGCTCAGTATCGCTTTTACCATGATGAACGGTAAGTTGGGGGAAGGTAAGCAAAACAAGCAGGAGCAATCCGAGACCATCAGCCGTGAACAAGTGGGCGTGGTACCGCTAGCGATGCCACTGCTCGCGGGGCCAGGTGCGATCAGCTCAACCATTGTGTATGGCTCTCAGTACCCAGATACGTGGAGTACGATTACACTCATCACCACCCTAGTGCTGTTCTCTGCAGGGATTTGGGGGCTGTTTAAAGTCGGTCCTGCAGTGGTGAAATTTTTAGGCCAAACGGGTATCAACGTTATTACGCGGATAATGGGCCTTATCCTTGGTTCCCTCGGGATTGAGTTTATCGCCTCTGGCATGCGCGCCTTGTTCCCCGGCCTTAGCTAAACGCGCGATAAGCCCCTTCAGCGCGTAGAGATAGAAAATCGGCACGCAGTCAGTTGCCGTGCCGGTTTTTTGCGGCTCAATCATGGAAGATTTTTAGCAAGGTAAGCGAATGAATAAGTCACAAAGCCGTCTTCAACACTACCTATACACCACCATCTTTGGCACCGAGACGAAGCACGGGAAAGCATTTGATTTGGTGCTAATTGTGATGATCTTGGCCTCGATGGTGGTGTTGATGCTGGAATCCATCGCTAGCTTTCACGCTCAATGGTCGCAATGGCTCTATTGGATTGAATGGGGCTTTACCGGCATCTTTACCATCGAGTATTTACTGCGCCTTTATTGCTCTCCGCGCCCGTCTGCTTATGCGCGAAGCTTTTACGGCGTGGTGGATTTACTGGCGATTCTGCCCACCTATATCGCGATTTTTGTCCCAGGCACCACTTACCTGATGGTGGTACGCCTGTTGCGGGTATTGCGCATTTTCCGTGTTTTGAGGCTGATGCGCTTTTTGGAAGACTCCAACATATTGTTACGCTCGATGATGCTGTCATCGCGCAAGGTGATGATTTTCTTCTTCTCCGTGGCGATCCTGGTCACCGTCTTCGGCGCACTCATGTACGTGATTGAAGGGCCAGAGAATGGCTTTACCAGTATTCCCTATGCCATCTATTGGGCGATCGTCACCCTCACCACCGTCGGCTATGGCGATATTGTGCCGCAAACCGATATTGGCAAGGCACTCGCGTCTTTCACCATGTTGATGGGCTATTCGATTATTGCCGTGCCTACAGGGATCATCACCGCCGAAATCGGTCAGCAGATGTCACTGCATCGCAACTTGGTAAAATGCCCTAACTGCTCAAAAAGCGGCCATGAGTCCGACGCCTCATTTTGTAAGCATTGTGGCAGTGAACTGCCGGAAGCCGATAAACGCGTGGTCACACCTGGGCTGTAACACTGGCTTCACGTTGATTGGTACGGCAGTCGCTGCGAGTAAAAGCACGAGATACCGATAATAAAAAACGGAGCAGGTCGGCTCCGTTTTTAGTGGCTCAATGGCAAGTAACAGTCGCTTACTTACGACGCCAAGTGGTGCCTTGTGGGCCGTCTTCCAGCACAATATCCATCGCGGTGAGCGCATCACGCGCGGCATCGGCGCTGGCAAAGTCTTTGGCTTTACGGGCATCGTTCCGTTTTTGAATGAGCGCCTCGATTTCAGCCACTTCATCATCAGCCCCTGCATCGCCTTGCAAGAAGCTATCGGCATCTTGCTCGAGCAAACCAAGAATCGACGCTAACTTGCGCATTTGCGCGCCCAGCGCGGATGCCGCCGCCTGATCATCGCCGCGCAGTCGATTAACCTCTCGAGCCATATCGAATAGCACCGAATAGGCCTCTGGGGTATTGAAGTCATCGTTCATCGCTGCTTCAAAGCGTGCCACGTATTCATCGCCACCGGCAGGTACGGCCTGTGTGTCTAAACCGCGAAGCGAGGTGTACAGACGCTCAAGTGCTGAACGGGCTTGATTGAGGTTTTCATCGCTGTAGTTCAACTGGCTGCGATAGTGACCGGACAGCAAGAAATAACGCACGGTTTCGGCATCATAATGTGCCAATACATCACGGATGGTGAAAAAATTCCCCAAGGATTTAGACATCTTTTCACGATCAACCATCACCATGCCGCTGTGCATCCAGGTATTGACATACGGGGTGTCATGGGCGCAGCAAGATTGGGCAATTTCGTTCTCATGGTGCGGGAACTGCAAATCAGAGCCACCACCATGAATATCAAAATGTTCGCCCAAGATCGCAGAGTTCATTGCCGAGCACTCAATGTGCCAACCTGGACGGCCTGGTCCCCACGGGGATTCCCATGTCGGCTCGCCAGGTTTGGACATTTTCCACACCACAAAATCGAGAGGACTGCGCTTGGCTGTTTCAACATCCACACGGGCGCCCGCTTGCAACTGATCGAGGTCTTGCTTTGACAGCTTGCCGTAAGCATCAAACTTGGCCACTTCAAACATCACGTCGCCATTATCTGCGACATAGGCGAAGCCACGCTCAATCAGCTTTTCTACCAGTGCGATGATTTCATCGATGTAGTCAGTCGCACGTGGCTCGATATCAGGACGCGCCATGTTTAAAGCATCAAAGTCTTGGTACATTTCACCGATCAAGCGCTCGGTCAATGCGTCACAGCTCTCGCCATTTTCCGCCGCACGCTTAATGATTTTGTCATCGATATCCGTGATATTACGGACAAAGGTCAAATCAAAGCCCAAGTAGCGCAAGTAGCGCGCAATCATGTCAAACGAAACAAAAGTACGCCCGTGACCAATATGACAGAGATCGTAAATCGTCACCCCACACACATACATGCCGATTTTTCCCGGCGTGATGGGTTGAAAGACAGCTTTATCTCGCGTCAGTGAGTTGTAGATCTTTAACGGGGGGGTTTGCGTCGACATAATTATTTGATGACTCGTTACAATAGTGACAATGAGTAAGGTGAAGCAGCTATTACACCTTTTCTACTGGCTTGACGCAAGCCTCTCACGCCCGCGACACCCGGTGAAACATTCAGACTAGGCTCACAACTTAGCGTTGAAACTCCCCTTATCGCTTGAGCTAACCGAGACCTTTGAATTATTTTTCAGTGAAGAATCTTTATCGATAAGTATTTATTAGGCAAACTGGCCCTCTGACTGATTGGCACTCACCGATCTTATTGAGACTAACCGAAGTGGCAAAATAATGACTGATAACGCAACCCCTTCCGCTCCCCAAGAGGACAAAGTTGACCTCATTTTACGCCAATGGCACGACGAGCGCCCGGATATCGACCCCAGTCCGATGGCGATCACCGGCCGACTCGCGCGGGTTTTGGGCAATATTAACCCCAAACTACAACAAGTCTTTGGTCAGTATAATCTCAACCCTGGCGAGTTTGATGTGTTGGCCTCCCTACGACGTGCAGGCTCGCCCTATACGTTAACCCCCAACCAGCTGCTCGATGCCCTGATGCTTACCTCGGGCGCGATGACTAACCGTATTGATCGCCTCGAACAAAAAGGTTTGGTATCTCGGAGCCCGGATCCCAACGACCGCCGTGGCGTGTATGTGTCACTGACAGACGCGGGCATGGATTTAATTGATGATGCAGTGACCGATCACACCAACAATTTACACCAGCTCTTGGCGGGCCTCACCGCCGACGAGCAAGCCGAGCTCGCCGTGTTGCTTAAAAAGTTGCTCGCGCATGTTGAGCCTGCATCTTAATCACTGCGATGCCGCTTAGAGGCCAGTGAAGCGTACGGGGATGATGATTAATTCCACATCCAGGGGATCTTTTCTTGATCAGCGAATACTTTCGGCTAAAATCTGTGATCCTTTTTAGCCAAGCCAATGACAGGATTACATCATGGTGACTCTTCATACCACGTTCGGTGACATCAAACTTCGCATGTTTGCAGACGAAGCACCGGCCACGGTCGAGAACTTTTTACAATACTGCCGTGACGGCTTTTATAACGGAACCCTGTTCCATCGCGTGATTGACGGCTTTATGGTCCAAGGCGGTGGCATGGCCTCTGGCATGGAAGAAAAAGCAACGCGTGCGCCGATTAAAAACGAAGCAGATAACGGCCTAAGCAACTTGACCGGTCGCTTGTCGATGGCGCGTACCATGGAGCCGCACTCAGCAAGCTCGCAATTCTTTATCAACGTCAATGACAACCTGTTCTTGGATCACAAAGCCAAGACACCAGATGGCTGGGGCTACTGTGTGTTTGCCGAAGTGGTTGAGGGCATGGACGTGGTCAACAAGATCAAAGGTGTTGCCACCGGTAACTGGGGTTATGTGCACCAGGACGTGCCGGTCGAAGAAGTGTTGATCAATAGCGTGACTATCGAAGACTAAGATGACACTATCGAGCAAGGGTAGCCAAGGCTACCCTTTCTTTTATCACCACCATAAAGCCAACGCATGTCACATACCCTCTTTATTGCCGATCTCCATTTAAGCCCAACGCGGCCAGATATTACCGACTGCTTTGAGCGTTTTATGCACAAAGAGGCGATAAACGCCGACGCACTTTATGTGTTGGGGGATTTATTTGAGGTGTGGATTGGCGATGACGACCACAGCCCGTTCCACCAACAAATCAAAGCCGCCTTTTCTGCAGTGACTGAGCAAGGCGTGCCGGTGTATTTTATTCATGGCAATCGCGACTTTTTGATTGGTCAACGCTTTGCCAAAGAAACCGGCGTGACGCTATTAAACGAGCTTGAGTGCATCGATTTATATGGCACCCCTACCCTTATCTTGCACGGGGATACCTTGTGCCTAGAGGATGTTGATTATCAGGCGTTTCGCCGCAAAGTCCACCAGCCTTGGTTGCAGCGACTCTTTTTGTGCTTGCCGCTAACATGGCGTCGCAAGATTGCGGCCAAAATGCGCGCGGGCAGTGCCAATGCCAACCAGCAAAAGTCGTCAACCATCATGGATGTCACGCCACAAGAAGTGCAGCGCCAGTTAGATAAAGCGGGAGTGGTTAACATGATTCACGGCCATACTCACCGCCCTCATATTCATCAGTGGCACCAACACGGCACCGCGTACCAACGCATTGTGTTAGGCGACTGGTACCAACACGGCTCTGTACTGGTGTGTCGCCAACAAGGCTGCGACTTACAAAGCCGCGACTTCGCCAATTAATAAGCTATTTAGCTCATCGTTAAGAGATAGTTATGCAGACTGATCTATGCCCTTGTTGCAGCAATCAAGCCTATCAAGCCTGCTGCGCGCCCATTCATCAAAACCCCGCCAATGCGTCTCATCCAGAGCAATTAATGCGCGCTCGCTACAGCGCACATCCCAAAGGCTTGGTAGATTTTATCGTTGCGACCTACCACAGTGAATGTGGCGCCGAATCGTTTCGTGTAGACATTGCCACCATGACCCAACATCAGTGGCAGTCACTCGAGGTCTTCGATAGCGAGGTGTTGCAGCAAGGTGAACTTGGCTTTGTGACCTTCAAAGCCCACTTTATTGCCGACGGTGAGCCTCAGTGCCTGTACGAGCGCTCTCGTTTTGTCAAAGAAACGATCGATGGACAGCGTCAGTGGCGATATATCGATGGTGTCTTCCCCGGTCATGTCAAAGCAGGGCGCAATGATCCCTGTCCGTGTGGCAGCGGGCGTAAATTTAAAAAGTGTTGCGGCTAGTTTCTTTCACCCTCTGACCAAAAGCTGGTTAAAAAACAATCAAGAATTCTTTTCCTTAGTCGATAATGTTAGTAAGACCAGAGGAGGATGAATCATGAATTGGCTCGGCAATCTCAGTCCCGTTTATCGCACACCGCATGCGCCGCCCACCAAAGTATGGGCGATTCGAAAACAAGCTCATATTGAGGAGCGCAAGCAGCGCCGCTTAGATGACCCTAATGATCCTCAACATCACGCTCAGAAAGAGCATGAGGAAAACAAAAGAAAAAAAGACGGTGAGCTAGATATTTACGTATAAGTTCATCGCCCAGCCGCTAGGCTATCGCCACCACAGATAAAAACGTGTGGAAAAAAATAGCGGATCATTGGTTGCAATCTAAGCTGATTTTGATAATGTCAAAAGCAGTTAAATAAAGTTCAACGTAACGACGGACGACACAAATGACTTCAGCGCTAATGACAATGCATCACCACCATCATCCTGACTAGTCTTTCGGGAGGAATGGTTTCGACTGGAAGACGAGTAAAAAGCGCTTCCGTCGGTCATTAGCCAGCTAACAGATTCAGACCCTCGGGAGCACCGTCTTCCGAGGGTTTTTTCTTTTTTAGCTTTTCATTTTTAGACAAGGAAGCACACATGCAAACACAACGCTTACGTATCGCCATCCAAAAAAAGGGCCGCCTGGCCAAAGAATGCCAAGAGTTACTCAAACGCTGCGGGGTAAAAATCAATTACACCGGCGAACGTTTAGTGGTTCACGCCGAAAACATGCCCATCGATCTGCTACTGGTCCGTGACGATGATATCCCGGGCCTTATCATGGACGGCGTAGTTGATTTAGGGGTGATTGGCGAAAACGAGTTAGAAGAAGTACGCCTTGAGCGCATCAAGCTGGGCGAGCCCAGCCAGTACCAGCTGCTGCGCCGCCTCGACTTTGGCGGCTGCCGTCTCTCTATCGCCCTCGATAAAGACCAAAGCTATAACGGCCCACAAGATCTGGCCAACCAACGCATTGCCACCACCTACCCCAACATCCTTAAAGCCTATATGGACAAACAAGGTGTGAGCTTTAGCACTTGTATGCTCAATGGCTCAGTCGAAGTCGCGCCGCGTGCAGGGCTCGCCGATGCGATTTGTGATTTGGTCTCAACAGGTGCCACCTTAGAAGCCAACGGCTTGAAAGAGGCCGAGGTGATCTTCCGCTCTAAAGCGGTATTAATTCAGCGTGAAGGCAGCTTCAGTGAAGAGAAAACCGCATTGATTGAACGCTTGCTCACCCGCATGCAAGGGGTCATCCAAGCCAAAGAGTCCAAATACATCATGCTCCACGCACCCAGCGAGACCTTAGAGCAAGTGGTCGAGCTACTCCCCGGCGCGGAAGATCCCACCATCTTGCCCTTGGCACATGAGAAGAGCCGTGTCGCTGTGCACCTGGTGAGTACCGAGAACCTGTTCTGGGAAACCATGGAAAAACTGAAGCAGTTGGGTGCAAGCTCAATTTTGGTCCTGCCGATTGAAAAGATGATGGAGTAAATCACCATGCGTACTGTGGTCTGGAAATCACTCGGAGAGTCACAAAAAGAAGGCTTAATGCGCCGCCCTGCGATCACAACCGGCGCGCAAACCCAAGCGAGCGTCGCGGATATTATCGCCGATGTCCGTGAGCGGGGAGATGAAAGCTTAAAAGCATTGACCCAAAAGTTTGATGGTGTCGAACTTGATAGCATCAAGCTCGACAAAGCGACCTTGGCCGAGGCTGAAGCGCGCTTGGGAGAAGATATCAAACTCGCCTTACGCCAAGCCTACGACAACATCAGCACCTTTCACCGCGCGCAAAAAGCGCAACCGTTGAAAGTCGAAACCATGCCGGGGGTGGTGTGCGAGTCCATCACTCGCCCGATTAACCGCGTGGGGCTGTATATTCCCGGCGGCAGCGCGCCTTTGCCCTCTACCGTATTGATGTTGGGCGTCCCCGCACAAATTGCCGGCTGCCGCAAAGTAGTGCTGTGTACCCCACCACCGGTAGCCGATGAGATTTTATACTGTGCCAAACTGTGCGAGATTGATGAAATTTATACCCTTGGCGGCGCACAGGCGGTAGCGGCGATGGCTTTTGGCACTCAAAGTGTGACCAAGGTGGATAAAATTTTTGGCCCGGGCAATGCCTATGTCACCGAAGCCAAACGTCAGGTAAGTCTCGCCGCCAATGGTGCAGCCATGGATATGCCCGCTGGCCCCTCGGAAGTGTTAGTGATTGCCGATGCCGGCGCGGATCCAGACTTTGTGGCCGCCGATTTACTCAGCCAAGCGGAGCACGGCCCCGATTCGCAAGTGGTGCTGGTGACCCCCGCCCCGGAAATGGCGGAGAAAGTGGCGGATGCGGTGCAGCAGCAATTAACCACGCTAAGCCGCGCGGAGATTGCTAAACAAGCGCTGGGTAGCAGTGTGATTATCATTGCCGACACCCTCACTCAGTGCGTGTCGATTTCTAACCGCTATGGGCCGGAGCACTTGATTGTGCAAACCCAACAACCAAGGGATTTATTGCCACTGTTAGATAACGCCGGCTCGATTTTCTTAGGGGCCTACTCGCCCGAGTCTGTGGGTGATTACGCCTCTGGCACCAATCACGTGCTCCCCACTTATGGCTATACGCGCACCTACAGCAGCCTTGGACTGGCCGACTTTACCAAGCGGATGACGGTGCAAGAGCTTAGCGACACGGGGTTACAAACACTGGGCCCGACAGTGATGCGCATTGCCGAAGCAGAAGGCTTGGATGCACACCGCCAAGCGGTCGATATTCGTCTGACTAAACTACAACAAACTCAAGACTCAGAGGACTCGTTAGCATGAGCATCGAAAAACTCGCCCGTGAGCAAGTACAAGCGCTCACGCCTTATCAGTCAGCCCGCCGCATCGGCGGTAGCGGGGATGTCTGGCTCAATGCCAACGAGTCGCCCTTTGACAATGCTTACACCGTAAGCGGCCAAGGGCTCAATCGCTACTCCAGCTGCCAGCCTGCCTCATTGAGTAATGCCTATGCAGACTATGCCGGCGTAGACACCAACCAAGTCATCACCACCCGCGGCGCCGATGAAGGGATTGATTTGTTGCTGCGTGCCTTTTGCGAGCCAAACCAAGATAGCGTGCTGATCTGTCCACCTACCTATGGCATGTATGCGGTCAGTGCCGAAAACCAAGGGATCGCCACCACCCAAGTCCCTCTCACCGCCGACTGGCAGTTAGACATGGCAGGGATTGATACCGCCTTGGAGGCAGATGCCAGCATCAAGCTTATCTTCGTGTGTAGTCCTAATAATCCGACTGGCAATCTCATTAACCGTGACGACATTGAGGCGCTACTCACCCGTACCCAAGGTCGCGCGATTGTGGTGCTAGATGAGGCCTATATTGAATTTAGTCCAGAAGCGACCTGCACCGACTTGCTCGCACGCTTTGATAATCTGGCCATTTTGCGCACCCTATCAAAAGCGTTCGCTCTGGCGGGACTGCGTTGCGGCTTTACCCTTGCCAGTCCCGCGATTATTAACTTGATGCTCAAGGTGATCCCACCTTATCCCGTACCGGTGCCCGTCGCAGACATTGCCGAGCAAGCGCTCTCCGAAGCGGGCTTGGCGCGAATGAAATATCAGGTTTTGGACTTAACCGCCAACCGTGCCTATTTGCAAGCCGGCCTCAGTATGCTGCCAGGCGTTGAGGTGCATCCAGGTTTTGGCAATTATCTGCTCATCACCCTAGATGACGCTGACGCGGTGTTCGCACGTTTAGGGCGTGCCGGCATGATAGTGCGCCAAACCGCCGTGGCCAACAGCTTGCGCATCAGCATTGGTAACCGTGACGAATGTGAAAAAGTGCTGGCCTTTATCCGCCAGCAACTCAGTGAATAAGGACAACCACTGTGAAAGACAAGATTTTATTTATTGACCGTGATGGCACCTTGATTGTGGAGCCGCCTGAAGACTATCAAGTGGATCGTCTGGATAAATTGGCCTTTGAGCCGGACGTGATCCCCGCGTTGCTGAGCCTGCAAGCGGCAGGTTACACCTTGGTGATGGTGAGCAATCAAGATGGTCTGGGAACCGAGAGCTTCCCGCAAGCGGACTTTGATGCGCCACACAACATGATGATGGCCCTGTTTCGCTCACAAGGGATCCATTTTGAAGACGTACTGATTTGCCCGCACTTTGATAGCGATGACTGTAGCTGTCGCAAACCCAAACTAGGCTTGGTGAAAGACTATCTACAGCAAGGCCGAATTGATTTCGCCCAATCAGCGGTGATTGGCGATCGCGACACCGATATCACTTTAGCGAACAATATGGCGCTACAAGGGATCAAATATCAACGCGACGTGATGGGCTGGCCACAGATTGTCGAGCGCCTCACCCAGCAGCCGCGATTGGCCAGCGTCACCCGCGCCACCAAAGAAACCGACATTCAAGTGGATGTTAACCTGGATAAGAGTGGCGGCAGTCGCATTGAAACCGGATTGGGCTTTTTTGACCACATGTTAGACCAAATCGCCACCCACGGCGGCTTTCAGCTCAACGTTTGCGTCAAAGGCGATTTGCACATCGACGACCACCACACTATTGAAGATACCGCCCTGGCGTTGGGCGACGCACTCAAACGGGCGCTGGGAGATAAACGCGGTATTGGCCGTTTTGGGTTTAGTCTGCCGATGGATGAATGCTTGGCGCAATGTGCGTTGGATTTATCTGGACGCCCCTATTTGAAATTTGAGGCCAGCTTCCCGCAGCCACAAGTGGGCGACATGTCGACCGAAATGGTAGGACACTTCTTCCGCTCATTGACCGACACCTTGGCCTGTACCCTGCACCTAACTGTGTCAGGCGAAAATACCCACCACTTGGTGGAAAGCTTATTTAAAGCCTTTGGCCGCACCTTGCGTCAAGCGATCAAGGTCGAAGGCGACGCCCTGCCAAGCAGTAAAGGAGTGCTGTAATGCGCAAACAGACTGTCATTATCGATACCGGCTGCGCCAATGTGTCCTCGGTGCGCTTTGCTGTCGAGCGTTTGGGGTATCAAGCAACACTAAGCCGCGATCCGGACGTGGTACTCGGGGCGGATAAACTCTTTTTGCCCGGCGTCGGCACCGCCAGTGAAGCGATGAAGAACCTCACCGAACGCGGCTTGGTGGATTTAGTTAAGCAAGTGGAGCAACCGCTGCTGGGAATATGTCTTGGTATGCAAATGCTAGGGACGCACTCCGATGAAGGCGATAGCCCCGTCGATTGCCTCGGTCACATCCCCGCGCCCACCAAACTGATGGATACCGCAGGGCAGCCTCTGCCCCACATGGGGTGGAACCGGGTCGCCACCGTTAATGACCATCCCTTATTCGATGGCATTCCCGCGGGTAGCCACTTTTACTTTGTCCACAGTTACGCGATGCCGGTCGGAGATTACACCTTGGCACAATGTCATTATGGCCATGCGTTCAGTGCGGCCATCAATCAAGGCAACTACTATGGAGTTCAGTTTCACCCTGAGCGCTCGGGCAAAGTGGGCGCGCGTTTGATTCAGAATTTTTTGGAGATGTAAGCAAGGATGATTATACCAGCACTCGATTTGATAGATGGCCAAGTGGTGCGCCTTTATCAAGGGGATTATCAGCAAAAAACCGACTACAGTTTTGACCCGCGTGAGCAGTTTGCGCGTTACCATCAAGCGGGGGCAGATTGGCTGCACCTCGTAGATTTAACCGGTGCCAAAGATCCCACCGCGCGTCAGGTCGATTTAATCACCGAGATTTTGCAATCAACGCCTGCCAATATCCAAATCGGCGGCGGCGTGCGCACCGAAATGGACGTGATTGAGCTGCTAAACACCGGCGCGCAGCGCGTAGTGATCGGCTCCACCGCGGTCAAATCCCCCGATTTGGTCAAAGGCTGGATGCAAACCTACGGCCCTGACCGGATTGTACTGGCACTCGACATTCACATTGACAGCGACGGGACGCGACGCGTGGCGGTGTCCGGTTGGCAACAAGACTCCGGCGTCACCATTGAAGCGCTACTCGACGATTATCTATCCGTCGGGCTCAAGCATGTGCTGTGCACTGAT
Source organism: Salinivibrio kushneri (assembly GCF_005280275.1). Taxonomy (NCBI): domain Bacteria; kingdom Pseudomonadati; phylum Pseudomonadota; class Gammaproteobacteria; order Vibrionales; family Vibrionaceae; genus Salinivibrio; species Salinivibrio kushneri. Next base: position 1,911,439 of record NZ_CP040021.1, read on the forward strand.
ATCTCCCGCGATGGCACCTTGCAAGGCAGTAATGTGGCGCTCTATCGCGACTTGTGTCAGCGCTATCCGAGCATTGCATTTCAATCATCAGGCGGCATTGGCCGTCTAGAAGACATTCGCGCCTTACGCGATACTGGCGTGGCAGGCGTGATCGTCGGCCGCGCCCTACTGGAAGGCAACTTTAGCGCAGAGGAGGCGATCGCATGCTGGCAAAACGGATAATTCCTTGTTTGGACGTCCGCGACGGACAAGTGGTTAAAGGCGTGCAATTTCGCAATCACGAAATCGTCGGCGATATCGTCCCGCTCGCCAAACGCTATGCCGAAGAAGGCGCTGACGAACTGGTGTTTTATGACATCACCGCCTCCAGTGACAGCCGGGTGGTCGATAAAAGCTGGGTCAGTCGCGTCGCGGAAGTAATTGATATCCCCTTTTGCGTTGCCGGTGGGATTAAATCCGAAGCCGATGCCCAGCAAATCTTGGAATTCGGTGCGGATAAAATATCGATTAATTCACCCGCCTTGGCCGATCCGAGTCTGATCACGCGGCTGGCCAATAAGTTTGGCGTGCAGTGCGTGGTGGTCGGGATTGATTCCTTCTTCGATGAAGCGACCGGATACTATCAGGTCTATCAATTTACCGGTGATGAAAGCCGCACTCAGGCCACGCCTTGGCAAACCGCCGCGTGGGTTGAGGAAGTTCAACAGCGGGGCGCAGGCGAAATCGTACTCAATATGATGAACCGCGATGGCGTGCGCCAAGGCTATGACTTAACCCAACTCAAAATGGTAAGAGAGCGCTGTCAGGTGCCCCTGATTGCCTCCGGCGGTGCCGGTGAAATGTCGCATTTCGCCGACGCCTTTTTACAAGCGAATGTCGATGGCGCGCTGGCCGCCTCGGTGTTTCATAAGCAAATCATCGCGATAAGCGAATTAAAACAAACATTAAAACAACAAGGGATCGAGGTAAGAGTATGACGGCAGCGTGGGTAGAACGTATCGATTGGGAGAAAAACGCCGGCTTGGTGCCTGCGATTATCCAACACAGCGATAGCGGCCAAGTGTTAATGCTGGGCTACATGAATGCCGATGCACTGAACGCGACGCTCGAAACCGGTCACGTCACCTTTTGGTCACGCAGTAAATCACGCCTTTGGGTAAAAGGCGAAAGCTCCGGCCATGTGTTAAGTCTGGAGCACATTGCACTCGATTGCGATCAAGACACCTTGTTGGTCACGGCGACGCCACACGGGCCCACCTGTCACCTCGGCACGACCACCTGCTTTGACAGCGATAACAAACCACCACACACGGGGCCCGGCTTTTTGTCGAGCCTAGAGCAAGTGCTTGCCAGCCGTAAAGACGCCGCGCCTGATGACTCTTACACCGCAAGCTTATTTGCCAAAGGCACCAAGCGTATCGCGCAAAAAGTGGGGGAAGAAGGCGTCGAAGTCGCCCTAGCTGCCACGGCAGGCGATAAAGCCGAGCTATTAAACGAAAGCGCCGACTTGCTTTATCACCTGTTGGTATTGCTGCAAGACCAAGAGCTTAGCCTCCACCAAGTGATCGAAGTCCTCGCCTCTCGCCATCAAGGCTAACAGCCACGCGCGTTAACCTAAACATAACCCCTCCAAAGCGCCGCCCACATGCGGCGCTTTGTGTAACGCAAGTTATCTCACTCGCAATTTAAGAGATAATACACGCCTTTGATTGACGCTCATCCCATGCCAAAATACGTTTGATGCATGATCAAATCATTCGCAGATAAACGAACGCAGGCACTATACTCAAAGGGAACGTCAAAGAGGTTCCCTACCGAGCTGACGGTACGTGCGGCAAGAAAGTTGGAGTATATCGATCTCGCCACACAGCTCGATGATCTCAAGGTACCGCCCGGTAATCGCCTTCACGCTTTGTCAGGAAACAGACAAGGGCAATATGCAATAGCGATAAACAAACAGTGGCGCATTTGCTTTCGCTTTGAAGACGGTGACGCGTATGACGTCGAGGTTTGCGACTACCACTAATGAGGTAACAGTGATGACGATTTTCAATACAACTGGCATGCAACGCCAACCGACGCATCCTGGAGCCATGTTGCGCGAAGACTTTCTGCCCGATTACGGCTTGAGTGTAGAACAATTGGCTGATGCTTTGGGCGTCTCTCGTCAATCGATGATTGCCGTATTGGATGAGCGTAAAGCCGTGAGCCCGGAGCTGGCGCTTCGTCTCGCTCGTCTGTTTGGTAACTCGCCTGAGTTTTGGCTCAATGCGCAAAGGGCCGTTGATCTTTGGGAGGCGTCGCAATCAATTAAACACGAGGTAGCAAAAATAAAACCGCTTGATGTCGCTTAATCGCGCGTCATGGCCGTAGCAGATCGCCAAATCCTGCTCAGATCAGTTAAACTGCCTGTATTCCCGACAGTTAGTGACAAGGCGTCCTATGTTTAACGGCAAATCCATTCTGATCACCGGCGGTACTGGCTCTTTTGGTAAAAAGTACGTCCGCACCCTGCTTGAACGCTATCAACCACGCCGTCTCGTGGTGCTCTCTCGCGATGAGCTCAAGCAATATGAAATGCAGCAAACCTTTAACGCCCCTTGCATGCGCTATTTTATTGGCGATGTGCGTGATGGCGATCGTTTAATGCAAGCGATGCAAGGCATTGACTATGTGATTCATGCTGCTGCACTCAAGCAGGTACCTGCCGCCGAATACAACCCGATGGAGTGTATCAAGACCAACATTCACGGTGCAGAGAATGTGATTCGTGCCGCGATTGCCAACGGAGTGGAAAAGGTGATTGCGCTCTCGACCGATAAAGCCGCCAGCCCCAATAATCTCTATGGCGCCACCAAACTGTGTTCAGATAAATTGTTTGTCGCCGCTAACAATATGACCGGGGGCCAAAAGACACGCTTTTCGGTGGTGCGCTATGGCAATGTGGTCGGCTCGCGCGGCTCTGTGGTGCCTTTGTTTAAGAAAAAGGCAGCGGAAGGCGCGGATCATTTGCCCATTACCCATCCTGAAATGACCCGTTTTTGGATTACCTTGCAGCAAGGGGTGGATTTTGTGCTGAAAAACTTTTCACGCATGTATGGCGGGGAAATATTTGTTCCTAAGATCCCATCGGTTCGCCTGACGGATCTCGCCAGCGCCTATGCCCCGAACACGCCCGTCAAAGTGATAGGCATTCGTCCCGGCGAGAAAATGCATGAAGTGATGTGTCCGGCTGACGATGCGCATCTGACGCTCGAATTTGCCGATCATTACGTGATTTGCCCCACCATTAAGTTCTACGACGCCGATTATGACTATCGAGAAAATGCGTTGGGCGAAAAAGGACAGCCCGTGCCAGAGGGCTTTGAGTATCAATCAGGCACTAACCCAGATGTGTTAACCGTCGAGGCCATTTTGCAACTCGACACCGAGCAGTAAAGGAGTATGGCGTTGATCCCATACGGAAAGCAGCATCTTAGTGAGCAAGACTATGCCGCTGTGCTTGAGGTGCTAAAAAGTGATTATCTGACGCAAGGCCCGCAAGTTCCGGCTTTTGAAGCCGCCGTCGCCGAACTCACCGGGGCGGCGCATGCGGTCGCCGTCAATAGCGCGACATCTGCCCTGCATCTCGCTTGTCTGGCGTTAGGACTGGGCCCTGGCGATCGTTTATGGACCTCGCCCATCACCTTTGTCGCGTCAGCCAATTGTGGCCGATACTGTGGTGCCGAGGTAGATTTTGTCGATATCGACCCAGACACACGTAACCTATGCCCCCAGCAGCTCGCGAAAAAACTGGCGCAAGCGGCCGCGACTCGCACCTTACCCAAAGTACTGGTGGTGGTGCATATGGCCGGCGCCAGTGCACCAATGGCCGAGATTGCCGCGCTTGCCAAGCGTTATCAGATAGCCATTATTGAGGATGCGTCACATGCGATGGGCGCACACTATCAAGGCGCGGCAGTGGGTGGATGCCAGTACAGCGATATTAGCGTATTTAGTTTTCATCCGGTCAAAGTGGTTACCGCGGGAGAAGCCGGGGTTGCAACCACCCAACATGCCACATTGGCGAAAGCGCTGCGTCAGTTACGTAGCCACGGCATCACCCGTGATGCAGAAGACAGCCACGCTGCCCTGCCACCTTGGGGTTATGAGCAGCATGCATTGGGGATGAACTATCGCCTCTCGGATATTCATGCCGCGCTTGGCCGTTCACAATTAACCCAACTTAGTTCCTTTATCGCCAAACGGTTTGCACTCGCTGAACGCTACCACCAAGCGCTGGCGGATTTGCCCGTCAAGCGGCCCGTTTTAGACCCTGAGTCGGCATGGCATTTGTATTTGATTGAGCTTGAGCACGCCGATACACGCCGCGCGGTTTTTGAAGCAATGCGTGCGCAAGGCATTGGCGTGAACGTGCACTATATTCCTGTGCATACGCAACCTTACTATCAGGCACTGGGCTTCCAGCCCGGAGACTTTCCGCTTGCCGAACAGTATTACGCGGGCGCACTCACTTTGCCGCTTTACCCCGATTTAACCGAGCAACAGCAAGATACAGTGATTGCTGCGCTACAAAAAGCCATTGAGGATGCGTGACCGATGAATGTATGTATTATTCCCGCCCGAGGTGGCAGCAAACGCATTCCGGGCAAGAACCTCAAACTGTTTAACGGTGCGCCCATTATCACTTATGCCATTGCGACAGCACGTCAAAGTGGGCTATTCGATCGCGTCTTGGTTTCCACCGATTGCGACGACATTGCCAGTGTGGCGCGCGATGCCGGGGCTGAAGTGCCTTTTGTACGTCCCGCCGAGATTGCCGGTGATCACGCTACGACCTTGGATGTGCTTGAGCATGCGATCCAGTGGCTTAATCAGTCGCCACAGCAAACGCCTTTGCAAGCGATATGCTGCCTGTATGCGACCACTCCCTTTGTCACCACGGATGACTTGCGCCAAGGCTTAGCGTTACTGAACGGCGACACCGTCAAATACAGTTTTGCCGCCACCCGCTACGCCTTTCCAATTCAGCGCAGTATTCATGTCGATGCCGATGGCAGTGTCAGCATGTTGTGGCCCGAGCACTTCACCACGCGCTCCCAAGACTTACAACCGGCGTACCACGATGCGGGAATGTTTTACTGGGGCACGCCAAGTGCGTTTTTAGCGCGCGAGCCGGTTTTTGCTCCCCACTCGAAAGCCGTGTTGATCCCTCATTACCGCGTGCAAGACATTGATGAACCTGACGACTGGCTACGCGCTGAGCTAATGTATCAACTGTTGGAGCAACAGGCCTTGCTATGAGCCATATTGCCATTCGAGTCGATGCCTCCCAAGCGATAGGCACCGGGCACGTCAGCCGCATGCACGTGTTGGCTAGCATGCTACAAGCATCTGGCCATCAGATAACCTTGGTATGTCGCGATTTACCCGGAAATTTAATAGCGGTCAGCCATGAACAAGGCTTAACGGTGGTGGTGTTGCCTGCTCCCAAAAACTCGCTTAGCAACACCGACTGGCTGGGTGTGAGCCAGTGGCAAGATGCCGACGAGACAACCGCATGCGTGGCTAACCAGCCGGTGGATTTAATGGTGGTGGATCATTATGCCTTAGATGCCCGCTGGGAACAATCGATTCATATCCAATTGGGCTGTCCGGTGATGGTGGTCGATGATCTCGCCAATCGGCCCCACGATTGCGCGTTTTTGCTCGATCAAAACCCTTGGCCTGAGCTTACCACGCGCTATGCGTCACAGCTTTTAAATTCACAAACCCGATGCTTATTGGGGCCAGACTATGCACTATTGCGTCCAGCATTTGCCGCCTTACATCAGTCTCCGCCGCCGCGGGAAGATAAGGTGATCGCCTTTTTCTCCGGCACGGATCCGACCGGTGAAAGCCGCAAGCTCGTGGACGCGGTGAAACACCTAGCAAAAGAGCAGAAGCGCGAGAGACTACCTTTCTCGCTATTAATTGTCACCGGACGACGTAACCCAGACCGCGACGCATTGTGTAAAGCGTCTGTCCCCGATGGGGTTAGCGTGGTGGAAGCACTGTCGGACTTTGATGCCCAGATGGCACGGGCACGCTACGCGTTTGGGGCGGCAGGTGTGACCGCCATTGAGCGCAGCTGCTTGGGGATCCCGAGCACCTTGGTGTGTGTGGCGGAAAACCAACACGCCATGGCCGAGTATCTCGCCGGACAGCCGGGCTATCAATACTTAGGACGCGGTGAGCACACCCGCTGGCAAGATTACGCGTCTGCACTGCAGCACCTTGCGGCAAACTGGCATCAGCTTCCTACCCTGCCAGCGATCACTGATGGAAAAGGCGCAGAGCGCGTGGTCGCGGCCTTGGAGCATGACTTATGCAACTGATTTTTAAAGCGGTGAGTCACGCGGACAGTGACACTTTATGGCATTGGCGCAATCGTCCCAATGTCCGCCAGTTTATGTACACCCAGCATGAAATTAGCCATGATGAGCACAAGGCATGGTTCAGCCATATGCTCGCCAGCACGCACCGTTATTTTTATATCGTTTACAAGCGCGTAGACGGCCAACCGGACAAGCCACTTGGCGTGGTCAATCTTGACCTCGATAGCGAGAATAGTACTAGTGCGACCTGGGCTTTTTATGCTGCTCCGGATGCACCGCGTGGCAGCGGCGCGCTTATGGAGTTTGGCGCATTAAGCTTAGCGTTTGAGACCTTGGGCGTGACCCAGTTGAACTGTGAAGTGCTCAGTCATAATCAGGGAGTGGTTCGGCTACATCAACGCTTTGGCTTTCGTGAAACGCCGCAAAGTCGGCAACGCACCTTTTCCCTGCCTGAGGGAGCAACAGTCGAGATTGTGTGCCTGTCTTTGTCCACTGATGAGTGGCAGCAAGGCGCCAGCGCCCTTCAAACCAAACTGAATATCGATGCGGTTTATGAACAACGACATTAAGATTGCAGGCCGTTTGATCGGTCCCCAACATCCTCCCTATATCATTGCCGAAATGTCGGCCAACCATAATGGTAGCCTTGAGCTTGCCAAACAAACCCTTTCCATGGCCAAAGCCTGCGGTGCCGATGCCGTCAAAATGCAAAGCTATACCGCCGATACCATTACCCTTGATTGCGACCACGATGAGTTTCAAATCAAAGGCGGACTCTGGGATGGTTATAGTCTCCACCAGCTATATCGCTGGGCACAAACCCCGTTTGAGTGGCACAAGCCGTTATTTGATCACGCGAGAAAAGAAGGCATCACCTTATTCTCTTCTCCTTTTGATTGCTCCGCGATTGACTTGCTCGAAGATCTTAACGCCCCCGCCTATAAAATTGCTTCGTTCGAGGCGATTGACTTGCCCTTGATTCGCTATGCCGCCCAAACCGGCAAACCAATGATCATCTCAACCGGCATGGCTGACGAGACAGAGATTGCCGAGGCGGTGGCGACCGCCCGAGATAACGGCTGTCGTGAGCTAGTGTTGCTCCATTGTATCAGCGCCTACCCTGCGCCGATTGAACAAAGCCATCTGCGAACCATTCCAACCTTAGCCAGCCGCTATCAAGCATTGGCGGGTTTATCCGATCATTCGCTGACCAATACCGCCGCGATCACTGCCGTGGCACTAGGCGCGTGCGTGATTGAAAAACATGTGATGCTCTCTGAAGACTCGGGAGGCCCGGATGCTGCTTTCTCGCTCACACCACCTGCACTCAGTGCGCTTTGTGAGCAAACCCACGCGGCGTGGCAAGCGTTAGGAGAAAGCGCCCTCACCACCCGAAAGGCCGAAGCAAGCAACCGTCAATTTAGGCGCTCTTTGTATGTCTGTGAGGATATCGCGTCCGGTGAACCACTAACGGCGGATAATGTGCGCAGTATTCGACCTGGCTTTGGGTTGGCACCGAAACACTATGATGCGGTGATCGGAAAGCGCGCAACACGCGCGTTAATCAAAGGCACCGCGTTGTCGTGGGAAGATATCGAAGACTAGCTGGAGCATATCCATAAAAAAACCCGGCGACTGAGCCGGGTTTGGTCTTCACTGATAGGCAGTGATTACATTTGCTTGACCATCTCGTCAGCAAACTCAGAGCACTTACGGAGGCTTGCCCCTTCCATTTGACGCTCGAAGTCATACGTCACTGTTTTGTTGGCGATGGTGTTCTCCATTGACTTGATCACCAAGTCAGCCGCTTCAAACCAGCCCATATGACGCAGCATCATTTCAGCTGAAAGAATGAGTGAGCCTGGGTTCACCTTGTCTTGACCGGCGTATTTTGGTGCCGTGCCATGGGTCGCTTCAAACAGCGCCACGCCGTCACCAATGTTGGCACCTGGGGCGATACCAATACCACCAACCTGTGCGGCCAAGGCATCAGATACGTAATCACCATTCAAGTTCATGGTGGCAATCACATCATATTCCGCAGGACGCAGCAGAATTTGCTGCAAGAAGGCATCCGCGATGGAATCTTTGATGATGATCTCTTTACCGGTTTTTGGATTTTTCATCGTCATCCACGGACCGCCATCAAGCAACTCGGCACCAAACTCTTCATTGGCTACTTCGTATGCCCAATCTTTAAACGCCCCTTCGGTAAACTTCATGATGTTACCTTTGTGGACGATAGTCAGTGAGTCACGGTCGTTATCAATGGTGTACTCGATAGCGGCGCGAACCAAACGCTTGGTGCCTTCTTCTGAGATTGGCTTAATGCCTACACCACACTGCTCAGGGAAACGGATTTTGTTGGCACCCATTTCTTCACGCAGGAACTTAATCACTTTATCCGCTTCGGCGGTGCCTGCTTTAAACTCAACACCCGCGTAGATGTCTTCTGAGTTTTCGCGGAAGATCACCATGTCCGTGTCTTCTGGCTTTTTCAGTGGGCTAGGAACCCCAGTGAAGTAACGTACCGGACGCGCACAGATATAAAGGTCGAGCTCTTGACGAAGCGCCACGTTCAATGAGCGAATACCACCGCCCACTGGGGTCGTCAGTGGCCCTTTGATGGCCACTTTGTATTCGCGAATAAAGTCGAGAGTTTCAGCTGGCAGCCACTGATCGTCACCATATACCTTGGTAGACTTCTCACCAGTATAGATTTCCATCCATGAAATCTTACGCTCACCGTTATAGGCTTTAGCAACAGCTGCATCAACAACTTTGATCATTGCAGGGCTAACATCCATCCCGATGCCATCCCCTTCAATGTAAGGGATCACAGGGTGGTTAGGGACTACCAGTTTTGTGCCGTCGAGTGTGATCTTCTGACCTTCCGCCGGTACAACTACTTTACTTTCCATTTTAATCTCCTAGCGTCCATTTGTTATCTTTGTGTAAGATGCGAGTTGAGGATACTCGAATTCATACAACACGCCAAACAGATTATTACGTGTATAATACGGAAGTCTCATTTGCCGTTTAATCTATTTGACAGCCCTCATGCCATATAAAGCCCGCCCCCAGCCAGCGTCAAAGGCTGTTTCAAACACCCAAGCTCCATCGGCCAAAGGTGGAAAGCCCCCCAGAGCGGCCACCGTCGCCACCAAAGTGATACTTGTTAACAAACCTTATAACATGTTGACCCAGTTTAGTGGCGAGCCCGGTGACAGTACATTGGCCGACATTGTCTCGGTGAAAGACGTGTACCCGGCCGGTCGGCTCGACAAAGACAGCGAGGGCTTACTGGTGCTCACCAATAATGGTGCCTTGCAAGCGAGACTCACCCAGCCTTCATCCAAGTCTCCCAAAACCTATTGGGTACAAGTCGAAGGCGAGCCCAGCGATGAGGCGATTCAGGCGCTCTGTGACGGTGTCGAACTGAAAGATGGTCTGACGCTGCCCGCCGATGTCGCCAAGATCGCCCCGCCCACCGTATGGGAACGCCACCCTCCGGTGCGCTATCGCGCTAACATTCCCACGACCTGGCTAAAGGTGGTGCTACAAGAGGGGCGAAATCGGCAAGTACGCCGGATGACCGCGCACATCGGCCACCCGACATTGCGCTTGATTCGCGCCCAACTCGGCCCATGGCAGCTGGATGATTTGCAACCGGGCCAGTGGCGTGAGGTTGCGCCCCCGAAAGGCTTCGAGCAGTTCACCCCTAAACCCAAAGGACCAAAAGGGAAAGCACCACGCCGACGCACTCGCTCGTCCAAGCGCGCACCGTCGAAGAAACGCAATGAGTACTAGGAGTACCTGAACACACCATCGATCGATTTGCGCACACAGACCCTCCGCGCCAAGGATGGCGCGGCAGAGCCCCCAGGGATGGGTATACGGCGTGTCTGCGTGCGGGAATCGGTCGATAAACCTAATGTGTTCACAAGTCTTTGCGCGGCACCCAATCCCAAGTATTAATAGTATTAACATATGCCGCCTCGGTCACAGGCCACGCGACCACCTCCCCACCCATCTACTCACTTTGGATAACGGTTAACGTGTGAGCCCTATCACATCTGTATCCGGCGATTTGATTCTGTTAAACTCAGCGTCCGTTTATTGATAGCAGCATTTGTGATCACCATGTCAGATAACAGCAGCAAAAAAGTGATTGTCGGAATGTCCGGCGGTGTTGATTCCTCCGTTTCTGCCTACTTGTTGAAACAACAGGGTTATCAGGTAGAAGGCCTGTTTATGAAAAACTGGGAAGAGGATGACAACGAGGAGTATTGCTCTGCTGCAGAAGACTTGGCCGATGCGCAAGATGTGTGTGACAAGCTTGGCATCGAGCTGCACACCATTAACTTTGCCGCTGAGTACTGGGACAACGTCTTCGAGCACTTTTTGACCGAATACAAAGCGGGTCGCACGCCCAACCCTGATATTCTCTGCAATAAAGAAATCAAATTTAAGGCGTTTCTCGAGTTTGCCGACGAAGTGCTGGATGCCGATTATATTGCCATGGGACATTATGTCCGTCGCACCTTCCCTGAAAGCGGCGAAAAAGCGCAAATGCTGCGCGGCTTAGACAATAACAAAGACCAAAGCTATTTCTTGTACACGCTTAGCCATGATCAAGTGGCACGCAGCCTGTTCCCTGTGGGCGATTTAGAAAAACCGCAGGTACGCCAAATCGCGGAAGAGCAAGGTTTGGTGACGGCGAAGAAAAAAGATTCAACCGGCATTTGCTTTATCGGCGAGCGTAAGTTCACTGACTTTTTGTCGCAGTACTTACCCGCACAGCCCGGCCCTATCGAAACCACTGAGGGCGACGTGATTGGTGAACACCAAGGGTTGATGTACCACACTTTGGGTCAGCGCAAAGGCTTAGGCATTGGTGGTCTTAAAGGCGGCAACGGTAGCGAAGCGCCTTGGTATGTGGTCGATAAGGACGTTGCGCGTAATGTATTGCTCGTCGGTCAAGGCCATGATCACCCTCGACTCTATTCAGAAGGACTCATCGCAGCGCAATTACACTGGGTCGATCGCGAGATTGTGACTGAGACCCGCCGTTGCACGGTAAAAACCCGATACCGTCAACACGATATATCGTGTACTATCACGCCCGTTGATGATGATACAGTGAAAGTTATCTTCGACGAGCCGCAAATTGCGGTAACGCCGGGGCAATCCGCTGTCTTTTACGATGGCGATGTGTGCCTAGGCGGTGGCATTATCGAGCAACGTATTTAAGGAGCCGTGATCAGTGGCAGAGACGATTTATGATCGCACCCTGGCGTTTGCCAGCATTTGTCAGGCAGCAAAATTGGTGCAAGACGTATCTCGCAATGGGTATTGTGACCAAGACGCATTAAATACGAGCCTGAGCAGCATTATTATCACCAATCCCTCTTCTACCCTAGACGTATTTCGTGGAGAAGTAGGGAATGTCACCGGTGGCGGTGAATCAGGCCTTCACCTTGGTTTAGAGACCCTCATTGGCCAACTCGATAATAGCCGCAACGGTAGCGAAACCATGCGCTACCTGATTAATTTGTTGGCGTTGGAGCGCAAGCTGTCCAGCCGCCGTGATGCCATGGCACAACTGGGCGATCGCATTGAAACGATCGAGCGCCAAGTGAGCCATTTTGATTTGCTCGATGAGCAAATGATCAGCAACCTTGCCAGCATTTATCTCGACGTGATCAGCCCACTTGGGCCGCGCATTCAAGTATCTGGTGATCCACAACATTTACAGCAAACTGGCGTGCAACATCGCGTGCGTGCCATCTTGCTTTCCGGTATCCGCAGTGCTGTCCTATGGCGTCAAGTAGGCGGCAAACGCCGGCATCTTATCTTTGGTCGCAAACAAATGGTTGAGCAGGCCAAACTCATTCTAGCCCGAAGCTAATCAGATTGAACTCAGGAGACAAAAAATGGAACTGTCAGCGCTGACTGCTGTTTCACCGGTCGATGGCCGATACGGTACGAAAACGATTGCGTTGCGATCGATTTTTAGTGAATTTGGATTGCTTAAATACCGCACCATCGTAGAAATCCGTTGGCTGCAAAAACTGGCAGCCACAGACAGCATTGCTGAAGTGCCCGTTTTTAGCGATGACGCCAATGCCCAACTCGACCGCATTGCTGCTGAGTTTGATGAGCAAGATGCCGCGCGTATCAAAGAGATTGAGCGTACCACCAATCATGATGTCAAAGCAGTTGAGTATTTTCTAAAAGAAAAGATTGCCGATAACGCAGAACTCCATGCCGTGAGTGAGTTCATTCACTTTGCCTGCACCTCTGAAGACATTAATAACCTGTCACATGCACTGATGCTCAAAGAAGCACGTGACACCGTGATTGTGCCAGAAATGCAGCGCCTGGCTGACGCTGTTCAAGACCTGTCTCAGCAGTTCCGCGATGTGCCCATGCTTTCACGCACCCACGGTCAGCCTGCGTCTCCATCGACCATGGGTAAAGAGATGGCAAACGTGGCGTACCGCATGGCGCGCCAAATCAAGCAGGTTAAAAGCAGTGAGATCCTGGGTAAAATCAACGGCGCAGTGGGCAACTACAACGCGCACTTGTCGGCCTATCCAGAGATCGATTGGCATGCCTACAGCGAAGCCTTTGTGACCTCATTAGGTATTGACTGGAACCCGTACACCACCCAAATTGAGCCGCATGACTATATTGCCGAGCTTTTTGATGCCGTGTCGCGTTTTAACACCATTTTGATCGATTTTGACCGTGATATCTGGGGCTACATTGCGCTGGGCCACTTTAAGCAAAAAACTATCGCGGGTGAAATTGGCTCATCGACCATGCCGCACAAGGTTAACCCGATTGATTTTGAAAACTCGGAAGGTAACCTCGGCCTAGCCAATGCCATTTTCTCTCACCTTGGGCAAAAGTTGCCGATTTCTCGCTGGCAGCGTGACCTGACTGACTCCACCGTATTACGTAACCTCGGTGTGGGTGTGGGCTACACCCTGATTGCTTATGCGTCGACTCTGAAAGGGATCAGCAAGCTGGAAGTGAACCAAGCCGCACTCGAAGCGGAATTGGATCAAAACTGGGAAGTCCTTGCCGAGCCTATTCAAACCGTGATGCGTCGTTATGGGATAGAAAAGCCCTACGAGAAGCTCAAAGAGCTGACACGTGGCAAACGGGTTGATGGCGAAGGAATGCGTATCTTTGTTGATAATCTTGATTTGCCTGAGCACGAGAAAGCACGCTTGAAGCAAATGACACCGGCTAACTACATTGGCGATGCGGTCAAGCTCACGGACAAACTGTAAGCAAAACGCATCCAATGCTCGCGGCCTCCAATATGGAGGCCGTTTTTTCTCCCCCTCGCACCGCCCCGCTCGTCACGTTATACTGCCGCAAATTTCGTAAACTAAGTCGTTATGTATCAATTTCAGTTCTCGCTCGCCGAATTTATGGCCACACATTGGCATCAAAGCCCCACCGTTATCCGCCAGGGATTAGCCGATTTTGACGATCCGATTGAGCCTGAAGAAGTCGCAGGACTCGCGATGGAAGAGGACATTGACTCGCGCCTAGTGACCCAAGCCGATGGCAAGTGGCAAGTCGCAAACGGCCCTTTCGAGCACTTCGATGATTTCCCAGAGACCCATGCGCAACTGGTGGTACAAGCCGCTAACCATTGGCACCTAGGCGTACGTGAACTGGCTGACGCATTTACCTCGCTACCGCAGTGGCTATTTGACGATGTGATGGTGTGTTATTCCCAGCCTCAGGGCGGCGTCGGGCCACACATTGACCAGTATGATGTGTTTATCGTGCAAGGCCAAGGCCGCCGCCGTTGGCGCGTTGGGCCAAAAGGTGATTACCAAGAAGCCAACTTAGACACCGGGCTCAAGCAGATCACCGGCTTTGATGCCATCATCGATGTGGTGCTAGAGCCAGGCGATATTCTTTATATCCCGCCAGGCTTTCCACACGAAGGCGATACCCTTGAGCCTTCACTCAGCTACTCAATTGGCTATCGCTCACCAAAAGCCCGCGAGCTACTGAGCAGTTATGCCGACCAAGTGATTGTCGACGAAGCCGGCGATAATCATTTCCATTGGCCTGCCATGTCAGCCCAACCAGACGCGCCTGCGGCATTGGATCCACAGCATCTCGCCCAGATGGACGAAATGATGATGGCATTAATGCACGACGAGACCCGTAAAAAGCGCTGGATTGGCGAGTTTCTCTCTCAAGCTCGGCATGAACTCGATTTGCTGAGCCCCGATCCTCAGTGGCAACCAGACAGTCTCAAAGCCGCCATGCAAGATGGACTCTGTCTGGAAAAGCTCAGTGGCTTGCGTGCGTTCTATCACGCCGATCAGCCAGAGATGGTTTTTATGCTCGGTGAGAGCTTTGACTTACCGGAAGGCTGTGAGTCACTGACCCCTAAGCTGTGCAATCAACGTTTTGTCGATTGGGAAACGCTCGGTAAAGCCGCTGACAATAGTCTGTTTTGGCCGATGCTGACGCTGTGGGTAAACCGCGGCTACTGGTATCCTCTAGAGGAAGCGCCAGAGTAACCGCGGCTCACCAAGGTTAGACTTTAAACTGGGCCGTTAGCGCACGCTGACGGCCAGCCAGCGCTTCCAGTTGACTGGCAATACTCGCCGCCGATTCGGCATGCGACAAGAGTTCATCACTGCGCTCACGAATATGGGTCACGTTTTGCGTCACGTCGCCTGACACCGCGCTTTGTTGTTCCGCCGCCGCGCTAATTTCACTGTTAAGCCCCATCATATCCTGCATCGCAGTACGAATTTGGTCCAAACTGGTGACGGTTTCTTGCACCTTTTCAGCGGTATCATCCGCTAGCTGATTCCCATCATGAATCGCCGCTACCACTGATTGTGCGCCGGACTGCAACGAATCAATCACGGTACGGATCTGGGTGATTGACTGGTTAGTACGCTGTGACAGTTCACGCACTTCGTCAGCGACTACCGCAAACCCGCGCCCTTGCTCACCCGCACGCGCCGCTTCTATCGCCGCATTTAACGCCAGCAAATTAGTTTGCTCAGACATGGTATCAATCACGGTTAAGATTTCAGTAATGTCCTGACTACTCTTTTGTAAGGCTTGCGCATCATGGGTCGCTCCATTCAGCGTCTCCACCAAACGCGCCATGGCTTGCGATGAACCAGTCACAATTTTTTCACCGCTCTCTGTGGCGGTGTTGACCGCGTTGGCTGCAGTCAGCGCTGACTCAGTATGGCTGGCAACCTGTGAGGCGGTTTGCGTCATCTCTTCTGATGCTGTCGCCACTGCATCCAAGCTTGATACTTGTTCACGGCTACCATCTCGGGTTTGCGCGGCCACACGGGCAGCTTCTTTGGCCGTATGTTCCGCTTCTTCAACGCTATTAATCACATTCGCCATAATAGGCTGCAGCTTGTCGAGGAAGCGATTAAAGCGCCCCGCCAGTACCCCGATTTCATCACGATTTTTAAGCTGGATACGTTGCGTGAGATCGCCATCGCCGTCGGCAATCTCTGCCAAACGTTCTGCCAGTAGCTTCAGGGGTTTAACGATTTGGCGCGCCGCGAATCCGGCGATCACCAAGGCAAGCAGGGTTGCCACAACCCCTAAGCTACGTTCTGTCCACGCGGCTTGACTGCGTTGCGCGGTAATTTGTTGGCTTAATTGGTTTGCCTCAGAGAGTAAGACCTCTTCCGGCAAGGTGATAAGGGCTCCCCACGTGGTGCCTGGCAAAGCAATTGGCACATAGGTCATCAACTGGCTTTTTTGCCACACGGTCTGTGGTTGACCTTCGGTCAGCCACCCACCCATGTTATCGGGCGCCGACGGCAAATCATCGACCTTCCCTCCCGTTGCTTGCGAGTTATCCGACGCGACTACTCGCCCACCTTGGCTTAGTACACTGACATTGCCAGCGCCATCAAAAAGGGCTTTATCCGCCTTTGAGATCACTGACTGTAAGCCGCCAAGCGCAATATCAATGCCTAGTACCCCCAGCACTTGCCCATCACGCATCAGCGGTGAGGAAATGGTGACACTCATACTGCTGCCCGCTTGTTTGGGCGCAGATACACAAGCGGCGCCTTGGCTCAATGGACACTGGTACCAATGATTCGCTGCTTGCCCGTTGTCATTTTTATCGCCGTTGTTAATTTGTTTCTCACTGAGCACGGTACCTTGCAGCTCGCCGTCCCGCTTTTGCCAGCGGCTGGCAAAACGCCCTGCGGCATTGGCGCCCCGTTCTGTATCGAGCTGATAAAAATCATCTTCTTGATCGAGCGCGTTGGGCTTAAACACCACGAACGCAGCTTGCACCGTATCGAAGTTCTCCACTGAGCGCCGCACCAGCTCATTGATTGAGCCGCGAAGCTCACCACTGTCGGTAAAGTTTTGCTCAGCGTTATATTGTAGGTACACCACACTTTGCGCCAGCATTTGGGCACGATACACCGCTTCATCCAACGAGCGTTGAACATGCGTCGCTTGCACTTGGGCTTGGCTGGTCGCGAGGCGCTGGGCGGCACTGCGCAGCGTTTGGGTACTCGCTTGCCCGACCGTTTGCTGAAACTGGTTATTAACGTATGTTGAGAAGGTTAATAATGTCACCGCGGTTACGGCAACACACACACTGGCCACCAGGGTGACCTTCCATTGAATTGAGAGGGATCGCATGACAGCTCCTTTGTCACTCTATCGACAGCCACCACTGCTATCGATTCTCATCCTTGAAACACGCATTTAACAGTAACAAAAAAGCGCAGGAAATAAACCTGCGCTTTTCATATTATTGCGTTTTTTACGATGGCAAAAAACGTCGCTTATCTGTCTTTTGGATCCAAGGCGTCACGAAGCCCATCGCCAACATAGTTAAAACAGAACAATGTCATCACCATAAAGGCGGCAGGGAACAGCAGCTGCCAAATCGCAATTTCCATGGTTTGCGAGCCCTCTTGTAGTAAGGCCCCCCAACTGGTCATTGGCTCTTGTACACCTAACCCCAAGAAACTCAAGAAAGACTCAAACAAGATCATGTTCGGCACCAGTAAGGTCGAGTAAACCGCAACAATCCCAAGCACGTTTGGCACGATATGGCGGGTAATGATATGACGGGTACTGACCCCAGACACATGAGCGGCTTCGACAAACTCTTTGCTGCGTAAGCTCAGGGTTTGACCGCGCACAATACGTGCCATATCTAGCCAGGCAATACAGCCAATGGCCACGAAGATCAGTACGATATTACGGCCAAAGAAGGTGACCAGCACAATCACAAAGAACATAAACGGAATAGATTGGAGGATTTCCACCAGACGCATCATCACCGCATCGGTGCGACCACCAATAAAGCCTGATGTGGCACCATATAAGGTACCAATCAAGACGGCGACAAAGGCGCCCATGACGCCTACCATGATCGATATACGCCCACCCATCATGGTGCGAGTAAAGAGATCTCGGCCTAACGCATCGGTACCAAACCAATGGCCCTCTAAGCCCAATGAAGGCGCGGCATGAATCGCATACCAATCGGTCGCGTCATAGGCATAAGCACTGATGTAGGGCCCAAGGATCACGCTCAAACCAATCAATACAAGAATCACCAAGCTCGCCATCGCAGCACGGTTACGCTTAAAACGAATCGCTGCATCCTGCCAAAGGCTACGCCCCTTGACATCGACTTCTTCAGCAAAGTTTTCGAGGGCGTCAATGTTTTCTTTTTTCGTCAGCATCATGTCACCCCTAGTAACGAATCTTAGGATCGATATACGCAAGCAGGATATCGACGATCGCGTTGAAAAGAATGGTCAGTGTACCGATCAAAATGGTACAACCAAGCACTAATGAATAATCACGATTAAACGCGGCGTTCACAAACAGCTTACCGATACCCGGCAAGCCGAAAATGGTTTCGATCACCACCGACCCAGTAATAATGCCCACAAACGCGGGCCCCATGTAGGAGACAACCGGTAGCATCGCAGGCTTGAGCGCATGTTTAACAATAATTTTAGGGTAACTGAGCCCTTTGGCACGCGCGGTACGGATAAAATTACTGTTTAGGGTTTCAATCATGCTGCCTCGAGTCACACGAGCAAATGTGGCCACGTACAGCAAGGACATGCCAATCATCGGCAACACCATAAATTGCCAGCCCCCGCCTTGCCAGCCACCCGCAGGGAGCCAACCAAGATTAATGGCGAAGATGTAAATCAGCACGGGCGCGAGCACAAAGGATGGCATCACCACGCCCAACATGGCCGTGGACATAATGGTGTAATCAATCCAGGTGTTCTGCTTAAGCGCGGCAATGGTGCCAATGCTCACGCCGAATAAGAGGGTAAAAATAAATGCGACAGCACCAATTTGCGCTGACACGGGGAGCGAGCCCGCGATCAACTCGTTCACCGAGTAGTCCACATACTTGAATGAGGGACCAAAATCGCCTTTTAGGATATTCCCCAAATAGGTGGTGTACTGCTCAAACACCGGCTTATCGAGGCCGTATTTGGCATTGATATTCTCCATTACGGCAGGGGGCAATGGGCGTTCGCTTGAAAAAGGGTTGCCTGGTGCAAACCGCATCAAGAAAAAAGAGATAGTAATTAAGACCAACAAGGTTGGAATAGCTTCCAAAAGGCGCTTGGCGATAAATTTCAACATAACTGTACCGTTTCGTTTTGAGCCTCACAGCGTCCGCTACCTAGGCGATACCTACATAGCGACAACCAGCCAAGGGAGCTGCATGTTGCAGCTCCCTTATCAGCTGTGAATCAGGCGTTACTCCGCCTTGATGTAAAGATCTTTTGAGTAGATCTTTTCTTCAGCGTTATTGGCAGGGAAGCCACCGACTTGTGGACTAAGCAGACGCGCTTTTACATATTGGTAAATAGGCGCAATCGGCATGTCTTTTGCCATTTGGGCTTCTGCATCCAAGTACAGTTGTGTGCGTTTCGCGTCGTCTGTAGTGGTCATGGCGTTTTCCATGATCGCATCGTAGGCTTGG
This sequence comes from Salinivibrio kushneri, assembly GCF_005280275.1. Lineage (NCBI taxonomy): Bacteria > Pseudomonadati > Pseudomonadota > Gammaproteobacteria > Vibrionales > Vibrionaceae > Salinivibrio > Salinivibrio kushneri. The sequence continues at coordinate 1,930,840 of NZ_CP040021.1, forward strand.
CTATCATAGTGCACACCACCTGACGAGTTAGAGCTGCGCATCAAGCTAAGGAAAGTAGAGGCTTCGTTGTAATCGCCACACCAACCGGCACGCGCCACATCAAAGTTCCCCTCATCTTTGGTGTTAAGGTAGGTTTTCCACTCTTGGTTATTGAGTGCAACATCCACACCCAGCTTGTCTTTCCACATTTGACCAATGGCGACGGCCAACTTTTTGTGGTTTTCACTGGTGTTATACAGCAGTGAGAAATCAAGCGGATTATTTTCACCGAATCCAGCTTCTTTGAGCAGACGCTTCGCTTCCGCGTCACGCTCTTCTTGGCTCATCTTCGCGTACGCAGGCAGCTCAGGATCAAATCCAGCAGTGATTTCAGGCGTCAAGAAGTACGCCGGCTTTTGACCCTGACCCAGCAAGGCATCAGTGATCACGTTACGGTCAATCGCGTAAGACAGCGCCTTACGTACACGCACGTCATTAAAAGGTTCACGCTTGGTATTGAAGATGTAGTAATAGCTACACAGGTTACCGACGATTGAAAGATCCTCAGGATGTTCCTTTTTAAGACGACGGAAATGCTCGTTAGGGATCTCATACGTCATGTCGATTTCGCCAGCCAAGTAGCGGTTCATTTCCGATACTTGGTTTTCAATCGGCAAATAGGTCACTTTATCGAGCGTGGTGTTTTCATTATCCCAATATTGGTCGTTGCGTGTTAATGCAAGACGCTCGTTAATCACCCATTCGTCGACCACATACGCACCATTACCGACGAAGTTTTCAGGCTTGGTCCACTGATCGCCATATTCTTCTACCGTTTCTTTATGCACCGGCTTCATGGTGGTGTGGCCCATCATTTTAACCAGGTAAGGCACGGCGGTATCTAACGTCACCTGAAGGGTATGATCATCTAGCGCTTCAACGCCCAATGTGTCTTTGTCTTTGTCACCCTTGATGATGGCTTTGGCATTTTCCATGTGGGTGTAGCCAAGATACCAAGAATACGGTGATGCGGTCATTGGATCAGCCACACGCTTAAAGCTGTATTCAAAATCTTGCGCGGTCACAGGATCACCGTTAGACCATTTGGCGTCTTCCCGCAGATAAAAGGTAAACACCTTGTTATCTTTGTTTTCCCAGCGTAAAGCGACGCCTGGAATGACATTGCCATCTGCATCTTGGTTAACCAGGCCTTCTAACAGGTCACGAATAACGTGCGATTCTGGCACACCTTGGGTTTTATGCGGATCTAACGACGCCACTTCGGCACCGTTGCCACGCACGAGTTCTTGCTCTGCCGCCAGTTGCGGTTCGCCTGTCGCGGACTCGGCTTGTTGTTTGGTTTCAGGGTTAGATTGAGAGGTCTGTTTTTGCTCTGGTTCGCTGCATCCTGCTAGAGCCAGAGAAAGGCCAGCGCCCATAAAGAGGGTTCGGGTGATCGTGTTTAGCTTCATCGTGTAACTCCATAACAATCGCTATTGCATCCATGACAATCGACGCCGCTTGGCGGGAGAATCCGTTTTGCACAATCTAAAAAGCTGTGCTACGCCTCACTGCGCGATTAGAGGCAAAACATTACCAAGCAACGCTGTGTTTTGCCATAAATCTGAAGTATTTTGCCATAGAATGAGATTAAAAACTCATCTTTCACTACTCAAAAGTCACATAAAGGAATTTTAAGCTGGTAAGACGAGGCCGCGTTAGCGCTTTATTCACCACAAGAAACAAAATACGGAACAAATTGCTATTTATACTGAATCTGGGGGCATTGGCACTAATGCTGAACTAGCTTGCAGTCAAAAGAACACACAAGCCTCTCTCTATCTTCGCAATCTCAGTGACTTTGACTGCCAATATGCGTCAAATGTTACTTAATTGTAAAGCCGTTACTAAACGTTATTTGTCGGAAAAACTCAACAGAAACACATGCACGTGATGTCAGACAGCTATCACGGTCACAAAATCTGGCTTGGATGAGCGTTAATGGAACCTGTCATCGCGAATAGGCACGAGGGTCGAGCGAGGATATAAAATAGAGGGAGAAGGTAGAAACGGCTGCTACGGTAGACTCGAGCGGTGATAATGTCGCAACAAAGCCAGCTTCGAGGCTGGCTTTGTCCTGTAAACCACTATTTTTTGGCATCGTCGGGACTAAAAACGGGGCCACTATCGGATGAGCGATCATTGGCCTCATCGTGCAGAGCACGGTTGTCCTCGCGTGCTTTTTCCATTTCTGGCATGACCTCGTTGAGCATTTCTTTCATTTTCTTGTTGCTATAGCGCTTGTGTTTCATTGTGTCCTCCTGAACTCATCAGTATTTGGCACAGTCACTCGCACAACACCGACCGAGTGTGATCGGCTGTTGCGCCAGTACAAACCGCTTGTGCAATTTTTACGCTACACCTTCATCGTCAATAAAGCAAAATATGGCCGAAAAGGCATACCAGACAGTATCGTCCCTATAGCACCTTGACGTCGCAACCCAGGACCAGAGCGGATGTCGGCCCGCTCTTGCCTTAGTTTAATAACATTTGCTGATAATAAGCGGCTGTTTAGACGAAATACCAATATTGATGCTTTTTTAAGCAAACAATGTTGTTATTCGACGCCATATCCCCCATCATTATGTTGTTGATGAGTTGTTCCCGATCATCAACCTGATTTTTCTTCCGACAAGAGAGTAAAAAGCAAGACTATGAGACCACAAAGCTCAACCTCGCGCCCTTTATGCGCTCGCGTTCGCCATGGTTACAACCCAAATAAAGGAAAAAAACCACAGGTTAACCGCTAACGCGGTGTTGATGTTAAAACACCCCTTTAATAGCCTCCAAGTCGAGGCTATTTTTTTGTCTTTATACCGCGATGCTGACGACGAGTCAGAGCAGCCCCCTACTCACAAGCCGCCACAACGCGGGCAAGTTAGCGTTTGCGTAATGCGGTATCGCGAGCGGATTTGCATTGCAAATTGCGACTTTTCTCTCTCAAGCGCTACGCAACCGCGGCGTCACCATGCCGAACCGCTGGTATAAGGGCGTTTCAAAAAGTAGGCACCCCTTTTGCAATATCTAAATTACTAGACCAACGCCATTGCTTGTCAGGGGGTGTCACATGGGACAATCCACACCAATTTTGTTTAATGATCGTCACATCTTGCCAGGGGGGCGGATGCCTCTTCGCATTCCAACAGGCGACTCTTTAGACACACTCGTATTCGCGTTAAAGCATGGACTGCCTATCGGGGTGTGTATGGCGGAAACACAAGCTCAGCGCTCTCACGTGGATATTGGTACCTTTATTGAAATTGAGGACTATACCCGAAGCCAAGAAGATGGCTGCTTAGTGATCACGGCACGGGGAACCGCACGCTTTGCGATTCATGCGTTTAACCAGCAGCACAACCACATCTTGTTTGCCTCGGTAAACGCGTTACCTCGGTGGCCTGATTGCCACGTCGACAAACAAAGCGAGCCTCTCGTGGAGCGCTTACAGTCGATGTTTGAGCGCTATCCTGAACTACAACAAATGCACCGAGAGACCGAGTTCTCCAATTTGGCGTGGTTATGCCAGCGCTGGTTAGAGCTGCTGCCGCTCCCCACCGGGGAAAAACAACAGTTAATGGCGAACAGCTCCTGTGTCGCCACACGGGATTATCTGTTGAGCATGATGCAAGATCCCCATTAAACCGTTTTTATTGCTGCCTTGCTATTTGCCCTAATTATTCATTTGCTTGATTGGGCGAGGTAACGCGACACGTTACCTCTTTTTTTTTGCTTTCACCCTTCATCCTACTTTCCTGACTTGTTCACACTTTACTGCTGCGGTCAATACCTTGTCGCTCGAGCTTCAGGTAAACTATGCGCATTGATTTTTTCTCAGGAAACCAAGCAATGACCCAACAAGTTTCAGATCAGCATTCACAACGTATCGTCGCGATTGGGGGCGGACATGGTCTGGGACGCGTCTTATCGGCATTGGGGGACTATGGCGAGCAGGTAACAGGCATTGTCACCACAACCGATAACGGCGGGTCAACGGGTCGTATTCGCGCATGCCAAGGGGGGATAGCCTGGGGCGACATTCGTAACTGCCTCAACCAACTAATTACCGAGCCCTCGGTCGGCTCCATGCTGTTTGAATATCGCTTCAAAGGGAAAGGTGAGCTGAACGGGCATAATTTAGGTAACCTGATCCTGACGGCGCTGGATAACCTCTCAGTCCGTCCGCTTGAAGCCATCCAACTTATTCGCGATCTGCTAGATATCCGCCCCAATTTACTGCCGATGTCTGAGCACCCTTCTGAGCTTGCCGCGTTAACGCCAGAGGGCGAAACAGTGTCGGGGGAAACACACATTGATGAGCTAAGCGCGCCACCGACGCGTCTCTTTTTGTCCCCAACCGTCCCCGCGACCCGCGAAGCGATTGAGGCTATCGAGCAGGCTGACTTGATTTTACTCGGCCCTGGCAGCTTTTTGACCAGTGTGATGCCGCCACTATTGGTCCCGGAACTCGGCCGTGCGTTAAAACATGCGCAGGCCAAGCTGGCGTTTATTAGGAACCTTGGCAAGGAAATCGGGCCAGCGGGCGAGATGCCTTTAGCAACGATGCTTTCCTGGTGCGAGCGCGCGATGGGCGGGAAAGAAATCGATGTTGTGATCGGAGAACAACACGCGCCGCAGCTCGCCACGCGTTACCAACAAAAAGAGGCCAGCTTGTCCTCTTCAAATCATCATTGGCGTCATGACAGGGATAAACTACGTCAAGCTATTGATGAAACTCTGCTCGACGGCCATTTCTCGGTAGGTAGAAGCCGTTCCTCGTAGCATTTCGGTTAGCTCATCTAAATGATGTGTCATCCACTCTTGTTGGCCTTGCTTGACCCGTGATTCACACTCACGCGCCATCTCGGCCAGATCATCCGCACCAAAACTGGCTGCACTGCTTTTTATCGCATGGCTGATCTCACGCACTTGCTCGATCGACGGAGAACCAGACAATTGAGAATGGTATTGCGATAGCTCATCGCTAAAAACAGTGAGCAAAGCCGTCACCGTATCCTCGCCTACTTCTGATTTCAGTCGACGTAATGTGTCAGTATTTACTGTGGTGGCCATACATCCATTCCTATCATTCATGCGCCGCAGATTTTTGCCAAGCTTGTAGCTTTCGATACAAGGTTGAAGGGCTAACTTCAAGTAACCCCGCTGCTTGCGGGATATTGCCATTACACACATCGATCGCGACTTCAATCGCCCGTTTTTCCGTTTTCCATAGTGGTTCTATATCGGCTTTCATCACCACTGGTGATGCTGGTTTGACGGGCTCGTGCGTCGCTAGTGCGCTGTTCGCCGTTTCCGATCGCGTGTTATCCCCTGTAGATGCAATTTCAACACCAGAAACGCGAGCGACTGGCGATGGTAGCATTTCTTTGCTGACTTCTTCGCCGTTATGCAACACCACAATGTTACGAATCACGTTTTGCAGCTGCCGAACATTGCCTGGCCAATCGTAGCGAAGGAGCTGCGTGGTCACTTCGTCACTAAAACGACAAAAATCTTTGCCTTCTTCCGCGGAAAACAAAGCAAGCAACGCATTGGCAATGGCGATGACGTCGTCTCCACGCTCTCTTAAAGGTGGCAACTCGAGTGGAATGACGTGCAAGCGGTAGTAGAGATCTTCCCGGAATTTCCCCTGCTGTACTTGGAGCCAGGGATCGCGGTTGGTGGCACAGACAAATCGAACATCCACTGACTTCACTTGCGAAGAGCCAACCTTTTGAAAACTCCCCGTTTGAATGAAACGTAGCAGTTTGGATTGCAAATCCATATCCATTTCGCAAATTTCATCCAAAAACAAGGTGCCACCATTGGCCATTTCTGCAGCCCCTTCACGCTCGGACGCAGCGCCCGTAAAGGCTCCTTTCACATGGCCAAATAACTCACTTTCAATCAAATCTTTCGGAATCGCCGCGCAATTTAGTGCAATAATCGGCTTGTTACTTCGTGTACTGGCAGCATGAATCGCTTCTGCGCACACCTCTTTACCGGTCCCGCTTTCACCGGTAATAAACACCGTGGCTTTACTGGGTGCGGCCGATTCGATCACACGGTAGACAGCCTGCATCGGCAAGCTACGGCCAATGAACCCGTGGTATTCACTTTCCTGTTTAGTCGCTTTCCCCGGATGACTCGGCTTGGGTTTGAGCGACTTATTGACCGTGACACGCAACTGATCGGCTTCACAAGGCTTGATCAAAAAGTCATTGGCACCATGACGCATCGCATCGACAGCGGCATCAATCGAACCGTGAGCGGTCATGATAATCACGGGTAAATCGGGCGCGACCGCGCGCACTTTGGCAAGCACATCGATACCCGACATATCTGGCAGGCGTAAATCTAAAATCATCAGTGCTAACTGGTCGCCTTCTTGCTCGAAAAAAGCCATTGCATCCTGCCCCGTCCCTACAATGGTGACATCCACATCTAAGGGGTTAAGGTAGGATTTATATAACGCCGCCACCGACGCTGTGTCTTCCACCATCAATATTCGTTTACTGGGTGATAGTGCTGGCATGTATCCTCCAAGAATCGCATCGCGGCGTGTAGCGTTAACTCACTCAGTTGCACGAGCGTATGCGAAATGCGTTGCATTATGCAATTTTGCAACCATTGTAGCGGGACGAGTCCGTTAAAACCACACGTTTTGTCGATGTAATGGCTATCTTTTATTTTTGGCACGCCAAATGCATCTATTCCAGTGACCCTCAGGGGTCACCTAGCCAACTGACGTTGTTTGTGAGTTTTCACTCACTGAAACACTGTAGCCAACCTGTCGTTTAGGTTGGCTTTTTTTTTACTTTCAAGCGGTGATTGTTCACCCCATTAACTATTAACAATAAACTGCTCACGCAGTGCTTGTAACTGATCTCGCAATTGTGCCGCGGTTTCAAACTCAAGGTTCTGCGCGGCCTCAAACATCTGACTTTCCAATTTTTTGATTTCAGCATCAATTTGTTGTGGTGACTTCAACGCATAATCCGCATCAGGCTCGGCAACGGCACGCAGCGATTTGGCTGCTGGTTTCGCAGGTTTACTCCGTTTACCCGTGCCTATCTCCATCACGTCCATCACTTTCTTGTTCAGTTTCTGTGGCGTGATGCCATGCGCCTCATTATGGGCAATTTGCTTAGCCCGGCGTCGCTCCGTTTCATCAATCGCGCGTTTCATCGATTTGGTCATCGAATCGCCATACAAAATCGCTTTGCCGTGAAGGTTACGTGCTGCGCGGCCAATGGTTTGAATCAATGAACGTTCAGAGCGTAAAAAGCCTTCTTTATCCGCGTCCAAAATCGCCACCAATGACACTTCGGGCATATCTAACCCTTCTCGCAGCAAGTTGATCCCAACTAACACATCAAACTCACCGAGGCGCAAGTCTCGAATGATTTCCATACGCTCCACCGTATCAATATCGGAGTGCAGATACCGCACGCGGACGTCATGTTCTTGCATATATTCGGTTAAGTCTTCAGCCATGCGCTTAGTCAGGGTCGTAACGAGTACGCGCTCGTCTCGCTCACGACGCGCGCGTACTTCGGAGAGCAAATCATCAACTTGGGTGGCCACCGGACGTACTTCTATTTCAGGGTCGATAAGCCCCGTTGGACGCACGACTTGATCAATGATATCTGAGCCCGATTTCTCAGCTTCATAGTTACCCGGCGTGGCCGAGACATACACAGTTTGTGGTGCCAGTGCCTCGAACTCATCAAATTTTAGCGGTCGGTTATCCAACGCTGAAGGCAGCCGAAACCCATAGTCCACCAAGGTCTCTTTACGCGAGCGATCGCCCTTGTACATGGCACCAATTTGCGACACCGTGACGTGCGACTCGTCGATGATCAACAGTCCATCGGCGGGTAAATAATCAAACAAAGTCGGTGGTGGTTCACCTTCTGCGCGGCCACTCAAATAACGCGAATAGTTTTCGATGCCCGAGCAATAGCCCAACTCGTTCATCATCTCTATATCAAACTGCGTTCGCTGAGTGATCCTTTGCTCTTCCAGCAGTTTATTGTGCTCAAGCAGTGTTTTTTTACGGTCCGCTAACTCCACTTTTATCTGCTCGACCGCTTCGAGGATCCGCTCGCGCGGTGTCACATAGTGCGTTTTAGGGTAGATGGTGCAACGAGGCATATCTTTGACACTCACCTGCCCGGTTAAGGGATCAAACACACTAATGGTTTCCACCTCGTCGTCAAACAGCTCTACCCGTATGGCATCTTTGTCTGACTCGGCCGGAAAGATATCGATGACTTCTCCGCGAACGCGAAACGTTCCACGCTCAAAAGCCAAATCATTGCGGGTATACTGCAATTCAGCGAGGCGTTGTAAGATGGTGCGCTGGTCTAAAAAGTCACCACGACGGATGTGAAGCATCATTTTTAAATATGAATCGGGGTCGCCCAACCCATAAATGGCAGAGACCGACGCCACAATCACCACATCACGGCGTTCCATCAACGCTTTTGTCGCCGACAAGCGCATCTGTTCAACATGATCATTAATCGATGCATCTTTCTCTATAAAGGTGTCCGTCGAAGGGACATACGCCTCTGGTTGATAATAATCGTAGTAAGAGACGAAATACTCCACCGCATTATCAGGGAAAAACTCGCGCATCTCTCCGTAGAGCTGCGCCGCCAAGGTTTTATTGGGGGCCAATATCATCGTCGGACGATTAAGCTCAGCAATGACATTGGCCATGGTGAAGGTTTTCCCCGACCCTGTTACCCCCAGCAGCGTTTGATGGGCAAGACCGGCCTCTAATCCTTCACACAGGCGATGAATGGCCTCAGGCTGATCCCCTGATGGTTTAAAAGCAGAGTGCAGTGTAAATGTTTTACTCATGAAACTGTCCTGTTAGGGGCTGACCACTGTGTCTAGATTGGGGCGCTAGCGCGAAAAGCCTATTGTCCTGACTCGCCCTACGGAGTCAACGACTGCGGTTCATTACTCGCAAGATAATCATTGCGATCTTTTTCTTATTGAATGCTTGATCTCACTATGGCTCCTAGGTAACCTGTCTGTCCTCTTTTGGCATGCATGCACTGCATCCAGCCTCTACACGAAGACAAAGCGCTAAGCAAAGAAAACGCTAACTAAAGATAGTGCGATAAAAATAAATCCTCTAAATCACGTGTTTTCGTGCGTATCTCTGCCCAATACTCTCCAATACGACCGTTTTATCCCCGATACTCAGGGAGTGAACACATAGCGACCTGTGTATAATCCCCAACAGTTTTTTTTTCAATCTTATTGCGTTAAACAAACAAAAACCATTAAAAATAAACACGTTATATATTTTTTTATGCGTATCACCACTGCGTCAAGCTGGTAGAAAATCAGTCATCGCGTGAGTTGATCAGGATCCACACACATGGTTATCCACAGAATCTGTGGGTAACCGCTTAGAGCCCTCTCATAATCGGCCGTATAAAAAGTCAAGATAAAATTAGCCGCCATGCTTAATCAATCGCCACTATGGTGTTTTTATCATCGTCGATGGCTAGCTTTTCAGCAGTCGATTGAAAAGATAGATTTTATTGCTTTTCATCAGTTGACACCTTTCAAGGCGCTCGCTAACATTCGCTCCGTTCTCAAGGCAATTCCCCCTTAGTTCAGTTGGTAGAACGGCGGACTGTTAATCCGTATGTCGCAGGTTCGAATCCCGCAGGGGGAGCCACTATCTTGAGACCTCACAGAACACAATAGCAACACAATTCCCCCATAGTTCAGTTGGTAGAACGGCGGACTGTTAATCCGTATGTCACTGGTTCGAGTCCAGTTGGGGGAGCCAAATTTATGTCCGATGGCAAATTTAGTTCTTCAGACTAATCGTTCCGCAATGCGGAATATGTCACTGGGCTGGGCGCCCCCGATGAGTCCAGTTGGGGGAGCCAATTCTATGTCTCTCTTCTCCTTGACCTATCCTACTTTCTCCGTGATCTCATCACACACTCTTACCGTGATCGCACACGCTACGCTGCCACTACCCCTAGAATAAGGTACGCGTAAAGCGTCACTAACAGCTTACAGCGAGCCAAGCAAAAACCCTGCGTAATGGCGGTTGTTATAGCCGCTTCAAAGGTCGATAATAGGCAGATCACAAAAACATTAAATGATTAAACAGCATGGCTGAGTATTTGTTGCTACTGGTGGGCACAGTATTGGTCAATAACTTCGTACTGGTGGAGTTTTTGGGCTTGTGTCCATTCATGGGCGTATCAAAAAAACTGGAAACAGCAATTGGGATGGGGCTTGCCACAACCTTTGTGTTGACCTTGGCATCAGTGAGCTCGTATCTGGTTGAAACCTATATTCTGATCCCACTTGATCTCGGATACCTGCGTACACTGAGCTTTATCTTAGTGATTGCGGTGGTGGTGCAGTTCACGGAGATGGTGGTGCATAAAACCAGCCCAACACTGCACCGGCTATTGGGTGTATTTTTACCCTTGATCACCTCCAACTGCGCAGTGTTAGGCGTCGCTCTACTCAACGTTAAGCAACAGCACAGTTTTATCGAGTCGATTATTTATGGCTTTGGTGCGGCGTGTGGTTTCTCTTTGGTGCTGGTTTTATTCGCTGCAATGCGTGAGCGCATTGCGGCCGCTGACGTTCCGGCACCTTTTAAAGGCGCGTCCGTGGCGATGATTACTGCAGGATTAATGTCGCTCGCCTTTATGGGCTTTACAGGACTGGTGACTTTATCATGAGTGGAATAGTGATAGCGGTGATAGTGCTTGCCGCGCTTGCCGCCATATTCGGTGCAATTCTCGGTTTCGCCTCGATTCGCTTCAAGGTGGAGGCGGATCCGATTGTCGATCAAATTGATGCCATTCTGCCGCAAACGCAATGTGGCCAGTGCGGTTACCCTGGCTGTCGTCCCTATGCGGAAGCCATTGCCAATGGTGACGAGATTAACAAATGTCCACCAGGTGGTCAGCAAACCATTGAAAACTTGGCTGATTTGATGGGTGTCGAAGCGACCGAACTCGCCCACGATGAAGAAAAAAGTATCAAAACCGTTGCCTTCATTCATGAAGAAGATTGCATTGGCTGCACTAAATGCATTCAGGCCTGTCCGGTCGATGCCATTGTGGGCAGCACCAAAGCGATGCATACCGTGATCGAGCAAGATTGTACTGGGTGTGATTTATGTGTCGCCCCCTGTCCGACCGACTGTATTGAAATGATCCCCGTTCAGGACACGCCCGAAACCTGGAAATGGAAGCTTGAACAAATTCCCGTTGTAGATGTTACTGAGAGTCAGAGAGCACGCGCCTGATGGACAGCCTTATCGAACAAATAAAACATGGCCAGATCTGGGATTTCCATGGTGGCATTCATCCGCCTGAGCATAAAACCCAGTCGAATCAGGGGGCCATTTTAGAAAAGATTCTCCCTACCGAGCTTGTTATACCGCTCAAGCAGCATATTGGCAGTAAGGGCAAACTATGCGTGAGCCAGGGCGATCAGGTATTCGCGGGACAAGCCCTCACTGAGACAGATATTCAACAATGTGTGCCGGTACATGCACCGACATCAGGCACCGTGATTGCTATCGAAGATAGAACCATTGCGCATCCCTCAGGCTTGTCCGACCGTTGCGTGGTCATTCAGCCCGATGGCAAAGATACGTGGAGACCTAAGCCTGCCCTACCGGCCTATCAAACTCAGCCGCCCGAGCAATTGATCGATCATATCCGGTCTATGGGCATTGCGGGAATGGGAGGCGCAGGCTTTCCAACCGCAAGAAAGCTACAAAGTGGCTTGGCCAGAACAGAAGCCCTTATCATCAACGCCGCAGAATGTGAGCCTTATATCACCGCCGACGATCGGCTGATGCAAGATTGCGCCGATGAAATCGTCGCAGGGATACAGATTCTTAATCACATTGTTAAGCCTAAGCTGACCGTGATTGGCATTGAAGATAATAAACCAGAGGCTATCGCGGCGCTTAAAGCTGCGGTGAAAGCCGTCGATGAGGACATACTCATCCAGGTAGTCCCTACCAAGTATCCATCTGGCGGTGAAAAGCAACTGATTCAAATCATTACCGGGAAAGAAGTCCCTGCCAAAGCCTTTCCCGCTAGTATTGGCGTGCTGATGCAAAACATCGGGACCATCTATGCGATCAAACGTGCCGTGTTAGATGGCGAGCCGCTGATTAAGCGTGTGGTCACCTTGACTGGGAAAACGCTCAAAACCCAGCAAAATCGGTGGGCGCTTCTCGGCACGCCAATTGGCGAGCTGTTGGAACACCATGGCTATAAGGCAGAGAAAAAACAGCCACGGGTGATCATTGGTGGCCCGATGATGGGCTTTACCGTCCCACACGCACAAGTGCCGGTAACCAAAACCACTAACTGTGTGCTGGTGCCAACGCGCAAGGAAATAGCGCCTGCCAAGCAAGAAATGGCCTGCATTCGTTGCAGTGCCTGTGCCGATGTTTGTCCCGCTCACCTTTTACCTCAGCAATTGCAGTGGTATGCCAAAGATCAGGACTACGACAAGTGCCAAGACTATGATCTCTTCGATTGTATTGAATGCGGCGCTTGTGCCTATGTGTGTCCCAGTGAAATCCCGCTGGTGCAATACTATCGCCAGGCCAAAGCGGAAATTCGTGAAATTGAAGCGGAAAAAGAAGCCGCGGAGCGCGCGCGTCAGCGCTTTGAAGCCAAAAAAGCGCGCATGGAACGTGAAAAGCAGGAGCGAGAAGAAAAACATCGCAAAGCCGCGGAGCGTCGCAAAAAAGCCGCGCAACAAAACACGGGCTCCGATGATGCGCTTAACGCTGCAGTGGAGCGGGTGAAGGCGAAAAAAGCCGCGCAGTCGGCATCGAGCGATGTCAAACCTGCCGTGGCGGCGGCAATCGCCCGAGCGAAAGCGAAACAGGCCGAAGCGGCGCAAGCAGGCAGTGATGAGCCAGACAACAGTGAAATGATGAAGTTGCGTGAGGAGCGCAAACGGCAAGCACGTGAACGTAAGGCGGCCAAAGAGGCGCAAAAAGCCTCAGAGGCCACCGATTCACAGGCAACCCCCAACACCGATAGCCAAGACGGCAAGAAGGACGCCGTCGCCGCCGCGGTTGCCCGCGCCAAAGCACGTAAAGCGGCGCAGCAAGGCGACACCAAGGCACAATCTGCAACAGCTGCCGATACGTCATCCGATGCTGCGAACACCGCGCCGGCAGCTGACGAGGCTAACGACAAAAAAGCCGCCGTCGCGGCCGCCGTTGCCCGCGCCAAAGCGCGTAAAGCGGCGCAGCAAGGCGACACCAAGCCACAACCTGAGACGGCTGCCGATACGCCATCCGACGCTGCAGACACCGCGCCGGCAGCTGACGAGGCTAACGACAAAAAAGCCGCCGTCGCGGCCGCCGTTGCCCGCGCCAAAGCGCGTAAAGCGGCGCAGCAAGGCGACACCAAGGCACAATCTGCAACAGCTGCCGATACGTCATCCGACGCTGCAGATACCTCGCCGGCAGCTGACGAGACTAACGACAAAAAAGCCGCCGTCGCGGCCGCGGTTGCCCGCGCCAAAGCGCGTAAAGCGGCTCAGCAAGGCGACACCAAGCCACAACCTGCAACAGCTGCCGATACGCCATACGATGCTGCAGACACCGCGCCGGCAGCTGACGAGGCTAACGACAAAAAAGCGGCTGTCGCCGCCGCGGTTGCCCGTGCCAAAGCGCGCAAAGCGGCGCAGCAAGGCGACACCAAGCCACAACCTGAGACGGCTGCCGATACGTCATCCGACGCTGCGGACACCACACCGGCAGCTGACGAGGCTAACGACAAAAAAGCCGCTGTCGCCGCCGCGGTTGCCCGTGCCAAAGCACGTAAAGCGGCACAACAATCACAAGAAGATAAGGAATAACCCACGTGGCGTTTTTCATCGCAAGTTCACCACACGCCCACAACAAACGTTCCACCAGCCATCTTATGCTGACGGTGCTCCTCTGTGCCCTACCCGGTTTGGCCGCACAGTGGTATTTCTTCGGCTGGGGCGTGCTGGTTCAATTAACCTTGGCAGTTATCACGGCATGGTCAACCGAAGCGCTGGTGATGCGGCTACGACGTCGTTCCGTAATGGCTTACCTGCGTGACAACAGTGCCCTTCTCACCGCGTTTTTATTGGCGGTCGCGATCCCGCCGATGGCACCTTGGTGGGTGATCGTCATAGGTACCGCGTTTTCGATTATTGTTGCCAAGCATATCTACGGCGGATTAGGACAGAACCTCTTCAATCCTGCCATGGTTGGCTATGTGGTACTGCTCATCGCTTTTCCAGTGCAAATGACCACCTGGTTACCACCGGAGAGTCTCGCCACCCATAGCTTGACCATTGCCGATACGCTCGCGGCAATTTTTGGCGGCTATACCTTAGATGGCTTTAGCATCAACCAATTGCGTATGACCGTGGATGGCGCCACCATGGCGACACCTCTGGATACGATAAAAACCGCACTGGCCGGCGGCCAAACTGTGAGTGAAGCCTTGCAGCAGCCCATTTTCTCAGCGCTAGGCGGTAAAGGTTGGGCGTGGGTCAACACGCTTTATCTCCTCGGCGGTTTGGTGCTGATCCAACGTGGCATTATCAATTGGCATATTCCGGTCGCGGTACTCGCCGCCTTACTTGCATGCTCATTGCTCGGCCACCTGATCGCGCCGGATCAACTCGCCTCGCCTCTGATCCATTTGTTATCCGGTGCCACCATGCTCGGGGCATTTTTTATCGCCACCGATCCGGTTTCTGCTTCCACGACCGACCGTGGCCGCTTATGGTTTGGGGGCCTGATTGGCGTATTGGTCTATTTAATCCGTACGTGGGGCGGCTACCCTGATGGGATCGCATTTGCGGTGATCATTGCCAACTTGTGCGTCCCTTTGATTGATTATTACACCAAGCCAAGAACGTATGGGCATGCCACAAACCGTGCAGAGAAGAAGTCAAAATCATGATTGAGACCATAAAAAAACATGGGGGCATTCTCGCAATCGCTGCCCTCTTGTCGACAGCACTGGTTGCGGTCACTCACGCACTGACCGAAGACACCATTAAAGAGCAGCAGCAAATTCAATTATCAAAGGCGCTCAATCAGGTGATCCCTGAAGACAGGCACGATAATGCACTGCATCAAAGCTGTCGCCTTGTCGAAAATAAGGACGCCTTGGGGACCGATGACGCGCTGCCTTTTTATGTTGCCACCCTCAACGGTGAGGTCAGCGCCGTTGCCATCCAAGCCATCGCCCCTAATGGCTACAATGGTGCTATCAAGGTCTTGATCGGTATGGACGCGACTAGTCACCAGGTGCTGGGCGTAAGGGTTCTCGAGCATAACGAAACCCCGGGGCTGGGTGATAAAGTGAGCTTGCGGGTGTCAGATTGGATCCATAGCTTTAGCGGCAAAACCGTCACCAGTGAGGGTGATGCGCGCTGGGCGGTGAAAAAAGACGGCGGGCAGTTTGATCAGTTTACCGGTGCCACCATTACCCCGCGCGCGGTTGTCGGCGCCGTCAAAAAGGCGGCTTGGTTTGTGAGTCAACGCCAAGAAGCGCTGATCAACCAACCAGTTAATTGCGGAGGAGCGTCATGAATAGCGCCCACAAAGAGCTAATGAAAAATGGCTTGTGGAGTAATAACCCAGCGTTTGTGCAGTTATTGGGGCTGTGTCCACTTTTGGCGGTATCCGCTACCGTCACCAATGCACTTGGCCTAGGGGTCGCCACCTTGGCCGTACTCGTTGGCTCTAATTTAATTGTGTCACTGATCCGAGACTGGGTACCTAAAGAGGTACGGATTCCTATTTTCGTGATGGTGATTGCTTCACTGGTGACCTGCGTGCAACTGGTCATGAATGCGTATGCTTACGGCCTTTATCAATCACTGGGGATTTTTATCCCCTTGATTGTCACCAACTGTATTATCATCGGCCGTGCCGAAGCCTTTGCCTCCAAAAATCCTGTTGGTTTGTCAGTGAGCGATGGTTTTTGGATGGGCACTGGCATGACAGCAGCCTTGGTGGTACTCGGCGCTATTCGCGAAATCATCGGCAATGGCACCTTGTTTGATGGCGCCGACCTCTTGCTCGGTGATTGGGCTGCCGCACTGCGGATTGAAATTTTTCAATTCGACACCAAGTTTCTACTAGCGATATTGCCACCAGGCGCGTTTCTCGCGGTCGGCTTTCTGATCGCGTTGAAGAACATCATTGATACACACCTTGCCAGTAAAACAGAAAAAGACGATAAGCCGGTGATTGAGCGCGCACGGGTGACGGGTAATCAGTGATCGACAGGATAGGGTAAATGAATAAAGAAAAACGACGACAAATTCTGGAGCGCCTGCGCGATAACAACCCGAATCCGCAAACGGAGCTCAATTGGTCAACCCCTTTCGAGTTATTGATCGCGGTGTTACTGTCTGCGCAAGCGACCGATGTGAGTGTCAATAAAGCCACCGATAAGCTGTATCCAGTGGCCAATACGCCCGAAGGGCTACTGGCATTGGGCGTGGATGGGGTGAAGTCCTATATCAAAAATATTGGCCTGTTTAATTCCAAAGCCGAGAACGTGATTAAAACTTGCCGCGCCTTGATTGAACAACACCATGGCGAGGTACCAGAAAGTAGAGAGGCGCTAGAAGCCCTGCCCGGCGTGGGACGCAAAACCGCCAATGTGGTACTCAACACCGCGTTTGGTTGGCCCACCATCGCTGTCGATACCCACATCTTTCGCGTGTCCAATCGTACCAAGTTCGCGATGGGTAAAAACGTCAATGACGTAGAAGAAAAACTGATCAAGGTGGTGCCGAAAGAATTTAAGGTCGATGTGCACCACTGGCTAATTCTGCATGGACGCTATACCTGCCTCGCACGAAAACCTCGCTGTGGCAGTTGCATCATTGAAGATTTATGTGAGTACAAAGAAAAAGTTTATCCAGATAGCTAACGCCATCGAGGGCGAGCACTGGCAAGCAAAAAAGGAGCAACGTCATGTCAAACGGCAGAATTCTACACACTATGATCCGCGTCGGTGATCTAGACCGTGCTATCAAGTTTTACACCGAAGTAATGGGAATGCGTTTGTTACGCACCAATGAAAATGAGCAGTACAAATATAGCCTCGCGTTTGTCGGCTATAGCGACGAATCAGAAGGTGCCGTGATTGAGCTGACCTATAACTGGGGTGAAAGCGAGTACGATCACGGTAACGCCTTTGGCCATATCGCGATCGGTGTGGATGATGTTTACGCGACCTGTGATCAAATCCGCCAAGCGGGTGGCAACATCACCCGTGAGCCAGGCCCAGTCAAAGGCGGTAGTACTGAAATCGCGTTTGTTACTGACCCTGATGGTTACAAGCTCGAGCTGATTCAGAACAAAAGTGCCTCTGCGGGCCTGAACGGCTAACACAGCAAGACAGGTCAAAATGAAAAGCCCGGCGTACGAGATGCCGGGCTTTTTTGTGCTGTCTTTGTTTTATCGCCGCATGTGCTGTCTGTGATAACGTCTGCGGCTATCGTCTACAACAAAGTTCTTCCCAACGAAATCACCACACGGCGGTTTTTGCTGCGTCCAATCGGGTTATCGTTGTCGGCAATCGGGCGACGTTCGCCATAAGCCTCAACGGTAATTCTATCTTCAGGCAAGCCCAGCGAGGTGAAGTAGTCGCGCAATTTCTTCGCCCGCCGCTCCGACATTTGCTGGTTGGCTTCACGGGTGCCTCGTGCATCTGAATAGGTCGCCACTAACACCAAATCGATATCGTCGCTGTAACGAACAAACTCGGCTATCTGCGTGAGTCGCTGGCGGCTGGCTTTGGTCAACTCATCGCTATTTTCTTGGTAGCGCAACACCGTAAAAGAAATATCCTCAAACGCATAAGGCAAAAGCTTATTCAGACATCGGCTGAATTCATTATATGGCGAGCCAAATGCTACCGCCGACAAGGCCACATCTACCTGCTGCCGCTGACGCCGCCAATCTTTAAAGCTAAATGTCGGGAAGCGACCTGCCTCTAACTCACTCAGCATCGCCCAAGCCGTTTGACCGCCCACATAACCATTGAATTGCTTGAAAAATTTGAGCTGGTCCATATAACGTGCGGGTTCACCGGGCATCCAGTCAGCGGGCATGGAAAGCAGCGACACCTGCGCGGTCTCACCCATGGGCCGCTGCATATCGAGTGAGAAATCGAGATTCATGTCTTTGCTCGCCCGCGACGTAAACGAGGCCTGCCCGTACCCTGGCACGTCATGCTCTAGCCGGCACTCGATTGGCGTATCAATCGTCACTGTCCAGTTTGACTCCCCCAAGGATGCCACGTACTGCTTGTTGGCAGACGCTTGGTTGGGCAGAAGCAGACCAACACATGACAACACCACCACTGAGGTAAAGCGCCATTTTATTAAATCAACAGGACAAAACGCCATTACAGACTCCGTACGTCGCGTGATTCTGTCTTCACGCACAGTTTACTGCTTGCAAGGTTGCGTACGTCACCGCTAGGACAGTGACCGAAACATGACTAAGACACAAACAAATGATTATAAAGTTATCGACGCGTGACACGCCGACTTTAGCTTAACGCCACTATTTGCGATAATCACGCTTTTCTTATTGTTAGTAAAGTGACATCAGCATGAGCCAAGCAAGTGATCCAAACAGTCTCAAAGCCCGATTCCGTGGTTATTTCCCTGTCGTTGTCGACGTTGAGACAGCCGGCTTCAATGCCCAAACCGATGCACTGCTAGAAATATGTGCCGTGACACTAAAAATGGATGAGCAGGGCTGGCTAATGCCAGACAAAAAGCTGCACTTTCATGTCACCCCTTTTGAAGGCGCTAACCTCGAGCCAGCCGCTCTAGAGTTCACCGGCATCCGTGACCCTTATAGCCCACTACGTGGCGCGGTTGATGAGGGCGAGGCCTTGCGGGAAATCTTCAAGCTGATCCGTAAAGAGCAAAAAGCAGCGGAATGCCAACGCACCATTATGGTCGCCCACAATGCCAATTTCGATCATAGCTTTGTAATGGCCGCCGCCGAGCGGGCAAAGCTCAAGCGTAACCCGTTCCACCCTTTCGCCACCTTTGATACCGCCGCCCTGAGTGGACTGGCGCTCGGGCAAACGGTATTGGCTAAAGCCTGCCAAACGGCGCAGATCCCGTTCGATAATAAAGAGGCGCATAGTGCACTCTACGATACCGAGCGCACCGCTGAGCTATTCTGTGAAATCGTCAATCGTTGGAAACGTTTAGGCGGTTGGCCACTTCCCTCCACCTCGGAGAGCACAGCGTCCCCCTCTACCTAATCACGCTGATGTAAAGACCACATGCGTGCAGCCAGGTCGGCGACAACGCAACCTTTGCGTTGCGACCGACCCTGGTTAATTGACGCCAAACGTATTCACAAACCACAAAAAGTTCCGCTTAGACTTGTTAACAATTTGTTTGCGGTCACATTTTTGTGATCTTCTTTTGACCTTTATTTGGCGATCAGACTAACCACTATTAAACAGGCACATAAGGAGTGAGCGACAAAATAAAAATGTAAAAATCACGTTAAATAGGGGTTGAGCATAGTTATTAGGCAAATAGAGTTTTTACTTAAAACAGCCGATAGAAACATTGCTAGCCTAACCAGGTGAAATATTGTGTTACCCGTTTTGAAACCAACCTTTAACAAACGTGAAATTGGTGCCACTATTGAACCTGTAGAACATCCGACCACTTCTCACGCCCACGTAAGATGGGCACTGAAGCGGCGGCCCCAAAGAACAAGAAGCTAATTAACAAAGGAGTGAGGCGCGTTATGTCATCACTATTTAAAAAATCGCTAGTGGCAACCAGTTTATCTTTGTTAGCCGTGCAAGCACACAGTGCCGGCTTCCAAGTATCAGAAACCTCGGTATCCGGTTTGGGGCGTGCTTTTGCCGGTGAAGCCGCTATCGCAGATAATGCCGCAGTGGGTGCGCGCAACGCCGCTGCCCTAACCCGTTTTAACACCACCGCGTTCTCGGGCGGCTTAAGCATCATTGACCCAGATGTGCATGCGGATGTGGAGGCAACTTCACCACTCACAACGGACGCAAAAGATATTGCTCCGACTGAGTATGTGCCTAACATCCATATCATTCAGCCAATTGATGATAAATTAGCGGTGGGTTTCTCTGCCTTCTCCAATTTTGGCCTATCAACCGACTATCCGAAAGATTTTCATGCCGGTTCCATTGCGGGGTCAACCGAACTCGTGACCATGAATTTCAATCCTAATATTGCCTACAAGCTTAATGATCAGTGGAGCATCGGTGCCGGTATCAGTGCTATTTATGCCGATGCAGAACTTAAGCGTCAGAAAGGGGCTCTCAGCTTACAAAATCCGCCTAATGGTTTGGGAGGTAATGCCAGTGATCAAGTAGCAAAGCTAACCGGCGATGGTTGGGGATTCGGCTGGAATCTTGGCTTGCTGTGGGAAGTTAATGAAGATAACCGATTCGGTTTAACTTACCGTTCGCAAACAGACGTGACGCTTGATGGCAAGTTTACAGATGGCTTACCTGCACTGGCGGGTGGTCCAACTGGAGGAGGCCCTGGGACTGAAGTGGATGGTGAGTTGGAACTTAATTTACCTGAAATCATCGAGTTCTCTGGCTTTCATCAGTTAAACCAACAAATCGCAGTTCATTATAGTGCCATGTACACTGGTTGGGATAGCCTAAAAGAGCTGAAAGCAACGGGTTCAGGGTGCTCTGCCAATAACAATGTATGTTTCCAAAAAGAAGAAGACTGGGACAACAGCTGGCGTTATGCGCTGGGTGCCACCTACACCATGGATGAGCAATGGGCGTTCCGCGCCGGTTATGCCTATGATGAAAGTCCAGTACCTGCAGAAAAACGTACGCTAAGCATTCCTGACTCAGACCGTCACTGGTGGAGCTTAGGCACAACCTATACGGCGAACGAAAATCTGTCGGTTGACCTCGGTTTCGCTTACTTAGACGGTGATCAAGTTGATGGTACGGAAGCACTAACTAGTACGACCTCATCTGATACTGATTTCTCAGCTGGTGGCGATGCTTATATCTATGGTTTGCAGCTGAACTACTTGTTCTAAGCCCTGCAACTTAGCCATCACCCAACAAGTCGGCCTACATAGGCCGGCTTTTTTCGATCTATGTTCTGCCCTGAATGACATTAGAAGCGATTGCTGGCCGCTAAGCAGGCCCTCCGCGCCAAGGACGGCGCGGCGGAGCCCCCAGGGATGGGTTCACGGTGTGCCTGCGAGTGGCCTGCAATTGCTCCCCCACACCACTGCTCTTCACACCACTAGCATTTGCAGCCGTCCCTTTTTGCCTACTTTACTGGTCGCGAATTGCAGCAACGCTGACAAGCATGAAAGAAAGTAACCAAAAAAACCGATTACCCCTCGACACGGACAAAATTTTGCGCAAACTGGGTAGCTTAATTACAAAACCATAGATAATCCCTGCAGTGAAGCTGCAGTCACCACACCCATAACAGGAATGTTTAATGAACCCGGTAGTCATTTCAGTCTGCGTCATGCTGGCATTGGCGCTTATGCGTGTAAATGTCGTTGTCGCGCTCACGTTCAGCGCCGTCCTTGGTGGCTTGGTCGGTGGTCTTAGTATTTCCGACACCATTAGTGCCTTTGAGGGCGGACTGGGTGGCGGCGCCACCATTGCCCTGAGCTATGCGATGCTCGGCACCTTTGCGGTCGCTATCAGCCGTTCTGGGATCACGGATGTGCTTGCGCACTCGGTGATCCGCAAGTTAAACGCGCGTCCCACCGATGCCAATACCGCCACCTTTAAATACGTTGTTTTAGTCCTATTAGGCCTGTTAGCGATTTCGTCGCAAAACGCAATCCCGGTCCACATTGCCTTTATTCCCATTGTGATCCCCCCTCTATTGCATGTGTTCCAACGCTTAAAGCTCGACCGTCGATTGGTCGCCTGTGTACTCACCTTTGGCTTAATCATGCCGTATATGGTGTTACCGGTCGGTTTTGGCGGCATCTTTTTGAACAACATTTTGCTCAAAAATCTCAATGACAATGGTCTCGATGTGGTCGCAAGCCAAGTCCCTACCGCGATGTTATTGCCTGCAGCGGGTATGGTCGTTGGTCTGCTGGTCGCCACCTTTATCAGCTACCGTCAGCCTCGCCAATACAGTGAAAAAGACGTACTCAGCGCTGAGCCGGAAAACCAAGGCATTCAATCGCGCAACTTGTGGGTCGCCGCGATTGCGATTGTTGCCGCGCTAAGTGTTCAGCTGATGGCCGGCTCAATGATTGTGGGCTCGTTGGCTGGCTTTATGGTGTTTACCTTTGGTGGCGTGATCCGCTGGAAAGACACCCAAGATGTGTTTACCAAAGGCGTGCACATGATGGCGATGATTGGCTTTATCATGATCACCGCCGCGGGCTTTGCCGCCGTCATGAAAGCGACAGGGGGTGTCGAGTCCTTGGTCGCGTCGCTGTCTGGCTCCATTGGTGAGAATAAGCCACTGGCGGCTTTTCTAATGTTGGTGGTGGGTCTACTGGTCACCATGGGGATTGGCTCGTCCTTCTCGACCATTCCCATTATCGCGACGATTTACGTGCCCCTCTCACTGGCATTTGGTTTTTCACCGATGGCAACAATTGCGTTGGTAGGCACGGCAGCCGCGTTGGGCGACGCAGGCTCGCCAGCGTCAGACTCCACCTTGGGCCCCACGTCCGGGCTGAATGCCGATGGTCAGCACGAACACATTTGGGATACGGTCGTCCCCACCTTTATTCATTACAATTTGCCATTAATTGCGTTTGGCTGGCTCGCGGCCATGGTGCTCTAAGCGGGGGCGCCAAACAAACGTAACGCGCGATTTCACGCACCGATGAATACAAAAAGCCACGTCCAAGACGTGGCTTTTTCAAGGCCTGTCACATCAGTAACCGCGTTATTCGTTTTCGCTCGCATCACGGCGCTCGGCCGCTTCTTTGACCAGTGGCTGTAGCTCACCTTTTTGGAACATTTCCAGAATGATGTCACAACCACCGACTAATTCACCATCAACCCAAAGTTGTGGAAAGGTTGGCCACTGCGCGTATACAGGCAGCTCTGCGCGAATATCTGGGTTTTGTAATACATCCACGTATGCAAACTTTTCACCACACGACATAAGCGCTTGAGAGGCTTGTGACGAAAAACCACAGCTTGGCAGTTTTGGCGACCCTTTCATGTAAAGCAGAATCGCATTTTCTTCGATTTGCTGCTTGATTTTGTCCGTTGTTTCCATTGCTTCCTCGAACACTGTCTGTGAATCTTGTCTTGATTCTACTGGTTAACAAGCCGGAAAAAAATGCCTAAATCTTTTGTGGGATTAGGCATAAAAATTTTACCGCGATCCTTTTAATAAAGTAAAAACTTGCTAAACTACACTGAGCAAAACGAAAATAGTAGCCACACCCGATGCTTAGGTGATGTATGGTTCGTGTGATAATTGATGACAAACCATACGCTTGAGCGCCGGTGATGGACTACAGGAAGCACTCTCACGATAAAAACGGAGATATAAGCAATGTCATTCCAACTACCAGAACTCCCGTTCGCAAAAGATGCACTAGAACCACATATCTCAAAAGAAACCTTGGACTATCACTACGACAAGCACCACAACACCTATGTCGTGAAGCTTAATGGTCTGATTGAAGGGACTGATTTTGAAGGTAAGTCACTCGAAGAGATCATCAAAAACTCTTCAGGCGGCGTATTCAACAATGCCGCGCAAGTGTGGAACCACACCTTCTACTGGCACTGCCTAAGCCCTAACGGTGGCGGCGAGCCTACTGGTGACGTTGCAGACGCAATCACGAAAGCCTTTGGCTCTTTTGACGAGTTTAAAACTCAATTCACCAACGCAGCAGTCACCAACTTCGGCTCTGGCTGGACGTGGCTGGTGAAAAAAGCTGATGGTTCAGTGGCGATCGTCAACACCTCAAACGCTGAAACCCCACTGACTCACGACGGTGAAACACCACTACTAACTGTGGACGTTTGGGAGCACGCTTACTACATCGATTATCGCAACGTGCGTCCAGACTATCTGGCTGCCTTCTGGAAGCTGGTTAACTGGGACTTTGTGGCGAAAAACTTCGCGGGCTAAGTCAGCTTACGAAAAAATCTTGAAGAGTTAAGGAGGCGCCTATCGCCTCCTTTTTTGTGCGCGCTTGAAACGCTTGGCTAACCATGAAGAAAACCGGACATAAAAAAGCCGCCAACGCCGTTGACGGCTTGCAATGGTTATCGCTCAGTGATTAGTCTTGCGCTTTTTCCGACAAGATAATACGCAATGTACGACGCAGAGGCTCTGCCGCGCCCCACAGCAGCTGGTCACCCACGGTAAAGGCATTGAGGAAATCGTCACCCATTGCCAGTTTACGTAAACGACCCACAGGCACAGACATGGTGCCTGTCACTTTAGCCGGACTCAGATCCGTCATGGTCACATCGCGCTCATTAGGCACCACACTGACCCAGTCGTTATGTGATGCAATCATGTCTTCAATTTCATCCATTGGCACCGCTTTTTTCAGCTTAATGGTCAGTGCCTGACTGTGACAACGCATCGCCCCGACACGAACGCACGTACCGTCAATAGGGATCGGATTGTTGTCTAGCCCTAAGATCTTGTTGGTTTCAACCGAGGCTTTCCACTCTTCTTTGCTTTGACCATTGTCACGCTTCACGTCAATCCAAGGGATCAGTGAGCCAGCAAGCGGCACGCCAAAGTTGTCACTTGGGAAGTCGCTCGAGCGTAGGGTTTGCGCCACTTTGCGGTCAATATCCAGAATAGAGGTAGCAGGGCTGGCCAAATCGGTATTAACGGCATCGTTGATCACGCCCATTTGGCTGATCAACTCGCGCATATGCTTGGCGCCTGAGCCAGACGCAGCTTGGTACGTCTGGGCGGTCATCCACTCGACCAACCCGTTTTGGTACAAACCGCCCAAGCCCATCAACATTAAACTGACGGTACAGTTCCCCCCCACAAAGGTACGCGTGCCTTGATGAATACCCGCTTGGATTTGTTTGAAGTTAATCGGATCCAAGGTGATGATACTATCATCTGCCATTCGTAGTGATGACGCCGCATCAATCCAATAGCCTTTCCAACCTGATTCACGCAGCTTTGCGTAAACATCGTTGGTGTAGTCTCCGCCTTGGCAGGTGATAATAGCATCGAGGGTTTTTAGCATCTCAATGTCGTAAGCATCTTTTAAGGTGCCCGCATCCTTACCGTAGTTCGGTGCGTCGATACCCACTTGAGAGGTACTAAAAAAGACAGGTTCGATATGGTCGAAATCTTTTTCTTCTACCATACGCTGCATCAGCACCGATCCCACCATGCCGCGCCAGCCAACTAAACCTACTCGCATCATAATTTTCACACTCCATGTTGTGTGACCGTCGTATAAAGTTCGACAGTCAGTGAAAAAACGTTTTTGATACTAACACGTCTTTTCTCAGTCGTCAGGTTAGCCCCTTTTTCTGCTCAATTATCCACCATTTTTTAAACATTCCGTCACTGATCCCTTACTTGGTTTAACGTACATACGTCGAAAAACACTGCCCTCATACACATAAAAATCATTAATAAAAAACACGCAGGTAACCTTTGAAAAACACGGTAACAACAACTCATGATGACAATTAACTCAGCTCGCGTTTGACTCACATAAGCGACAAAAATGTTTCCCATCTCATTGTTCTGTTAGCTAGAGTATGACGCCTCACAAATGGAACAAAGGATACTGACACACGGACAGTGATGTGAGTTTGGTTGTTGCTAGTTGCATCGCTAAATCGCGCAGGGAGTAGTCGCGCAATCACAGACGATCCACCTTCCGATAATGATATTGATACGTTCGCCCTATCGGTTGTCACCGAGTGCGACGTGAAGAAGGTTCAGTTATGACAACACATCAAATTCGATTACCATCCATCGTTCAGGTCATTCTAGCGCTGGGTGCATTTTTGGCGCTCGCGTTTTCGTTTACCGCAAAACTCGATTTACCTATCCAACTGGCACTGTTTATTGGCTGGTTTGTGATCATGGGCTTGGGGCTCAAATTAGGCCATCAATATAAAGATCTTGAGTCGGCAGCGACCAAAGGCATTTCCAACGGCCTTGGCGCGGTGTTAATTCTCCTTTCCGTGGGCGCACTCGTGGGTACCTGGATTGCCGGCGGCATTGTCCCCACTATTATTTACTATGGTCTGAAAGCTATCCATCCTTCTATCTTCCTTTTAGCGACCATGTTGATTTGCTCGTTAACCGCTTTGGCGACGGGGACCTCTTGGGGCGCGGCGGGTACCGCGGGGATTGCGATGATGGGGATTGGCCAAGGCCTTGGGATCCCCGCGCCAATGACCGCGGGTGCGGTGCTCTCTGGCTGTTATTTCGGCGACAAAATGTCCCCGCTGTCTGATTCGGTGATCCTGGCTTCATCCATGTCAGGCGTGGAAATTGTCGAGCATATTAAAGGGATGCTTCCGATTGCGCTTATTAGCTACATAATTACCGGCATTCTATTTACCCTTGTGGGTTGGCACTACGCCGGCAATGTCGATATGAGCCAGGTAGAAATGGTGAAACAAGCGATGCAGGATCAGTTTGTGATCACCCCGATGTCATTTATCCCTGTACTCATCGTACTCGCGCTGCTCGCCATGCGCCTTCCATCCTTCCCGGTGATCAGCTTTGGCTCACTACTGGGCGTGGTGTGGGCAGTGATGTTGCAAGACATGGCTCCCGTTTCGGCGATTAACACCGCTTGGGCCCCCTTCTCTGTCGCATCAGGGGTAGATTTCATTGATGCCATTCTCAATCGTGGCGGCATGTCGTCGATGCTTGGGTCTGTGGCAGTGATTGTATTTGGTCTCGGCTTTGGCGGGTTACTGGAAAAAGTGGGCGTCCTCCATACTATCGCGAGCCTCTTTGAGCGTCGCGTCAACAGTGCTGGAAGCTTGGCCACCTCCACCATCGGCACAGCCTTTATGGGCAACATTTTTGGCTCAGCGATGTACGTGTCACTGATACTGACCCCCAAAATTTGTGCGAAAAACTACGACCGCTTGGGTTATCAGCGTAAGAACTTGTCACGTAACGCCGAGTTCGGTGGTACCTTGACATCCGGGATGGTGCCTTGGAGTGACAACGGCATTTATATGGCAAGCATCTTAGGGGTCGCCACCTTGTCGTATGCGCCGTTTATGTGGCTAAGCTTTGTTTGTATCGCTGTGACTATCGTGACCAGCTATATGGGTTGGTTTGTTGATAAAGTCGATCCAGCACAAACCGTGCAGACTGATGACGCTGCGACCCTAGACGCTCAGCCCGAGCGCGCATAAAAACGCCGATAAGGTTTTGTTGCGAACACGGCACGAGGCAAAGTAAAGAAACAAGCGGGACACCATCAGGTGTCCCGCTTTTTATCATCAAGATACCTGACCCAACCTCGGTCAATGAATTAGACCCTAGTCGTCATCTCGGCTCGACAAGCGGCGCTGAAGCTGGTCGCGCAAGTTCGGCGGCGTGCCTTTTATGGTCAGCGTATCTGTTTCTGGATCATAAAACACACGCTCCCCCAACAGCATGGCATCAAAGTTTACCGACAAACCGCCACCGGCCCCGACAAACTTGGTGAGCTTTCGCATCGTGGTTCTGTCAGCCGGGAACTGCTCTTCAAGCTCATACCCTTGCTGGTTAGCATACTGATAAAAGTCAGTGCCTTCGGGGGTGGCCGGCAACTCGCCCGCCAGCTCTTTCACCACCACCTCATCGCCCGCTTTAAGCTGATCATTACAATAATCAAAAACTTGCTTGCGATAGTTATTCTTTTCTTCCTTGTCGAGGCGAGCATCGTCGCAGTAGTCTTCTACCGCTTGCATCAGCACCTGGTTTTGCTGCTTGCTATCCATTCCCACTTCCGCTTGTAGAAAGTCGAGGAAGAAATCAGCGACTTTGCGCCCTACGCGACCTTTGATAAAGGAAAGGTAACGATTTGACTCGGCGTCCGTCTCCCAAGTCGATAAGTCAATGCGCGCAGCGATATCCATCTTGCTCACATCGAGATACTCGGTGGCATTTACCTCCAATTCATCGGTGACGCGTAAACTGTGCTTGGACTCAAGCACGCCGATAAACAGATAATCCGTCGCGAGCGCTCGGTAGTGCGCCATCACCAAGGTGCCGTTATCGGCAAAAGGGTATTTGGCTAGTTCAGCACGCAAGCGCTCCACCGCTTTTTCGGACAAGGCTTGAAAGTCGAGTTCACCGGTACGATAAGCCTTTAACCACTGCTGGAAGTCACTCTCGGTGTCAAACAAAGCAAACCCTTTGCCTGCTTTTGCATGATAAACCCGATGAATGTCTCCCATCAGGTTTTCGGTCTGCTCAGTCAGCGGCAACGGGCCGTCTCGAAGGTGAACGTTAAGCGAATCATCATCTTGCTTAACGATTTGATGCAATATTACGTTAGAAAGCGTGAGGGTCATGATTGAAAAGATTTTCAGTAAGACTAAAGTGTGAGTTATTATACGCTGCTTTGGTTTTAAGAAGAAAAGACGAATTTATGCCTGTAACTTCAAAATATGACGACGAGCAAGTGGAACGTATTATCAACGATGTTGTCAACGTGTTAGAGCAACACGATGCATCGACAGATTTATCGCTGATGGTGATCGGGAATGTCGCCACCAACATCCTTAATCACAATATCCCTGCCGCCCAACGCCAGGCATTTGCCGACAAGTTTGCCCAGGCATTAATGGCATCTATCGATAAGCAATAATGCATAAAGCAGCAGTCGCTAATAAGAGAAGAATAAATTTGTATGGTTGATAGCGGAACATCGTATCGTGACAAAGTATCCCAGCTTATCAGTTGGGGGCATTGGTTTAGCTTTTTTAACATCATTGCCGCTATGTTGCTGGGCACGCGCTACATCAGCCAATCGGGATGGCCTGAAACCCTATTAGGGCAAAGCTACTTGGTATTCAACTGGGTTGGACACTTTGGCTTTCTGGTGTTTGCGCTTTATATTCTGATTATTTTCCCGGCCAGTTTTCTTATCCCCTCCCAGCGGTTAATGCGACTGTTTGCCGTACTGGTTGCCACTGTCGGGATGATGGTGCTGCTGCTCGATATTTACGCCTACCAAACCCTGCACCTTCATCTTAACCCGCTGGTGTGGGAGCTGCTGTTAAGCGGCGAAAAAACCGATATGAATGCGCATTGGCAGTACTTGTTTATTGCCGTGCCTGCTATTTTTATCTTAGAGTTGATTATTGCCGAATGGGTGTGGCGCAAACTGCGTAAACTGACGCGTAAACGGATTGGTATCCCAGTGGCTACCGTCTTTGCGCTTTGCTTTATCTCTAGCCATCTTATCCATATTTGGGCGGACGCCTTCATATATAGCCCGGTCACTGCACAGCGCTCTACCTTCCCGGTCTCCTATCCGATGACTGCGAAAACCTTTATGGAAAAGTACGGCTTGCTCGACAGGCAAGAGTACCAACGTTTGCGTGAACAACGTGGACAAGAAACCAGCGAAGTGATCCGGTATCCCCTTCAGCCGCTTGCCTTTGCGCCGGATGCCAACAAATACCAGAAAAACTTACTGATGGTGATGGTAGAGGGACTGCGTGCGGACATGGTAAACCCAGTCACCATGCCTCACCTCCACCAGTTTGCTAATCAAAACCTGTGGTTTAAAAATCACTTTAGCAGCAGCAATGACGACATGGCGGGGTTGTTTGGCTTTTTCTACGGCTTGCCTGGCAGTTATGCGCAAAGCGCCCGTACCGAGGGGCTGCGTCCGGTACTGATAGAAACACTCAAACAGCGTGATTATCAACTGGGGTTGTTTAGTGGCGATCATTTTGCCAATCCCATTTATTATCAAAGTATTTTCAGCCAAGCGCTTGAACGCGATAGTCAATCGGACAAACCCGCTTGGCAAGCCGATGCCGAGGCCGTCAGCACGATGCAAAACTGGCTGGGAAGTCGCGAAACCGACAAGCCATGGTTTGGTTACCTAGAATTAGCAACCGTGAATGAATACGAGCAAGGTGGTGACTACCCACAGCCTTTTCAACCGGCACTGGATAGTGCCATGGCAGGGGTCGATACTCAGACAAGCTTGGTATTAAAAAACAGCTACAACAACGCCGCGCATTATGTCGATGACCAACTTGGCCGCTTGCTTGAGCACCTAGGCCAGTCAGGGCAATTGGACAATACCGTGGTGATGATTACCGCCAATCACGGGATGGAGTTTAACGAGACCGGACTCAACAGTTGGGGCTCAAACTCAAACTACAGCCGATATCAGTTACAAGTGCCCATGATTATGCATTGGCCCAACCAAAATGCGGAGCAAACTGCGCATTACAGTAGCCACCTAGATGTGGCCCCCACATTGATGGAATCCATGTTATCGGTCAGCTCTCCGGCGGAGACGTATAGCAGTGGAACCAACTTGTTCGAGCTTAAAAACCGTCCACGCAAGTGGGTGCTCGCCGGCGATAGCCGAGATATCGTGGTGGTACAACCGCAAAAAACCACCGTGGTGGATAAGTTTGGCAACTATAAGGTGTTTGATAAGCACTATACACCGCTGCCAGAGGGGAAACCGCAGTTGTCACTGCTGATGCAAGTGATGCATGAACTGAAACGCTTTTATTATCCCGAAGAGCCGTCGTCGTGATGAGCAAGAGGCAGAGTAAAATGTCACATCGCTACGGTGGGTTGACGCTTTAATAGCCAAACGGTTGAAAAACCGAAAAACAATGCCCCTTGGCAATTGACACCCACTAGGCCGATTCGTAATATAGCGCTTAGTCGGTCTGTAGCGCAGTCTGGTAGCGCACTGTCATGGGGTGTCAGGGGTCGCTGGTTCAAATCCAGTCAGACCGACCAATATTTAAGCCCACCGTTCATCGAACGGTGGGCTTTTTCGTGTGTGCGCATTAAAGGCGGTTACTTCGCTTGCCGCCCGACAAATGCCGCAACCACGGTATCTTCGCCGCGTTGACGAGAAAATACATAGGCCCCCGCTTGGGGGATGACTTGGTGCGTACCTGCCCCAATCGCCGGGTGATCTTGCCTAAACTGGCCCACTTTACGCCAATGGTTTAGCAAACCTGTTTGCATATCATTGCGCTGCCATATCATGTCTGAACGGGTACCTTGATGGAAATCGTCTCCGTAAGGGCCCAAGTCACGCCCGACTTCATCACCATAGAACACTTGTACCGCACCGGGCGCCAGCAAGAGTGCGTTAGCGGCACCACGCTGCATGCTGGCGTCTTTAAAGCGACTGAAAAAAAGCTCAGTATCATGGGACGACATATAGCTTACCGGAATGAAATCGCCCTCTTTTGCCATGGTGTCAGCATACGCTTGATAAGTGTCTTGCATTTCACTGAGGCAATACGCTCCCTTGTCCATCTGCTTTTGCAAATCGAAATTAATCAAGGCATCAAAGCCTTGGTCAAAATAAGGGCTGCGATAAGCACGGTGACCCCACACTTCTCCCATCATCCAAAACGGCTCTCCCGTTTTGCCATGCTGATGCCGCCACGTCTCTAACGCCGCCGAGGCTTGCGATTTCAATGCTCGCCATACTTCGCCATCGACATGCTTGACCGTATCCACCCGAAAACCATCAATACCGAAACGCTCTACCCATTGGGTTTGCCATTCCAGTAAGTAATCACTCACGGTATAGTTATCGCGCGCTTCAACGCGAGTACCTGGGTTGTTGAGCAACCATTGCGGTGGCGTCACTGGCTGATCGGATTCCGTTTTAAAGTCGGGTAGCCCAGCCAGTGTCAGGGTTTTATCACTGCTGCCGGGCTGATCATAACCAGGTAACCCAGCTCGCACCCAGTCTTTGCCCCACCATTGGTGCCAGTGGGTGCTCTTGTAGTCAATGGCCTGATGGAAGTCATGCCAACTTTGCCCCTTATCGGGCTGCCAATCTTGCCATTTTTCTGGCAACTCAGCGTCATTGACGACGTTAATCCCATCTTGCTGTAAGTCCGCGAGCGTGGCATAACCTGGGTGATTAACCACAGCGTCAAGAAACACTTTCAGGCCGCGCTGGTGGGCTTCATCCATGAGGGTTTTGAGTACAGTGTCATCACCAAAGTTTTTGTCTACTTGGGTAAAGTCACGTGACCAGTAGCCATGATAGGCATAAAAAGGAAAGCTGCCCTTGCTCCCACCGCCCACAAAGCCATGGACTTGCTCGACAATCGGCGACAACCAAATCACATCTGTGCCGAGCGACTGGATATAATCCAGTTTATCGATCACCCCTTGCAGATCTCCGCCATGAAAGGTGCCGATGTTCTGTGCGTTATCTTGATGGCGTCCATAACTGTGATCATTGCTCGGATCGCCATTGTTAAACCTGTCCACCATCACAAAATAGATATTGGCATTCCGGTAGCTAAACGTAGGAGAAGGCGCGTCAACCGGGGCTAAGAGTACCAAGCCACCACTGTTCGGTGCCGGCGTCAGCGTGACACTGTGATCCTTTACACGCACCACCTGGCCACTGAGCGCTTCTTTTAGACGGGTCCCTTCGGCAAAGCTATCGCCCAGTTGCAGAGTAACCGGCCCGCCTTGATACTGCTGGCATTGCACATCTGGCAAAGGCCGCTTAAAGGTCGAGGCCGTCTTTTTTGGCTCACGCTTTACCCGTAATGTGCGCGTATCCGCTTGATAATAAAAGCCATAGTCACCAGCAAAGCGAATGGTGAGATCAAAGGTGCTGGCCGTATCGCACTCAAGCGGTATCGGCGTATTAAACTTGGCTTTGTTTGGCGTATCGGCTTGGCAGTCCCCCTCAACGCCATCCACGGTGATTTGGTAAGTGTTCTTTCCCAATGCGAAGACCGCTGGTGCGTCTACATCAAGTGGTTTATCAGCTTGTGTGGTTGAGGTGGTCACCGTGATATGAGGAGAGGCTGCGGCTGTCATTGAGAGCGACGCGGCTATCGCGATAGCGAGCCGCTGCCAAGTAAATACAGGGGTCATGATCGTGCTCCTTGCGATTTTCTTTTAGGGTAAAAAACCCGCAAGCGATTGACATCATTCCTGCGTCTGCGCCCTAAAAATGTGAGCCATGACCATCCAAGGATGAGTCAAGTCAGTCATTGCTCTGTTTAATCGGCAACAGTTTGATCAGCAACAGCATGGTGAAACATCAATCATTCTCCACACCCAAAAGCTCGCCAATATCGGCAGCAGGGGCTGGACGACGATATAAATAACCTTGCCCAAAGGTGCAGCCAAGCTCATGCAGTATGGCTTGTTGATGTAGCGTTTCAATTCCTTCCGCCACCACGCCGATCCCGAGACTATCCGCCATCGCTATCATTGCTGAAACAATGGCAACCTCTTCTTCATCGGGCGATTGGCTTTGAATATCTTTGATAAAGTGACGGTCAATTTTTAGCTTCGAGATCGGATAACGTTTTAGGTACGCCATGGACGAATAGCCGGTACCAAAATCATCGATCGCTATCCCAACCCCCTTTTCACGCAACTGTTCGAGAACACGTAACGCATTGGCTTGGTTTTCGATCAAGGTATTTTCTGTGATCTCTAATTCTAAAAAGCGCGGATCCGCGCCGGTTTTATCTAATGCCTCAGCCACTACTTGGACAAAAGTGACGTCAGCAAGGTTACGGGGAGAGATGTTTACGGCCATGGAGATCGGCGCACCCGCATCATGCCACGCTTTTAATTGCTGGCAACCGGTTTCCACCACCCATCGGGTAATATCATGAATGATTGAGCGCTCTTCCGCGACCTCGATAAAATGAATAGGAGACAGCAAGCCACGTTCGGGATGATGCCAGCGCAGTAACGCCTCGACACCAATGATTTGCCCCGTCACCAGATCCACTTGTGGCTGATAATAAAGCGCCAGTTCATTGTTTTGTACACATTGGCGTAACTCCACCGCTAAACGTAGTTTATGGTTGGCATTAATGGTTAACGCATCATCATAGAACGCATAGGTATTGCGGCCCGACTTTTTGGCGTGATACATGGCTGAATCGGCGAACGTAAGGAGCTCTTCGGTACTTGACGTATCGTCTGGGTAGTGCGCAATACCTATGCTTACCCCAATTTGTGCATCAATGCCGCCATCGAGGACAAACAAACGATTCATGGCATGGATCACATCTTCTGACAAACGAATACACGCCGTGTTATCAGTATGAACCAAACGCAGGATAACAAACTCGTCGCCCCCTAAACGCGCCAAGGTGTCGCCTTCCTCGAGCAAGCCATGTAAGCGCTCACTGACCAACTTCAACAACTCATCGCCCACCGCATGGCCATGGCTGTCATTGACGAACTTAAACTGGTCGAGATCCAGAAACATCAAAGCGATCTGGTTGCGCTGAACGGACTGCCTATTCATCGCTTGACGAACGCGGGACGTTAACAACAGGCGGTTCGGTAGCTCGGTTAGCGCGTCGTAATGGGCCAAATCAATCAGTTTTTTCTCTGAATCTTTCAGCTTAGTGATATCCGAGAACACCCCAATATAATTGACCACATTGTCAGCCTCATCTCTCACCACGCTGATAGAGAGTAGCTGGGGATACACTACACCATCTTTGCGCCGATTCCATATTTCGCCTTTCCACCGCCCGTGTTCGGTAATTTGCTGCCACATTTCAGCGAAAAACGATTTGTCATGACGTCCAGAGTTCAAAATGGCCGGCGTGGCACCAAGCACTTCTTCCTCTTGATACCCGGTAATCGCACTAAAGCCACCATTTACCGTCACGATCCTTCCCGTCGCATCGGTAATCAGCACCCCTTCACTGGACTGCTCGAAAATTTTTGCATTCAGCATCAGCTTTCTCTCTACTTCAAGACGTTCTGACACATCATGAATCACAGAAAAAAGCAGCTTGGCATGACCAATGGTGATCGGTGAAGAATGAACTTCCACTTGCCGCACCTCACCACTTTTCAGCCGATGTGAGAAGATAAAACAATTTTTCGCGCGCTGTTGTGCCTGCGAGAGGCTTTCTCTGAGGACACTATCGGTTTGGGTATTGATATCACTGATCTGCATCGACGTCAGAGCAGCATGGTCATAGCCATAGAACTGCTGCGCACTGTCATTGGCATCAAGAATATCGCCCGTTTTCGCATCGAGGAGCATCATCACCGCATCGTGACGTTTAAAAATGCTTCTAAAGCGGTAGCTATCATCCACCACACGCCCGATCGATTGGGCAAAACTGCGCCCCGCATTGTAACGGCCATACAGGCCACCCAGCCAAAAAAGCAAAATAATCGTACCCACAACCCAGACCGTGGGGTGAGGATGCAACCCTTTCCACCCCGATTGCGGTACCCCCAATAAACGCCAATCCCCCGAGGGCAAATTGACCGTGACCGTCTCAGGCGACTGGCTGAGTACTGACGTGTCACCATAAACCGTGGTAAACACTTGGTCAGATTCGCGTTTTTCTTGTAATACCGCGCGGACAGGATAGTTTTCACCTTGCTTAAAACTGGCGGAGAACAAACCATCAATATCTAACACCGTGGATAACACCCCCCAAGGCAGACCGGTGTTTTGGTTAACGATTGACTGCCTGGCAATCAACGCCGTCCCGCCTTGTATAAGCTCAACAGGGCCGGAGATGACCGGCTGTCTCGAGCCATAGGCGGCACGAACACTCTCTAGTTGCTCGGGAATATCATGATAATGGGTACCCAATACGGAAGTTTCTAACGTGTTGGGGTAAACGTGGCTGATCACCCAGTTTCGCGCGGCACCAAAATTAAGAATATAGGGGGTTTTGTCTTGAAGCTGGCCCGCAAACTGAGAAAAATCCTCTTGGTCCAAATCCGGATTAAGGCTGATGTAGGTGGCAAGCCCGTGGCTTAAATCCAAATTCTGTGTCACTTTCAGCTCAATACGAGAGCGATAGGCCAGTAGCGCACGTTGCACTTCTTTCACCTCTTGGTCATGCGCTTGCTGGTAAAGCCAAAACTCCACCGAGACCACAGAGAAAGCAAAGACCATGATGGAGATAAGCACATTATAAACAAACCCCACTCGCGCGGAGCGGCGCGCGACTTTATCAAGCGCGGATGGAACAGCTTGCTGCATGACGTGATATAACCTTATTTCGCACGACTAATAGGGCGAAAATAACCAAACTTCAGGTGTAGCACGTGATTATAAAGGGCGTGAACAGATTCGCCAGTATTACTATTAGGTTTCACAACATTGCGCATAAACAGTATGCTTGATGGGGCTTTTCTATCAAGCGGTTACCCCTTTCACTCAAGGTAACCACACCAACGCAGCGATGCTAAACAAGGAGTGTGCATGGCAATGACCCTCGAGTATGGTCTGCTACTGGTCAGCTTAGGACTGATCGCGGGGATCATTAATACATTAGCGGGCGGTGGCTCGAACTTGACCTTACCTGCGTTAATGGTGATGGGCATGCCAGCTGATGTCGCCAACGCCACCAACCGTGTGGCGGTTTGGTTACAGTGTGTATCTGGCATGTCAGGCTTTCGCCACCACAATAAGTTGGAGACACAAGACATTGTCCCCGTTTTACTCCCCAATTTACTCGGTGGCCTTTGCGGCGCATTAGCTGCCGCTTGGCTACCGGCAAGCTGGGTGAAACCCTTGTTGCTTGGCACTTTGCTGACCATGACGCTAGTGATGCTGATTAAACCCGCGACCTTTGGTCCTCCAGAGGGAACACCAACGAAGCGCGTTAAAGATACCCCCATGGCTTGGTTGGGTCTCTTGCTGGCAGGCTTCTATGGCGGCTTCGTGCAAGCCGGGGTAGGATTTGTACTACTGGCAGCCCTATGCGGCACGCTTCACTACGACCTAGTGCGTGGCAATGCGCTCAAGCTGGCCTGTACGCTCGCCTTCACCAGCTTATCTTTAGTGGTGTTTATTGCCGATGATCTGGTGCGCTGGGTACCAGGGCTGATTTTAGCCATTGGCACCATGTTGGGCGCACGAGTGGCCGTTCGCTTTGCCATTTCCGCCAACCCCAAGGTGCTGAAAGCCTTCTTATTTGTGATGACCTTGATCGGCTGCATCGCCGCGTATGCGTTCTAACAGGTCACCTTGTACGTTTGCTTGCCACATGCTTCACATGCAAGCGTGGTGGTAATATGGCGTACCGCACCAACAACATTATTTTGCGGCTTTGCGTCTCGCTTTCGTGGCGCGCGCTGATGTCGCCGTTGACTTTGTATTAGCCGCCGGCTTTGCTTTCGCTGTCCGTTTTCGGTAGCCGGACGTGCGCCGCCCTTTGCGCGCGAACGATTTAGTGGGGGCGGCTGGCAAATCGCTTAACGAGGCCGGTGGGGGCGATGTTTTCACGGTTTCAATTAAGCCTGTCACTTGTGCCGTTAATTCTTGCATAAAAGGGTGATACGCACACTGACGATCCGCCATATCTTGCAGTTGCCGCTCCCAATCGGCGGTCATATCCGGATAGGTGGCACTGTCTGGCAGCGCCGCGATAAGCCCTTTACCACTGGCGCTAGCGTGCAAAGTCTTTCCTTGCCGCGTTAATAAGCCACGTTTCACCAATAACTCAATAATACCGGCACGGGTGGCTTCAGTGCCTAAACCGTCGGTCTCGCGCAATATCTCTTTCAGCGCTTTGTTTTGTACATAGCGACCAATGCCTGTCATCGCCTGCAACAGCGTGGATTCCGTAAACGCCGCCGGTGGCTCTGTCATGCAATCTTTAATCTCACCGCGTTCACAGCGTCCTTGATCGCCTTTCTCCATTAGCGGCAAGGGGGCCGTGTCGCTGTCTGCGGTGTTATTTGTCGGCAACAAAGCACGCCAGCCGGCCAACGTCAGCACCTTCCCTTTGGCAATAAAACACCCACCTGCGATATCAAAGATGAGCTTCCCTTCTGCGTATTCAGCGGCCGGGTAAAACTGCATCACGTATTGGCGCGCGATGAGCTGATAAATCTTTGCTTCATCGGCTGACAAGCTTGTCGGCGCGACTTTCGCTGTGGGAATAATTGCATGGTGAGCCCCTACTTTACTGTCGTTCCATGCCTTACCTTTGCGCTTGGCATCAGCCCCCTCACATGCTTGGCTAAGCGTCTCACAGCCTTGCTTAATGGCACCGAGTATCTTATTTGCCTCGGCGAAGTGGCCTTTGGGCAAATAGCGACAGTCTGAGCGCGGATAAGTGATCAGTTTGTGGCGTTCGTAAAGCTGTTGGCACACATCCAGTGCTTTTTGCGCACTAAAACCAAACCGCTTTGAAGCGTCAATTTGTAGTGCCGACAAGTTGTACGGCAACGGCGCGGCCTGTTTACGTTGCTGACGCTCCGCTTCAGTGACGGTCGCGGTTTGTCCTGCGATGCGTTGTGCGACGTTCTCTGCCAAGGGACGAGACAGGACGCGTCCCTGTTCATCTTGCCACTTTGCGCACGCTTCACTGGGCTGCCAACGTGCCCGTATCTCTCCCTCTGGATGAGCAATGATCGCATCCAGTTGAAAAAACGGGTGAGGTACAAAACTGTCTATCGCCTGATCACGGCGCACCACCAGTCCTAACACTGGCGTTTGCACACGTCCGACCGATAACACGCCTTGGTAGCCGGCCTGTTTCCCTAACAAGGTATAGGCACGAGACAGATTCATTCCATACAACCAGTCGGCGCGTGAACGCGCTAAAGCCGATACGGACAGTGGCATGTAGGCTTTGTTATCTTGCAGTTGCGCGAGGGCTTTCTTCACCGCAGAAAGGTTTAAGTCACTGATTAACAGGCGCTTAATGTTAGCTTTTTTGTTGGCACTGACCTTGGCGTAGTCAATCACTTCATCAACCAACAACTGTCCCTCTCGATCGGGATCACCCGCGTGCACCAGTTGATCAAACTGTTTGATCAGTTTTTTGACGACTGCCAGTTGCGCCGCGGCGGCTTGACGAGGACGGAGCTGCCATTTTTCAGGCACAATCGGCAGATCAGCCAGATCCCACTTTTTATAGCGGCTGTCATACGCATCCGGCTCAACCTGCTCTAACAAATGGCCGATACACCAGGTCACTACATCGCCTTGAGCGGTCTCGATGTAGCCTTTGTGATTTTTGTGCGGTTTAGGCAGTCCCGCCGCAATCGCGCGCCCGAGACTGGGTTTTTCCGCTATAAACAATCGTGCCATGACAAAGCCTTTTTAACCGTCGCTGAGCGCATGGTATGCAAAGGCCGATCAGGGCGCAATAAAAAACCTGTACATATGCACAGGTTTTTTCGAGGTAAACGCGATTTATCCTAGTTTACAGGTAGGTCACAAACTTACTGGTATCACGCTTCGGAGCATTAGCTGGGGCGCAATCAGGCGTCCCCAAGTATAAA
This sequence comes from Salinivibrio kushneri, assembly GCF_005280275.1. NCBI lineage: Bacteria > Pseudomonadati > Pseudomonadota > Gammaproteobacteria > Vibrionales > Vibrionaceae > Salinivibrio > Salinivibrio kushneri. The sequence continues at coordinate 1,970,389 of NZ_CP040021.1, forward strand.
AAGCCGACAATCTGATCGTCACCTTCTACCGACAGCGCTTCGCGCACAGCAGGATGATAAGCAAACGCGCCAGTGCGCCAAAACCCTTGAAAGCCCTGCGCGACAGCGGCCATTTGCATCGCTTGTGTGGCACATCCCGCCGAAATATGTTGCTCAATGGTAGGAACCTTATCGTGCGGACGCGTGCGGGCAATCACTGCCACCACCATAGGCGCTCGAAGCGGGGCGTTACGCGCTTTTTCAATCGCCGCCTCATCCGCGCCATTGGTTTGTGCGGCGTCGGCAAGAATAGTGGAAAGCCGGGTAAGCCCCTCACCTTCGCAGATCACAAATTGCCACGGCGTCAACGCGCCATGATCAGGGGCGCGCAGCCCTGCTTGAATAATGTTTTCAAGCACGTCACCGCTCGGTGCGGGCGCGGCGAGACGCGGTATCGAGCGGCGCTGTAAGAGCATTTCAAGTGCGTCCATGATTCATCCTTTTTACCGTTAAACGGCCATGTATAACTCGGTGATCACAGGTTAACACAGCCTGAAACGGATAAAATCGTGCAAAGTGTATGGATTTAGAGCGCCAACGCCGTTTCAATCCCTTGGCGAATCGCACGCTTCGCATCCAGCTCGCCCGCATGCTCTGCCCCACCAATTAAGTGATAGGACAGATTAGCTTGTTTCAACTGCTCTGCAAGCTGATTAACCGACTCTTGCCCGGCACACAAGATGATCTGAGTGGCAGGAATCAAGTGCGCCTCGTCTTTGATACTCACATGTAGTCCCTCATCATCAATTTTATGATAGGTCACCCCCCCCACAAGATTCACGCCCCGTTTTTGCAAGGTTTTACGATGGATCCAGCCAGTGGTTTTGCCCGGCCCTTTGCCAACTCGGCCTTCTCGGCGCTGTAATACCCAAACCTGCTTATCGCTATGGGTATCATGGCCAGGATACAAGCCGCCTTCGTGGCTAATGGTTTTATCGATGCCCCACTCTTTGAGCCAATCATCCAAGCTTTGATCCTTGGGCTCGGTGATCATGGTGGCAACATCCACTCCAATGCCTCCCGCGCCGATAATCGCGACATGGCTACCCAAGGCCGGGTTGTCACGAATAAAGGTTTGGTAGTCAATCACCTTTGGATGCTCGATCCCTTCAATCGCAGGGCGGCGCGGTTTGACGCCTGTCGCCACCACAACGTCATCAAAGGCACTTAATGTATCCACATCCACTGTTTGATTGAGTTTGACCGTCACTCCCGCTTTTTCCAACCTTCGGAGGTAATAGCGAATGGTTTCTTTAAACTCTTCTTTTCCTGGAATGGCCATCGCCAAATTGAATTGCCCGCCTAGACGATCCGACTTTTCGAACAAGGTCACATCGTGGCCGCGTTCGGCCGCCTCGGTGGCACAGCTAATCCCTGCCATGCCACCCCCAATCACCGCCACCTGTTTCACTTGCCGGACCGGTGTAGCGATCAGTTCGGTTTCGTAACAGGCTTTCGGGTTCACCAAGCAACTTGCCCGTTTTCCTTTAAATACGTGATCAAGACAGGCTTGGTTACAAGCAATACAGGTATTAATATCATCCGGCTGCCCCGCCTTAGCCTTGGCGACAAACTCAGCGTCGGCCAAAAAGGGTCGCGCCATCGACACCATATCCGCCTGCCCGCTGGCCAAAATCGATTCAGCGACCTCAGGCGTATTGATGCGGTTACAGGTCACCAAGGGCACCGACACTTCACCTTTTAATTTTTCCGTCACCCAGCTAAACGCACCTCGTGGTACCTGAGTAGCAATGGTGGGTACACGGGCTTCATGCCAACCGATCCCCGTATTGATAATGGTCACGCCCGCTTGTTCAAGGCCCTTCGCTAAGGCAACCACATCCTCGAAGGTATTGCCTTGCTCAACCAAATCCAGCATCGATAGGCGGAATATCACGATAAAGTCGTCGCCAGCGGCCTGACGCACCGCGCGCATCACTTCAACGGCAAAGCGCATTCGATTTTCAACCGTTCCGCCCCACTGGTCGTAACGACGGTTGGCGCGGTGACAGAAAAATTGGTTAATGAGGTAGCCTTCCGACCCCATGATCTCAACGCCATCATAGCCCGCTTCGCGGGCAAGCGCGGCACTGCGCCCAAACGCTTTAATGGTGCGCCAAATCGCCCGCTCACTCATTTCAAACGGAGTAAATTTACTGATGGGGGCGCGAATGGCTGATGCACTTTGCGCGAACGGATGAAAGGCATAACGTCCCGCATGCAAAAGCTGAAGCGCAATTTTCCCGCCATGAGCATGAACCGCTTCCGTAATGGCACGATGTGCACGTGCCGCGCGTCCAGAGCTGAACTGGGCGCTAAATGGCGTCAAGCGACCGCGAAAATTGGGCGAGAAGCCACCCGTCACAATCAACCCTACATCGCCTTTCGCACGCTCGGCGTAGAAGGCCGCTAGCTTTTTAAAACCATCGTTTGCTTCTTCAAGCCCAGTATGCATAGAGCCCATTAGCACGCGATTTTTTAGGGTGGTAAACCCAAGATCGAGGGGGGCTAGCATGTGGGGATAAGGGTGCTGTTCCATTGCTTGCTCACTTATTGTTTTGTGGTCTGACCAGACTATAGCGCTGACAGACACGTGATTTCAAACATTCGTTTACAAGTTAGCAACATGGTATCACGATTTATGATCTGGGTAGGACTTTCACCCAGTATTGGCGTATATCGATAATCGCTCGCACCTATCGCTCTTGGCTCTGATCAGCTAGGATATCAGCGACATGCACCGATGGACTCAAGTATGAAAAAACTGTTCCGCTTTATTGCATCCCTTTTTAAATGGCTGTGGCGTGCGCTCAGTTTCGCGCGGCAGCTTTTGTTAAACGTCCTTTTCATAGGCGTCATTGTTGCCATCTACTTTGCGCTGACGTCGGAAACCCCCTTGACGCCAAAAGACGCTGAATCGGTCAAGGTCGCTCAATCTGAGCCCGAGCCACGCGCCCTCTTGCTGAACATTGATGGCCCGATTGTTGAGCAGCGTCAACGTATTAGCCCAATTGATACGCTATCGCGCAACGCACTCGGTCAACCGGTTGAGCGTGAAAATGTGTTGTTTGACATTGTCGACACCGTGCGCCATGCCGCCACTGACGAGCAGGTCAATGGGCTTGTGCTCAGCTTGGGCGACATGCCGTCCACCAGCTTGACCAAGCTGCGGTATATCGCCAAAGCCATCAATACCTTTAAAGAGAGCGGCAAACCCGTGATCGCCATTGGCGGCACCTATAGCCAAAGTCAGTACTATTTAGCTAGCTATGCTGATGAGGTGCTAATGTCGCCTGATGGCATGGTGATGCTGCAAGGTTATGGTAGCTACAATCTGTATTGGAAAGACTTACTCGATAAGTTGGACGTCTCTACCCATGTGTTCCGTGTGGGGACCTATAAATCGTTTGTCGAGCCTTACACGCGCAACAACATGTCTGATGCCGCCCGCGAGGCGAATCAAGCCTGGCTGTCTCAGCTGTGGCAGGCGTATGTGAGTGATGTCGCCAAGAACCGCGGTATCCAAGCCGATATGCTCTCTCCCAGCGCTGAGCAACTGCTCACGCGATTACGCCGTTTCGAGGGTGACTTCGCCGCATTGTCTAAGGACGTGGGGATCGTCGATAAATTAATGACGCGTCAGCAAATCCGTCGCTATCTCGCCGATAAGTTCGGGAGCGATGGCAAAGACAGCTTTGAATACACAGGTTATTACGATTACCTGCCGAAGATACAAAATGGCTTTAGCTTGCCGGGCAACAATAACATTGCTGTCGTCGTCGCCAGCGGCCCCATCATGGACGGACATCAACGTCCGGGGACGGTGGGTGGCGATACCACCGCGGCAATGCTTCGCGATGCGCGCCTAGACAACAGTGTTAAAGCCGTCGTGCTGCGTGTTGATAGCCCGGGAGGCAGCGCTTTCGCCTCTGAAGTCATTCGCAATGAGGTAGACGCATTGCGTGAGGCCGGCAAACCTGTCGTGGTATCGATGTCAAGCGTAGCCGCCTCGGGGGGATATTGGCTATCGGCCAGTGCCGATAAAATCATTGCCCAACCTACCACGATCACAGGTTCGATTGGCATTTTCAGCCTATTCACCACCTTTGAGAACACGCTGGATGATCTCGGCGTGCAGTCTGATGGTGTCGGCACCACGCCGTTTGCCGGTGTGGGACTGACTCGCGCGCTCCCTGACGAGGTGGGAGACATCATGCAACTTGGCATTGAGCACGGTTATCACCGCTTCCTCTCGGTCGTCAGTCACCACCGCAATATGTCGATGGAAGAAGCCGATCAGGTCGCGCAAGGCCGCGTCTGGACGGGACAAGACGCCCTGAACCTCGGCTTAGTGGATAAGCTGGGTGACTTTGACGATGCGGTATCAACAGCCGCCGATCTCGCAGAGATTGAGGACTACCAGCTCGATTGGATGCAACAGCCACTCACCCCCTTTGAGCAATTTATTAACGACGTGCTCGGACAAGGTGCGAGTGTGCTTGGCAAAACCGTCCAGGCGAGCATGCCATCGATCGCTCAACAACTGGCGTCGTCACCACAGTGGCAGTCATTGACCTTGTTGGAAAAATTTAACGACCCCCAAGGGCGTTACTTATTCTGCTTGAACTGTCAATACCAATAAAATCGACTCGCCCTGACCCTACAGTCAGGGCTTTTCTCTGTTTTTCTTCTATTCTGTGTGTCGCTCGGTGTTATCGATGTAATCGTTACATGTATACTGTGCTCACGCTCATTTAATGCAGATTTGACATGATGGAACGTAAACACATTTATATCGCTTACACAGGTGGCACGATCGGCATGCAAAAGTCCGATCATGGGTATGTCCCTGTGTCTGGTTTTCTGCAACAACAGTTGGAGAAGATGCCCGAATTCCATCGTCCAGAAATGCCGCTTTTTACTATTCATGAGTACCAACCACTCATTGATTCATCGGATATGACGCCAACGGATTGGCAACGGATTGCGGACGATATTGGCGACAATTATCACAAGTACGATGGCTTTGTGATCTTACATGGTACCGACACCATGGCTTACACTGCGTCAGCCCTGTCGTTCATGCTGGAAAACCTAGAAAAACCCGTGATCGTGACCGGCTCGCAAATTCCGATTGCAGAGTTGCGCTCAGACGGGCAAGCCAACCTACTCAATGCCCTTCATATTGCCGCTAACTATCCGGTGAATGAGGTCACCTTGTTTTTCAATAATCAGTTATTACGTGGCAATCGCAGCACCAAATCCCATGCCGATGGCTTTAATGCCTTTACTTCGCCTAACCTGCCTGCGCTGCTTGAAGCCGGCATTCATATCGAAGTAAAAGCAGATAAGCTCAACCAGCCTTCCGCCGGCCCTTTTAAGGTGCATACCATCAATGATCAACCGGTTGCAGTGATCATGATGTATCCCGGCATCTCACCGGACGTGGTAAGAAACGCACTCAAGCAGCCAGTTAATGCCATGATTTTGTTAACCTTTGGGGTAGGCAACGCGCCTCAGCACCCCGAACTGCTGGACTTGCTCAAACAAGCCACCGATCGGGGTGTCTTGGTGCTTAACTTGACCCAATGTTTGGCAGGACGCGTGAATATGGGCGGCTACGCAACAGGCTGTGCATTGGCTGACGCCGGTGTGTTGAGCGGCTATGACATGACGCCAGAGGCGGCGTTGGCAAAGCTTCATTTCCTGCTGAGTCAGTCCTTGCCGTTTGAGACCCTGCGTACCTTGGTACAAAAAGATCTCCGCGGAGAACTCAGTTACTACTAGCTTGTTACTGTTTCACGAATCTTTCAGTGTGTGACGTCGGCAAGGTTGCCGGCGTTTTTATTTGCTAACGTATACAGAGGGGTAACCATACTGTTGGTCGTCATTAAAAGGAGCGCATAATGAGGGTATTACATGGTGACTCGCTGTCGCCCCATACGCGAAAAATCGCGCTGGCGCTGAGGTTAAAGCATTTAGACTATCAACTCGCCCCCACTTCCCCTTTCGAGGCACACGAGCGCGTCATCCACCACCCTCCGATGCAAACTGTGGTCGCACTCGCCGAGTCATCACACACCATTTACCAAGACACAGTGATTACGGCCTACCTTGATGATGCCTACCCTGATCCGCTGCTCTATCCAGGCAACCCCACCCATCGCGCCCAGATCCGCTGGATTGAGTGGTTTTGTCGCTATCAGCTAGATCCCTTAATCACAGATACCTTGTTTTACCAACGGGTGGTACGCGGGCATATTTTAGACAAAACGGTCGATCATCAGGCCGTGAACCAAGCTCTGCAAACATTACCCGCCTGCTGCCAATATTTAGGCGAGCAAGTAAAAGCAATGCCCACCCAGACGGTGACGATGGCAGGTATCAGCGTGTGGAGTCTGTTTCGTTGCGCAAAAATGGCAGGGTTGGTGTTGGACGACCGATTCGCGGCGCTGAGTGATTACCTCTCAGCTCTCGACCAACACCCCTTGTTCGATGCCTATGCGCAGGAGGAAAATCATCAACTAACGCCGTTTTTCGCCAGCCCAATTAGCCTAGCGACCACCTAGGTACCAGCATGCTAATGGCCGATTCAATGATAGACGCGGCCATCGCCGTGATCGCTGAGCTGTGCGCGCTAGTGTTTAGTATTGCTGTCCTGAGTCGCCACCTCAATCCGGGTTTCATCTGGACGGGCAAACTCACGTTTTAGTTCCGCTTTCGATTTCCAGGTCACATTGCCCCCTTTCGCGACTGTCATGTGCTGGGGCTGGCTGTTATGACGTGATTGATACAACATCACGGCTTGCAAGGCTTGGTCTCGTTGCGCTTGGTTCAAGCTGGTGCCGTCCGGCCATTTGCCCGTCTCCACGGCATAACACAACCGATCATACACTTCAGGCGTCATTGCTTTTAAGACTTGTTCAATATCCATGATTACCTCTTGGCGATCCTCATTAGGCTATTATGCCTGAACTGGGTGGGTGGACGGCATGCTTGGTTCAGTGCGCTTTATCACGCTTTAGACCATCAACTACACTAAAAGATCACGTATACTCATCGCAATTGACTCAGGATACGATAAACCATGGATTTACGATTACTCATACGTTGTTTTTACCCCTTGGGGTTAATTGCGAGTGTACTGCTTCTTACTGGCTGTGAAGGCGAGCCCACCACTAATCAAGTCTGTGAAACCCACCCAGAGCTATGCGCAGGATTAAACACCGGTGATGGGCAATGCCGATTTGAGCGCTCTGATCTGATTTTTGATCGCTTATCTGTCTATCAAAACCCCAGTGATTTGAATAAGCTTACCGAGCTAAAACAAACCAAAGTCTACCTTCGCTGCATGGAGCTGGTTGCCGAAATAGAGCCCACCACCTTAAAACAGCGCAAAACCAAGCGCACCGAAGCGGTGTATCATGCTTACGACGCGATTGAACGGCTAGAGGGCGAACTGAAAGACTCTTACCAACCACCCGTGATTTACTATCGCTGGTCTCAAGGCGACAACAGCGCGTTGCCGCAGTTTTTAAAGCTAGAGGGAACACGCCATCTCGAAACGCCACAATTACAGCTGGGGCTTGCCACCTATTATGTGTCGCGCAATAAAGCGAAAACAGTAGAGATCCTGCGCCATGCGTTAGAACTGTATGATGGTGACAATGAGACCGTTCGCAAAGCGGTGATCCCAGAAGCCATTAAGTCACTGGCGACCACCAATCATGCGCTAAAACGCTTTGAACATGCTTATTTATGGGCAAAAGTGGGGGAAAGTTACAACCTGCCGATTGCGCGCGGTGATCGCCTATCGCGACTTTACCCATTGACCGACGCACAACAAAAAAACCTACAAACCCTTGCGTTTGAGATTGCCGCCGCGATTGAAGATGGTGAGTTTGAAGCGACCCTGTTGCAGCCACTTGATAAAGGCAACCACGCCTCATAGCACAGCCTAATTTAGTATAACGCCTGCGCATCACCCTCACTGGTGCGCGGTGCGGAGACGGACTTCCTGCCGTTCCACCGTCTCGCTTGTCATACCACTTTAACTTTCACGATCGCGGTTCTGCTTCTACGCTAACAATTACCAGCGGTCGCTCCGTGTCTGCAGCCGTCGCATTAATCGCACGCGGTTAAAGCGCATACAGACATGGTGGCAAGGGGTCAAATGTTTAGGCGATGTAAAAAAAATCCGTACTTTTTTTTGACTTTAAACAATTTTGGCTGCGATTACCCTTGCATGGCGGGGTCCTATTCTGTAATTTTACTACCAGTTTCATCTCACTAGAAATTAAGTTGTGGAGCAACATAATGACTATCAAAGTAGGTATTAACGGTTTTGGCCGTATCGGCCGTTTCGTATTCCGTGCATCTGTCGAGCGTAACGACATCGACGTGGTAGCAATCAACGATCTTATCGACGTTGAGTACATGGCTTACATGCTGAAGTACGATTCAACCCACGGTCGCTTCAACGGCACAGTTGAAGTAGAAGGTGGTAACCTTATCGTTAACGGTAAAACCGTACGCGTCACTGCAGAGCGCAACCCAGCAGACCTTAAGTGGGATGAAGTGGGTGTTGACGTTGTTGCTGAAGCAACCGGTATCTTCCTCACTGACGAAACCGCGCGTCAACACATCCAAGCGGGTGCGAAGAAAGTGGTTCTAACCGGCCCATCTAAAGATGCGACGCCAATGTTCGTTATGGGTGTTAACCACAGCGATTACGCGGGTCAAGACATCGTTTCTAACGCGTCTTGCACGACTAACTGCCTAGCGCCAATCGCGAAAGTACTGAACGACAAGTTCGGTATCGTATCTGGCCTGATGACCACCGTTCACGCCACCACTGCAACGCAAAAAACCGTTGATGCTCCGTCTGCGAAAGACTGGCGCGGTGGCCGTGGTGCGTCTCAAAACATCATCCCATCTTCAACCGGTGCTGCAAAAGCGGTTGGTAAAGTATTGCCAGTACTAGACGGCAAACTGACTGGTATGGCGTTCCGCGTACCAACTGCCAACGTGTCTGTTGTTGACCTGACTGTAAACCTTGACAAAGCAGCGTCTTACGACCAAATCTGTGCGGCGATGAAAGAAGCGTCTGAAGGTGAGCTGAAAGGTGTTCTAGGTTACACCGAAGATGCCGTGGTTTCTCAAGACTTCATCGGCGAAGTACAAACGTCTGTATTCGATGCTAAAGCAGGTATCGCACTGACTGACAACTTCGTGAAAGTAGTTTCTTGGTACGACAACGAAATCGGCTACTCAAACAAAGTATTGGATCTGGTTGCACACATCGCTAAATAATGCGCATGTAACCCTATTCAACGTAAAGGCGGCCATTGGCCGCCTTTTGTTTATCAGGCCCATGACTCGCGACCACGCTGTCTGTGAACGTGTCTTCGATAACTGATTAAGGAACACTTACCCAAGAGGATCAGGCTATGACTTCTCCCACCCTGCATGTTGAACGTCAACTTTCTGCATCTGTCGATCTGTGCTATCGCCAGTCCGTTCCGATTCTTCGTGTTACTCACCCTGCGTGTTCAGCCACTATTAGCCTATTCGGCGGACACCTCATCACCTTTGCTCCTGCAGGTGAAAAGTCACTGACTTGGATGAGTGATAACGCTATCTATGATGCCAACACCCCCTTACGAGGTGGCGTCCCCATTTGCTGGCCATGGTTTGGTCACACCGGGCAACCTTCTCATGGCTTTGCTCGTCGTCAAATGTGGCAGTTAGCGAACATTGAAGAAACCCCTAAAGGCGTCACTATTCAACTGCAGTTATCCGACTCAGACGCTTCGCGAGCACTATGGCCACATTGTTTTCAGGCGACGGTGACCTTTACGCTCACCCATCACGCCGACATCGCCCTAACCGTGACCAATACAGACCAACACCCTTGGACCATGGGTGGCGCCTTGCACAGCTACCTTGCGGTAGAAGATAGCGAGCAAGCGAACGTGGAAGGGCTGGGTTGTCAGTATCTTGATAACTTTGCGGCAGGCAAGGCCGTGCCAGCGACGGGCAAAGTGACCTTCGAGGAGCCGGTTGATAGGATTTATACGGGGGCTGACAACACCCTCACTGTCACCGACCCGATGGGAAACCGTCGTCTCAAAGTCAACAATCAAGGTGCAAGCAGCGCTGTTATCTGGAACCCGGGTCAGGCGGCGTCCATTCAGATGGCGGATATGGACGATAACGGGTACCTCAAGTTTGTCTGTGTCGAAGCGGCGATTGAACAACCCACACAAGTTGTCCATCCAGGTCAAAGCTACACGTTAGCAACCCAATTAATGGATGAGCGCCACTCAAGCTAGACGGGCGTAACAGGCCGCCTTACACCCAAGCGGCCTGTTTTAATGGCTAACAAGGCTACATAAAAATGTAGTTAACCCCTAAGTAGCCCGAGGCGGCAGTCGATTGATCCACCATTGGGCTGTTCGCTATTTCATCATCGAGATTGGTATAGCGCACGCCACCAAGCAGTTGGATGCGCTCGGTCAGCATAAAATAACCACTGGCACCAACAAAGTAATGACCCGCAGAGCCTGGCTCATACGCCGATAAACCGGAACGCGCCGCTTCGCTATCGCTGATCCCGTACAGGTGCTGGTTTAGCTCATGGCTGTTATAGGAGTAACCCACTTCCGGTGACACGCCCCAGAGAGGATGGTTGAACGCGTATTTCCAGCTAGCCTCGCCATACACCCCGTCCCTATCATGGGTCACGCCTTCCCCAGCCAGCACCTGAAAACGCCCTATCGGAGAATGGTACTGGTAAGCCAGTGCAGCAACGATGGATGTATCACGTTTATCAAGTTGACTGAGTTGTGGGTCATCAGTGTCTGCGGGATCAAAGCGACGTGGATCATAAGTGGCAGATAAAACAAGGTTATGGGTCGATCCTTTAGGTGCCAGTCGCGCGCCCGCCGTCAGGCCACGAAAATAAAAATGGTCAGTCTCAACATTGACCGTCGGCACGACCAGCGGATCGGTATCCGTGTCTTTATAGACCTGAGGTGAAAATGCGCCTATTACGCCAGCAGAGACACGCGTCTCAGCGTAAACACTGCTGGCGGTTAGCATCAGGGCGCAAGCGACCCAAGCCGTTTCTCTCGCTATGTTCATCATCTATTCCCTTCTTGTTTGACGGCTGGCAAACGTCCACCTAGTAGCCCTAACGGATAAAAATATCACCGTTATCATACCTCACTCGTTTGAACGCCAGCTGTCAATATCTTGACAAGAAAAGCGTACGGATCCGGCAACAAAAATTATCGAAAAAACAAACAATTCTTTCACGCAAAATCGGCAAATCAGGTCTAACCTTATTGAAAGGAAAGGGATCATTCAGCCAATTTTGCACCTTTTCTTTTTGAGTTATTAGACGATTTAGGGGGCAGGACCATGACTATTTTCGATCACTATCGTCAGCGTTACGAAGAAGCGAAAGACGAGGAAATGAGCCTTCAAGCATTCTTGGATCTTTGCCGAGAGGATCGCGGCGCGTATGCCAATGCGGCAGAGCGTTTGCTGATGGCGATTGGCGAGCCAGAAAAAATTGATACCTCGCTTGATCCGCGACTCAGCCGTATTTTCTCCAACCGAGTAATTTCCCGCTATAAAACCTTCGAAGACTTTTATGGCATGGAAGACTCGATTGAGCAAATCGTCTCTTACCTCAAGCACGCCGCCCAAGGTTTGGAAGAGCGAAAACAAATTCTCTATTTACTCGGGCCTGTCGGCGGGGGTAAATCATCCTTGGCCGAGAAGCTAAAGAGCTTGATGCAGCAAATGCCTATCTACGTGCTGACGGCGAACGGCGAACGTAGTCCTGTGAACGATCACCCATTTTGTCTGTTTGATGCCGAAGAAGACGGCCATTTACTCGAGAAAGAGTATGATATTCCCCACCGTTATATTCGCCATATTATGTCACCTTGGGCGGCGAAACGGTTGAAAGAGTTTGGTGGCGATATTAGCCAGTTTAAAGTGGTGAAACTGCGCCCATCGATTCTTAACCAAGTCGGGGTAGCAAAAACCGAGCCCGGGGATGAGAACAACCAAGATATCTCGTCCTTGGTGGGTAAAGTTGACATCCGTCAGCTCGAACACTATTCACAAGATGACCCCGATGCCTACTCCTACTCCGGTGCGCTGTGTCGCGCTAACCAAGGGATGATGGAGTTTGTGGAGATGTTTAAGGCTCCTATTAAGGTGCTCCACCCACTGTTGACCGCGACCCAAGAAGGTAACTACAACGGCACCGAGGGCCTGTCAGCACTGCCGTTTGATGGCATCATTCTCGCGCACTCAAACGAATCTGAGTGGCAATCGTTCCGCAACAACAAAAACAACGAGGCTTTTCTTGACCGTGTCTATATCGTCAAGGTGCCCTATTGCTTGCGGGTGTCAGACGAAATTCGAATCTACAACAAGCTGCTGTCTTCTAGTGAGCTACGCCATGCGCCTTGCTCCCCCAGCACCTTAGATATTCTGGCGCGCTTCTCTGTGCTTTCACGGCTGAAAGATCCTGAAAACTCGAGCATTTATTCAAAAATGCGCGTGTATGATGGTGAAACCTTGAAAGATACGGATCCTAAAGCCAAGTCCTACCAAGAGTACCGTGATTTTGCCGGTGTTGATGAAGGCATGGATGGGCTATCGACCCGTTTCGCGTTCAAGATCTTGTCGCGAGTCTTTAACTTTGACCACGCCGAAGTCGCCGCAAACCCGGTGCATCTGTTCTACGTGTTAGAGCAACAGATTGAGCGAGAGCAGTTCCCGCAAGAGATGGCAGAGCGCTACCTTGAGCACTTAAAAGGCTACTTGATCCCTAAATATATCGAGTTTATCGGCAAAGAAATTCAAACCGCGTATCTCGAGTCCTACTCAGAATACGGGCAAAATATTTTTGACCGCTATGTCACCTATGCTGACTTCTGGATTCAAGACCAAGAGTTTCGCGATCCAGATACTGGCCAGTTGTTTGACCGCTCAGCACTCAATGCAGAGCTGGAAAAAATCGAGAAGCCCGCCGGGATCAGTAATCCAAAAGATTTCCGCAACGAAATCGTCAACTTTGTCCTCCGTGCACGCGCCAATAATGAGGGTAAAAATCCGGCATGGACCAGCTATGAGAAACTGAAAACCGTCATTGAGAAGAAGATGTTCTCTAACACCGAAGATTTGCTTCCAGTGATTTCCTTCAATACCAAAACCTCGAGCGAAGAGCAGAAGAAACACGACGACTTTGTCGCTCGTATGATGGAAAAAGGCTATACCCGCAAGCAAGTTCGCTTGCTCGCAGAGTGGTATTTGCGCGTGCGTAAATCATCGTAGCCCGCGGGCTGACGCAGATGACGGGAGAGAGATATGGCGCATTTTATTGATCGTCGTCTCAATGGCAAAAATAAAAGCACTGTCAATCGACAACGCTTTTTACGCCGACACAAGCGGCAAATTAAAGAGTCCATTGCTGACGCCGTCAACAACCGCTCGATCACGGATGTCGAGAGTGGAGAGGATATTTCTATTCCTTCTCGTGACATTCGTGAACCGACGTTCCACCAAGGCAAAGGGGGACAGCGTGATGCTGTCCACCCAGGTAACGACCAATTTAGCCCAGGGGATCGTATTGCTCGTCCCCCCGGTGGCGAAGGCGGCGGAGCCGGAGAAGGACAAGCCAGCCCTGATGGCGAAGGCCAAGATGAATTCGTCTTTCAAATATCAAAAGATGAGTATTTGGATCTCTTGTTCGAGGATCTTGAGCTTCCGAACCTGAAGAAAAACCAAATGAATAAAATGGTGGAGTACAAAACGCATCGCGCGGGATATACCTCGAATGGGGTGCCCTCGAACATTGCTATTGTACGTTCACTGCAAAACTCACTGGCACGACGCACAGCAATGTCAGCCGGCAAACGCCGAGAGCTGGCAGAGCTTGAAGAGGCGCTGGAGCGCGTGCGCGAGGCCGAGCCAGCACAACCGCTTGAGGTGAAACGACTCGAAGAAGAAATCTCGGTATTGAAACGCAAAATCGCCGCGGTGCCGTTCATCGATACCTTTGACTTACGGTATAAAAATTACGAAAAGCGGCCACAGCCCAGTAGCCAAGCCGTGATGTTTTGCTTAATGGATGTGTCCGGCTCGATGGATCAAGCGACCAAGGATATCGCCAAGCGGTTTTATATCCTGCTGTATCTTTTCCTGACGCGCACCTACAAAAACGTGGAGGTGGTCTTTATTCGCCACCACACGCAAGCGAAGGAAGTGGATGAACATGAGTTCTTCTACTCACAAGAAACAGGCGGCACCATTGTATCCAGTGCCCTGCGGCTGATGGATGAAATCATCAAAGATAGGTACGACCCGGCAGAATGGAACGTCTATGCGGCCCAAGCCTCGGATGGCGATAACTGGGCCGATGACTCACCCGGCTGCCGAGAACTATTGCAAAATACCCTGTTGCCGGTCAGCCGTTATTACGCCTATATCGAGATTACCCGCCGCGCGCATCAAACACTGTGGCGAGAATATGAGGCGTTGGCGCAAAGCCATGACAACTTTGCAATGCAGAATATTCGCTCAGCGGAGGAAATTTTCCCCGTGTTCCGCGAACTGTTCAAGCGTCAGGTCGAAGCCTGACGCCATACCGGCATAGACGCATTTTATCAGGGAGACATGGTATGGCTGTCACCAAAGGTAAACGTAACACTCCACTTCATGATGGACCCGATTGGACCTTTGACCTGCTCGAGCAGTATCACAAGGAAATCAAACGGGTCGCTGAACACTACAAACTGGATACTTATCCAAACCAAATCGAAATCATTGCCGCCGAGCAAATGATGGATGCTTACTCAAGCGTCGGGATGCCCATCAATTACAATCATTGGTCGTTTGGTAAAAAGTTTATCGAGACCGAACGCAACTATAAACACGGCTACATGGGGCTCGCTTATGAGATAGTGATTAACTCCAACCCGTGTATTTCTTATTTGATGGAAGAAAACACCATCACCATGCAAGCGCTGGTGATGGCACACGCCTGTTATGGCCACAATTCCTTTTTTAAAGGCAATTACCTGTTTCAAACCTGGACAGATGCAGGCTCCATTATTGATTATCTGCTGTTTGCTAAACATTACATCAGTCAATGCGAAGAAAAGTACGGCCTCGCGGAAGTAGAAAACCTTATCGACTCCTGCCATGCGTTGATGAACTATGGGGTCGATCGCTACAAGCGGCCGCAAAAAATCTCTCTTGCCGAAGAAAAAGCGCGTCAAAAGGCACGAGAAGATTACTTGCAAACACAGGTCAATGAGCTGTGGCGTACCATTCCGGGCGGTAAAAAAGAGCAAGAAGAAGAAAAGCGCCGCTTCCCGACCGAGCCACAAGAGAACCTGTTGTATTTTTTTGAAAAACACTCTCCGCTGCTTGAACCATGGCAGCGAGAAATCGTGCGGATAGTGCGTAAGGTCAGCCAGTATTTTTACCCGCAAAAGCAAACCCAGGTGATGAATGAAGGCTGGGCGACGTTCTGGCACTACACCATCCTCAATCATCTGTATGACGAGGGCTTGGTGACGGATAGCTTCATTATGGAGTTTTTACATAGTCACACCAATGTGGTGGCACAACCACCATACAACAGCCAGTTCTATTCCGGCATTAACCCTTACGCACTCGGGTTTGCCATGTTCCAAGATATTCGTCGCATTTGCGAAAATCCCACGGAGGAGGATGAGTACTGGTTCCCTGATATCGCCGGAAAGGACTGGCTCGAAACCGTGCATTTTGCGATGGCAAACTTTAAAGATGAAAGTTTCATCAGCCAGTTTCTATCGCCCAAAGTGATGCGGGATATGAAGTTTTTCGCCGTCAATGACGACGATCGGCAAAGTTATATTGAAGTGACCAGCATTCACAATGAACAAGGGTACCGCCAGTTACGCGAAGATCTCTCCGCGCAATACAACCTCAGTAATCGTGAACCGAATATTCAAGTGTTCGATGTCGATTTGCGTGGCAACCGTTCACTCACACTTCGCTATGTCCCTCATAACCGGATCCCGCTCGCTAAATCTTATGAAGAGGTGTTAAAGCACGTGCATCGATTGTGGGGATTTGAAGTGATCCTCGAAGAGGAAACCAGTGAAGGGCGAGGAAAGATACTGAGTAGCTGCCCCAAGCGGCCGCAGTTTGACCCTGATATGTTAATGGGCAGCCACTAAAACACATAGCTCCCCTAACCAAAAGCCGCGATGAACCCTGTTCAAAGCGGCTTTTCACGTTTTAAGTATCAGAACGCGTTAGGCTTCTTCTTCTGCCATATGTGCCGCGATCGTTTCACGGTTACTAAACCATAAGCCACCGCACTCACGTCCGTATTGCTTGACCCTATCGCCAATCATGGGGTGCTGGTTATTGGCCACCATCTCCCGTAAATCACTGTAGAAACTCAATGCGTTCTCACAGGCACGGCGATCCATAAAGTAATATCCGCCCACACGCGAATAAATCTGACGCATGCCATTAATGGTTAACACATACACCTTGTTGCCAGAAAAGTGCGCCATGCCTTGGAACAAACGATAGTCAAAGTGATTAAACGCGCGCCCCATACATATGCGCTCACACAAGGCGGGATCTTGCTTACCGTATTTGTCCTGGATCTTTTTAACGTCTTTTAAGACTTCATCTTGTTCATCGATGAGCCCCAAAAACTGCTCAAAGCGTTCGCACTCAAGCACTTGCTCACAGCGTTTAATCACATGGTCAATCAGGTTTAAGCAATCATCAGCACGGTTTTTTGCCGCATAGCGCATGTACACGCCACTGATGTCGGTGCGCGCCGCGAGTAAGTCCTCAAGTACGCCATGCACATCTTGCCCCTCTAGGGTGACCAGGGTATCGAGAATACTCAGCCCCGACGTACGCATATAATCATTCACACGTGTGGGTTTGCCATGTTGAATGGTTAACCAGCCATCACGCGCCAAGCGTTGCAACACTTCACGTAAGGTGGTGCGAGTGACCCCAATCAGTTCAGACAGTTCACGCTCTGCAGGTAAAATGGAGCCTTTAGGAAAGTGATTATTCCAAATACTTTCAATTATATATTTTTCAGCAAATGTTGCTGGGCTATCCGCCTTTATAACCATTGAATCTAAATTCCAATTTGCTTCTTGCTCTGATTAATAACTCATCATACCACCAGACGCCATCAGCAGAAACCGCTGAGTGAGATCACCGGATATCGCGTGACATCTGCTATCTTTTTGTACCAGATCAATGAAAAACTGGGCATAAATCGCAAAACTAACCCATACAAGATGTAACAAAATATGTCTGAGGCAAACTAGCGCACACTTATTCGTGACAAGACTATCCATCCACGCATTGTGAACCATGCGTCCCGATGAGCCTTGGTCACTGATATCTGTCATCCTCATACTGTGCCCATGCAGCCGTTCGCCGATGGCGCGTTTGTGTTGGTGCACGAGACTCGCCCATCCGCGCCCTAGGTAGGCATAGATAACAATGAGACTTTCACTATGGCGAAGACCATGACACTCAGAACTGCGTTTCTTAAGAATTTTCTCGGCAAAGCCCCCGATTGGTACAAATTAACCATTGTTGGCTTTTTAATTCTCAACCCAATTGTTTTCGCGATCGACCCTTTTATCGCTGGTTGGCTCTTGGTGGTCGAGTTTATTTTCACCCTCGCGATGGCCTTGAAATGCTACCCACTGCAACCCGGTGGCTTATTGGCGATTGAAGCGGTCGCCATTGGCATGACCAGCCCCGCGCAAGTCAAACACGAATTAGTGGCCAACGTTGAAGTCCTGTTGCTCCTCGTCTTTATGGTGGCGGGGATCTATTTTATGAAACAGCTATTGCTGTTTATTTTCACCAAAATCCTGTTGGGCATTCGATCCAAGATAGCCTTGTCATTGGCCTTTTGTGGCGCGGCGGCGGCGCTCTCCGCCTTTTTGGATGCCTTAACCGTGATTGCCGTGGTGATCAGTGTTGCCGTCGGTTTTTACGCCATTTACCACCGCGTGGCGTCCGGGAAAGAGTTCGGCGCTAACCATGATCATACCTCAGATGAAAGCTTAAGCGACGAGCTTAGCCGCAACGATTTGGAAAATTATCGAGCGTTTTTGCGCAGCCTATTGATGCATGCTGGCGTGGGTACCGCATTGGGCGGGGTGATGACCATGGTCGGCGAGCCGCAAAACCTGATCATTGCCGACCAAGCTGGTTGGCATTTTGGTGAGTTTATTTTACGTATGGCACCGGTCACGCTGCCGGTTTTCTTTGCTGGCTTGCTAACCTGTGCGCTGGTCGAGAAGTTTGCTTGGTTCGGTTATGGCGCACACCTGCCGCAAAATGTATTAAAAATATTGGTAGAGTACGATAACGCACAGCGAGCAAAACGCACGCCTCAAGACATCGCCAAGTTGGTGGTGCAAGCGCTGATTGCGGTGTGGCTAATCACCGCATTGGCTTTACATTGGGCCGCGGTCGGTTTAATTGGCCTAAGTATCATTATCCTTGCCACCGCGTTTACGGGCGTTGTTGATGAACACCATATCGGCAAAGCCTTTGAGGAAGCGCTACCGTTTACTGCGCTATTGGCGGTCTTTTTCTCTGTGGTGGCAGTGATCATCGACCAACACCTGTTTGCACCTGTCATCGACATGGTGTTGTCGCTGGAAGGTCA
Organism: Salinivibrio kushneri; assembly: GCF_005280275.1. Lineage (NCBI taxonomy): Bacteria > Pseudomonadati > Pseudomonadota > Gammaproteobacteria > Vibrionales > Vibrionaceae > Salinivibrio > Salinivibrio kushneri. Next base: position 1,989,176 of record NZ_CP040021.1, read on the forward strand.
CCTGCAACTGACCATGTTTTATATCGCCAATGGCCTGCTTTCCATGGTGTCAGACAACGTGTTTGTCGGCACCGTGTATATCAACGAGGTGAAAACCGCCCTGCTCAATGGCGTGATTGGCCGCGAGCAGTTCGATATGTTGGCGGTTGCGATTAACACAGGCACCAACTTACCCTCGGTCGCCACGCCCAATGGCCAAGCGGCTTTCTTATTCTTACTGACTTCCACACTCGCGCCGCTGCTGCGCCTTTCTTACGGGCGTATGGTATATATGGCGTTGCCTTATACCATTGTCATGGGGGTACTGGGGGTGATTGGCATTGAGTTTTTCTTGGTGCCTGCGACCGAGTGGATGCTACACCAAGGTTGGATTTCCGAAACCATCCATATGACTCAGCAAGCCATACCGAGCGCTCACTAACGCATTTCTATCATTGACCTTAGTCTCAACAAACGATTGAATAGCAAGGCTCTCAATATAGGGCCTTGTTTTTTATCAGGAGTGAGTTATGTGGCGCGCCTTAAACCAGTTTTCTCGCAGCCGAGCGTCCTGGCTGTTGTTGCTTCTATGTGTTGTGGGGCTGGAAGCCACCGCGCTTTACTTTCAACACTATCAAGGGCTGGCACCTTGTGTGATGTGTATTTATGAACGCGTTGCCCTATTAGGGATTGGCGTGGCTGCCTTGTTGGGTTTAATCGCGCCTAACGACCCTTTTTGGCGCACACTTAGCTTGCTTGGCTATGGCGCCACAGCCGGGTGGGCGCTAAAGCTCTCGTTAGAGCACGTGAGTTATCAATTTCCTGATCCAAACCAATTGTTTGGTGCCACCTGCGATGTGGCGGTGAACTTCCCTGCTTGGGCGCCACTCAACCAATGGCTGCCCTCCGTCTTTGAAGCCTACGGTGATTGCAGCAAGGTGGTGTGGCAATGGCTAGGCTGGTCGATGCCTCAATGGCTCGTGGGGATCTTTTCCGCGATGTTGCTTGTCTGGGTGTTAGTGGTAATTGCCCAGTTTATTGGCCGCCCTCCACGCCGCATTTTTTCATAACGGCGGGTGACGGATTGTGCAAGATAGCGTCGGCTTTATCGGCGCTTTCGCTCCTTGCTACGCGGTTGAACCGCTCACACAGCACCTTGATTAAGGGACGATCTGCGCCACTAAAAACCCCAGCATCGAGGCGACGAGGCTCACTCCAATAGATGGCCTGATGTTGATGTAGCATGGGCGGTCCATCAAGGATGTCACACCAAAAACTGCACAATAAGATCACCTTGTCACCGTAATCGAACTCGGTTTCTACAATCGGCGCCCCAACATGGATATCCACCCCAAATTCTTCACGCCACTCGCGCTTGAGAGCCTGCTGGTCAGTCTCGCCTTGCTCGACTTTGCCACCCGGAAATTCCCACCAGCTAATAAACTGCGTATCCGGTTGGCGTTGTGCCACCAACACTTGGTGATCTTGGGTCGCCACACCGGCGACAACACGTATCGGAGAGGATTGTTTTGACGGCTTCATCTGATTAACGCCCACAGCATTTTTTGAACTTGGCACCACTGCCACATGGGCAAGGATCGTTGCGGCCTATCGACTTAAATGGATTGACCTGGTGCGCACCATGCGTGCCTTGTTGCGCTTCATCCGCCGCTTTCGCCACCTCCTGGATCATTAAGTCCAGTTGTTCCATATATTGGCCCGGCTCAACATCAATGCCGACCTCTTTCATCTGCGCTAATGTGCCTGCTTCATCGTGTAGCAGCAGCATGCTGGTGACTAAGGCGGATAGCATCCGGCGACTGCCATCATTGAGCGTCACCTCGTGCCAGTGCGGCTCAACATAGGGCCACACCGCTAAAAATCCCTCGGCGAAAGCTTGGGCGTGCTCACCGCGCATCGACAACATTAAGCTATCCGGCAATACATAATCATTACGCATTAGGGCGTGATATTGCTGCTCAAGGTGCGCCAGCACCACCTGCTTATCGTCTTGATTGAGGCTAACGACCTCCCCATCTTCTTCAACCCCTGCAGTCACTAGCACCGACAGCCAGGTATCAGGATCTAAAGGAGCCGGACATATATTCGCGGCCAGGAGGGCACCTTCAATAAAACTGGCGGGCATCCCCTCCCAGTGTTCAGAGAGTGTCACTAGTGTTGACATAAACTTTCCTGTGTCATGAATTCTGTTTGTTGACGTGCGTTATCGAGTGCACGGACTATCTCATCCGCGCGCTTAAGAACGCGAATCACCTTAAAGCAGGCATCTGCCTGGGGGTAATATTGGCGCAAATACTTAAACCATTGCTTAATGCGGTTAGGGAAATACTGCGCCTTATCACCTTGGCGTTCTTGCTCGGTATAGCGAATCAGCAATGCGAGCACGGCAGGCCAAGGCATGGGCGCGACGTTATCACGGATATGCTGACCGAGATTAGGCATATTTAACGCGCCACGACACACCATTAAGGTGTTGCAGCCGGTGAGGGCTTGGCAGCGCAGCGCATCCTCACGGTGCCAAATATCCCCATTGGCCGTGACGGGGATGGGCAGGTGTTGATTAATGTCAGCAATTAAATCCCAACGAATAGTGCCCGCTTTGTAGCCATCGCGTTTAGTGCGCCCGTGTACCACCAGCTCATCCGCCCCTGCGTCGGCCACCGCTTCGGCAATGAGCAAGTAATCATCAAGATCATTAAAGCCAAGACGCATTTTGGCGCTCACCGTATGAGCCGGATCAACCGCCTCTCTCACTGCTTTGACCACATCAAACATATGCTCTGGGGTTTTAAGTAGCGCTGCCCCACCACGGTTGCCATTGACGGTTTTCGATGGGCAGCCAAAATTAATATCAATCCCTTGCGAGCCCAGTTCGATCGCACGCACCGCGTTACCCGCCATTGCATGAGGATTTTGACCCAATAGCTGTACGCGAACCGGGGTTCCCGCGGTGGTGAAGCCCCCTTGCGCTAACTCCGGACAAAAGCGATAAAAGACTTTTTCCGGCAAGCGTTGGTCGACCACGCGCACAAACTCGGTGACACAGAGACTGTAGTGATTAATCTCGGTGAGCAACTTGCGCATCAAGGGGTCGAGTACCCCTTCCATCGGGCCCAAGACGATATCTGGTGGTGATTGATGTATTTGACTCATGCCATACCTTCGCGATTAAGGCGCGCTATTTTGCCAGCTTTTACACCAAAGCGCAGCTAAGAAAAAAGCCAGTCAAAAAGTGACTGGCTTTCAAATCGTTAGCGACGCCGGTGGAGTTAGCCCTCTGCTCTCGCCGCGTCAACCATGGCTTCTAGCTGCGGGTACGGCAAATAGCCAGGTGCGACCTGCTCGCCAATGATCATCGCTGGGGTACCTCTTAGCCCCAGTTCAACAAAGGCGCGATAGTTTTCTGCGACCGCTTTTCCGGTCATTTCTTTACCTTCCAGCAATGCTTCGGTACCGGTTTTCTTGGCGATTTTCTCTAACGAGCGCGCATCATGCATGCCGCGCTTTTTCATCAATAATTGATGAACCTGCGCAAAGGCCTCCGGTTTTTCCAGCCACACATTCATCGCATACACCGCAGAATTGGTGCCGAGCGATTCGATACTCTGCTGTTTGAGTGGTACGGCAATATTAATCACCTTGACATCATCATGTGCGGCCACCAGTTTCTGTAACTCTTCTTCCAGCTTTTTGCAGTATGGGCAGTTGTAGTCCATAAAGTTCACCACGGTGACTTCAGGGTTCTCTGCGCCAATCCAGCTGTGGGTGTCCGATTCAAACCAGTCACGGCGTGCGGCAAGGTTTTCCTTTAACGTCTTTTGTTGTTCAACAAACTTTTGCAAACTCTGGTTAAGGTTGGCGATCAGTTTGGGGTTCTCTTCCAACAAGCTGACTATGTCATCCAATTGCGCTTGCTCGGTATCGGACAACGCATTCGCGCTGACAGGAAGAGCCAGAAGCAGTAGAGCCCAAAGCGGGGCGATATAGCGAGATAAGGACATCGGGTTTCCTTTTGATAAATGTAAATTCATAACGCTAGCCTTAACCATAGGCCAAGCGGTGTCGTGAAGCCTGTTGTGATTGACGTGATTTTTCCTTGCTCGACCACCATCACGGTAGGCGTCACTTTCACTGAAAACGCTTTAGAGAGGTTTCCATGTTGATCGTTCACCACGGGAAAATCATAACCATGATGAGCAAGGTATCCCGCAATGTGTTTATCTGAGCCTGAGCGTAACGCGATCGAGACTACCTGCGCATGACCACTTAACCAATCTACCGAGGGGGTCACAAAACGGCAGACACCGCACCAGCTTGCCCATACATAGACAAGCACGGGGTCGTGTTGCGACATGGCGATCAAATCCTGCTGGCGGCCATCGAGCAAACGCATCGACTCGACGGGCACCTGACTGGTGTCGATATCGCGGCTTCGCCACCAATCCATCGCGGTACTCGATATCAGCACAAACACGATGAGCCAGCAAATGTCACGCGCACCGCGTTTGATCCGTTGACGCCATGACAGCTTTTTTTGCTTGGCCATCATGGTGTTTTCGCCTGTTCAATCGCCGTCATCACCGCGTTATCGGTCAAAATGACGGGTAAAGCGATCCCTTCAGGCGCACCAGGGCCGTAGACAATATTGAACGGCACGCCATAACGCTGGTGCTCTTGCAAGTATTGGGTCACGGTGTCGCTCGGACGGGTCCAATCACCTTGCATCGCCACCACATTCGGCGCGGTGATGGCGTCATACACGGGGGATTGTAGAATCACTCCCACTTTGTTGGCATGACAGGTAATGCACCAATCCGCCGTCACATCAACAAACACCACTTTGCCCTGATCCACCGCTTGATCGATCGCGGCTTCATCCAGACTCACCCAGTCTGGGTCCGAGTTCAATGGCGTTGCCCACCGCGGCGCTGTCAATGACGCACCAATCAACCCAAGTACAACCACCACGAGCAGCCCAGCTGTCCCTTTAATCGCTGCCAGTTTTCCAAGGGTGCGATATGTTAGCCACACACTGGCAACCAGTAGCAGCGTTCCCACTGCGATAGCGCCAGCAACGCCAAGATATGGCATCCACAACCAGAAGAGCCACATCGTGGTGCCAGCCAGCAATAATGCGAATACCCGTTTGACATGATTCATCCAGGGGCCAGGTTTGGGCAATGCGCGGGTCAGACCAGGAAAAGCGGCAACCAGCAGCCACGGCAGCGCCATGCCAACGGCGAGTGCGGTAAAGATAAGCCACAACGCCGTCAGCGACCCACCTAGCGCATAGGCGACCGCCGTCCCAAGGAAAGGGGCCGAACATGGTGTGGCCAGTAAGGTCGCAAACACGCCTTGAACAAAGTGGCCGCTGGTTGTGTGGCCGCCGCGTGTCGCCATCCAGGTTTGCCAACTGGGCGGTAAATCAATGCGCAGCACATCAAATAAACTCAAGGCAAACAGCCAAATCACCAGCGTCATCACCCCAATAAACAGCGGGCTTTGAAACTGGATCCCCCACCCCACGGCTTGCCCGGTAAGCTTTAATGCCATCAACAGCCCCGCAATCGCCCAAAAGGACACCAGGATCCCCGCCGCTGAGGCCAAAAACTGGCCGCGAATAGCGCCACGTGTCGCTTCTGGATTGGCAACGATACTGTTGAGCTTAAGCCCAAGTACGGGGAGCACACAGGGCATCACGTTGAGGATCAAGCCACCCAAAAGTGCAATACCGCCAATCATCCATATTGATAATCCCGCTTGCGAAACCACATTGCCCGCCTTCACGGTGGTGGCGTGCTCAGCCAGCAGTTGCTTATCCATGACCGTCACTTGAATCGGTTTATCAGTCAGGTTGGGCGTTTCAATCCAATTGGTCACGTCAAACGTGGCGGTCAGGGTGTCGCCATCACGGTGGATACTCGGCACGCCAAAGGTATCATCGATCACCGCCTCCCCATCCACCAGCATATCGGGTTGCTGCCAAGTTTGGTTGCCGGTCACGGTGACCGCGAGCTGTTGTTGATTGGTATCCCACACCGCGGATTCAATCTGCACACTGGGTAGCGGCTTAGGCACTTGGCTCATCGCTTGGTTGAACTGATACATCCGCTCACCATCCGCCTCAAGCGTACTCGGAGTAAAATCGAGAGAGATGGGATAATCAGTGATCACACACACACTGGTGCATGAAGACAAGCGCAAGGTGGCATCGAGCGACACCGGCTGTTGCCAGGTTTCAACCTTGAAGGTTAGTGGGAAGGTCACTTGCCCTTTGTAGCCCAACATGGTCAGGCCAAGTAGCTCGTGGCGCTTCGGTGCTGGCCAATGCCAGGTAATATCGTCCAGGTTTTGGCTGTCATTGATAATCAGCTCTGGAGCGACCCCGCCCTCGCCTGGCGAGCGCCAATAGGTTTTCCAATCGCCTTGCAAACGGATAGAAAGTAACCCATCGAGGCGCAGAGTGTCTGGACTCCCTTGCCCAGTTAACGCTATACGCGCCGTGACCGGCGGGTGGTCAGGATTAGTGAGCCAGCCGGTATCTGGGGCATTGGCGCGAGCAGTCGGAGTGAGTAACAATAAGCACAATAACAGCAGCGGTAGCAAGACCCAAGCTTGCCAAGCGCGCCCTTGTTTAACAGTGTGCCAATAGTGATTGAGTCGATTCATAAGTCTGTTCCTTGTTAAGAATAAATACGCTATTTAGGAAGCAGGCGCTTTATTCTCGGAACACACAAAAGCAAAGATGCCGTCGTCGATAGGTCGGTGGATCGTGAGTGGGTAAGGTGATCGATACACTAACGGTCGCCATCACCGCCAGTAGCACAATCAGCCACCAAAGTGGTGACGGTAGCCAGTCTAATGCCAACGCAGACGGATGCATCAATTGCTCGGAAAGCGAACATTTTTTACCCAGTGCGCTTTTTGCGTCCTCGGCGTCACCAATACTGACTGCTTGGCAAACCGCTTGCGCCCCTGATTGCCAGCTCAGTTGGTTTTGCAAGGCACACACTGCTAGAACCCATAACGCAATCGCGAGGGCCCAGCCAGCTTTTGAACGACGCGTGTACCTTTGCATTCCACCTCCTGTCGAGTTGGCGATCATTATGCCCAACAACAAAAATTAAACAATAAGTGAGTCTGCACCACAGGGTGACAAGGCGCTGGAGTTATCGCGGTTGTTGAGTTAACTGGATATGATCTTCCCAATCAATCACATCAATTTCGTACACCACGCTGTCTTTGACCGAGATCCCTGCTTTGTGCATCGCCGCTTTTGATCCTGTGATCAAAGGATGCCACTCGGGCAAGGGTTTATTTTCGGCCAGCAAGCGATAGGCGCAGGTTTCCGGCAACCAATAAAACTCATCAATTTTATCGCGGGTAAGCTTCAGGCATGACTCTTCATACGAAAAGCGGTTGGGGTAATCTTTGCACGAGCAGGTTTGATCATCGAGCAAACTACACGCCACATTGGTGTAGTAAAGCTCATCGGTCTCTTCATCAATTAATTTGTGTAGGCAGCAGCGGCCACAGCCGTCACAGAGTGATTCCCACTCCTCATCACTCATTTGTGCCAAGGTTTTTTGTTGCCAAAAAGGCGTGCTCATGATGCTTCATCTCTTTTTTATTGCCGTCTATTCACGGCAACGACATTGCGCGCTTGTTATAACCATCATAGGCCTAAAGTGCAAGCAAGCCTTTGTATGGCTTGGATAGTGCAAAAGTGAGTGATAGAGTGCCCGACTTTGCACCTTGACGGAGGCCATGATTATGCCCACTGCATCGCCATTTTCGTGCCGCCTTGGCTGTGGCGCGTGCTGTATCGCTCCTAGCATTTCGTCACCTATCCCTGGTATGCCAAACGGTAAGCCCGCTCACACTCGTTGTGTGCAGCTAGATGATCGCAACCTCTGCAGGCTGTTTGGCTCTGAGGCCCGCCCCAAGGTGTGTGCCGCGTTCGATGCGGATCCCGAGGTATGTGGCAACTCATACCAGCAAGCGCTCGACAACCTGATTTATCTGGAAGCGGCGACATAAAAAACGCTGGCTTGTCTCAGCCAGCGCTATATCTATCAGCGTATTATCACCGCGAGCTTGTTAGCTTTGAATGCCCACAATTAGCCAAGGCGCATTGGGCTGGCGTAGGTCACGCTCTAGGTGCCAGATATCGGTAATATCTTCTTCGACCCCCTCCACGCGATCACAATAACGGCCGGTGAATTTTAAGCTCAATTGTGCCATGCGGCTGTCATAATCGGCGCGAACAATCTCGGCATCCACATACATGACTTCAGTATGTTGTTCACTCCCCAATCGTGCACGCTCGGCAGCCAGATCGTTATAAAGCTCAGGCGTCACATATTCTTGGATTTTATCCAACTCATTATGGTTCCACGCACCTTGCAAAATCCGATAGTGCTCACGGGCACCGCTCAAGAAACTTTGCATATCGAACTGAGGCGGGAAGTTAAATGGCACATCATTGTTTGTGGCACCAAACCCACTCGATGACGCACCGGCAGCTGTCGGAGCCTCTTGTCTAAACGCATGAGGCTGCTCATGGTAATAGCCTTTATTTTGTCCCGCGTACGCTGGCCCTTGCGCCTGTGCGCCCGCTTTGGCTTGGGTCAGTCCGCGGAGAAACTTCATCGCAAAGTAAGCAATGACACCCAAAATCAAGATGTCCATAAATTGGATACCTTCAAAGGCACCGCCGAAGAAAGCGGCCAGTAAACCACCGGCGAGCAAACCGCCGAGTAGCCCCCCCGCGAGTCCTTTTTTACTGGTTTTCGAGGTGTTCTGTTTAAGGGTATTAGTATTAGTGGTGTTATTTTTTGGCGCAGGCGCGGTTTTAAAGCTCTTACCAAAAGACTTACCACCGCCGAAGCGTTTCGCTTCTGCGTAGGGCGCTGTCACAACAAAGACAAACATCAAGGCGGCAACAGAGAATAATTTTTTCATTATCGCATCATCTGTGGTTTTAGACCGTTATCATGCTAGAGTCTCTGGTGATGAAGTCAATTGGCAAAGTGGGAAGAATTGTTACCAAACGTCATCTAGACACCCCTGTTTTGTCGTCAGTAGGAACCATTTGCCACGCTGGGACTCCAAGCCATTAGTATTCTTTCACTGCAATAGGACCAAGCCATGAATGATACCCACAGTAAATTTGTTGGTTACTTACTCTGGATCTTTGGTTTTCTCGGATCCCACCGGTTTTACTATGGTAAACCGGTAACTGGCACCCTCTGGTTTTTCACCCTAGGCCTGTTCTTTGTCGGCTGGATTGTGGATTTATTCTTGATTCCCGCCATGGACAAAGAAGCCGATCTCCGTTTTCGCAGTGGCCCTACGGATTTTACCATTGCCTGGCTATTACTGACCTTTCTGGGTGTGTTTGGCATTCACCGTATGTACATGGGTAAATGGATCACTGGCTTTATTTACCTATTTACCGGTGGCTTTTTCTTAATTGGTGTGCTGTATGATTTTTGGACACTCAATGAGCAAGTGTCGATTAAAAACATGCAAAAATTCTCTTAGTCTGCCTTTTTGTCAACTCACTAAATGATGCGCAACGTATTCAAGGTTGCGCACACCTCGCTCGCTGCTAGTATAAGTCGCTTACTGCAACGCGAAATGGATCTGCCTAAATGAGCCAACAGTTTCAGCTTTTACGCGAGCGACGTTTTTTGCCTTATTTTATTACCCAGGCATTAGGCGCGTTTAACGATAACGTCTATAAGAATGTGTTGGTGATCATGGTCGCGTTCGCCTCGGCCGATCAACTGCCGATGGATGCTACGCTGTTTATCAACGCCGCTGCTGGCTTGTTTATTCTGCCTTTTTTCCTATTTTCTGCCTTTGCGGGCGAGCTTGCGGACAAATACGACAAAGCGCTGATCATGCGGCGGGTGAAGTGGTTGGAAGTGGTGATCATGTCAAGTGCCGCTATCGCGCTGTATTTCCACGCTTGGAATGTGTTACTCGGCTTACTGTTTTTGATGGGCACCCAATCGGCTTTTTTTGGCCCGGTGAAATACGCATTACTGCCACAAACGCTCAATGACAAAGAGCTTGTTTCAGGCAATGCCTTGGTGGAAACCGGCACCTTCTTATCGATTCTGCTCGGTACCTTGCTGGCGGGCTTTATTGCCCATCACCCTGACTCTAACCTGATCTCAGGGATAGCTGTATTAAGTTTTGCGTTGCTTGGCGTCATGTCTGCCCATGCCATCCCACCTGCGCCTGCCGGGAACCCTGGGCTCAATTTACGTTACCGGCCCGTTGCTTTAATGCGACAAACGCTGCGTTTCGCGCGTAAAGACAAGGTCACCTTGCAAGCGATACTCGGGATCAGCTGGTTTTGGTTTCTAGGTGCCAGCTATTTAACCCAGTTTCCCAAATTCACCGCCTCGATCGGTGGCGGTGAAATCGGCGTGTCGTTTCTGCTCACCTTATTTTCTGTCGGCATCGCTGTGGGCGCATTGCTGTGCGATAAGCTTTCTGGCCATCGTATCGAGCCCGGCATTGTCCCCTTGGGCAGTTTAGGATTAACCGGCTTTGGCTTACATTTGTTTTTTGCCACGCCAGCCGATCCAACGCTCCACACCAGCCTGCTTGCTTTTATCACTGATCCAGCTCTGACCTGGGTATTTATCGACCTATTGATGATTGGCGTGTGTGGCGGGATTTTTATTGTGCCGCTGTATAGCCTGATGCAACAACGCGCCGATAAAGCCGCACGTGCGCGTGTGATTGCCGCCAACAATATTTTCAATGCCTTATTTATGGTGGGCAGTGCGATACTCGGTATCACCCTCTTGGTGGTGGTGGAGTTATCTATCGCGGAATTCTTCTTGGTCTTGGCGGTGCTCAACTTCTTGGTGGCTATCTATGTCAGCAAGCTGGTCCCCATTTTCGCCTTGCGCTTTTTTACCTGGATGGTCACCCATACCTTGTATCGGGTAAAACACCAAGACTTACACCATATTCCTGAAAAAGGCGGTGCCTTACTGATTTGTAACCATGTCAGCTATATGGATGCGCTCTTATTAGCCGGCGCGTGTCACCGTCCTATCCGTTTTGTGATGTTTGAAGATTTGTATCAATTACCGGTGCTGCATTGGTTTTTCCGAACGTCAAAAGTGATCCCCATTAGCCATCGGGGCCGCACGATCCGGGCCGCCATGAACGAGATTCAAAAGGCGCTTGATAATGGCGAAGTGGTACTGATTTTCCCGGAAGGGCATCTCAGCTATGACGGCGAAATCGACCAGTTCCGCCGCGGGATGGATATGATTTTGCAACGCTCGCCGGTGCCTGTGGTACCGATGGCGTTACAAGGCCTGTGGGGCAGCTACTTTAGCCGTCATGGCGGGAAAGCCATGTTAAAACTGCCCAAGCGTTTTTGGTCTAAAGTCACGGTCGTCGCCGGTCCAGCCGTTGAGCCTGAGCAGGCGACTTCAGAGCATATGCGCAATCAAGTCATTCGTCTACGCGCTGATCGGCCTTAGTCTATCGCTTGGCGTTGCGCCCATTGGGTTAATAGCGCTCGAGACGGTTTAATTCCCGCCTCGGGCGACAAAGATGGCCAAGGTAAAAACGCGACCGGGCGTTGATAAGCGGGCAAGCGCCGACAATAGTCAGCCAGCTGCTGGGCGTTGAAGTGGCCCCGACTCTGGATAATCGCCAACGGGCGCGCCCCGAATTCGCGATCGTCAATTGGAACGACCATGGCCTGACGGATCTCGGCACACTGTTGCAAATGTGCCTCAATCACCTCGGGCTGAACGTTCTCCCCACCGCAGATAAATTGATTATCCTTCCGCCCGACGATGCTCAGTGTCGGCGGCTGAACGTCCGTACACCAGCTGGCTAAATCACGCGAAGCCAGTCCTGTAGAAGCATCAATTGGATGCAGGGCACCCGCTTGCCAAACCCCTAAAGCTAACGTCTCCCCGCGATGGATTACCTCACCGTCATCCGCCACCATCAGATCGCGATAAGGCAAGATAGTGCCCACGTCATCCTGTCCATCGGCTCGCTTTAAGGTGACCGTCGATGCCGTTTCCGTCATCCCATACCCACACCAACAGCTTATCCCTTGTTGTTCTGCCTGCTCCGTCAGTGCACTGGAAATCGCAGCACCACCAAGCAACACGTGAGATAAGGTGCACGTGTCTAGGCATTGTCTCAGTACGGGCAACACGCGATAGAGCTGCGTGGGCACTAAAGAGGCGTGGCTAACATGTGTGAGCGCCGATGCCATGCTTTCCCCGCGGCATGGATAGATAGCCAGCTGAGCACCTTTATACAGCCAGCGCCATACAATGGCTAAGCCGGAGATATGAAATAGTGGCAAAGACAAGAGCCAACGATCGACGCGGTTTTCTAGAGCGGTCATCTTATCCGCCAAGCCCAAAAAAGGCAGCATTTGGGTTAAACCGGCAGCACTGGCGAGATGCTGATGAGCCGCGTGAGCAATCACCTTAGGCGTACCGGTTGACCCCGAGGTTAAAGTTAACGTCAGAGGCCGATCAGGTTGCCAATGGCTCATCGTTGGCAGCACATTGACATCCGGTTCACGCGAGCGGTCAGGCAAAAATTGATAGACACCAAGTTGACTCAGCACTGTGGCTTGCACCTCGTCACTTAAAGCTTGATTCAATACTAGCGTTTTTTTTCCTGCCTGCCATGCCGCGAGCATCCCCACGATCAGCGCCCTTTGCGACAATGCGCTGTCGAGCACCACAATGGGCGCCTCACCCAGTCGCGCTTGCTGGCCATCCACGAGAGCGGTGAGTTCACCCCATGTAAGTGCCATCTCGCTATCAATGGCTTTCGCGTTCGGTGCCATGGCCGCCCAGTGCTGCCATGGCCACGTATCAAACCCAAACATGCCCTCACTCACAAGGTGTTTATCCACACGAGTGGTTGATCGTGGAGTGGGATCAAGGGCTGCGATGCCCCTGGCCAGGTGCGATCGAGTTGATGCTGATAAATCCCCAATGTATCGAGTCCTGGCACAGTACCCGGGGTTAACCAATTTGCCAACCGAGACAATTGCGTTAAGCCCAAACTGGTCTCCAATGCCGAGCTAATCACCGCCGTTTTCCCTAGCGCGTGCGCCCGGCTCACCCATTGTTCAATGGTGGCCAGATCGCCGAGCAAACTAGGCTTAATCACCCAAGCAGATGCCAAATCGTGTTCAAGCAACGCACTGTCACGGCTATCTGTTAAGCTTTCGTCCCACGCCAAAGGAAAGCCTAAGGCCTGCGCTTGGACGAGCGACTGGTGAGGATCGGGGCAAGGCTCTTCAATCCAGTGAATTCGCGCTTGGTGTGCTTCACTCAGGCCGTTCCAAAAACTGGCAAGTTGCTCGGGCTGCCAGCGACGATTCGCATCAAGACGCAACCTCAAGTCCGGTAATGCCTCTAACAAGGTCGCGATCATTAACCGATCGCGGGCGACCTCATAGTCCCCCACTTTGATTTTTGCCTCATAAGGCTGACCCGCCGGTTGTTGTCCCAGCGTCATTAACAGCGCATCCGGATCCCCTGTGCACACAGGCACATGACGAAACCCTGACTGAGTGGGCAAATATTTATCTAACTCGGCTTGCGCAATGCTTAATCCCCATGCCACCGAAGGCGGCAGTTGTGGCATGGCAATATTACGATGATCACACCAAACCGCGGTGGCAGCAATTAACGCATGACGTGCCTCGGCGAAGGTTTCTTGGCTAAAGCCGGGTAATGGCGCAATTTCTCCCCAGCCACGTTGTGCCCCCTCGCTTAATTCAACCACCAAGCCCTCTCGCTCCGTTAACGGCTGATCACGGACAAATAAACCGGCATTGACTGGCAAGGTGTAGTGATAGATCCGTGCCTGTCTCATAGTGACCTCTATGGATTACGTGGGAAACGATCAAATTCAGGGCGGCGTTTTTCATTAAAGGCATTGCGCCCTTCTTGCCCTTCATCGGTCATGTAAAACATCATGGTGGCATTACCGGCGAGTTCTTGCAGCCCCGCCTGCCCATCGCAGTCTGCATTCAACGCCGCTTTTAAGCAGCGCAGCGCCATGGGACTGTGTTGGAGCACTTCCCGGCACCAACGCACTGTCTCTCGCTCAAGCTCATCCAGTGGCACGACTGTGTTCACTAATCCCATGTCTACGGCTTCTTGCGCATTGTAGAAACGGCACAAGAACCAGATTTCACGGGCTTTTTTCTGGCCCACAATCCGCGCCATATAAGAGGCTCCCCAGCCGCCGTCAAAGCTGCCGACCTTGGGACCTGTTTGGCCAAATTGGGCGTTGTCGGCGGCGATGGTTAAATCGCACATCATATGCAGCACATGGCCACCGCCGACGGCATAGCCTGCAACAGCGGCGATGACGGGTTTAGGACAGGTGCGGATCTGACGCTGAAAGTCCAACACATTCAAATGATGCGTGCCTTCATCATCTTGATAACCGCCGTAGTCACCCCGCACGGACTGATCGCCGCCAGAGCAAAACGCCTTCTCTCCCAACCCGGTGAGAATAATCACGCCCACTCGGCTGTCATAGCGCGCATCAGCCAAGGCTTGCATCATTTCTTTTACCGTTTGCGGCCGGAATGCATTGCGCACCTGGGGCCGATTAATCGTGATCCGAGCGATGCCGTCGGCAGATTTATGGTACAGGATATCGCTAAACGTATGCTCGGTGGGTACCCACTCAATCGGCGCGTAAAGCTCTTGTTCGGTGATCCCTGGCGTGACAGCCATAGTGTCTCCCTTTTCTCGGTTGCTTGGGACAAGGCCCGTCATAAAGATAAAAAAGTCAAGCGAGTGCGTGACTTTGCGTCAGTACCTGCACAAACCTATCTGGGTTTTCAACATGGCTGTTGTGCCCCGCCCCTTCTATCGGCGTGGCGGGGATCCCTGTGTGTTGCCATAGTGAGTGTGCAAGTGAGGTAAATTTGTTGTCGTGCTCTCCACAAAGGTAGTCAATGACGACGCCTTGTCGAAAGGCTTCACCCAACCCCGCGCGTAAATTCGCCTGGCGACCCAAGGAGGTCGCCATCAGCATTTTCGCCACAGCAGGGCCATGATTATCACGACGCGCCGCGATAAGGTCGGCCCACTGCCCATCGGTCAGTGAATGAAAAACCGGTTGTCGATACCATTCAGCTAATACCTCATCGATAGCTTGATGCGCGAAGCGTTCCGCCCACTGGCTATCCTGTACCAGCCGCTTGCGCCGTTGGTGGCTGTCCGTCAACCCAGGATGACCCGCTTCCAAGAAGACCGCGTGCCAGAGACTAGGTTGAGTGCAGACAAGATGCATAGCAAGACGCGCGCCGAGCGAGTATCCCACCAGGCATGCTCTTTGGTGCCCCCATACCTGATGGCACGTTTGCCGTATTGCTGCCACAGTCGTGGTAAAGTCAACGGCTTGACAGCTCAAGCTGCCACCATGACCGGGCAGATCAATACACAGCCAATGACAATGGTGCATTTTATCGGTCACCGTGCGCCAGTCTGCTCCGCTACCTAAAAACCCATGGAGAAACACCACTTTCTTTCCATGCCGATCGCCGCCTTGCTGGTAACTAAGCATATGTCCCCCTGGCGGCCATGGCAGCTAAGCACTCGCTGAGTACCTGTCCCGCTTCTCCGGCTGGCGTCACCACCTCAATCACATCAGCACCAGGGGTAGTGAGCGCCTGATTCACGCTTACCACGAGATCATCTGGGGTCGCGGGTTGATGGAAACCCAAAGAGAATTGCGCCGCGATATGTTCAAACCCGAGGTCATGCGGCATCCGGTAGTAGGTATCACACAGGGTTTGATCAACCGGCAGCGCATCAAAAATACCACCGCCATTGTTATTCAAGATAAGGATGGCGGCTGGCGCGGATGTCTCTCGCCATAATGCAAAACTATTAAGATCGTAAAGGGCACTGGTATCACCCAACACCACTAACATAGGTTGAGCGCGGTATCGCTGCACCCCAGCGGCACAGGCCAGTAAACCATCAATGCCAGACGCGCCGCGATTAGCAAACACCCGATGGCCGGAAAGATCAGACCATATATCGGCTAAGCGGATCGCTAGGCTATTACCGATAAAAATATCTGCCCACTTGGGAAGCAAAGCAGGGAGCTGTTGAAACACGCTATGTTCCGATAATGCCGTGTGGGACAAGGTTGTGGCAGCTTGCTGCATCTGATGCTTGGCTTCTCGTATCAACGTCTGCTGCCATGTCTTGACGCTATCAATACCCTCTCCAGGTGCAGAGTACGTGTTAGCCACTGACTCAGCCAACGCCTGGAGCCAAGGCAACCAATGAGGGGGCGGCACAACAAATTGCTCTAAAGACTGATGGTTAGGATCAAGCGCTTGCGTGTGTTCGCTGATCAGCCAGTAGTGAGCTTGCGTTTGCGCCAGCCATTGGCCTAGGCGTTTAGACACCAACCGCCCACCGAGCTGAATCACCCATTGGGCTTGGTTCAATTGCTGGAAAAGATCGGGGTGGTTAAGCCAGAGATCGTAGCCTGGCGCGCTGCTCGCCACCCCTGACTGCGGATCGGCCAAGATAATGGCATGAAGCGCACTCGCTAACCGCTCCACGGCCTCGGACAGCCCCGCCGGCACGGCACCAAGTACAATCACTGTTCGCGGGCTCCCACTAGACGGCCTCAACCAAGGCGACCATTCAGACATCGCACAACAGCGAGCTTGATGATAGCGGGTATAACACTGGCCGCTTTGCCACCAGTGGGCAACAGACTCGCGAAGCTTTTTCTCCTCTGTTTCATCGCGTTCGCCATAAAAAGGCTCACGAAACGGACAGTTAATATGGACGCTCCCCCTTGCTCAGCCTGACGTGCAAGTAGCTGATCCACTTTGGTGAGTAACGCCGGCAAAGGGATCTCAGCAGTCGGCGCCGGAAGCGCCAATTCAGCGGTCACATGAGAAGAAAACAGGCCTGATTGGGTAATCGCTTGGTTCGCGCCACAATCCATCAATTCAAACGGGCGGTCAGCAGAAAGAATCACTAACGGTTCACCGGTTAAGCCACTCTCTACCACGGCAGGCAACAAGTTTGCCACCGCGGTGCCTGAGGTCACAATCACCGCGACAGGCTCACGGGCACTCTTTGCCAAGCCAAGGGCAAGGTAACCCAGCCCGCGCTCATCAAAATGACGGTGGATTGTCACCGGACGTTGGGGGTGTTGACTTTGTTTCACCGCGGCCAACGTCAAGGGTGTGGAACGTGAACCGGGCGCGATGCAAATATGCCTAACGCCTAGGCGCGATAGCTCTTCTATCATCACCTCTGCCCAAGTGTGTGTGAGAGAAAGCGACATTAGCAGGCTCCGAGTCTGATGGCGTCTTTTTCCGGCATCGTGCAAGCAGGCAAACACTGACGGAGAGTCGTGAGCTTATTGTCCAACTCCTCCCACTCAGCGTCCGGATCCGACCCAGGGACAATCCCGGCGCCGGCGTATAGATCCACGGTATTCTCGGTCACTTGGGCACTGCGTATCGCCACACAAAACTGGCTTTCACGCTGAGACAGATAACCGACTGCACCGCTATAACGGCCACGTGCGATGCCTTGCTCGGCTAAAAAGGTGCGCGCGTTTTCACGCGGCAACCCGGCCACCGCGGCGGTGGGCTGTAAGGCACTGAGCAACACAGCATCATCGACACCAGGTCCGATGATGGCACTGATACGACGACGTAAATGCTGAAGATGGCGAAGCACAATCAGATGCGGCTCAGGGTCAACCGTGATGGTTAACGCATGACGGCGTAGTCCGGCGAAAATATCATCCACCACCAGCTGATTCTCGTGCACGTTTTTGGTGTCGCGCAATAACCACTCACCAAGGCGGTGATCGTCACTAAAGCTTGCGCCACGACGTACCGTCCCTGCCACCGCTTCTGTGGTGACACGACAATCGCGACGACGGTATAGCCGCTCCGGAGTTGAGCCAACAAAAGCGTCATCAGGGCCGGTAGCAAAAAGGAAGTGAAAACTCTCGACGTTATGCTGCTGGCTATGCTGTAACAGCTGGCCGGCACTGATCGGTGCATTGAGCGAGAGACGCGTTTGACGCGCCAGCACCACTTTTTGTAGTGCGGTCTGCTCCATGTGTGTCAACGCACAACGGACAGATTGACACCATTGAGCGCGGCTGGGCGTATGTGTTTCCTCACGGACGACGGCATGTTGTGCCGCCAAAGGACGGCCTTGCCAAATGATCTGATTCAATAAAGCTTGACTGTCGCACGCTTCAGTGAGGTTAACGCTCAGGTGCCACTGTTGATCGCGCCTAATTAGCTCCACCACCGGTAAGAAAAAATCACCATAACCGGGCGCATCATCAAAGGCCACACAGCCCCAAATGCGCTGGTCAGGCAACAGACTGGCTTGAGCCGCTGACAACTGAGAAAACTGGCGGCCAGCGCCCAGTACCAATACCTCTTCACGACCATCGCGTGATTGCCAGTAGGTTTTCGGGTAAACAGGCTGTGCATCCAACCAAGCAACGGGCGATAAATCACCTGGCCAAGTAAACGCCATGGTCAGTTGAACAGGCGCTTGACTGATCGCTACTTGGCTTTGTAAATGATTAGCCGCTTGAATCAAGGTAGTCACGACATCCTCCAACCGCTTAAGCGGCAGTGCTCTTTGCAAGTCAATCCGTACTCTTTTTATGTAGCACGTTATTCTTGCTTGTCAGTCTACCTGTGAGCGTCTTTTACAAATATGCGCTAGATCAGTTATCTGTCAAACTTGGTCGATTTTTTTGTTCCATTGGTGGCAGTAAAACTTTATCCGCCTAAGTCTTTCGAATTGGCAAACAAATAGTGTAAGTTATCAAAAAAGCCTAATAACAATTTTCACCTTTTTATTTACAGGAACGTTAATGCAAACCATTGGAATGTCCGCCAAGCTGGATGATGTCTGCTACGACATTCGCGGTCCAGTCATGAAAGAAGCGAAACGCCTCGAAGAAGAGGGACACCGCATTCTTAAGCTGAATATCGGTAACCCCGCTCCGTTTGGCTTTGATGCCCCTGATGAAATCTTGGTGGATGTGATCCGCAATCTTCCGACCTCGCAAGGATATTGCGATTCAAAAGGGCTCTATTCCGCCCGTAAAGCGGTGGTGCAGCACTACCAAAAACGCGGTTTGATGGACTTAGACGTGGAAGACGTCTATTTGGGCAACGGCGCCTCCGAGCTTATCGTGATGGCCATGCAAGCGCTGCTTAACAATGGCGACGAGTTACTGGTGCCCTCACCCGACTATCCACTCTGGACGGCAGCAGCGTCTTTATCAGGGGGCAAGCCTGTCCATTACCTTTGCGATGAGGAGTCGGACTGGTATCCAGACTTAGAGGATATCAAACGTAAGATCACGCCCAGCACCCGGGGGATTGTCCTGATTAATCCCAATAATCCGACAGGGGCGGTCTATAGCCGCGACTTTTTATTGCAAGTGGTGGAGATCGCGCGCCAGCATAACCTGATCATTTTTGCCGACGAAATCTACGATAAAATTCTCTATGATGGCGCGCAACATTACTCCATCGCCACCTTGGCGCCGGATGTATTGTGCCTGACCTTCAACGGTTTATCTAAAGCCTACCGAGTTTGCGGCTTTCGTGCTGGCTGGATGCTGGTAACCGGCCCCAAACAACACGCGCGCGGGTACATTGAAGGCCTTGAAATGCTGGCATCAATGCGACTTTGTGCCAATGTGCCCATGCAACATGCGATTCAAACCGCGCTAGGGGGGTACCAGAGCATCAATGAGCTTATCTTACCCGGCGGTCGATTGCTGGAGCAGCGCGACAAAGCCTACGAGCTTATCAACCAAATTCCAGGGGTGAGCTGTAAAAAGCCGAAAGGCGCGCTCTATCTCTTCCCGAAAATCGACACTAAGCGGTATAACATCCATAACGATGAAAAGTTGATGCTCGACTTTTTACTCCAAGAGAAAGTGCTTATGGTGCATGGTACGGGGTTTAATTGGCATCAACCCGATCATTTCCGGCTTGTAACCCTCCCCCGTGTGGATGACTTGGAGATGGCGATTAGTCGCTTTGAACGCTTTCTGAGCGGGTACAGCCAAAAAGCCTGATCACGCAAAGCCATTGATAACGCAAGTACGTGCGACACGGCTTGCGTTATGTTATTGATCGCCATATTCCATTTCTAGCGCCCTGATTCGTATGTCTCGATACTGCTCTCGCTGCCATAAAGCCCACGCCATTTGCATTTGCGATGCCATTACCAAGATTGATAACCCCAATCCAGTGATCCTGCTTCAGCACCCTGATGAAGTCTCACACCCTAAGAACAGTGCTTGTCTGCTGAGCCTTTCGCTACAACATTGCGTTACCTTAGTCGGAGAAGATTTTAGCCAGCATCCCCAACTGAATGGGTTGTTGGCGGATCCAGACATCAATTATGTCGTGCTCTACCCCGGTGAAAACGCACTGCCACTCAGTGAGATGATGGCCGAAGGGGCGAGTGCCAAACAAGGGATTATTCTACTGGATGGGACCTGGAAGAAAGCCTATAAAATGTATCAGTTGTCGACCAATTTACAGGCACTTCCGAGTGTCAGTATTGCCGCAAAGATGCCCAGCCACTATCAGATTCGTAAAAGTCGAAAGCCAGGGGCGCTTTCCACGCTCGAGGCCGGATACATAGCGCTGAGTCAGTTGGAGGATAATGCCAAACGCTACCAGCCTTTGCTCGATAGCTTCGACACCATGATTGCACGCCAACTCGCTTTTTTACCCAATGCGAGTCAACGCCGCGACTGAGTAAGCGACTTGCTTATACCGAGGGCGTTATAATCCACGTCCTCGCTCTGCCCATGGCTAACGAATCGCGTATAGCGGGCCATTGCTGGCGGCGGTGAACATGGTGCTGTGAAGCTTTTGCGCAAAGCTATCAGTCATCGACGACAGGTAATCAGCAATCACCCGCATCCCTGATTCTCCCCGCTCTCTGGCGGCCAGCCAATCGCGTCGATAGTCGGTTGGCAACAAACGCTCGGGATCAGACGCAAAGGCATCAAACAGCTCCATCACCAACTGCTGGCCTTTGTACTCCACCACCTGAAGCTCTGGCTGTTTGACCACAAACTCACTGACAAAGCGCTTTAGCACCTCCAAAACACCGGCCATGACCTCAGTCAAATAGGCATTCCACGCCAATAGCGGCGAGGTAAAACTATGGGTGCCATCTTGATTGCTCGGCGCCACTTCCACCGAGGTCAATAAGGTATTCACCAAGGCACCAATGGCGTCTTTACGCTCGTACGGTGGGCCAAACATTTGCTCGCTCAACTCGCCAATGTTGGCCTCTAGCCAAGGGTCACCGCATTCTGCCAAATGACTGGCGACCGCCTCTTGCCATTGCTCTCGGGTCACCAAGCCCATCACGATGGCATCTTCCAAGTCATGGACGCCATAAGCGATGTCATCGGCCAGCTCCATAATAGAGCAATCGAGAGATTTATAGCGTGTTTTGCGGTGTTGGTCGGCGGCCGTGTGATCACGAAACGTTAAAAATAACGCGCGATCCGCTTCATTAAGCGGCGCAAGCACCCAATCTCGCCGCGCTTTATCATCATCATAAATGCCCTTAGCAGGTTGCCACTCCCGCGCTTTAAGATGGCGAAAGTCATTAACCGGCGCAGGCTGATTGCCATTGTGAGCGGCACTGATCAACGCAGGGTACTTCATCACTCCCAGTAAGGTGCGACGCGCCAAGTTCATCCCGTGAGCTTGTGTATAGGGCTCAAGCAGCGTAACAATGCGAAAAGTTTGCGCATTGCCCTCAAAACCACCGTCATCGCGCATCATGTAATTCAGTGCGATTTCACCGCCATGACCATAAGGCGGATGGCCGATATCGTGAGCCAAACAGAGGCTTTCCATCAAACCCGTCGATGGCAGCAGAGGGCGAAATGCGGGTTGTTTCTCTTTGAGCTGCGCGACAATACCGGTACCAATTTGCGAGACCTCAAGTGAATGGGTTAACCGAGTCCGATAAAAGTCGCTGTGCTCGGCACCGAGCACCTGGGTTTTAGCTTGCAAGCGTCGAAAGGCCGCTGAGTGCAGAATTCGCGCACGATCGCGCTGATAGGCCGTGCGCTTATCATGACGACGCTTTTTTTTCTCATTCGCCATCTGGCGAGTTTGCCAGGCGTCAGACAGGTCAAAATCCATCATCACTGATCTCATCCAACGAGAGTGTAAAACTATCCACAAAGGTAGCCATAAAGTAATCGCTCGCCGGGGAGCGCCTTTTTTCTAACGAGGCTTCCAGCCGCTTCTTCGCTTGCTCAAACTCATGGTTCCCCGCGGCAATTTCTTCTAGGCACTTTAAATACGCACATAAGGTGTCGGCTTGTTTAACCAGCTGGTAATCATCCGGCGCGATGTGATCTGAGTCTATCAGCCCGCTATATTCCTCTTGCAACTCAGGCGGCAACATCGCGATAAGCTTCTTCTCAGCCATTTTCTCTATTTTTTTATACTCCCCCGCAATCGAAGGGTTGAAGTACTTGACTGGGGTAGGCAAGTCACCGGTGATCACTTCGCTGCAATCATGGAACATCGCCAATACCGCAACACGCTCGGGTTGATAGTGGCCATTAAAGCGTTTGTTATTGATTAACGCTAGCGCATGCGCCACAAAGGCAACTTGTAAGCTATGTTCAGAGATATTTTCGGCGGAAACATTGCGCATCAGAGGCCAACGATAAATCAGCTTCATTCGCGCAAGGTGGGCAAAAAAGTGGCTTTGTTTTTGAGTCATCGCATCCTGCTACCATGCTACACATCGCTGTCATTGTGTGCATTCAGGCCAACAGACACAAGTATTATTCGCGCAAAGCGGCAAACACCACTTTGCGCGAGTCTGGTTACACTTTGATGCGATCACGGTTTTTGTCCAGCGTTGCGGTGCCAATACCTTTGACCTCCATCAGAGCATCTGGCGAGCTAAATTCACCATTGGCTTGGCGATACTCAATAATGGCTTTGGCTTTCGCCGGACCAATCCCCGAGAGCTGCTCTGATAACTGCTGCTCACTCGCCGTATTGATGTTAACGGAAAGACGCTCAACTTGCTCAGTTGCTTGCGAGGTGTTTTCATCCGCGCTCCATGCGACCGGGGCGGTGATTAACGCCATGGTGAATAACAGACAGGATAAAAGGTGTTTCATGGTTGACTCCTTGTAAAAATGTCCACCTTACCCTAAGTTCGCGCACGCCTATTTGCATGTCAGTGATAAAAGAAAAACGACGCAGGACAAAATCCTAGCGCCGTTTCTATTGCTTAAGCGAATGGGATGCGAGAGATCTCACTCTCTCGTCGCCGTCTCACTTATTGTGCATCTGACTCCGCGTAAGTCACATCGACGTCTTCACGCAATGCTTGTAAGGTCGCAGACAATGACGTATTACTCATCGCGCGTTGAACACGCGCCGCCATTTGACTTTGCGGGCTGATAGCCGGCACCTCAGGGGTCACCACCTTGTCCAGTGCGACAACCACTACGTCACCTTGGCGGTTTTGTGTGACGCCATAACTCGCCGTCTCTGATTCAGGCTGTGGCAGAGAAAACGCCAGTTCCGCGACGGCTTGTTGTTGCGACACACGGTTAAGTGTCATCGGTGCGCTAAAGGTGTAATCGCTTTCCGTTAACTCACCGCTTTCTTCGAGCTGGGCGATCAAGTCTCCAGCCGTTTCTTTCGCCTGCTCTTGCCCTTTCTCGGCAGCAAGCGTTTCGCGAACTTGCTCTTTCACGTCAGCAAAGCTGAGCTGCTTTTCCGGCTTCACATCATCAAGACGCACGACAATGGCATGCTCACCAGACAATTCAATCAACTCTGAGTTGAGCCCGTTTTCACGAACATCATAGCTGTCAAGCGCTTGCTGGATTTGAGGGCGAGCCATCAAGCCAGTCGCCGCGTCTAACGCAAAGTAATCAGTATACTGCACCTTGCCATTCACCGCGTCAGCCGCTGGCTCCAAACCGTTCGCTTCTTCAAACGCGACTTCCGCCAGTGTGGTAGACTGCGCGTAGAAACGATCCGCCGCACGCGCTTGTTGCAATTCGCTACGAATATCGTCTTTTACCTCTGCAAGCGGAGTGACATCCGCCGGATCAATATCATCTAAACGGATAATATGATAACCAAAGTCAGATTGAACCAGCCCAGAGATATCGCCTTTCTCTGGCAACGCATACGCCGCTTTCTCGAACGCCGGATCCATCACACCAGGTTCAATCCAATCCAGTGACCCACCCTGCTCAGCACTGAAGGTGTCATCAGACATTTCCTTTGCCAGCGCGGAAAATGCGTCGCCTTGATTCAGACGCTCTAACGCTTGCTGGGCTTTGGCTTTGGCCTCATCACCTGTTCCTTCAATTAGGATGTGGCTAACTTTACGACGTTCTTGTGAGCCATACTGAGACTGGTTCTCTTGGTAATAGGTCGCGATTGCGTCATCCGAGATCTGAACCTCATTAGCCAGTCCCTCTCCCGTTAGCTCTACATAAGCGACTTTGACCATGCGAGGCTGGATATAATCTTCTCGGTGAGCTTGATAGTATGCTTCTAGCTCATCGTCCGTGAGCGTTACCTGCTCCGCAAAATCATCTACCGGGAGCGTGATGGTGCGCACTTGCCGACTCTGTGCTTCTAGGCGATACAGGCTTTCCAGCTCACTCGGTAACACAAACCCCGAACTTTGTAAGCCATTTACCAGTTGCTGACGCATTAAATCCGTACGCATGTAATTGGCAAACTCATCGGCACTCATGCCCGTTTGCCGCAGAGCGGCCTGGTAGCGGTCGTTATTAAACTGCCCGCCTTGACGGAACTGTGGCATCGCACGGATCGCGGCTTTGACTTGTGCATCACTCACACGCAGGCCAAGGTCGCTGGCTGCCTGCTCTAACAGCAAGTCATTGATCATTCGATCTAAGATGTTTTGACGAAAACGCTTCACATACTCTGGGTTACCCAGCAGTTGATTAAACTGCTCTCCCGCCTGTTGCTGCATACGAGCACGTTCGTTTTGATAAGCTCGATCGAGCTCTGCACGGCTGATTTCTTTCTCGCCGACGGTTGCAGCGGGCGGGTTGGAACCGCCTGCCAGATAGCTGCCGACACCGGCAAAAGCAAAGGAAAAGATAATAAGGCTTAAAATGATCTTCACCGCAAGACTATTGGTGCCTTCGCGTATACGTTCCATCATAACTGGCCGGTACTCCAACTGGTTTGGGCTGGTTGGTTTTCAACTAAAAAGGCGCATCATGTGATGCGCCTTTACGCTCTTGTGTGCAGAATTATACGCGGTTGTTACTGGCTTTGCAGCTCCAACGCCCCGTCAAACGCGAATAATTCGGCAGCGAGTCACGTGATTATTACTCGTTAACGGCGTCTTTTAACGCTTTACCCGCTTTAAAGCCAGGTACTTTGGCCGCTGCGATATCAATTTCAGCGCCAGTCTGCGGGTTACGGCCCTTGCGTGCGGCGCGTTCGCGTACAGAGAAGGTGCCAAAGCCCACTAGCGCGACTTGGTCGCCTGACTTCAATGTGTCAGACACCGCCTCGACGAAGGCATCCAATGCACGGTTTGCTGAGGCCTTAGAAATATCCGCACCTTCTGCAATATGATCAATCAGTTCCGACTTATTCACTTTTTCATCCCCTTAGATTACATCTCCGCAAACCTATCAATGTTGCGGTGTTCAATAACAGACGCTTTGTCGACGAAAGACGTTGAAAGCGCGCTTGCCCGCCCCATGCAGGCAATGCGTCAGAGCAACGTTAGCGAGCAAAAAAAACGCTGACAAGCCTTTTACTGCCTGTCAGCGTTTTACGTTGCTTAATTTTGCTGCATGTCACTCTTTTCGGCGTTAACCAGCTCAATACCGAGTGGGTTATTCTCTAACGCAATGGTTAAAACCTCATCAATCCAGCGCACTGGATGGATAGATAAATCCTCTTTGACGTTAGCAGGAATGTCCTCCAGATCGCGCTCGTTCTCTTTTGGAATGACAACGGTTTTGATCCCCCCACGACGCGCAGCCAATAGTTTTTCTTTCAAGCCACCAATCGGGAGCACTTCACCACGTAAGGTGATCTCGCCGGTCATTGCCACATCGGAACGCACGGAGTTACCGGTTAAGCTTGAAACTAACGCGGTACACATCGCGATACCTGCGCTCGGTCCGTCTTTCGGGGTAGCGCCTTCAGGGACGTGGACATGAATATCACGCTTCTCGTAAAAGTCGCTATTGATACCCAGTTTGTCAGCACGGCTACGCACCACGGTCATCGCCGCTTGCACCGACTCTTGCATCACATCGCCCAGCGAGCCTGTGTGCGTCAGTTTGCCTTTACCTGGCATCGCTTCGGTCTCGATAGTGAGCAAGTCGCCACCCACTTCAGTCCAAGCAAGCCCAGTTACTTGACCCACGCGATTTTGCTCATCCGCTTTACCGTAATCAAAGCGGCGGACGCCTAAGTAATCTGGCAAGTTCTCATCCGTCACCGTCACTTGCTTAAGTTCGCTATTAAGCAGGATTTCTTTTACCGTCTTGCGGCATAGCTTAGAAATCTCTCGCTCAAGGCTACGTACGCCCGCTTCGCGTGTGTAGTAACGAATAATGCCGATGATTGCCGAGTCTTCAATGGTGATCTCATGCGCTTTCAAGCCATTGCGCGCCACTTGCTTGTCAATCAAATGCTGTTTAGCAATGTTGAGCTTCTCGTCCTCGGTGTAACCTGAAAGCCGGATCACTTCCATCCGATCCAGCAGCGGGCCGGGGATATTCATCGAGTTAGACGTCGCCACGAACATCACATCCGAGAGATCATAGTCGACCTCTAGATAATGGTCGTTAAACGCGTTGTTTTGCTCAGGATCGAGCACTTCAAGTAACGCTGATGATGGATCGCCGCGCATGTCAGACGATACTTTATCGATTTCATCGAGTAGGAACAGCGGGTTACGGACGCCCACTTTGGACATCTTCTGGATAAGCTTGCCGGGTAATGAGCCGATGTAGGTCCGGCGATGACCACGGATTTCCGCTTCATCACGCACGCCACCCAAGGCCATACGGGTATATTTACGCCCGGTGGCACGCGCAATAGACTGCCCTAGCGAGGTTTTACCCACCCCTGGCGGTCCCACTAAGCAAAGAATCGGGCCTTTCAGCTTCTTCATCCGGTTCTGTACCGCGAGGTATTCCAAGATGCGGTCTTTGACACGCTCAAGCCCGTAGTGATCAGCGTTCAATACTTCTTCCGCCCGGGCTAAGTTTTTCTTCACTTTTGAGCGCTTCGCCCATGGCACACTAATCATCCAATCGATATAGCTACGTACCACAGTCGCTTCCGCTGACATCGGAGACATCATTTTCAGCTTTTGCAGTTCTTGCTCGGTTTTTTCCCGTGCCTCCTGCGGCATTTTTGACTCTTCGATTTTTTGCTTCAGCGCTTCAAACTCATCCGGCGCATCATCCAGCTCACCCAGCTCTTTCTGAATGGCTTTCATTTGCTCATTGAGATAGTACTCGCGCTGGCTCTTTTCCATTTGCTTTTTAACGCGGCCACGAATGCGCTTCTCAACCTGAAGCAAGTCAATCTCAGACTCCATCATGGTCATCAGGTATTCAAGACGCTCGGAAATATCAACGATTTCCAACACATTTTGCTTGTCTTCAAGCTTAAGCGGCATATGGGCAGCAATGGTATCAGCGAGACGCGCCGCCTCTTCAATACCATTTAAGGATGTCAGTACTTCTGGCGGGATCTTCTTGTTGAGCTTGATAAAGCCTTCAAACTGGCTGATCGCCGTGCGAACCAACACTTCTTGCTCACGCTCATCCAAGCTTGGCGTGGTCAAATACTCGGCCTGCGCAGTGAAGAAATCATCTTCACTAAACTGCTCGATGCGCGCACGCTGCATCCCTTCAACCAGCACTTTCACCGTGCCATCTGGAAGTTTAAGAAGCTGGAGAATGGTTGCCACCGTACCAACGGTGTATAAATCTGAGATACTTGGATCATCAGTGGCGGCATCTTTTTGCGCAACCAGTAGAATCTGTTTGTCGTTGTCCATCGCCGCTTCAAGGCAGCGTATCGACTTTTCCCTTCCCACAAAAAGCGGGATCACCATGTGAGGATAAACCACCACATCCCGAAGTGGCAGCACCGGAATGTCAATGCGCTCGGAACGCTCCAAGTTCATATGCTTCTCTCTTCCGTTCAATCTGATTATGAGTATATGGGGTCTGTTGGACAGGTTTCAACGGCTCAACCGTCAGAAAATAAAAAAGGGAGTTGTCACTCCCTTTTTCTATATCACTGATAACCTTATGTAACGATATTATTCGCCACCCGCCGCTTGGTTATCCGTGTGTTCATACATCAGTAGAGGTGCAGATTCACCTCGGATCACTGAATCGTCAATCACCACTTTGCTCACGTCTTTCATTGACGGTAAGTCGTACATGGTATCCAACAACACAGCTTCGACAATCGAGCGCAGGCCACGTGCACCTGTTTTACGCTCCATCGCTTTTTTAGCGATAGCACGCAGTGCGTCGTCCCGGAACTCAAGCTCGACACCGTCTAGCTCAAGCAAGGCACCATACTGCTTCGTGAGTGCGTTCTTAGGTTCACGTAGAATTTGCACCAAGGCGTCTTCATCGAGCTCTCTCAACACCGCGGTGACGGGCAGACGCCCGATAAATTCAGGGATCAGACCGTATTTCACCATGTCTTCAGGCTCAACTTTGCCAAAGAACTCGTCAGCTGAACGATCCGTGGCACCTTTGACCTGTGCACCAAAGCCAATGCCAGAGCCTGTGTCGACACGTTGCTCCACCACTTTATCGAGGCCCGCAAACGCACCGCCACAGATGAACAGGATTTTCGACGTGTCTACTTGCAAAAATTCCTGCTGTGGATGCTTACGTCCTCCCTGAGGAGGAATCGAGGCGACTGTTCCTTCTACCAATTTAAGCAGTGCTTGTTGCACCCCTTCCCCAGAAACGTCTCGGGTAATAGACGGGTTGTCGGATTTACGAGAGACCTTGTCAATCTCATCGATATAGACGATTCCACGCTCCGCTTTGGCGACATCGTAATCGCACTTTTGCAACAGCTTCTGGATAATGTTTTCTACGTCTTCACCCACATAACCGGCCTCGGTCAATGTGGTGGCGTCTGCCATGGTAAATGGCACATCCAAAAAGCGCGCAAGCGTTTCGGCCAGCAGTGTTTTACCACTACCGGTAGGGCCGATCAGCAAGATGTTACTCTTGCCCAGCTCCACGCCATCTGCGCTTTTGTCACCGTTTCGCAAGCGTTTGTAGTGGTTGTATACTGCAACCGAGAGCACTTTTTTCGCTTGCTCTTGACCAATGACATAATCGTCAAGGTGTGCACGAATTTCACTCGGCGCGGGCAAGGTATCTCCCTCGCGCTTCGGCATCACTTCTTTGATTTCTTCGCGGATAATGTCATTACACAGGTCAACACACTCATCACATATGTAGACCGATGGCCCGGCAATTAACTTACGAACTTCGTGTTGGCTCTTACCACAGAATGAGCAGTAAAGCAGCTTTCCGCTTCCACCGTCTTTTCGCTTGTCTGTCATTCGCTAACCTCTTTGGGGCATTTGCCCGTCGTTGCCTTATGTTGAGTTTACAACAAATCGGCCACTTTTTCCGACCCAACCACTGACAAGCTTTGCACTTGTTCACGCAGCTTGCTTGATTTCAACGCCCTAAGGCATGTTGGGTTTAGTCTCGTTGACTTAATACGGCGTCAACCAAGCCATAGTCCACCGCTTCTTGCGCCGCCATGAAGTTATCACGGTCGGTGTCACGCTCAATCACTTCCATCGGCTGGCCTGTATGCTCAGCTAACAAGGTGTTGAGGCGGTGCTTGGTTTTGATCATTTCTTGGGCATGAATTTCAATGTCAGACGCCTGGCCTTGGAAGCCTCCTAGCGGCTGGTGAATCATCACCCGTGAATTCGGTAGGCAATACCGTTTGCCTTTCGCCCCCCCTGCCAACAGGAACGACCCCATTGAGCAGGCTTGGCCAGTACACAGAGTGCTCACATCTGGTTTAATAAACTGCATGGTGTCATAAATCGCCATCCCCGCCGTGACCACACCACCTGGTGAGTTGATGTACAAATAAATGTCTTTTTCTGGATTCTCTGACTCTAAGAACAGCATCTGCGCCACAATCAAATTTGCCATTTGATCTTCCACTTGCCCAGTGAGGAAGATGATGCGTTCTTTAAGCAGGCGAGAGTATATATCGTAAGAGCGCTCGCCGCGCGAGGTTTGTTCCACCACCATAGGGACAAGGGCGTCCATAATTGGCGGCATGGCATTATTGTGTTGTTGGCTCATAGCGTAATATCCCTAATCGAATTCGTTATAACTCTTGCCTTAACCAAGGTTTAGCACAAAACGCTGTAACAGGTCACTAAAATCTTAAATCGATGAACGCAGCTTAATGATCCAACAAGATTTTTTGTGGCTAAAACGTCTCGCACTCTCAACGGCTAAGCGGCCCGTATAGCGACTCAGTAGATGGAAAAAATGGCCCAAATGACAAGTCATTAGGGCCATTGTAAGCAAATCCATTTACGCAGTGTCAATGCGACACAAACGTTTTTTAACCTTGATTAAGCTTGCTGCGAAGCGTTCATCAAGTCACTAAAGCCGACTTCAGCTTCGGTGACAGTGGCTTTTGCCAGCAGTGCATCAATCGCTTGCTCTTCTAGCGCGACGTTACGCATGTTTTCCATCAGCTTCTCGTCTTTCTCATAGTAAGCGACAACTTCTGATGGATCTTCATACGCCGATGCCATTTCTTCGATCAGTGCTTTAACGCGCTCATCATCCGCTTCAAGCTCTTCCGACTTGATCACTTCACCAAGCAGCAGGCCAACGCTTACACGGCGTTTGGCTTGCTCTTCAAATAGCTCACGGGGTAGCTGAGACGCGCTGTCCATGTTGCCACCAAAGCGCTGTGCCGCTTGCTGGCGCAAGGTGCCAATTTCTTGCTCAATCAGCGCAGACGGTACATCGATTTGGTTTTGCTCAACCAAGCCGTCTAGTACCTGCTCTTTGACCTTGTTTTTGATCGCTTGCTTTAGCTCGCGATCCATGTTTTTACGCACTTCTGCTTTCAGGCCTTCTACGCTGCCATCAGCAATGCCAAAGCGCTGTACGAACTCTTCAGTCAGCTCAGGCAGCTCTTGTTCTTCCACTGTATGCAGTTTAATCGCGAACTGTGCTGCTTTACCTTTTAGGTTCTCAGCGTGGTAGTCGTCTGGGAAGTTCACATCGATAGTGAATTCTTCACCCGCTTTTTTACCCACTAGGCCGTCTTCAAAGCCTGGGATCATACGACCTTGGCCCATTTCTAGTTGGAAGCCTTCAGCTTTACCGCCTTCAAACTCTTCACCGTCGATGGTACCCACAAAGTCCAAGGTGACACGGCTGTTCTCTTTCGCTTCACCGTCTGCTTCTACCCAGCTTGCTTGTTGCTTGCGTAGCGTATCAAGCATTTCATCCACATCGCTTTCCTGCACTTCGGCTTTTGGCTTTTCAACGCTAATCGCGTCTAGACCTTGCAGCTCCACTTCTGGGTACACTTCAAAGTCAGCTTTAAAGACCAAATCTTGACCCGCTTCGTTTTCAACGGGTGTAAAGCTTGGCGCCCCTGCTGGGTTCACTTTTTCTTGGATCATCGCTTCAATGAAGTGACGCTGCATCACTTCGCCCAGCACGTCTTGGCGTACTGTGTCACCGTACATGCGTGACACCATCTTCAATGGAACTTTACCTTTACGGAAACCATCAAAACGACGATTCTTAGCGATATTGCGTAGCTCTTTAGTGACTGCATCATCGATGTTGGCAGCAGGCACTGTGATGGTCATTTGGCGCTTAAGGCCTTCGGTGGTTTCAACGGTAACTTGCATTATAAATTTAACCTCAAATTTACTCAGGGGTACTGAGTGATGTTTACCAGTTTTACTGGTGGCATCATCTGAGCTATGAATCCGTCATAGCCCCTGCGAATCCGGATACACGCGATTGGCGTATCGAGCTATCTCATCCGAGACTGAAAATTAAGACGCGCTATTATAGCGGCACCCGTCAACTGAGTCGAGACAAGGGGCGACCGATGGCGTTTCAATATCGAAATTGGGGTGATATCTCACAATTCAACCGCGTAAGATCACAGTTTTTACGGTTTTGTGCGCGTTTGGTTATTTTCAGAGCAATTGGGAGAGAAAACGGGGGAGAAAGTAAAATGGCGCGCCCTACAGGATTCGAACCTGTGACCCACGGCTTAGAAGGCCGTTGCTCTATCCAACTGAGCTAAGGGCGCACTGTCTTTACGCAGCGTGGATTATAAAGCGACGTTAGGCGTCGTCAACGCTTTTCCCTAAAATCTTGACGCGGTTGCTCAAAACCACATCGTTTACTGGTTATCCATTGATGCGACGCAGGGAGGCAAGAGCGCTCAGCCTGTTCTTTTCGTGTTTCCGTCTAACAAAGCATCGTGCCGCCATGGACGGCTTATTATTTTTTCCTTCATCCTCATTAAAGTGCATTAGCAAACGTTTGCGCAATAGCTTTTAGGCGCGTTTTTTGTCACACTATTGCCAACATTGCTTTAGCCGAAGGATAGTTATGGCCGCACAACTCATTGATGGAAAGCTGATCGCGCAAACCGTGCGCCGAGAGGTTGCCGCTCGTGTCTCTGCTCGCACGCAAGCGGGACGTAGGGCCCCCGGATTGGCGGTAATTCTGGTTGGAGACGATCCTGCGTCACAGGTTTACGTTGGCAGTAAACGCCGTGTTTGCGATGAAGTGGGGTTTGTATCACGGTCCTATGACCTCCCCACGTCTTGCTCTCAACAAGAGTTACTCTCACTCATCGACACCTTAAATGCAGATGACAGCATTGATGGCATTCTCGTCCAACTGCCCTTACCTGCAGGGATTGATGCCACGTCCGTGTTGGAGCGCATCCGCCCAGACAAAGATGTCGACGGCTTTCATCCCTATAATGTCGGCCGCCTGTGTCAACGCATGCCAACGCTGCGTTCTTGCACTCCAAAAGGGATCATTACCCTCCTAGACCGCTACAATGTGCCTCTTCGTGGTAAACATGCTGTGGTCGTCGGCGCCTCTAATATTGTTGGTCGCCCGATGACATTGGAGCTGCTGTTGGCTGGCTGCACAACCACAACGTGCCACCGTTTTACTCAAGACTTAGAGGGGCACGTTCGCCAGGCCGATGTCCTGGTGGTGGCGGTCGGTAAGCCTAAGTTTATTCCTGGCGAATGGATTAAACCCGGCGCGATTGTGATTGATGTGGGCATTAACCGCATGGAAAACGGCAAACTGATTGGCGACATCGAATACGATCTCGCTTATGAAAAAGCCAGTCATATTACCCCTGTCCCGGGTGGTGTGGGCCCCATGACTGTCGCAACCTTGATTGAAAACACGCTCATGGCCTGTGAGCAATACCACGACGGTCACTAGCAGGCAAGAGGGTCACATTGGCCCTCTTTTTTCACGAGACTAAATCCGTTTGGCTGTCTTGGATGAGCTGGTTTCTTCCCCCTGCCTTGGCTTGGTACAAACACCAATCGGCACGCTGAACAAGTTCATCAATATGCGCATCGGCATGGACCATCCCAATACTAATGGTGATTGAAAACGTCTTGTCGTAGGGTGACCAAACGGTCTTTTCCAATTCTTCTCGCATCGCCTCAAGTCGGCGCACAAAGCCCAGCTCGTCATTGCCGTAGAGGATACAAAACTCTTCCCCACCAAAGCGAGCGACCATGCCTTCTGGAAAATAACGTTTCATCATTTTTGCCAGCTCAATCAGCGTAATATCACCAATATGATGGCCAAATTGATCATTGATCTTTTTAAAATGGTCGATGTCAATCAGCGCCAAATTCCGCGGCCCTTTGTGTGAGCGAGTGTGGGGGTGTTCGAAAAAATAACGTCGATTCCACACCTGGGTTAAATAATCCGTGTTGGCCATATTAAATAAACGACGTTCAGTATCGAGCGCATTCAGTGTGCTATGCAAACGACAATAAAACTCCTCTTGATTAAATGGTTTGGCCAAAAAGTCATTCGCCCCTGCTTTCAAAAACCGTGCCGTTAAGCTGGAATCCTCCTCACCCGATAAGCCAATAATCGCCAACTGGCCGTCTGTCTTGAGCTTGCGTAGTGCTTTGACCACGCTCACACCATCCATTTCTGGCATGGTGTAATCAGTAATCACCAAAGAAATTCGCTTATCACGCCGCACCATAGCCAAGGCCTCTTGGCCATTTTGTGCTTCGAGGACATTAAGGTATTGCCGCTCCAATAAGCTACGCACGTAACGGCGTGCCGTCAGTGAATCATCCACGACTAACACATGGTGCTGATGGTTCTTTTCCAAGCGGTTAAGTAAAGGCGCTATCGACGACACGCACGAAGGACTATCTTTGGGGATGTAATCAATAACGGTTTTGGCTAGCACACGCTCCCGAGTCCGGGCGTCCATCATCGCAGTGAGCACAATCACTTTTATATTCAGCGACAAACAAACATCAATGATTTCACCGTCCTGCCCGTCGGGCAGGCAGTAATCGAGGATAGCGCAAAGAAAGTCGGTCTCTTGGTTGAGGATCTTCTCTGCTTGCTCGATTGAGTCTGCTATACATGGGATGTAACCGGCCTTTCGTATCTCGGCTTCAAGTAACCGCCTGAAAGGTCGACTATCTTCCACAACCAACACTTTATATTCCATCTGCAACGCACCACGTCTTCACGTTAATTTTGCGCGACAATACACGCAACGGGGCAAGAAGCGATACAGGGTAAGGGCAATTCAGTGCGTGTAGACAGAAATTGCGCAAGTTTCTCAACAATGACACATATCTCGCAGAAATTTGACGCAACATCTACAACTGAGCGTACACTTTATGCGTTATTTCGTATCATTTTTTAGGCAATGCAGCCATTTACCCTTGATATACCACCATTTGATTTCGACCAGACGCTTTTGCCTGATACAAGGCTTTATCAGCCATGTGTAAAAGGCGTGAAAGAGAAGCAGCTTGCGAGTCCACGCCAATACTCACCGTGACTTTCAGCGTCTGATCTAACACCTGTATGGGGCGATCAGCCACCGATTGGCGGTACGTGTCTAACGATTGCTGAAACACCGCCAAATCACCAAGTGATAACACACAAAACTCTTCTCCCCCCAAGCGGGCGACCGTGTCCTCCGGGAAAGCGTCTGCCAGCATTTGCGCGATCTCAACCAACACATCGTCACCGATATGATGACCAAACTCATCATTAATGCGTTTAAAATAATCAATATCAATAATCGCTAGATGCTTACGCGCCTCAGTCGCCAGCTGCTCCCCTCGCTCAAAGAAATAGCGTCGATTACAAAGCTGCGTGAGAAAATCTGTATTGGCTAAAAGAAATAACCGCCATTCGATATCAATCGCGTTCAAGCAGCTATGAACGCGACAGAAAAACTCTTCCTGATTAAACGGTTTGGGCAGGTAATCGTTGGCCCCTGCTTTGAGAAAGCGTGCCGTTAGCGCACTATCATGATGTCCAGACAAGCCAATGATCGCCTGGGAACACTCGGTATCTCTCTTGCGAAGTGCAGATACAAGCCGAAGACCATTCATTTTAGGCATGTCGTAATCAGTGATAACCAGCGATATATCTGGCGTTTTTTCCACCACGTCAAGTGCCTGTTCACCATTTTCTGCTTCCAATACGGTTAAATACTGGCGCGCCAACAACGCAGAGATACGTTGACGTATCGAGGCTGAGTCATCCACCACCAGCACACGATGGCCTTGATTGTCAGCTAAACGCTTAATGAGTCGGCAAACCGCATCAATACAATGACTACTGTCTTTGGGGATATAATCAATAACGGGCTTTGATAGGATCTCATCACGCGTTTTCTCGCTTTGCGAGGCGGTGAGGACAACCACTTTAAGCCCTGCGGATAAACATAAATCGATGACTTCGCCGTGGTGAGCGTCTGGCAGATTATAATCGAGGATCGCACAGAGAAAGGGGGTGTTGTGAGCTAGCACATCCCGTGTTTCGGCTAGGCAGGTACAGGTTACAGGGGCAAACCCCGCTTTTTTCACCTGCTGTTCAGCCAGCATGCGAAACGACCGGCTGTCTTCAACGATAAGTACCGACTCCAACGACTGCCTCCCCTACTTTAAACTGTCCCCTTAGCGAGTGTAGCAGCCAAACCGGGAGAGCGGGTTATCTGGAAGCACTGATATCGGCGTTATCGATATGAAGTTCAGTTTGCTTGCTAAGCATATTTATCAGCAAAATACAGCGCTTCTCGCCGTCTTTTTCTTTGAAGATCGCTTCCGTGCCTGCAAACTGCCCCTTTTCAATCATCACCGACTGTCCGGGCTTGAAGCCTTGGTAGAGCGCGTCGCGTTGTTCGTCACAGTCTTCTATCGTCATCAGTTGTTGAATCAATGCCAAGTCGACCTTGATGGGATACGCACCTTGGCGAACGAAATCAACCACACCACGCGTGGAGCGAACACTCGTATACTGCACAAGGTCGGGATCAAAACCGGCAAAAATATAGTTGGGAAAGAGCGGCTCCTCAACGTGCTGACACTTACCACGACGCAGCTTTTCCACCGTCACTATCGGGTAGTAACAATCAACGCCTTGGCGCTTCAAATTTTGCTCTGCGCGTTGCTGTTCCGCGCGCTTACAATAAAGTAGATACCAATGTTTCATGTCATTCTGTCCCTGATGTCTATCGCCAGTAGCAGCCTGTCCAGAGCGACGAAAGTATACGGATGTTAAGCTCGCACAGCAACAAAGGCGAGCAGCCACCACGGCCACTCACCTTTACATAGGGTTGACAATTCGACATTGCATCGCTGGGTCGTTAAGCGATTTTTTGAATATCGACACTGAAACTGTTCAAGCCCACTTCACTCAATGACACACGTGCATCACCTGATTGAAGATCAACGCTTTGAAACTGGCTCGAGAACGCATCGCGCCCCAACCAGTGATCATTGTGAACCAGGCTTGTCGACCCGCAGCTATCCACCGTGGCTTTTATCCCCGCCGGTAAAATATCAAGCTGATTATCGGCGGTGTTTAGCACACCGAACATCGCACGAACCGGCGACGTATAGGCTGAGGCGCGAATCGCATCCTCGATCCGTTTTACCAGGGTGAGAAACCCTCTTTCATTAACATCACCTGAGCGAACAAAATCATTAAAAAACGCACGGATCATCAAGGTGGTCGCGGTACCGTCTTCCTCTGCCGAGGCAGAGTCGACCACATAAAATGCCATTTTCCCGCCCATTAACCACGCATAATCCAGCACAATGGGGTTGGTATCTGCCGATTGCAGTGAGTGATAGGAAAGACGCCAAGCACCTTGTTGCGAGTCGGGTTCTGGCATCAACCCCATTAATAGTTCACGTGCGCTACCTGGGTTGTGGCGTAAGGCATCAAGGTGCCATTTCAGTTCCGTCTCTGATGCGCCGCGATCCGCGTCCTCGCTCACCTTAAACCATTGTTGACTAAAATCATCGCTGGCGTGTACATCGTCGTTGGCATCATCAACCACAGCTTCGATGGCTTTTTTGACCACATTGATATCTTCGATCGGTTTGATCAAAAAGTCCTTCACCCCAAAGCGAAGCGCTTGAGCCACATCTGCCATCCCCCCGGTGCCAGAGATCACGATCATAGGTAGCATTGGGTATTCAAGGCTCACCTCCTCAACGAATTCTAAGCCTGTCATTACCGGCATCGATAGATCACTGATCAATAAGTCAGGAATCGATTGCCTCAGCGCTTGCAACCCTTCTAAACCATTTTCGACCTCACGTACTACCGCTCCCTCTCTTTCGAGAAAAGACGCAATCATCCGACTGAAGACGGGATCATCTTCGACGATTAAGATCTCTTTATTATGCAACACGACGCTCTCCTCCAGGACTGCAAAGCAGCGGCTGTTTTCATTCTCACTGCACTAATCGTAGTTGAATTCAGGCACACCTGTGATCGCTAATGAGATTTAATTCAGAAGCGCTCTATAAACAGCTGTTTAAAATAATAATTTTCTTAGCATTCAAGCAGGTGAGCCATCAAAGCCATTTATCGGCAGCATAAAAAAGGCTTGAAAATCAATGACACTATAAGAGTACGCTACTCTGTATTAAAAGTAAGACTTGTAACAATTAATACATGATGTCTATCACAAGAATGTATATCGGCATTATCTCAATATCGCGCCAGTGAGCCATGCGCAGAAAGGCGATTTTTGTCGAGAAGAAAACTTGCCAATTCAGGCACCAACAACTATTCGTTATTAAAGAAGAGTGTATACGGCATCTATCCTCCGCATACGAGCAGAGAAGAAGCAGTTACTTGAGGCGTCGTGCGCCAACCGTTGCACCTGACTTCACTGAGGGAATAACGAGCGGGGTTACTATGATTTTGAGTCATTTACTAGGGTTATATACCCATCCCAAAAAGGAATGGAAAGCGATTGGCGAGCGCCACGAGGCCGCTTCGAACAGCATTGGTCACGCGTTGTTACTCGCGTTAATCCCGCCTGTTTGTGCCTACTACGCGAGCGTCCACATTGGTTGGCAAATCGGCGCGGGGGATCCCATCTTTATGACCCCGCAAAGCGCCCTGTTCATTGCCAGTGCCATGTATCTTGCTTTGTTGGGTGGTGTCGCGGCGTTGGCCTATCTCACATTATGGATGAGTCGTACGTTCGGTTCCGCTCCGACTTACACCCAGTGTCTTGAACTGGCAGCCTATACCGCAACGCCCATCTTTATGGTGGGACTCGCCACGCTTTACCCAGTGGTGTGGTTTGTGATGATCGTCGGCTTGATTGGTATTGCCTATTCTGTCTACCTCCTCTACACGGGGGTACCCATATTGATGGAGATCCCTGAAGAGCGAGGATTCATCTATGCCAGCTCTGTCGTCACTTGCGGGTTAGTATTGCTGGTCGCGATTCTGGCTGCCTCAGTCATCCTGTGGAATGTCGGCATGGGGCCTGTCTTTACCCATTAGTCAACATGGGCGTAGCAGGCTCACAGTGAAAAGCGCCGCGATAACTGTCGCGGCGTTTTCAGTTAGTCCTCGTTATGTATCTCTAAGTTCGCTAGCTCTTGCTGCTGCTCGCGTACCGTTTTCGCATCGTCGTTACGCAAGCTTTGTATATACTCGAGGTAAGCTTGATCGACATCTTGAGTGACATATTCACCACTGAATACGGATGTCTCAAAGCGCTCAATAGCTGGGTTCGCTTCGCCAACCGCCGCCACCAAGTCAGACAGATCTTGGTAGACCAAACCATCTGCACCAATCAGTTGACCAATTTCATCAACTTCACGGCCATGGGCGATCAGCTCGTTGACACTGGGCATGTCGATGCCATAGACGTTAGGAAAACGCACTTCGGGAGCGGCTGATGCCATGTACACTTCTTTTGCTCCCGCCTCGCGCGCCATTTCGATAATTTGCTCCGAGGTGGTGCCGCGGACTATCGAGTCATCGACCAACAAAACGCGCTTGTCTTTAAACTCAGAACGAATGGCATTGAGTTTACGGCGCACCGATTTCCGACGCATTTGTTGCCCAGGCATAATAAAGGTCCGCCCGACGTAACGGTTTTTGACAAAGCCTTGTCGGTAAGGCTTACCCAGCACTTGGGCAATCTCCAAAGCGATGTCACAGGAGGTCTCTGGAATCGGGATCACCACATCAATGTCAGCGTCATCCCACTCACGTTGAATTTTAGCCCCCAGTTTTTGGCCCATACGAATACGCGCGCCGTACACGGAAACCTTATCGATAAAGGAGTCAGGGCGAGAGAAGTAGACAAATTCAAAGATACAGGGGTTTAAACTCGGCGTATCCGCACATTGACTGGTATGCAGTTGCCCATCCAGCGTGATATAGATAGCTTCACCGGGTGCCACATCACGGACAAAATCAAACCCGACCGCATCCAACGCCACTGTCTCCGACGCCACCATGTATTCAGTGCCCGCCTCCGTATCGCGCTTACCTAAACAGAGTGGCCGAATGCCTTTGGGGTCACGGAACGCGATCACACCATGACCAATGACCATGGCCACGACCGCATAAGCCCCCGACACTTGGCGATGCACCGACGCCACCGCGGCAAACATATCGTCAACCGTTAATGGATGCGATGTCGCGGTTGATAACTGGTGGGCAAGGACGTTAAGCAGGATTTCAGAATCAGAGGTGGTATTAAGGTGACGACGATCTTTCTCGAATAGCGACTGACGCAAGTCTTGGGCATTGGTGAGGTTGCCATTGTGCGCCAGGGTAATACCGTAAGGCGAGTTGACATAAAACGGCTGCGCTTCTGACGCACTCGAACTCCCCGCGGTTGGATAACGCACATGCCCAATACCCACTTGGCCTTGTAAGCGCTGCATATGCTTAAGTTGAAACACATCCTTTACCAGACCATTGGCTTTTCTAAGCCGGAAACGATTGTCGTCAATAGTGACAATCCCGGCTGCATCCTGTCCCCGGTGTTGTAGCACCGTCAGTGCATCATAAATGGACTGATTGACCGGGGTGTTACCAACGATTCCAACAATACCACACATGTCAGCGATTCCTTGTTACGCGAATATCATCCTAAGATCCGGCGATCTCAGGTAAGAAACTGGAACTGTTCTCGAGATAGTGGAAAAACCATTCAATCACTACCGCAAAGTTAGGAATAAGTTGCGACTGCCCCCATGCTTGGGTGTGAGCGACCGACGTAAAGGCATCCAGGAAGAAGAGCATCGCGGCAATAATGAGTACACCACGCACACTTCCAAACACCATACCCAGCACCCTATCGGTACCAGACAACCCGGTTTTCTCTACCAACTGAGCAATCACATAATTGACCACCGCCCCCACGATTAAGGTGGCAATGAACAATAGGGCTATTGCGCTACCATTACGAATAACGGCATCTTCAATATTGGTCAGGTAAACCGCCAGTTGCGTATAAAACTGACTGGCGATAAAAAACGCACCAAACCATATCACCAATGACAATGCTTCTTTAACAAAGCCTCGAATCACACTAACTAGCGCCGAAAAACCAATGACGCCAATAATGAGGTAATCAATCCAATTCATCGTATTCACTTGCTCGAGACGTGCGCATTCTAACAGAAAAAATGCTCACGCAAACGTTTTCTTATTGGGTGAGTGGGTCAAATTTACGCAATTGACCCTTCAATCCTGTCAAAGATTGCAAATCAGTCAGTTGCGATTCTAACGCCGATTTAGAGACGTGAGGCCCCACGACCACCTTGGCTAAATCACCCGGTTGGATGGCTTTGGGTAAGATATGTGCTTGGTAGCCTTTTTCGCGTAATTGCTTGACCAAACGTCGGGCGTTGTCTTGGTTGCGAAAGGTGCCAAGCCGAATCATCCACGCCCCTTCTTGAGCACTGGCTGACGAAGAGGCGGTATCGCTAGACGCCGGTTTAGGCGCAGGCTCGTTGTCCAATTCGTTTGTCTGACGCTCTTTTACCTTGGTGTCTGGCGCGTCCACCTCAACCACTTGTGGGGCTTTAATCGGTGCTTGGCTCACCTCACTATCAAAATCATCCCGTAGTGGGATACTTTCATAGCTCTCTTGATAATGCTCTTTTTTGCCATCAAGCACATCTGGCAGCACTATCACCCCGATAGACACCAACACCAAGGTACCCACGATTCTTTTTTGTAACTTACTGGCCACAATGACTCCGTTTTAGTTAAGCGCGCTTATTACCTGCCCAACGGTATGAAACGACCCAAATACGACCACACAGTCTCGCGCAGGTTCAGCATGTTTTAATGCCTGCTGATAAGCCTCACTGGGTGATGCAAACTGTTGTGATGCCGGCACAGGCAAGCTGTCGGCGGGTGCACCTCGAGGCACAGATAACGATGCCGGATACCAGTGATCCACGATTCCGTCCAAGCAGGCTAAGGTACCCGCCATGTCTTTATCGGACAACATGGCCACCACCGCATGCACGTGTCCGCCGCGTTCCGCTTTGCACTCAGCCAACTTCTCTGCCAAATAAGCGGCCGCGTGCGGATTATGAGCAACGTCAAACACAGTGTAAGGCGCATTGGCAACAACCTGCATTCGCCCGGGTACCGACACCGAGGCTAACCCGTCAGAGATGTGTGTGTCTGCGATCTCCAGCTCGGCAACCCCCAAAGCCATCAAGGCAGTGGCGGCATTTTGTAACGGTATTGCCGGGATAGGCAACGCCGTCAGCTCAAACGCCCCTGCCGCCCAACACCAGGTATTATCCGTGAGCGTATATTGATATTGATAGCCCAACTGGTGTAGCTCGGCGCCAATGCTGTCAGCATGTGCAGCCACGCTCGCCGGTGGAGAGGGCTGACCGCAAACAGCGGGTTTACCTGCTCGGAAAATCCCTGCTTTTTCGTAGCCGATTTGGTTAATGTCATCCCCTAACCAATCACAGTGATCGAGCGCGAGGCTGGTGATCACCGATACGTCATGCTCCACCACGTTGGTGGCATCGAGGCGTCCACCTAAACCCACTTCTAAAATAACCACGTCCAGCGAATGCTGCTTGAACAAGTGCAATGCGGCCAAGGTGCCGAACTCGAAAAAGCTCAGGCTCGTGTCACCACGCGCTTGTTCAATTGTCGCGAACGCTTCGCTGTGCGCGGCATCGTCTAGCCGTTCGCCATTAATGCGCACGCGCTCACTATAGTGAATGAGATGCGGGGAGCTATAGACACCGGTGCGATAACCCGCATGCTGCAAAATCGATTCTAGCAGCGCACAGGTTGTGCCTTTACCATTGGTTCCCGCGACGGTAATCACTGTCGGCGCTGGCTTAGTCAGTTGCGCTTTTTCGGCCACTGCCGCGACGCGTTCAAGGCCAAGATCGATGGCACGGGTATGGATGCTTTCGAGATAAGACAGCCACGTCGTTAAAGAGGACGTGGCTGTTGGGTGTTGTTGTTCAGACATTGGCTTGGTCAGTTACTCCATGATGGGTAAATGATACCAAGGATAGCGCCGTGGGACACGGTCAATTATTGCTCTTGAGAAGGCGGTGCCGCTTCAGGCTCAAGATCAGGCTTGCCTTGTTCTACATCGACCACCAGTGGTGAGTGACGATTATTCAATTTGGCAAGCAGACCCGCTAAGCGTTGACGCATTTCTCGGCGATCGACAATCATGTCAATCGCACCATGCTCAAGCAAAAACTCACTGGTTTGGAAATCTTCAGGAAGATTCTCACGCACGGTCTGTTCAATCACTCGGCGCCCCGCGAAACCGATAATCGCTCTAGGCTCGGCCACATTGATATCACCTAACATGGCAAAACTGGCCGTCACGCCACCGTAAGTCGGGTCGGTT
Source organism: Salinivibrio kushneri (assembly GCF_005280275.1). Classification (NCBI taxonomy): domain Bacteria; kingdom Pseudomonadati; phylum Pseudomonadota; class Gammaproteobacteria; order Vibrionales; family Vibrionaceae; genus Salinivibrio; species Salinivibrio kushneri. The sequence goes on from NZ_CP040021.1 coordinate 2,032,803, forward strand.
AATACTGAGATAAACGGCAGGTTATGGCGGGAAAGGCGTTCCAATGCGGCACTTGTTTTGGCCATTTGCATCAGTGACATGAGCGCTTCTTGCATACGCGCACCGCCACTGGCAGAAAAACACACCAAACCGCAGTTATTGTCAATCGCCGCATCCACGGCTTTAACAAAGCGAGCGCCCACAACGGCTCCCATCGAGCCACCCATAAATTTAAACTCAAAGGCGCAGGCCACCACGGGTACATCAAGCACGCTGCCTTTCATGACCACCAGGGCGTCTTTTTCGCCACTTGCTTTTTGCGCCGACGCTAAACGATCTTTGTACTTTTTCGAATCGCGAAACTTCAACACATCTTTGGGTTCAAGCTCACTGGCAATCTCTTCACGCCCGTCTTTATCCAAAAACACGTCGAGCCGGCGGCGTGCTGGCATGCGCATATGGTGTTCACACTTTGGACAGACTTCCAAGTTACGCTCGACATCCGCGTGATAGAGAACTTGATCACACGACGTGCACTTGGTCCACACGCCCTCTGGAATCGACGCCTTGCGTGATGAACCAATATTACTTTTGGTTAATATTTTTTCTAGCCAGCTCATGGACAACCTTTACTTAGTGATAGCTCTCGCGAACGGACAACTATCTTGGATTCGTAACAAATTAGACCGAATTAAATCACAAGTCTGTCAGACTTGGGATAAAAAACTGGTACTACCTATTCTTTCTCCGTGCTTTATGAGTACAGCGTACTTGCCGCCACAATCACCTAATCCGGCAAAAACAGGGGGCCAATGGGTGAACGAGGCAACCCAAATGTTTCGGGGTAGTCCACCTCAACCAGATACAAGCCTTCAGCTTTGGCGGTCGCAGCCGCCTGGGTACGATCTTTTTGTGCCAGCAACCAAGCCATCCACTCAGGCGGCTGCTCTTGACGACCGACCGTCATTAAGCTCCCCACAATATTGCGAACCATATGATGCACAAACGCATTGGCTTTAATATCAATCACGATAAAGCGTTCTTGACGGTTGACCGATAAATGCATCACGTTCCGCCAAGGGGATTTCGATTGACACTGAGCGGCACGGAATGAGGAAAAATCATTCTCCCCAAGGAGATACTGACCCGCTCGGTGCATTAAGGTTTCATCAAGTTCAGCGTGATAGTGACTGACTCCCTTGGCTAAGATCGCCGGGCGCAAGGGATGATTATAAATCACATAACGATAGCGTCGCGCGGTCGCACTAAAACGGGCATGAAACTCGTCTGTCACGGGCTTCGCCCATCGCACCGCAATCGGATCCGGCAAGTTCGCATTGACACCCATGGTCCAAGCTTTTAATGGACGCTGATTATCAGTGTCAAAGTGCACTACCTGTCCTGTTCCATGCACGCCAGAGTCGGTACGTCCCGCACACTGTACGGCGACAGGGTGATTGGCAACCGTCGATAAAGCACGCTCGAGGTGTTCCTGTACACTGGTGACTTCTCGTTGCCTCTGCCAACCGTAAAACTGAGCGCCATCATACTCAATGCCTAACGCGAATCTCATGCCCTGCCTTCTCGTTACTCGTCAATAAGGCGCCGCATTATACCCATAAAGCCCTCGAGTTGCAGGTGAAAAGCGCGTGCTTGGCCATCACTGCCGCCATAAAGAAACAGGCAGCATTCGCTACCTGTTTTTTCACTACCTCAGCTGTTCTAGCAACTGACGTGCTTCTTGCTGTAAGGCCTTGTTGCCCGACTGCATCACTTTTTCGAGCAAAGAAATCGCCCCATCGATATCGTTCATTTCCAAGTACGCTTTGGCAAGGTCAAGATTCGTCGATGCTTCAGTACTCGCGGTATCACCATCCACATCAATGGCACTGATATCTTCTAACACATCAGGAAACTCATCTAAACCCACATTCAGATTCATTTCCGCTTTATCAGGATCGATATCTGGCGTAGAACCATCATCTCGCATGAGCTCCTCAATGCTGATGTAGTCATCTTCTTCTTGCTCTTCACCAATCAGCTCACTCTCTGCTTCTCCCTCACTCAGAAGATCCTCATCTAAGGCTTCCTCGAGTTCAAACGTTTCCAATGACGCCGGATCGATGGCGGGCTGTTGACTCCAGTCTTCACTCTCTGCTTCAGGCTCAGGTTCATTATCAGCTTGCCAAACCGCCGCTTCTTCATCGGACAGTGAGGAAAGATCCAGTGGCGTGTCATCGTCTGACTCGGAGAGCAGTGCCTCCATGTTTAAGCCACCCACTTGGTGATCGTCATCGTCGAGATCGCTGATATCTCGCTCATCACGCTCAGGCGTTTCCTTGGCGACGTCACCCTCTTGCTGCTCATCTAAATAAGATTCTAGCTCTCGCTGCTCTTCGAGCGCAGCGCTTAGTGCGTCGTCTTCGCCAAACTCGCCCAGCTCATCAAGCGAGAAAGAGTCAAACTCATAATCTCGCTCGCTGTTTGACTCTGGCTCTGGCTCTGGCTCTGGCTCTGGCTCTGGCTCTGGCTCTGGCTCTGGCTCTGGCTCTGGCTCTGGCTCTGGCTCTGGCTCTGGCTCTGGCTCTGGCTCTGGCTCTGGCTCTGGCACGCTATCTAAATCCGCTTGTTCTTGATCGTCAACCGGTTCAGCGTCTGCCAATGCCGCTTCTTCGTCGTACTCTGGTAGGCTGGTTAAATCAAGTAAGTCTTCTTCGCTAATGTCGTCGAGATTATCGCCGTCATCATCAGCCGCTTCATCTTCCTCGCGGGTAGCTTCTGGCTCAGCCGATTCGTCCGCCTCTGCATCGTCTTCACTTAACGCTGCTTGCGGCTCGTCTTCCGCGTCATCGTCCGCTGCGGGTGCATCATCGGCCTCGCTAGTGGCTTCTGGCTCAGCCGCTTCGTCCGCCTCTGCATCGTCTTCACTTAACGCTGCTTGCGGCTCGTCTTCCGCGTGATCGTCCGCCGCGGGTGCGTCATCGGCCTCGCTAGTGGCTTCTGGCTCAGCCGGTTCTTCCGACGGTGCATCGTCTTCACTTAACGCTGCTTGCGACTCGTCTTCCGCGTCATCGTCCGCTGCGGGTGCGTCATCGGCCTCGCTAGTGGCTTCTGGCTCAGCCGATTCTTCCAACGGTTCATCGTCTTCGTTTAACGCTGCTTGCGGCTCGTCTTCCGCGTGATCGTCAGCTGCGGGTGCGTCATCGGCCTCGCTAGTGGCTTCTGGCTCAGTCGATTCGTCCGCCTCTGCATCGTCTTCACTTAACGCTGCTTGCGGCTCATCCTCCGCGTGATCGTCCGTCGCGGGTGCGTCATCGGCCTCGCTAGTGGCTTCTGACTCAGTCGATTCGTCCGCCGGTGCATCGTCTTCACTTAACGCTGCTTGGGGTTTGTCTTCCGCGTCATCATCAGCTGCGGGTGCGTCATCGGCCTCGCTAGTGGCTTCTGGCTCAGCCGCTTCGTCCGCCTCTGCATCGTCTTCACTTGACGCTGCTTGCGGCTCGTCTTCCGCGTCATCATCAGCTGCGGGTGCGTCATCGGCCTCGCTAGTGGCTTCTGGCTCAGCCGATTGGTCCGCCTCTGCATCGTCTTCACTTAACGCTGCTTGCGGCTCGTCTTCCCCGTCATCGTCCGCTGCGGGTGCGTCATCGACCTCGTTAGTGGCTTCTGGCTCAGCCGCTTCGTCCGCCTCTGCATCGTCTTCACTTAACGCTGCTTGCGGCTCGTCTTCCGCGTGATCATCAGCTGCGGGTGCGTCATCGGCCTCGCTAGTGGCTTCTGGCTCAGCCGATTCTTCCAACGGTTCATCGTCTTCACTTGACGCTGCTTGCGGCTCGTCTTCCGCGTCATCATCAGCTGCGGGTGCGTCATCGGCCTCGCTAGTGGCTTCTGGCTCAGCCGGTTCTTCCGACGGTTCATCGTCTTCACTTAACGCTGCTTGCGGCTCGTCTTCCGCGTTATCGTCCGCTGCGGGTGCGTCATCGGCCTCGCTCGTAGCCTCTGGCTCATCTGGCTCAGCCGATTCGTCCGCCTCTGCATCGTCTTCACTTAACGCTGCTTGCGGCTCATCTTCCGCGCCATCGTCCGCCGCGGGTGCGTCATCGGCCCCGCTAGTGGCTTCTGACTCAGCCGATTCGTCCGCCGGTGCATTGTCTTCGTTTAACGCTGCTTGGGGTTCGTCTTCCGCGTCATCGTCCGCTGCAGGTGCGTCATCTGCCTCGCTAGACTCTGCTGCGGCGGGGGTGTCCGCTAGTGCGTCAGCGTCGCTGTCTTGCTCAGCACCTGTCTCTGATCCTGGATCAGTGTCAGGTGTTTCTTCTGTTTGCGTATCCGACGCGTAAAGAAGTTGCTCTAACTCCGCTTCGTTCGGATCATTGTCATCTTCTTCTCCCCACAATGCTGGATCATCATCCTCAGCGAGTGGGTCGGGTTCATCGTCATCCCCCAACACTTCTTCGAGTAAAGCGTCAGAATCTTCTAAATGAGGGTCATCATCTTTGTCTAAGACTTCATCCAGTAAGGCGTCACTACTTTCATCGAATTCGCCCTCGGTATCATCCCCTTCATTGAGCCAGCTATCTTCGTCCTCTTCATCACCGACAAGTTCATCAAGCAACTCGGTTGTGTTATCGAGAGAAACGTTGTCATCATTATCATCATCAGATAAGTCAATGTCTTGGCTTAAGTCCAGCTCAGGTTCATCGTCGAGCACCGAGTCAAATAGCGCGTCATTTGGCGCTTGCTCGTCATTGTCTTCGCGCTCTTCTGACGTTTGCGCTTTCGTCTCGGCGCTTTCGCTCTCAGGCTCTTCCGCTGGGGCTTCAGCGGCGTTTCCATCAGCTTCACCTGCCAATAAGGCATCGATATCGTCGACATCACTGTCATTGCCTTCCTCGAGCGCTTTAGCCCACTCGGCGGCAAGCGCTTCATCAGCACTCATTTCCTCTTCAGGTTGCTCTGTATCGCCCGTTTCCGATTCGTCCCCCTCGTGGGATGATGTGTCATCGGCAGCGCTATCCTTATCAGCCGGCGGCGTATCGGCCAGCTCATCCAGCGCGCGCTCCATGTCTTCAAGACCGATAGCATCATCGCTGGTAGGCGCGACACTCGATTCATTGCCAGCCATATCATCGAGTTCGTCATCCAGATCCAGATCGTCCAGGTCGGTATCATCGCCAAACGCGATATCCTCACTCGCCGTCTCATCATCGGTGATCTCTAACTCATCGTCATCTTGCGGATCGTCAACATCGTCTTCATCGTCATCCGGATCGGGCACCATGACCACGGGCATATCGTCCATATCATCATGATCCAGTGCCGCGGGCTCTTCCGTGTCTTCTTCTTGCTTTCTACGACGCGCGAGGAAGAAGAATATCGCCCCTGCAATCAAGGCCCCCGGGATGATAGCCAACATAGCCAGCAATAATGGGCTATCAAGTAAAGATTCAACCGCTGAGGGAGGTTGAGTGTCCTCAGCCACCTGTTGCTGACGCTGCTTTTCTAAAAATGCCCGGATCTCTTTATTGAGTTCAGCATCACCGCTCATCTGCTCTTTTAGGGCGCTCAGCTCGTGCTGAACCTCAGACAAACGAACCTTGAGCACATGATTGCTCTCAACCAAACGCGTCATTTCTTGGTCTGACGCTTGCAGCTGAGACTGTAAATTTTGTACCACTTGAGGCTCAGGCGCACTGGCTTGCTGAGTCTCTTCACTGGATTGGGAAGTGTCTTGGCTTGTTTGCTCAGGTTGCGATTGTTCCGGCTGGGTGTTCGTTGAAGGCGCTGGCGACGGTTGCGGACTCGGTTGCTCAACCTGTTCGCTGAGTGGCGTGGTATTTTGGGCTTGCTTACGCGCTTCATCAATTTCAAGCCGATTGATCACATCTTGGGTGCTTTCTTGCTCAATTTGCGCCAGCGTCGGCATTACTAAGGTGCTACCCGGCTGCAAACTATGAATATTGTTGTTGGTGAATGCGTCGGTATTCAGACGAAAAATCGCGCCGAGCGTCTGATACACACTCACTTGCGTATTAGGGCGCATTTGAGTCGCAATCGACCACAAAGTTTCATTGGCCCCGGTTGGACCATATTGTTGTGCCGATGCAACCGCTGGCGTTGGTTGGGGCGAAGCGGTTTCAGCCGCCATTTCATCTTGCGGACCAAGAATGCGTATTGCCGCTTCGACCGGCACCGTTGAAACACTGACAAGCGCAACCGCCAATACCCCTGCGACGGCAATAAGATGCCGCTTAACGCGATGCGAGGTTATGGTCAATCGAGTTTGAGAAGAAGACTGTTCACTTTGCTGTGCGTTGGACACACCCGCACTCCCTTATGGCAAAAATGGCCTCACTAAATATCTAACTATATCGGAAGCCATGCTAAAAACTGTAGTTTGGTGATATAAAAGTGTGTTGCGCGATCAAACTGTGGGCGCTCTGCCTCAGTTTTGACTCGATGATAGCATCGTCACACGTCGCGTATCGCCCACCTTTGCAAAATTAATGCCTAAAAAAATACCCCATCAACGGATGGGGTATCAATCAACCTAGTGTGGTGATGGGCGGGCTATCACGCTCTTTTGTGGGTGCGACGCTTGTTGCTTAAAGGTAATCGCGAACCAATACTTCCGCAATTTGTACCGAGTTAGTCGCGGCCCCTTTACGCACATTGTCTGCTACCACCCAGAGGTTGAGCCCATTAGGGTGGCTAATATCGTTGCGAATACGCCCCACCAGCACCTTATCTGAGCCAGTGCCTTCTTTCACCTGAGTGGGGTAATCTTCCCCTTCAAAGACCTCGATGTGTTCATGCTGACTCAAGATCGCTACCGCTTCCGTTGCGTCAATCGGTTGACGGCACTCAAGGTGCACGGCTTCAGCATGACCGTAAAACACGGGCACGCGCACACAGGTAGGGTTAACCCCTATCATCTCATCGGCAAGAATTTTCTGGGTTTCCCACACCATTTTCATTTCTTCTTTGGTGTAGCCATTTTCCATAAACTGGTCGATGTGTGGTAAGCAATTAAAGGCAATTTGCTTGCTGTATAACGCAGGCTCCGCATCTTGGCTGTTAAGCAATTTAACCGTCTGCCCGGCAAGCTCATCAACGCCTTCTTTCCCTGACCCTGAGACCGATTGGTAGGTAGACACATTTAAACGTTCGATACCCACGGCATCGTAAATAGGTTTTAATGCCACCAGCATTTGGATCGTCGAGCAATTTGGGTTAGCAATAATATTACGATTACGGAAGTCACCAATTGCGGCTGCGTTCACTTCAGGGACCACCAAGGGCACGTCGAAGTCATAGCGGAATTGCGACGTGTTATCGATAACGACGACGCCCGCTTCCGCTGCAATCGGCGCCCAATGCGCTGAAGCCTGTGCGCCCGCCGAGAACAAGCCAAGCTGAACCTGTGTCCAATCAAATTTGTCGACATTTTGCACACGCAGGCTCTCACCTTTAAAGGTGATGGTTTCACCTGCACTCCGCTCACTGGCGAGGAGGTGTAGCGTGCCAATGGGGAAATCGCGCTCTTCTAAAATCTCGATCATGGTGCGTCCTACCGCACCGGTTGCGCCCAAAATGGCAACGTCAAATGCTTGTGTCATGCATGCTCCTCAATACTAAAGCCCAGCTTAGCCAGCGACTGTAACCCGAAATCAGCCTGTCCGGCTACCGTGATCGCACTGTACTCGCGTCGATCCCAGTAATTTTTCCGTAATTGGTCAAAGGCTGTACGCTGAGCGGGTTTGTCATCACCGGCCTCATGCATGGCCCGACGAAAATCACTGTCATCTCGGCGAATATCGTAGACCAATTGCGTCAGTGCCATCAGATCACTTTGTTGCCAAGGCTGTGCCAAGGCAACGTGTGGAATCGGCGCGGTGGGCAGCAGCTCACTGGCATGGGCACGATGAGGCAGGCCCAGGTGTTCACACAGTGCGTTAAAGACCATGGTAGTACCACGGGCTTTGCCTTCCAGACCATAGCCTGCAATATGAGGCGTAGCAAACGTAAGCTGGTCCATCAGGGCAAGGTCGACCTCGGGCTCCTGTTCATAAACATCCAACACCGCATCAATATCGCCTCGCGCTAACCGCGCTTTAAGTGCTTGATTATCAACAATCGGCCCCCGAGCGGCGTTTATCAAAATGCTTCCTGACGCGAGCGCATCTAACCGAGCTTGATTCATGAGGTGATAAGTAGGATGCGCACCGGTCTTGGTCAAAGGGGTATGGAAAGTGACCACATCCGATTGTGCGATCAGGGTGTCAATGTCCACCATCTCAGTAAGGTTCTCTCGATCCTGACGGGGGGGATCGCAAAGTAAGGTTTTAATCCCAAGTGCCGCAAGCCGCTCGGACAAGTAGTGCCCCACATGACCCACGCCCACGATACCGACCGTTCGGTCGGTCAACTTAAAGCCTTGCTGTTGCGCTAACACCAGCAAGGCGCTAATCACGTATTCCGCCACCCCAACCTTGTTACAGCCAGGCGCCGCCGTACCGTGGATGCCTTGTGCGTGCAAGGCGTTAAAATCAAGATGATCTTCACCCGCGGTGGCTGAACCGACAAAACGCAGACGAGTTGCACCGTCAATCAGAGCATGGCTCACTTGCGTGACGCTTCTCACCATTAATGCGTCAGCATCAATCAAATCCGTCGTACGGATTGCGCGCCCGGGTAATGCAACCACCTCACCCAATTGACTAAACAAGGTTTGGGCATAAGGCATGTTTTCGTCTACAACAATTTTCACGTTCAACGTCCTGTGTGAGTCGGTGCATCGCTTATCGGATGCTCAATGCAAGAAAATCATTGTATCTATCTCACGGTGAGAAAACACCCTTGAACTGAGTGGATAACCCGCTCACCGGGTGGCCTCAAGCATAAAAAAACCCGGCCGAAGCCGGGTAAATCCAGGACCTGAAAAGACCATTAACGGCTCTCAACGATAATGGTCCGTGTCTGATGGCAGAGCCTCTCTGCATACCTGGAAAAAGGGGCGATTGTATTAACCGCGATATTTTTCAATTACCAAGGTGGCGTTGGTACCGCCAAAGCCAAAGCTGTTGGACATCACGCGCGTCAGTGCTTGCTCTCGCGGTTGCGTCACAATATCTAACCCTTCAGCCGCGGGATCCAAGTTCTCCACGTTGATACTTGGCGCGACAAAACCTTGCTCAAGCATCAGGGTTGAATAGATGGCTTCGTGCACCCCTGCCGCCCCGAGCGCGTGACCTGTCATTGACTTAGTCGCAGAAATCGCTGGGCTCTTGCCGCCAAACACTTCCTGAATCGCGCCAAGCTCTTTTACATCTCCTACTGGGGTTGAGGTGCCGTGAGTGTTGATGTAATCAACCTCACCCTCTACATCTTGCATCGCCATATTCATACAGCGCACCGCGCCTTCACCCGACGGCGCCACCATGTCATAGCCGTCAGACGTTGCACCGTAACCGACAATTTCACCGTAGATGGTCGCACCACGCGCCAGCGCATGCTCCAGCTCTTCCACGACTAGCATGCCGCCACCACCAGAGATCACAAAACCGTCTCGTTCCGCGTCATAGGTACGAGAGGCCTTCTGCGGGTCGTCGTTGTATTTGGTTGAAAGGGCCCCCATGGCGTCAAACATCATGGTCAGTGACCAATCCAGCTCTTCACCGCCACCGGCAAACACCACATCCTGTTTACCCAGCTGAATCAGCTCAAGGGCGTGACCAATACAATGCGCCGAGGTCGCGCACGCAGAACTCATGGTGTAGTTCACCCCTTTAATTTGGAACGGGGTAGCCAAACAGGCTGAAACAGTCGATGACATGGTCCGTGGCACCATGTAAGGGCCAACACGCTTCACGCCTTTTTCGCGTAATGTATCAACCGCGGTGACTTGGTTCACCGATGACGCACCACCTGAACCGGCCACTAAACCAGTTCGTGGGTTAGAAACTTGCTCAGGAGCCAGGCCCGAGTCTTCAATGGCTTGCTCCATTGCCAAGTAGGCAAAGCCCGCCGCGTCACCCATAAAGCGCATTCTTTTGCGATCAATATGGTCGGCTGGGTTGAGTTTGAGATCCCCCCAAACATTGCTACGCAGCTTCATATCTGCAAACTGCTGAGAAAAGTTAATGCCAGATTTCCCCGCTTTGAGCGACTCCAGCACTTCTTTGACGTTGTTACCAATACTGGAAACAATCCCCATGCCTGTAATGACAGCTCGTTTCATGATTCTTTCCTAGACGTTAATTTCGCAGTGGATGATAGCGTTTTTGAAGCTGATAAGTGGTCAGCTTTCCTTTGAGCCAGTACAATTTGCTTTTTCCTTTCCTGTGTAAGAGGCATTTGTGAGCACTCCCTCGATCGACCACGCAAAAATCAGCTGGAATGACACGGGCACCCCCGTCGCGGAACAGTTTGATGACGTCTACTTTTCCAATCACGACGGTTTGGCCGAGACCCGCTACGTGTTCATCGAACAAAACCAACTTCCCGCACGTTGGCAAACTGCCACATCATCCCGGTTTGTGATTGCGGAAACCGGCTTTGGCACTGGGCTCAACTTCCTGGCCACTTGGGCGGCTTTCGAGCAGTTCCGTCAAACCCATCCAAACGCACCCGTGACCCAGCTTCACTTTATCAGTTTTGAGAAGTACCCCCTGACAGTAGAGGATCTCGCCCGTGCACATCAAGCTTGGCCAGAGCTGGCACACTATGCTGAACGGCTACGCGCCGACTACCCTGTGCCGTTAGCTGGTTGTCAACGAATCGTGTTGGCTCAAGGTCAGATTACACTCGATTTGTGGTTTGGTGATATTAAAGATTGGTTACCACAAGTGCCAACAGGCCCTGAGGGGGTGGTGGATGCTTGGTATTTAGACGGCTTTGCCCCAAGCAAAAACCCAGAGATGTGGAACCAAGATTTGTTTAATGGCATGGCACGACTTGCACGCGAGCAATGCACCTGCGCCACCTTTACCGCCGCTGGCTTTGTGCGTCGTGGCCTTATCGAGGCCGGTTTTGAAATGAAAAAGGTGAAAGGTTTTGGCCACAAGCGAGACATGTTGGCAGGTGCACTGCCTGCTCGCCAAGCCCATGCCAGCTACTCACCATGGTATGCCCGCACACCCGCTTCAACAGCGGACGACATCGCCATTATTGGCGGCGGCATTGCCAGTGCCGCCTTGATCACCGCATTGCTGCAACGGGGCAAGCAAGTCACGCTGTATTGCCAAGACCCGCGCCCGGCTGCTGGCGCATCAGGGAACCATCAAGGCGCCATTTATCCGCTTTTAAATGGCAATAACGATAATTTAAGTCAGTTTTTTGCCCCCGCCTTTTTGTTTTCACGACAGTTTGTTCAACAACAAAACGCTCAAGGCATCGCTTTTGAGCACGACTGGTGTGGGGTGACACAGCTGGGTTACGACGACAAGAGTGCCGCTAAACTTGCTAAGATGGCCGATGGCGCCTTCCCTGAGGCATTGGTCACGCCGTTAGACGCCGATGGCGTGAGCGAGAAGGTCGGCTTAGAAACCGGGCATGCCGGCGTGTTTTATCCGCTTGGCGGTTGGATAAGCCCACAACAGTTTACCGCGGGTGTAATAGATAAAGCCATTGCCAGCGGACAGCTACGTGCCCATTTTGATTGTCCCGTGAGAGCGCTAACACAATCGAACAATGGTTGGACACTCGAGACCAGCATGGGTGAGGTTCACCACCCAAATGTGGTGATCGCCAACGGCCACCAAGCAGATAGCTTCAGCCAAACACAGCCTATTCCCGTTTATCCGGTGCGCGGCCAAGTCAGCCATGTGCCCACCAATACCGAACTCAGTAAGCTCAGCACTGTATTGTGTTTCGAGGGCTATTTAACCCCAGCTAATCAGGCGGGCGAGCATTGTCTAGGGGCCAGCTATCGTCGCAATAATGCGGACGTAGGGTTCCAAGCCGCCGATCAGCTTGAAAATCAACAGCGCTTAACCAATTGTGTCGATACAGACTGGGCACACGCGGTGCCTCTGGCGGAAGACGGACGCGTTGGCGTGCGCTGTGCCAGTCGCGACCATTTACCTTTTGTGGGCAACGTGTGTGATTACGACGCCTTGGTGTCTGCCTACCAAACCTTGCAAAAAGACAAAGAAAAAGCGAACGCCGTTCCCGTTTACTCCGGGTTGTTTTGCTTACTGGGGCTCGGCTCTCGCGGCCTCACTTCAGCGCCATTGGCGGCAGAAGTGCTAGCAGCTCAGCTTTGTGACGAGCCTTTACCTTTACCTCAGTCGGTCCTAGACACGCTGCACCCAGGACGGATGTGGGTTCGTAAGCTGCTAAAAGGTAAAACACTATAGCGCGTCACGGCCAACAAAGAAGCCATCACCGAGGCGATGGCTTTCTTTTGCTACACGGTACCGTTTGCGATACCGCTTAGTGTCCCATTTAAAACAGTGTGTTACGCGTCTTTTTCCACTTGCTGTTGCAATAAATCCCACAGCGCCCCAACGAGACGTTGGTCGCCGGGTGACAGCTCACTGGCATTATCATTGAGACTGGCATCGACGCGCGCTTTCAATGCTGACACCTCATCAACCCCCTCCAACTCACAGTCCGCTGCCGCTAAAGAAACGTGGCCACGTAAATAGCCACTGGCAAACAATTCATCGTCTGAGGCGGTTTCCACCATCTCATCGATTAACGCTAAAATGCGTGTTTCATAGTCTTGAACTTTCATCTTTTTAACCTTGGCTTGGCAACGTAAAGGTATCTGGCGTCAACGGCGCAACACCATAAAAGTCTCGCAAGGTATCAGAAAACTGCTTGGCGCGCACGGGCAAAGCGGTGCTTGTCGCGGTATCAGAGACATACTGTACGACTTGTTGCCGAACTTTCTCAGTAAACGCGTGGCGATCGGGCTCAACACCACTTAAATTGTCACAGCTCACTTGAAACCGAAATCCACAGCTTGCAGAGAGGATCCATTCAATCGCCTGTGGCTTCACTTCGACGGCCTCAAAGGCGGCTTGCGTGTCAGCGTCACGGCCATCCGGGTGATACCAATAGCCATAATCTTCCCATTGACGACGCTGCTCACCGGCAATGGTCCAGTGTGCAATTTCGTGCAATGCCGAGGCAAAAAAGCCGCGCGCAAAAATCACACGATGATGAGGATGATCGGCATCAGCAGGTAAGTAAATAGGCTCATCCCCGCCACGCACCAGCTCAGTATTGAAAGAAGCAAGAAAGGATTGGTTAAAAAGTTGGATCAAGTCGTGATAATTGTGGGTCATAATCTTAAACAATAACAACACCCCAACTATCCAAAACGACAGATGGGGTTAAAGAAGATGAAACGTTTGGGATATCGCTATGCGCCCATTTGGCCGCGGTGACGAAGCAAATGGTCCATCAGCACAATCGCCACCATGGCTTCGGCAATCGGCACGGCGCGGATCCCCACACACGGGTCATGACGACCACGCGTCACCACATCCGCAGATTCACCGTGAACATCAATACTCTTGCCCGGCACGGTAATGCTAGAGGTGGGTTTGAGCGCTAAATGTGCCACTAGTGGCTGGCCTGATGCGATCCCACCAAGAATGCCTCCCGCATGGTTTGAGGCAAAGCCGTCAGGGTGAATTTCATCACGATGCTCACTGCCACGCTGATTCACCACATCAAAACCATCTCCAATTTCGACCCCTTTCACCGCGTTAATTCCCATTAACGCATGGGCAATGTCCGCATCTAAGCGATCAAACACCGGCTCACCAAGGCCGACAGGAAGGTTTTCTGCCACCACGGTGAGCTTGGCACCGATTGAATCTCCGTCTTTTTTCAGTTGACGGATCAGCGCATCCAATTCCTCTAGTTTGTTCACATCCGGGCAAAAGAAAGGGTTTTGCTCAACTTGCGCCCAATCGACGGTATCGATGGTCACCTCGCCCATTTGCGCCAAGTAAGCTCGCACTTGAATGCCGTGCACTTGCGCGAGGTATTTTTTAGCCACCGCGCCTGCGGCGACACGCATCGCCGTCTCTCTTGCCGATGAACGGCCGCCCCCGCGGTAATCGCGGATGCCATATTTATGGTGATAGGTATAGTCTGCATGCCCAGGGCGAAACACATCTTTGATTTTGGAATAATCTTTGGAGCGCTGATCGGTGTTTTCGATCATCAAGCCAATCGATGTTCCCGTGGTTTGGCCCTCAAAGACCCCAGAAAGGATTTTCACCGCATCCGGTTCACGGCGCTGAGTGGTGTATTTCGACGTCCCGGGACGACGGCGATCGAGATCATGCTGCATGTCCGCTTCAGTCAATGCTAACCCCGGTGGGCAGCCGTCAATAATCGCCCCCAACGCAACGCCGTGGCTTTCTCCAAAGGTCGTGACGCGAAATATCTGTCCTATCGTGTTGCCTGCCATGCCTTCCTCTACTTGCCTGATGGGCATTGTTGTATTTTTGCGTACTTTGTTAGCAATTAACCATAAAGCAATCAAATACGCAAAGAAAATCCAGGTGAGCAACGGAGCGACTGCAAGTGTTAGAGACTAAAAAGCCAGCACGAGGCTGGCTTTATATCATGATCGGCGGGTACTGCCTCTAGTCGCGATAAAGGGCAAATTCATCCGCACACGCAACGAGATCTTGGCGGCTGATCATAAACACACCATGACCGCCGTTTTCGAACTCAATCCACTGCAAAGGCAAATGACCGTATTGCTCTTGCATATGCACAATCGAATTACCAACCTCACACACCAACACGCCATCGTCTGTCAGATAATCGGGTGCATTGGCAAGCATCCGACGCACCAGTTTCAACCCATCCGTGCCGGCGGCAAGCCCCAGCTCAGGTTCATGGCGAAACTCGTCCGGTAAGTCGTCCATATCTTCCGCATCGACGTAGGGTGGGTTGCTTACGATTAAATCGTATTTATCTTGCGGGACATCTTTAAGCAAATCCGACCGCATCGGGATCACTTGCTCTTCCAAGCCATGATCCTGAATATTGATTTCAGCGACATCCAGCGCATCGGTGGAAATATCCACCGCATCGATCTCTGCCTCTGGGAACGCATAGGCACAAGCAATAGCGATACAGCCACTGCCCGTACATAAATCCATAATCCGGCGAGGAGGGTGAGGCAAGATGCCAGCGAATTCTTGCTGGATAAGCTCACCTATCGGTGAACGTGGAACGAGCACGCGCTCGTCGACAAAAAACTCTAAGCCACAGAAATACGCTTTGTTGGTCAGATAGGCAACCGGTGTTTTATCATTGATACGTGCAATGACACGCTCAACAATACGATGCTTTTCACTGGTGGTCAGACGCGAAAAGCGCGTCTCTGAGGGCACATCAATCGGCAAGTAGAGTGTCGGTAACACCAGCTGTACCGCCTCATCCCACGCGTTGTCGGTGCCGTGGCCATAAAACAAGCCTGCCGCATTGAAACGACTGACGGTCCAGCGCAGCATATCTTGCAGCGTATGTAACTCGCTGACCACCTCTTCAGTAAAAATCGTATCCACATTGGCCTCCATCGGCTTCATGCAATTGGGGGTCGCCCTTTGACGCGAGGTCAGTACAATAAGCAGCATTTTGAGCTAGCTGAATGTACAATTCAGGTCATCACCTCGGGGACAGTTTTTTATGAGCAAAAAACCATCGATGACGGAAGAGGACTTGGCGCTATTCCGTGATGCCGTCAAAGGCGCAAAAAAGTTGAAGCAGGATACCATAAACCCACCACAACGCCAGACGACCAAGACGCGCAAACAACGTCAGTTTGAGCGACAGAGTAGCGATCGTGCATTTTACTTTTCCGATGAGTTCGAGCCGCTGCTCAATGAATCGGGTCCAATGCAGTACGCCCGTCAGGATGTCTCTAAATACGAGGTCAAGCGGCTTCGTCGTGGTGTGTATGTGCCCGATATCTACCTCGATTTACACGGAATGACCCAGACAGAAGCCAAGCGAGAGCTGGGGGCGATGCTCGCGGCCTGTGTGAAAGACGGCACTCGTTGCGCCAGTGTGATGCATGGGATTGGTAAACGGGTACTCAAAGACAAAATTCCACTGTGGCTGGCACAGCACCCTAATGTGATGGCGTTTCACCAAGCGCCAAGGGAGTTTGGGGGGGATGGCGCCTTGTTGGTGCTGATAGAAGTGCCCGAGCGCTAAAGCAACCTGTCGCTAAAGAGACAGAAGCGCGTCAAGCACTTTCTACCGATTACGAGTTTAAAAGCTGTCGTGGCGACATATGCGCACTCAGCGACGCCTGTTGGTTGGTGACATCGACCTCAATCAACGCCATGGCTGACGTGGCAAACATCGGCGGTTGCCCTTCTTGCACCCACTCGTTGGTAAGGTATCCGACTAAAGGCAGATGAGAGACGACCAAGACCACGTCAAGTTTCTCAACCTCTATCATTGCATTCAGGTAATCATAGACACGATCACTTTGCCCAAAAGGGGTGATCTCTTCTTCTGTGATCACCTCTTTTGCATCGGGTAACAAAGGCGCACACACCTGCCAGGTTTGCTGCGCACGTAAGTAAGGGCTCACCAGCACTTTATCAATCCCTTGCCCATCCAATTGCTGGTTCAGCCACGTCGCCATCTGTTTGCTCTGTTGCTCACCATTGGCCGTGAGCGCGCGGTCGCTATCACTGGCTGCAAATGCTTGCGCTTCGCCATGACGCATTATGATTAATTTCATCGCCTTAATACCCACATTCATATGCCAAGATTGGCTGCATGCTATCAAGATGATCCGCAAAAGACCAAATAAGTGGTTTGCGACTCTGGTCACTGGTAGTCATACTTACTACTAACTTATTTACTCTGATAGTGAGATGCTTGTGCACGTCAGCCCTAACGACCATAAACACTACCGTTATATCACGCTTCCTAACGCATTACGTGTCTTATTGGTGAATGACCCACATGCGCATCGCAGTGCCGCGGCACTGTCGGTGAATGTCGGTCACTTTCACGACCCAGTCGAGCGACAAGGGCTGGCGCATTTTCTCGAGCATATGCTTTTTTTGGGGACGGATCAGTGCCCCGTCATCGGTGACTTTCAGCGCTTTATTAGCCAGCATGGTGGCCACAATAATGCGTGGACAGGCACCGAGCACACCACCTTCTTTTTCGATATTCGCCCCAGCCAGTTCGCGGCAAGCTTAGATCGCTTCAGCGCCTTTTTCATTTCACCCCGTTTTGATGCCGATGCCGTAGATAAAGAACGCCAATCGGTCGACGCCGAGTATCGCATGAAGCTCAATGACGACGTGCGACGTATCTATCAAGTTCACAAAGAAACCATCAATCCTAACCATCCGTTTGCCAAGTTCTCCGTTGGCAGTGTCGAGACGCTCGCGGATCGTGATGATTCCAATGTACGTGATGATCTCATCGCCTTTTACCGAGCTAACTATAGCGCCAATCTCATGACACTGGCATTGACCGGGCCACAGTCATTGGATGAGCTTGAGCGCTTCGCGAAACAGTATTTTTCCACCATTGCCAACCATCACTATCCTGAACTTGCCATCAATGCGCCCCTGGTCACCAAGAGTGAGCAGCATCAATGGGTGACGATTGAACCTTTAAAAGAGGTTCGTAAGCTCACCTTGGCGTTTTCTGTCCCTGAGAGCCCCGAGCAATACCGCACTAAGCCTTTGTCTTACATTGCCCACTTACTGGGTTATGAAGGACCTGGGAGTTTGATGTCACTATTAAAAAACAAAGGCTATATCAACACCTTGTCTGCAGGTGGTGGGATCAGCGGGCGAGATTTTCGTGAATTTACCCTCGGCTTTTCGTTGACGCCATTAGGGCTGAGCCATCTCGACGATATTATTACCTATGTTTTTCAAACCATTGCCCTCATTCGGCGCGATGGATTACAACCTTGGCGCTATCAAGAAAAACGGCAAGTCCAAGAGCTGGCATTTCATTATCAAGACCCACAGCGCCCTATTGATACCGTCAGTCATTTGGTAATGAACATGCAGCATTATGCGCCAACCGATCTTCTGTACGGCGACTACATGATGACAGGGTTCGATCGCCACCAGATTCAAGCCATGCTGCAACATATGAGCGTCGATAACCTTCGCGTGATGCTGGTTGCCAAAGGGCAACATTACGATCAGCGCGCCGATTGGTATCACACGCCTTACGCGGTGAAACGGTTTTCTGCGCAACAAATTGCCAAATGGAAAACGGATTACATTTCACCGGTACTGACACTGCCTGACCCCAACCCATATATTGCTGATGCCCTGCACCCAATAGCTATCGAGCAAGACGCCAGCGAGGAGCCAAGCTTGATTGAAGAGCTGCCTGGCTTTCGCCTCTGGCATGGCCAAGAGTCACACTTTAGCGTGCCCAAAGGCCATATCTATATCGCCATAGATAGCCCACATGCCGTGGCGACGGTGAAAAACATTGTCATGACCCGCTTAAGTGTCGAAATGTTACTCGAAGCCCTGAATGAGCAAGCCTATCAGGCTGAAATTGCGGGAATAAATTACAATTTATACGCGCACCAAGGTGGGGTGACGCTGACACTTAGTGGCTTCAATGACAAACAGCCGCTATTGCTCGAACTTATCTTGAAAACCTTCTCTCAGCGCAGTTTCAACCCTGAGCGCTTCGAGACCATAAAAGCGCAGCTGCAACGCAGCTGGGAAAACGCAGAAAAGAATAAGCCGCTGAGCCAATTATATAACAGCATGACCGGGCTACTTCAGCCTAATAACCCACCGTACCACGCTCTTTTAGCGGCATTAGAGACGGTGACCCTGAGTGACTTACCTGACTTTGTCGATGCCATGCTTGCCACCTTGCATGTCGATATGTTTGTGTATGGTAATTGGCACCGCCATCATGCCAAGGCCTTGGCAGAAACCGTCAAAGACAGTTTGCGCGTGCAAGGGCAAGCGTATCAGGAGTCTGTGCGTCCGTTGACCTTACTTGAGGGCGTCGGCACCGTCAGTTTTGAGCGCCCTCTTGCGCATGCTGAATCAGCGCTTTTAGTGTATTACCAAAGTCCATCGACCGATCCTAAAGCGGTGGCAACCTATACCTTGGCTAACCACCTGATGTCGGCGACCTTTTTCAACGAATTGCGCACCAAACAGCAATTAGGCTATATGGTTGGGGCGAATAACTTACCGCTAAACCGCCACCCTGGACTGATTTTTTATGTCCAGTCCCCTATGGCAGGTCCTAACCAGTTAATGGCAGCGATTGATGATTTTCTGAATGCCTTTTTCATGGTGCTGTTGGAAATGACAGAAGCGCGCTGGCAAAGCAGTAAACAAAGCTTATTGGCACAAGTGAGAGAGCCGGATAATAACCTGCGCGCCCGCGCTCAACGTTACTGGATCAGTATTGGCAACAAAGACTATCAATACCAACGTCGCGAGCAGGTTGCGGAGGCGATGGCGACACTCAGCCGCGCGGATATGGTGCGGTTTGTGGTCAACACACTCAAACCGAGAACCGCAGATAGGTTAGTGATGCACAGTTGCGGGACCGACCATCAACAAGACGCGCACCTAGATGGGACCTATCCGATTGCGGACATCGCAGCCTTCCGCGCGTTATGTCAGCGTAGTGAAGACTGAGCGCCCAGCAAACAGAAAGGGCAGCCACTGGCTGCCCTCGTATCTTCCACTTGCGTTGCCTTACCCCTCGGGATAAAACACCTGTCCCTCTTTGGCCATCACGGTTAAACGCTCACAGGGTGCAAAGCGCTCACCATAACGATTTTGATGCTCGTTGAGCAAGTTGACCACACGGTCGATGCCGATATGGTCCATATAGCGGAAAGGTCCACCCAAGAACGGCGGGAAACCGATACCAAAAATCGCACCGATATCACCGTCACGCGCAGAGCGAATCACGCCCTCATCGAGGCAACGAGCCGCTTCATTGAGCATCATTAATGCACAACGTTGCGCCACCTCATGACCGGACAACTGGGCGTTTAGGGTGATATTCAGCAAGCTATAAACTTTCTTATCCACCTGCTTGGCCTTGCTGCCTTTTTTGCTGGCATCGTAGCGATAGAAGCCCTTACCTGTTTTACGTCCTTTGCGGTCATCATTCAGCAGCACATCGAAGACATCTGGCGCTTCAAAACGCTCACCCAGCTCTTGCGTCAGGATAGGCGCTATCTTAGCGCCAATATCAATGCCCACCTCATCAAGCAAAGTGATTGGCCCAACAGGGAAACCAAAGTCCAATAGCGCGGTATCGATATGTTCAATCGTTTCGCCTGCCAACAACACACGCGCGGCCTCATTCATATAAGGGGCAAGGATCCGGTTAACGTAAAAGCCTGCGCTATCACCGACCACAATCGGCGTTTTACCTTGCTGACGCGCCAGCTTAACCACAGTCGCAATCGTCTGATCACTGGTGTTTTTATGGGGGATCACCTCCACCAGCGGCATTTTTTCTACCGGGCTAAAGTAGTGCAAGCCCACAATGTTTTCTGGGCGCTGGCTACCCTCAGCGATTTGATGAATCGGTAATGACGAGGTATTGGTAGCAAAAATAGCGTCGTTACCTGTGATTGACTCCATCTCCTCGACCATGCGGTGTTTAAGCGATAAATCTTCAAATACCGCTTCGATCACCACATCCGAGTTAGAGAGGGTTGTCGCCTGTGTATCACCCGATAGCTGCATCATGGTGGCTTGCAACTCGGCTTTGCTAAGCTGTTTGCGCTTGCGCTTTTTGTCCAGCAATTTGTAGCTGTAGCGTAGCGCATTCAATATGCCATCTTCGCTCACATCTTTCACGCGTACCGGGTAACCGGCCTTCGCGACCGAAACATGCGCGATCCCGGCGCCCATCAAGCCACCGCCAAGCACACCAATACGACTAATATCACCCGGCTCAGCATCAGCCCCGTTTTCTTTTTTCATCGCGGTAGTGGCGAAGAAGATGCTACGTAGCGCTTTAGACTCCGACGTCATCACCAGCTCACCAAACTGGCGTGCTTCTTCCTCAAATCCGGCTTTCAAGCCTTTATCGAGCCCCTTTTTCACCACAGATAAAATGGCATCAGCGGCGGGGTAATTACCACGGGTTTTCGCTCGCGCTTTTTTGCCCGCTTGATCAAAGACGATATTACGCCCGACCGCATTGCCATTCAGCATCCAACTTTGCCAGCTACGGTGGCGTTTTGGTTTCGATTTCTGCGCCAGCTGCTCGGCCACGTCGAGCAAAACGGTATCCGGCACACAATCATCCACCACACCCAGCTTTTTCGCTTTTTTGGCACGTAACTGTTTGCCGGTTAGCATCATATCCAGAGCGTCTGGCACGCCGATAAGACGTGGCAATCGCTGTGTACCGCCCGACCCTGGCAATAAGCCTAATTGTACTTCTGGCAGACCAAGGCGAGTTTTATCCCAGTCTGTGGCCACACGGCTATGACAGGCCAGCGCGAGTTCAAGCCCACCACCTAAGCAAGGGCCATGAATCGCCGCCACCACGTGAAATGGCAGCGTCTCAATGCGTGAAAATAGAGCTTGACCTTGCGCGGCAATATCGCGGGCTTGCTCGGCGCTGTCACAGGCTTCGAGCATGCGCACATCCGCACCAGCCACAAAGTTATCGGGTTTACCCGAATGAATCACTAGCCCTTTGACGTTTTTATCATTTTCGAGTTGGTCTAATACCGCGGAAACGCCCTCGACAAAGCTTGCCTGCAGTGTATTCATGCTCTCACCCGGCACATCTATGGTCAGCCAGGCGATTTGGTTTTCAGCAACCGTTAAATGAAAGGCTTGTTGGGTTTCTGTGGTCATTATTCTGCCTCCAAAATCATTGCTGCGCCTAGGCCACCTGCTGCACAGGCTGTGTTCAATGCTAAACCGCCGCCACGACGTTTTAATTCACGTAAGGTTTGGGTGATCATCCGTGCACCTGTCGCGGCAAAGGGGTGACCATAGGCGATTGACCCCCCTAACACGTTGAATTTATCCATATCGATGTCACCAATCGCACGGTCACGGTTTAAATGCTCACGCGCAAACGTATCAGAGGCGAACATTTTCACATTAGACAAGGTTTGCGCGGCGAACGCCTCGTGCATATCAATCAAGGTTAAATCCGCGAGAGAAATACCCGCGCGATCAAGCGCAAGTGGTGTGGCATAAGAAGGGCCCATCAGCATGTCTTTTTCCACCCCGATGGCGGAGAACGCATACGAGCGAATGTAACCGAGCACCTCAAGCCCTAATGCTTTCGCGCGACTTTCTGGCATCATCAATACCGCAGCCGCGCCGTCGGTAAGCGGCGTGCTATTCGCTGCTGTGACCGAGCCATGCTTGCGGTCGAACGCTGGCCGCAGCTTGGCGTAGTCTTCTAGCGTGGAGTCAGGACGCAGGTTATTATCTTGTGCAATCCAGGCTTTGTAGGGCTCAGGATAGGCAGTCATCACTTCATCACTGAGCAAGCCTTCATCCCAAGCTTTGCTCGCCAGTTGATGGGAGCGCAGCGCCAACGCATCTTGCTCTTTACGTGGGATCTGATGCGACTTTGCCATTTGCTCAGCCGTTTGCCCCATGCTCAGCCCCGTCGAATATTCAGCCACCGCAGGCGGAACCGGTGCCAGATCTTTCACTGAAAGCTTACTGAGCAGCTTTAATCGCTTGCTCATGGTTTTCGCTTTGCTTAAATCCAATAATGTCCGCGCCAGTTTTTTGCTAACGCCGATGGGTAATACAGATGATGAATCCGCGCCACCAGCAATCCCCACCTGGATATTGCCTGCGACCATGCTCTCTGCCACATTGGCGACCGCTTGAAAGCTGGTCGCACAGGCACGTGTGACACTGTAGGCATCGGTGTGGATATCCATGCCGGTACCCAGCACGATTTCGCGAGCGATGTTTGGCGCTTCAGGCATTTGCACTACCTGTCCAAACACCACTTGATCAATCTCTTTCGGGGAAATACTGCTTCGGTTGAGCATCTCTTGTACCACCATTTTGCCGAGATCCACCGCCGGCACATCAGTATAAGCGGTTGATTGGCGGGCAAAGGGTGTGCGTAGCCCAGACACAATAGCAATGCGATCACCATTGCTGGTTTTGAGGTGTTGCTGAGACGTCATCACTGCTCCTTAGGATGTTCTACAGGTCTGACCACGAGTGTAACCAAATTGTTACCAGCTTAAAACATCCGTTTTAATTGATTGGTAAGATTGCCAACAGGCGCACAGATCCGCTACCAGTGCCACCATAATGGTTCATGGTAAACAAACGAAGAAGCAAAAAGAAAAATAAAAAAAGGGGCCTTGCGCGAACGCAGGCCCCAAAATATTGGAAAGCAAAACGATAATCTGGGAAGTGTGCAGTGCTTTTCCCGCACCCAGATCCGAACAGAAAGTCATATCATTCAAAAAGGAAACGCCGTTCACTCAACCTCACGAGTGTCGACACATGGCCGATAACGACAGGAGTCACTTTACCGACTTGCGGTGTTTTAATATTGAAACAGATCAAACTTGTGCCGATTTTTCACCTAAGATGAAATAAAATAACAAATCACTCGGTCTCTATAGACTGATGCAACCCATGGACAAAGGCTCATCCGGTATGACCCGACAAGCACGATACGAGGCATTGGTGCGCGCATGGCACCGTGACCTCTACCGCTATGCCTACTGGTTAGCAAAAGATCCGCATATCGCGGAAGATTTGGTGCAAGAAACCTGCTTACGCGCTTGGCGCTCGTTAGACAGCTTGCAAGATGACAAGGCAGCCAAAGCCTGGCTCATCACCATTTTGCGCCGAGAGAATGCAAGACGCTTCGAACGTAAGCAGTTTGACCATGTGGACGTTGACGATGGCGAACTGGAAGACAAAACCCGCCCCAGCGAAGAAGCGTCCATGGAGCAGCGCTGGCTACACCGACAAATTGCCGCTTTATCACCGGAATATCGTGAGCCCTTGGTCTTGCAGGTGATTGCCGGCTTTAGTGGCGACGAAATCGCCCAAATCTTGGACTTAAACAAAAACACGGTGATGACTCGCCTCTTTCGCGCTCGCGCTCAACTTAAAGAAGCACTGGACACCACCGCAACTTCAGGAGGCCAACAGTATGGACGATCTTGAATTTCGCCGCCGCCTACTTGCAGACCCTTATGATACCGATCCTGAGTTGCAAGCCGCCAAGGCCGAGTCTGAACGTCACCAAGGCTATGCGGACGATATCGCCGAGTTGGACAGCAAAATCGACCAGGCGCTTCGCGTGGAAGTACCGGAGGATTTGCCCGATAAAATTTTGTTTTCGCAAACCACCGATGTGGAACAAGGAGTCAAACGCCCACGCTGGCATCTCGCCATTGCCGCCTCGATTGCCTTTGTGTTTGGTATTGCACTTGGTCAGTTTAACTGGGGCAGTGCCACGCTGGACCTTAATCAAACGGCATTAGCGCACTATTATCACGAACATGCCTTTATAGAAGGCATTAACGAAGGAGCAACCATTGAGCAAGTCAATGCCAAACTACAGCCGTTTGGCAAAGCTTTTAATGCTCTCCCCGGCGAGGTCACTTACATCAACCATTGTAGTTTTGGGGATCAACATGCGTTGCACATGGTCATGGAGAGTGATGGACAAGCGTATACAGTGTTTGTAGTCCCGTCAGCCAGTCAGGCGCCCGCGCAGAAAAGTGACGGAAAAATGCAAGCCGTCAGCCGCCCCGTGCAATCGGCGAGCGTGATTGTGGTCGGTGAGGCGAAAAGCCCCGCCGCCCCCATTGCCGAGCAACTGCAACAGCAACTCACGCCCCAAGCGATCTAGCCACTCATTGTGCGCCCTCTCGGTAGACAGAGAGGGCGCGCGCTGCGATTTTTCCTTCCGTACCAATGACTTTTCGCCTGGTAATGTGTAACAGGTGTTCGCTGAATTCATCCCTCGTCGCTTAAATGCTCGCCAATCCTATAGATAAAAATACTAATAATGCTATTTTTATTGTTTCATTATTTTGTTTTTACCCTTTATCGTAGCGATAAATTGATTTACGCACGCGAGCTTTTACTCTAGGCCTCCCTTTATACAGCGAACAAGTAAGCAGATGAAAAATAATAAGATCGTTTATCTTGCCGTCGCCACCGCGCTCGGCTCTCTTTCCACCACCGCACACAGTGCCGGTTTTCAGCTCGCAGAAACCTCAGCGACCGGCCTTGGCCGCGCTTTCGCAGGGGAAGCGGCCATGGCGGATAACGCCAGTGCGCAATTTCGTAACCCTGCGCTATTAAGCTACCTTGCCGATACGCAAGTATCAGCCGGTGGCATCTACGTGAACCCCAACGTTGATATTGATGGGACAAACACAAACATCTCGAATGGTAAAAAGACTGCAACGTCAACCGATGATGTTGCCCATGATGCCGTGATCCCTAATTTCTATTTTGCCCATCAAATCGACGATCGCTTGACCGCTGGCCTCGCTCTGGCGACCAACTTTGGCATGGAAACCGAGTTGGGCAATGACTTCACGGGTACCCAGTTTGGTAACGAAGCGGCGGTGACGACCTTTGAAATCAACCCTAATATCGCTTGGAAAGCCACCGAGCAATTACGCCTCGGTGCCGGTATCCGTTATGTGTTGGGAGAAGGGAGTATTGGCGCCAAGAGTAGTACAGATTCTAAACTACCTACCAGCGCAGGCGCACTTGCTGGCAGCCCTGTTCCTGCACACAGCACTCTAAAATACATGGAAGGGGATGACCGTGCTTGGGGTTGGCAATTGGGGGCCGTGTACGACATCAATGATATGCACCGTGTTGGCGTTAACTATCGCTCTGAGGTAAACCTGACATTAGATGGGCATGCAGAAGGACTAACTTACAACCTAGCAGCGATTCAAAAAGGTCAACTTTCTGGAGCAGATTATCTGAGTGGCAATCACTATTCAGGCAGTATGGATCTCACCCTCCCCGCTACCGCCGAGTTCTCTTCGTTGCATCAGCTGACTGAACAGTGGGCAGTACACACCAGTATTAACTGGACCGAATGGAGCAGCTTTGACAAACTCGAGGCGAACATTCCCTCCCTTTCTAGCGATCCAAAGATGGTGAAAGTGGAAAACTGGGAAGATAACTATCGCTTGGCCATCGGCACCACCTACCAGTGGGATCAAAAACTGACGTTGCGCTCAGGCGTTGCCTACGATACCTCGGCAGTGAGCGATAAAAACCGTACTCTGACCATCCCAGAGACTGACCGGATCTGGTTGAGCGTGGGCGCCGGCTATGACGTGACCTCCAAGCTAACGCTGGATGCCGCGTTTACCTATGTGTTTGCCAAAGATGCCCCGGTGAAAGAGCCGCGTGATGGCATTGAGTCCGACAAATCAGGCTCTGCGTTTGGCGGTAATTTTGAAGGCGAGACCACAGGTAATGTGTGGTTAGTTGGCGTGCAAGCCAGCTATCGTTTCTAAGCATCACGCCTTATCTAACAAACACACCACGGCTTTGGCCGTGGTGTGTTTTATCGCGTTTTACCTGACCCGCTTACGCTGATTTACGGGGCGGCATCGATATCATCGATAAAGTCATCGAGAAACTCATCATCCAAAGCGGGTTGTTGCTCCAATGCCTCGTCCCCTTTGGCGCGATAACGGCGATTTTGCAGGTAAGCGTCGCGGGCAAACGCATAAGGGTCTGGCGAATTGTCCAATTGCGACTCCTGAGACACTAACGCGGCGCGCGACTCCATCCCATCAAACACCCATTTTAAAACCGACTGCGGCAGGGTAAGTAACGCCAGCGGCGGGTACAGGCCATCAACGACTTCGCCCGCGCCTTCTCGCACTGAGGTAGGCCCATAGCCAGGCAGCATAATATACGCGCCCGTGCCCACATCATAGTGACCGATGGCATCACCAAATTCGCGCTGATCATATTTTTGAATATCAGCCGCTGACGCGATGTCAATCAAGCCCCCTAACCCAAACAAGGTGTTGATCCAAAAGCGGTTAAAATGGGTCGCGGCTTTCTCGCCTTCCAGCATGATCAAACTATTCAACATGCTGGCGGGCTCTTCGAGGTTGCCCAAAAAATTAGAAATCCCAGTGCGCACGGGGCTTGGCACGTAATCAACATAAGCGATTGAAACAGGACGCGCCACATAGGGATCCAGATAGTCGTAGTTGACCGTCCACATCGCACGGTTAAAGCCTTCTAACGGGTCTTCTGGGTGCGGCTCTGCACCTGGCGGACGTGATACACAACCGGATAACAGGCCGAGTACCGCCACCATCAAACACAGACGTTTCCACATCAAATGGGATTCCTCTACACAATGAAAGGCTGGGAATGCCCAGCCTTGCTAACAATGATAACTATTTTGTCTTGGTTATTGCTGTTTGTCGATAACCAGTTCTGCGTGGCTGCCTAGACGCACCGCATCACTTTGCCCGACCCAGTCACCTTCTTTGGTGCCCACATCGCCATCTTGGTCAATCCGCGCCCGAATCACTACCTTATCGTGCGAGGATAACGCCTGATTAGGATTCAAGCTGTCAGTGTCTGCCAAGTCCACAGATAAGGGAAACTTAGATAACGGTAGGCGCTTAGCCGCGATTGGCATCGGTGAGTCGGCCGAGGCATGCGCGGAAATAATCACCACACCATCCTCGGGTAACTGCACTTGCTGATCCAATACCACTGTTACCGCCACTTTCGCGCCATCGGCGCTGTTGAGGGCTAGGTTTGCGCGCGCAATCGACTGATCTAACGTTTGATTACGCGGATCGTCACTGCCTATCAAAGTTTTCATCGCCTTCCACGTGGCAATAGCGTCTTGATATCGCCCTTGCTCGAACGCTTGATAAGCGAGCAAAGACATCGCCTGTAGATTGAAGGGATCCGCTTTCACCACAGATTTTAATAAATTCTGCGCCCGGGCACTGTCTGCTTCATCACCGGCAAACAACAAGGCTTGCGCCAGCCCGACTTGAATATCAGGCTGTGAAGGTGCCAAGGCATAGGCTTTCTCCATCGCCTCTTTTGCGGTCTCTCCGTCTCGGTTTGCTAGCCCAATTCGTCCCAGCAACAACCAACCGGTGCTGTCTTGCGGCTCATGCTGCAACCGGGTCCGCAACGCCAAGGTAAGATCTTGCATCTCTTGTTTGGTTAATGGCTTCTCACCCTCGAGTAGCCGCTTTGATAGCTCAGGCAACTGTTTGGCGGTTTGCTGCCACTGCGCCACTTGATTGGCACTACCCTCAATGCCATACAAGCCAAAGCTGACCACTGCCAACACAACCAAACCTGGCACCCACTGCATCGGCGTCAGGCGCAAATGACGCGCTTGCTTGGCTTTCTCTTTTTCTGGGATATCATCCAGCAATGACTGCTGCAGATCCTGCCTCAGATCACGCGTATTATCGATTAAGCCTTCGGCACTTTCCGCTTCAATTTCTTCTACACGATCAAAGTAAAAGGCTTTGTTGAGTGCATCACGGCTACCTTGATGATCGTGCTCACTTTTTTGCCAAAGGGGCCACAAAAACATCACTGCGCCAAGGACAAAAAACACCAAGGTCGCGCCCCAAAACTCAATCATTTTGGCTCCTTATCTTGCTGGGTTGACGCATGCTCAGATGACGCCGGTTGTTCCGCTTGTTCATCGATGCTCGTCGCTGACGAGCCGTTTGACGACGCATCGGTTTGTTCTGGCGATGACAACAGCGCATCGAGTCGTTGCTGCTCTTCATCGCTCAGGGCGTGATTGACGGTCTGCTTAGCGCGTCGGCTACGCACTATCACCACCCCCACGCCAGAAATCAGCACCAACGCCGGTGCAAGCCACAAAATGAGAGTTGATGCGGTGACAGGCGGGTTGTACGTTACAAAGTTGCCGTAACGCGCGACCATAAAGCTGCGAATTTCCTCATCCGTCCGCCCTTGCTGCAGCATTTGGTGCACTTTTTGGCGTAAATCCTGCGCAAGCTCCGCGTTGGAGTCGGCAATGCTGTTATTTTGACACTTGGGGCAACGCAACTCACTGGTCAGGGCGCGAAAACGGGCTTCTTGCTCGGCAGAGTCGAACTTATACACGTCAATCGCGTTGGCAAATGCCAAGCTTGCGGTTAGCCACAACGCGCCAAGCAGGATCAGTCGCTTCATTTGTCAGCCCCCTTCAATGCATCAAATTTTGGCTTGAGGGTCTCTTGCCAATTACGTGCATTCACATCACCCACGTGTCGGTACTGAATCACGCCGTTGGCATCAATCAAAAAGGTTTCCGGTGCGCCATAGACGCCGAGATCCAGCCCTAACATCCCATCGCCATCATACAAACTAATCTGATAAGGGTTACCCAGGTTGTTTAACCATTTGATTGCTTTTTGCCGATCATCTTTGTAATTGAGTCCGATGATTTTCACCCCTTGTGCCGCCAGTTTGTTCAAAAACTGGTGCTCTGCATAGCAGGTCGGACACCAGGTGGCCCATACGTTCAGCAGCAGTGGCTCGCCGGTGAAAATGGCTTGGTCATACTCCTTGCTCGGGGTTTGTAGATCCTCAAGGTGAAAAGCGGGCACAGGCTTGCCCACTAATACTGACTCTAACTTGGTCGGATCATCCCCTTTGGCGTTGTTGTCGAGTTGAGCGACAAAAAAGCCCGCCAATGCCGCAAAAGCCAGGAGTGGCAGAAACCAAAGTAACTTCTTCATACGCTGGCCTCCTGTTTGGGTGCCTGCTTGCGACGAAACCGGTAGCGCTTATCGCTGATCGCTAACGCACCACCCAATGCCATGACAATGGCACCGAACCAAATCCAGCGCACAAAGGGTTTGTAGTAAAGTCGCATTGCCCATGAGCCATCAGGCAGCTCTTCACCCATGGCAATATAGAGATCACGGGTAAAGCCGCGATCAATCGTGGCTTCTGTCATCATCGAGCGCTGCACGGAATAGAACCGCTTTTCAGCATCCAAATGGTTGATAAAGGTATCACCACGGTATACATCAAACGAGGCCACGTA
Organism: Salinivibrio kushneri; assembly: GCF_005280275.1. Classification (NCBI taxonomy): domain Bacteria; kingdom Pseudomonadati; phylum Pseudomonadota; class Gammaproteobacteria; order Vibrionales; family Vibrionaceae; genus Salinivibrio; species Salinivibrio kushneri. The sequence goes on from NZ_CP040021.1 coordinate 2,062,830, forward strand.
ACCCTGGTAGTTAGGTCCTTGCTTGTCTGATAAGTCCGTAAACTTAAAGGTATAACCTTGCAAAGTGACGCTGCTGCCCGGCGCCATTTTGACATCACGCTCAATGTCATAATTCTCGACCATTGCCACCCCAATAATGGTGATCGCAAGGCCGATATGACCCAGCACCATGGCCCAATGGCTGCGACCCAGTTTTTTAATCCCTACCGTAAAGGCATGACGATGGGTAGCACGCAAGTGAAGCTCATAGCCATGCAGGAAGGTGATCCACAGCGCCATGGTTACGCCCATTGCCGCCATCGCTTTGAAACTGTCCGCTAAGATTGCGATGGCACCGACGCCTAGAGTGACAGCCGCAATCCCACTCACGAGCATCGGCTTGGCTAAGGTTGACAGCTTGTCGCGCTTCCAGCGAATCAAAGGTCCAATGCCGAGGAAAAAGGCAAACGGTAGCATCAGCCACGCAAACAGGAAGTTAAAGAAGGGCTCGCCAATCGACACTGAGCCAAGGCCCAACTGCTTGTGCACAAGCGGCAATAAGGTACCAATCAAGACAATCACAAGCGCGGTCATCAACAAGGTATTGTTAACCAACAAGGCGTTCTCACGAGAAATGAACGACACTTTGGTTCGCCCTTTGATCTCGGAGGCACGCAGAGCATAGAGCAACAGTGAGCCACCAATCACCACCACAAGAAAGCCAAGAATGAATAGGCCACGCGCCGGATCGGAGGCGAACGAATGCACCGATACCAGCACCCCGGAGCGTACCAAGAATGTCCCTAATAAGCTGAGTGAGAACGCAGAAATGGCGAGTAATACCGTCCACGCTTTAAAGGTGCCACGCTTTTCTGTCACCGCTAAGGAGTGCATCAAAGCGGTTCCCGCCAGCCAAGGCATAAATGAGGCGTTTTCGACCGGATCCCAGAACCACCAGCCGCCCCAGCCAAGCTCGTAATAGGCCCACCAAGAGCCGAGCGCGATGCCTAAGGTTAAGAAAAGCCATGCAGCCGTGGTCCAAGGACGCGACCAACGCGCCCACGCGGTATCTAAGCGTCCCGCGAGCAATGAGCCAATGGCGAAAGCAAAGGCGACCGAAAAACCTACATACCCCATGTACAAAATAGGTGGATGCACAATGAGCCCAGGATCTTGCAACAATGGGTTCAAGTCACGGCCATCAACAGGGAAGTATGGCAGAGTGCGGTCAAACGGGTTCGAAGTCAGGATAATAAACAACAAGAAGCCGACCGATATCATGCCCATCACGGCGAGCACACGCGCGACTGACGATAACGGCATACCGCGGCTAAATACCGCCACTGCCACGGTCCAAAGCGCCTGAATCAGCACCCACAGTAACAGTGAGCCCTCGTGCGCCCCCCAAACTGCGGTTAAGCGGTAGTACCAAGGCAAGGCACTGTTGGAATTACTGGCGACATAGGCCACCGTAAAGTCATTGGTATAAAACGCCCAACTTAACGCAATAAAAGAAAACAGCAGCATGGCAAACATCCCCAAAGAAAGAGGACGCGCCATTTTCATCATTCCTTCATGGCCCTGATTGGCACCATAAAGCGGATAAAAACTCAATAACAGCGCTAATCCCAACGCAAGGATTAACGCATAATGCCCGAGCTCAACAATCATAACTGACTACCTTGTTTTTGCTCCTCTGTGTATTCAAGCGGCTGATGATTCTTTTCCATCGCCTCGGCAATTTCGGGCGGCATATACTCTTCATCATGCTTAGCCAGTACCTCACTGGCTTTTACCGTGCGTGAGTCAACCAATACCCCCTGAGCCACAATACCTTGTCCCTCGCGAAAAAGGTCCGGTAAGATGCCCTCGTAGGTCACGGTGACCGCTGGGCCCACATCGGCGACGTCAAACTGAATAAGCAACGACTCTTGGTCGCGTTTCACCGAGCCTTCCACCACCATGCCGCCAATTCTTAAGCGCTGACCGACTTCCGGCTTGCTTCCATCCGGCTTACCTTGCACGATTTCGGTCGGTGTGTAGAACAGATCCATATTTTGGTTTAAGGCATACAAGACCAGGCCGATAGTGGTCGAGACACCAATTAGCAACGCTAAAGTGATCCACAACCGTTTTTTGCGTCGAGGCGTCATAATGTGTTCTCCAGTGCTTGTGCATCTTTTATTCGCTGCTCACGGGCGATTTGTTGTTTAACCGCTTGCAGGCGTTTTTTATGTGTACGCCGGTAACCCATAATGAGGGCCAACATGGCCGCCGCGGTGATACCGAATGCGCTCCATACATAGGCGGCATAGCCTCCCATCGCTAAAAACGCACTAAAACTCTCAAAATGCATTAGTTACCCTCCACCAAAGCGCGCACCCAAGGTCGATGAGACTCTCTTAAGAGAATTTGATTCCGCAGTCCCATCAAGGTCAAGGCGACAAAAAAGCACGCAAAGCCGAGTAAGCACACCAGTAGGGGCCAAAGCATGCCAGGATCGATTGAAGGGCGAGCGAATTTGGTGATAGTGGCGCCTTGATGCAAGGTGTTCCACCACTCAACAGAGAAATGGATGATAGGCAGGTTAATCACGCCCACCATCGCTAAGATCCCCGCGGCTTGTGAGGCCGTGCGCGCATCGTCAAACGCGTTATACAAAGCCATGACGCCAATATAGAGGAACAATAGAATTAACTCAGACGTGAGGCGTGCATCCCACACCCACCAAGCGCCCCACATCGGCTTACCCCAAATCGCGCCTGTCACTAGGGCAATAAAGGTAAACACCGCACCGACCGGCGCGATCGCTCCCACCGCCCAATCGGCCATCTTTAACTGCCAAACACGGCCAATAAATGCCGCGATCGCCATCGACATATAGGCGCCCATCGACCAAATGGCGGCGGGAACATGAATATAGATAATGCGAAAACTATCGCCTTGTTGGTAGTCTGCTGGCGCGAAGGCTAAGCCCCAAACCATGCCCACCACCAAGCTCAGGCCTGCTAACACAGCAAACCAAGGGAGGAGTTTTCCACACAGCCGGTAGCTCACTTCCGGCTTTGCGTAAGGGTGAAGCCACTTCCACATGACAATTGCTCTACTTCCTGATTAATTATTAGTTCACGCTCACACGCAACGCGGCGGCGATAGCAAAGGGGGCCAAGGTGACGGACCCAGCCAACATGGCACCAAGGATCGCCAGCTGTCCATTGATGTCTGCACCGAATCCCGCCATATCAATCGCTGAGGTGGCAAAAATCAGTACAGGAATATAAAGCGGGAGGATCAGCAAGCTCAGAAGAACGCCTCCCTTCCGCAGCCCTACTGTCAGAGCAACCCCAATCGCACCGACAAAACTTAATGTTGGGGTACCCAACAATAAAGTCATGACCACCGCTTGATACTGGGTGGCATCGAGTGACAGTAATAACGCCAACACCGGGCTGACTAACAATAAAGGCAAACCGGTCAGTAACCAGTGTGCGATGACTTTCGCGATCACTAACAGTGGTAAGGGGACGGGCATCAGCATCATTTGCTCAAGTGACCCATCCAGGTAATCGTCCCGGAACAAACGCTCCAATGACAGCAGCGCAGAGAGTAACGCCGCGACCCAAATAATGCCGGGGGCGATGGTCTGCAATAACTGGGGACCTGGCCCGACACCGAGCGGAAACAAGGTGATCACGATAATAAAAAACCACAAAGGATTCAGACTATCAGCCGGCTGGCGAAAAGCGACTTTTAGCTCTCGGCGAACAATCAACCACATTGCTTTGATCATTGCGCCCCCAACTGAATACGACGTAATAGCGGGTGATCCACAAACATGTCTTGGTGAGTGGTAAATAGCACCATCCCACCTTGTTGCACATGCCGCTTAAACACAGCTTCAAGCACCTTTATCCCTTGTTTATCAATCGCTGTCAGCGGCTCATCGAGAATCCACAATCGCCGATCACTTAACCAAAGTCGCGCAAGGGCAACGCGCCGATTTTGTCCCGCAGATAGCTGCCCCGCAGGAATATCCTCTCGCCCCGCCAAACCGACTTTGGCAAGCGCTTGCCAAATGGCATCATGATCACACCGCCCATGCATTTGCAGATAGTAAGCCAGGTTTTCGAAGGCAGTAAGCTCGCGCTTAACCCCTGTGGTGTGGCCTAAAAATAGGAGATCGCGATAAAAGGCGTCGCGTTGTTGGGTGATCGCCTGCTGCTGCCAACAGACCTCGCCACTGTCCGCGAGCCCTAGACCCGCGATAATTCGCAATAACGTGGTTTTGCCTGCTCCGTTTGGGCCTTCTACCTGAACAAGATCACCGGGAGACAGAGAGAATGTCAGCGCATCAAACAACACTCGGTCATCACGAACACAGCAAAGCTGTTTCACTTCCAACATGACAAATGTTGCATCCTGCTTGTGTTACAAAAGTGGACGCATAGTACCACAATGGTCAAAATGACTGTTAGTTACCACAGGGTTGCAAAGTGTGACTCGCGTAAATAATTGTGAGAAACCATGAAGATTGCACCAACCAATCTACAGCATTTGATGGTAAAACCCGCAGCCATCGCCTCACCGTCCTTGCCATCAATCGATGGCCGCGCGCTGTCGCAGGCACAATTTACCCTAATTCATACCGCGGCCAGCACAGGGTTGGCCGATGTGTTAGCCCAGTTACATTTGTTACCTGCACTGACGGCCACCATGAGACAACAACCGGCATCAACCCAAGCGTTAATGCAATCACTGCTTAGCGCTTGGACGCTCCCCACTTCCGGTCAGCAACAGGCACCCCGTTCAGACACCATTGCCCAATGGCTCGCGCAGCGCCCCGCCGATAAGTTGCTTACCACATTGCTCAAGCAATGGCTTTCGTCTCAGTCAGAGGGGGATAATATGACGGGTGCCTTAAGACTGATGGCCGAGCAAAGAGTCGCTGAGTCATCACGCCCCGGCGAGTGGCAATGGGTTTTACCCTTTTCTGATCCACAGCGTCCGCCCGTTCGCGTCACAGCACGCAAACAAACCGGACAATCGGCGCCTCCCTCGGCGGATAGGGTGCAGTGGCAAGTTCGACTTTACCTTCCTGTCGGCCATCAGTTTGTCCGCGCAGATTTATCGCTATCAAAGGAGGAAAGGGCGCTGACACTGACCGCACCGACCGCTAGGCTTAAACAACGGATTCATCAAACACTTGATTGGCTCAATGAACGGCTTACCCATCAAGCGATTGCCTTGGATATCGACATCAATGACGACATCGACGAAACCGGGCCCGTGTCTGAGGGTGACGTGCCAGCCGCTGGCATTTCCATGAGGGTTTAATGATGAAAGATAAAAAACGCGCGGTCGCGCTTGGGTATAACGGCTACCATGCCCCCAAAGTCAAAGCGAAAGCCACTGATCAACTGGCGCTGGAGCTGATTGAGGCCTTGAGTGAGCAAGGTGCACTGATTCATCAAGATGCCCATTTGCTCGCCTGGCTAGACCGATTAGATAAAGATGATGAGATCCCACCTGAACTCTATCGAGTGATTGCCGAGTTGATCGCTTACGCTTGGGTATTGGAGGGAAAGACCCCACCAGGTTGGCAGGGACACACACCGATAGATACGTTGGTGTAGGATAGCTTAGCGGTTAGCGCTGCTGGTTGGCAGCTTGTCGCTTACGCAGATTAAGCAGCAATTCAGCCTCTGCTTTGGGAAGATCACACTCTTGCATTAACTCGTCGACATCCGCACCCAAATCAACCATTTTACTGGCTCGACTATAGAGGCGACTTTCCGAATCTTGCATTTCCAGCTCAACATGCTTTTCTAACAACTCATCCACACTGGCAGATAAATCGGCGAGCTTCTGCCCCATCCCCATACTACCCGCCCGCAATTCATTGAATTGCTTCGCCAGACTGTCATGGCGCTGGCGCGCACTTTTGAGCACGGTTTCCATTGCTTGCAGTTTATTCTCTAGCCGCTGTCTGGCACGCTTTTCTGCGCGAAGGCACCATAAAGCAACGATGGCAAACACCACCGTCACAGCAACGGGCGACCACGTCAGCACAAGCTCCATCATTACAGCATGGCCATCTCATTCCACTCTTCGTCGGTCAACAGCTTGTTGAGATCAACCAAGATTAGCAGTTCGCCGTTGCGGTTACTGACGCCTTGAATAAATTTAGCGCTTTCTTCTGTTCCCACACTTGGCGTGGTATCAATTTCCGATGTTTTTAGATACACCACTTCCGCGACGCTATCGACCATAATACCGATCACCTGCGTCTCAGCTTCGATCACTATCACGCGCGTGTTGTCAGTGACGTCGGCTGACGCCAAACCAAAACGTGAACGCGTATCAATCACAGTGACGACATTGCCACGCAAGTTAATGATACCCAATACATAGTCAGGGGCGCCCGGAACGGGTGCAATTTCGGTGTAACGCAGCACTTCACGCACCTGCATCACATTAATGCCGTAGGTCTCTTCTTCAAGCTGAAAAGTAACCCACTGCAACACCTCGTCATTGACGCCTTCTTTTTGAACTTCAGCTACCTGAGACATTGATTTTCCTCTTTACGCGCTGTGTAACTAGTTATTACGCCATCGCCTTGGCGTCAATCCCCTGATTTAACATAGCAATAAATGCTTGAACATGGATCAGAGCACACATTTTTTCTTTGACCATGCCTGCGAGCCAAGGCCGCTTTCCCGCTTGTTTTCGCCAGCGAATCGCTTTACCACTGAGCGCTTGGGTACCGAGCAATTGATCACATGCCAGTCCCCACTTACTATCGCCCAGAATCACAATATAATTATAGTCGTCCCTGTGCTGATTATCTGCCAGTTTTTCTGGCATCACCCAGCGGGCTGTATCGACGACATCAAGCTGTTGTTGCTTTTCTGTCTGTAATCCTAGATACCAATCTGGTCGACCGATAAGACGGTTGCATTCGCCAAGCTGATGAATACCGCCCAATTCGGCCAAAGGCACCGCATAGGTTACCCCCATACTCTCGAAGAATAATACCTGAAACTCTGCCTCGGTTTCAGCATTTTCCCATTGAGTGGGGGGCAGATCGTCACCGGCTTGCGTGTCGGCTTCAGCCTCGTCGTGAATCTGCTCTGCTTGTACCGTCTCTTCAACGGCCTCAGTATCAAGTTCGGGGACAGCTTGTTCTGCTTCTACCGCGACATCGACGTACGCCTCGGTCTCGGTCTCGGTCTCGGTCTCGGTCTCGGTCTCGGTCTCGGTCTCGGTCTCGGTCTCGGTAAGAGTTTCTACCTCTGGGACCGCCTCGTCTACCTCAACCTGCTCCTCAGCATCCAGGCCCCAATCTGCCAGGGTATAGGTTTCAGTGGTTGGCTCCTGTGCTTGATCCACAACCTGCTCGGCCGTCTCTTGGCCAACGTCTTCCTGGGTCTGAGTGGCTGTTTTCGCTTCCAGCTCCGCCTCTTCATCCACTTTCAGTTGCGCAAGCAACCGCTCGACTTCCGCCAAGTCACGTTCCGGCTCAGCATACGCGACCGGCTCAGGTGTTCCCGCGTCCATAACAGGCTGTGGCTGCAGCTGCGGCGCCTGCTCATCAAGGTACGATGCAGACGACACCTGCGGTTTATCGCGCTCAGGCTCTCCAAGCTGCTCGCTTGGTTGTGCCACTTCGCCTAAATCATCCAGCAGAGCCTCAAAGTAATCGTCGAGCGCTTGACCACTGGATAGGGCGTTATGCTTGTTCATCCTGCTCCAGTCGCTCCAAATAGGTTAATAGAGTTTTGTAGGCAAACACACCGCGGCAATTTTTCGCGTAGAATGACGCGGGCATATGCTTTAAGCTCGCATCCCGAAACTTGGTGTCGATGGGCACGGCTGACGCCCAGACCTGGTCGCTATAGCGAATTTTAAGCTCCTGCAGCGTTTCCAACGATGCCCGCGTACGCTTGTCATACATGGTTGGAATGATAGTAAGATTAAAGTCGGCGCTACGAGACTTTTGCATGATCTGTAACGTGCGCATCATACGCTCTAACCCTTTCATCGCCAAAAACTCGGTCTGAACCGGGATCAGCACACGGTGGCTGGCCGCTAGGGCATTGACCATCATCACGCCCAAAATCGGTGGGCAGTCGATCAACACATAGTCATAATCATCGGCCAACGCATCCAGCGCTTTTTTCAATACCAGTCCCATGCCACCCCGGTTGCCCATTACACGGTCCAAGGTAGCCAGCGACATGTGCGCGGGAATTAAGTCCATGTTTTCAAACTGCGTTTTGACGATAAGTGGCTGCACCGTCTCTTTATTGACGGTCTGTAATTGAAACAAATCAAATAAGCTAGCGGGTAACTGCTCTGAATCAAAGTTCAAATAGGTCGAGAGCGAGGCGTGTGGATCCGTATCCACCAGCAGGACACGTTTCTTACGCTCACTGATCAATCCTGCCAATGTCACCGTGGTGGTTGTCTTACCAACACCGCCCTTTTGGTTGGCGATACTCCAGACTATCAAGCCCCACTCCTTATTTTAAATTTAGCTCAACCAATATGCGTTCAGCGATCCTCTCCAGCGGTAAGTCTTCCGACGATATCCCCGCTTTCGCCACGGCTTGCGGCATGCCATAAACCACGCAGCTTTCCTCATCTTGCGCCCAGATAGTGGCACCGGCGCTTTTTAGCATCCGCGCCCCTTCTCGGCCATCCGCTCCCATCCCCGTTAACACCATGGACAATACTTTATCGCCATATATTTTGGCGGCAGAGCCAAAGGTCACATCAACACAGGGTTTGTAATTCATTCGCTCGCCGCCATCTAAAATTTTCAGGCGTGCGGCCCCCGGCCTGCCATCAATCATCATCTGCATCCCACCTGGCGCCAAGTACGCGTGCCCGGGTTTGAGGGTGTCACCATCTTTCGCTTCAACGACCGTAATTTTGCTCAGCCCATTGAGGCGCTGTGCAAATGCCGATGTAAATGTCGCCGGCATGTGTTGAATCAAAATAATCGGCAGCGGAAAGTTAGCGGGCAATTTGGTGAGTACTTTTTGCAGCGCAACAGGCCCCCCAGTCGACGTGCCAATTGCCATCACTTGGTAACGTTTCCCTGTCGCGGTAAATCGCGCTGGCGCCTTGGACGACGAACTCGTCCCCACCGCGGGGCGTGACGCTGGGCGCGCGGGCGTACGTACACCGCCCGCTGGCGACGCTGTTTGCCCAGTACCGCTAGTGGACGCTGGACGTGTGGCGCGTCGAAGTAACGGCCGTTTACGCGCAATTTCGAGTACACGCTGTTGCAGTAAACTGGTCGCTTCTTCGCGGTTACGAGCAATATCCTCGAACTTTTTAGGAAGAAAGTCGAGCGCGCCGGCCTCAAGCGCATCCAACGTGGCTTTCGCCCCGTCATGCGTCAGCGATGAAAACATTAGAATCGGTGTTGGCGTTTGCGCCATGATTTGACGCACCGCCGAGATACCATCGAGTACTGGCATCTCCACATCCATAGTGACAACATCTGGCTTCAGTTGCGCGGTTTTTTCTACAGCCTCTTTACCATTTACCGCGCTATCAATGACCTCCATTCTCGGGTCGGCATTGATGATTTCACTCACGCGGCGACGGAAGAAGCTGGAGTCATCTACCACCAATACTTTTACTGCCATGGGCGTCCTTTTCTCAAATTAACCTGCGTAGTGTTTCAACAGGTTGGGCACATCCAGAATTAATGCAATATGGCCATCACTGGTGATGGTGGCCCCTGCCATTCCGGGTGTTCCTTGAAGTAGTTCGTCAAGCGGCTTGATGACCACTTCCTCTTGACCAAACAAGGTGTCTACTACAAACGCAATGCGTTGATGCGCGATTTGCACGATCACCACGTGGCCTTTGGTTTTATCGATATCGGTTGCGCTTCTGCACAGCCAATCTTGCAAGAAGAAAATCGGGATGGCTTTGTCTCGAACAATCAAGGTAAGCTGCCCATCCACCGTGTTGGTTTTGGACATGTCCAAGCTGATAATTTCACTGACATTCGACAGCGGGAAGGCAAACGGATTTTCACCAACGCCTACCATCAAGGTTGGCAATATTGCCAGCGTCAATGGCACCTTGATTTCCAGGACTGTCCCTCGACCTAACTCAGAGTCGATATTAATAGAACCGTTGAGCTTGGTGATGCCAGTTTTAACCACATCCATCCCCACACCCCGGCCAGAGATATCAGAGACTTCTGTTTTGGTCGAGAACCCGGGCGCAAAAATCAGGTTGTAGGCTTCATTATTCGTGAGGCGTGCCGCCGCTTCTGCATCAAGTACACCGCGCTCAACCGCGATGCTCTTTAACTTCTCAGCATCCATGCCTCCGCCATCATCAGCGATGGTGAGAAGAATATGGTCCCCTTCCTGCGACGCTTTTAGGGTGATAGTACCGACTCGAGGTTTGCCTGCTTTCTCGCGTTCATCAGGCATTTCAATACCGTGATCCACCGAGTTACGTACTAAGTGGACCATAGGATCCGCTAGGGCCTCGACCAGGTTTTTATCTAGGTCGGTCTCTTCGCCCTGCATTTCCAAGACAATTTCTTTTTCCAAGCTACGCGATAAATCACGCACCACTCGGGGAAAGCGGCCAAATACTTTTTTGATTGGCTGCATACGCGTTTTCATCACCGCGCCTTGCAAGTCGGCGGTGACCACGTCTAGGTTGGTGACCGCTTTGGCCATGCTTTCATCGTTACTGCTTTGGCCCAGACTCACTAAGCGGTTACGCACCAATACCAATTCACCGACCATATTCATAATGCCGTCAAGCGTGGAGGTATTGACTCGCACGGTTTGCTCTTGCTGAGGCGCGGCTGGTGGCTTTTTCTCTGGCGCTTTTTCTGCCGCCGCAGGGGCTTTGCCGCCCGCGCCTGCACTTTTCGGTGTGCTTTCTTTGGCTGGTTCTGGCTTGCTCGCTTTTTTAGCTGGGGCGGCAGGTTCAGGTTTAGGCTCAGGCTTAGCTTGCGCATCTACCTTGTCGGCATCCGCTTTCGCTTTATCCGCCTCAGCGGCGGGCCCTTTGCCTTTACCATGCAAATCATCCAAGAGCTTTTCGAACTCGTCATCATCAATCAGCTCATCACTACCTGACTGTGATGCCGACGTTGACGCATCAGACGCCGCGGGGGCCGCGGGGGCCGATTCCTCTCCCTCACTTGGCGAGGCAGCAGGCCCTTTACCTGCACCGTGCAAGTCATCTAGCAGCTTTTCGAACTCATCGTCGGTAATATCGCCGCTGTCAGCCTCGGTACTTTCTACCACTTCAGGCTTTTCTGATGATTGGGTGTCAGACGCTGTGGGGGCTTTTCCCTCACCATGGAGCTGATCGAGCAGTTTGTCGAATTCATCTTGGGTGATCTCATCCACGGAGTCGCCACTGATCGCACCGTCATCCTGACTCGCTGCGTCACTGGCGGGCGTCTCAGGTTCTGGCTCGGGATCGGGTTCAGGGGCCGGTTCTGGCTCAGGATCGGGTTCAGGGGCTGACGCTTCTGCCGCCGCTTCATCTTCACTGGCAGGCTTGGCATAGCGGTGAAGTGCTTCGAGCAAGGCACCATCGGCTGGCACAGGCTCTTCGCGATTTTGTACCGCAGCGAATTGATCATTCACGGTATCCAGTGCCTGCAAAATGGTATCCATCACATCCGATGTCAACTCACGTCCGTGATTACGCAAGTTATCAAAGACGTTTTCAGCACCGTGGCACGTATCGACCAACGCATTTAAGCCAAGAAAGCCCGCGCCACCTTTTACGGTGTGGAAGCCGCGAAAAATACTGTTTAGTAAGTCTGCGTCATCAGGGGCACGCTCCAAATCGACCAGCTGCTCAGACATCTGCTCGAGGATCTCTCCCGCTTCAATCAAAAAGTCCTGAAGGATTTCTTCATCCATCTCAAAGCTCATAGCGCACCTCTAAAAACCCAAACTCGATAATAAATCGTCAACATCATCTTGGCTGTGAACCACGTCATCGCGCTCTTCAGGGTGAATCACAGGACCCTCAGGGGCTGACTTATCGGTGGTATCATCTACTTTTTTCGCCGATGCTGCGTCAATCGCAGCGCTCTCCATGCCAAAGGCCGTCAGTATTTCAACCAGCTGTTGCTCAACTTCTTGCACCAATTCAATCACGCGCCGAATCACTTGGCCGGTTAAGTCTTGAAAGTCTTGTGCCATGAGGATTTCAGTCAGGTGCGCGTGCAATTCCGTCGCGCCCCCTTCTACTTGGGTCAAGAGTTCGTCAATGTTGTGGCACAATGACTTGAACTCATCCAAGGCAATCTCACCGCGCATCAGGCTGTTCCAGTTGGGACGAACGGCTTGCAAGTTGTCTTGTAGCTCGCTCGCGATTGGCATGGTTCGTTCAACCGAATCCATGGTTTTGTTGGCGGCCAATTCGGTTTTCTGCATGACATACGTGAGCCTGTCGCGAGCGTCAGGGATATCCACGTTGGCCAAATCACTCACTCTAGGATCCAAACGAAAGTCAGTAATCGAGTCATGTAATTGGCGGGTGAGCTTTCCCACTTCATTAAACAGTGGGTCACGCGCTTCTTTCGCTATCTCGGTAAGAAGCGTATTAGCGTTATCTTGCTCTCCGTTTTCAAGATACGCGACCAATTGTTTCGCTTGGTCCAGATTGATCATGGCGGTTCCTTCTTACTGTGCGCTTACTGTTTACATACGCTCGAAAATTTTGTCGAGCTTCTCTTTCAACGTAGCGGCAGTAAAAGGTTTAACAATGTAACCATTCACCCCTGCTTGCGCGGCTTCTACAATCTGCTCGCGCTTCGCCTCAGCGGTGATCATCAATACAGGCAGGTGCTTAAGATCGCCGTCTTTACGGATTTCTTTAAGCAAATCGATCCCCTGCATACCAGGCATATTCCAATCGGTCACGACAAAATCAATACCGCCTTTTTTGAGGATTGGCAGCGCGGTTAAGCCGTCATCCGCTTCAACGGTATTGTTGAAACCTAAGTCACGAAGAAGATTCTTTACGATACGGCGCATTGTTGAAAAATCATCAACAACGAGAATTTTCATGTTTTTATCCAAGGTTGCCTCCGGTGAGGTCTCGTTTTATTGTCGAAACAGTTACTTACTCACTATGCCAAGCGGATAGCTTAGCTCTCAAACGTTGCGTAGCCTGACTTTGAATCTGACAGACCCGGGATTCGCTGACCCCTATCACTGCGCCTATCTCTTTGAGGTTTAATTCCTCATCATAATAAAGAGATAGCACTAGTGCCTCTCTTTCAGGAAGACTTTTGATCGCCGCCGCTAACGCAGCTTTGAAACTGTCTTCCGCAACACCCTGAAAGGGAGTGTTGTCGTTACGATGGCTCTCTGTTGTGAATGCATCTTCAGAGACGCCCAGATCATCCATCCCGATCAAACGCCCACAGTTTACATCGTTAAGCGCCTGATGATACTGCTCTAAGCTCATATCAAGCTTTTCAGCCACCTCCACGTCGGTTGGATCCCGACCTAACGCTTTTTCTAGTGATGCGATGGCATCACTGATTGAACGACTCGCCTTGTGGACAGACCGTGGCACCCAGTCACCGCGGCGCATATCATCCAGCATAGCACCGCGAATTCGAATACCGGCATAAGTTTCAAAACTCGCCCCTTTAGAAGGGTCATAATTTTGCTGTGCCTCAAGGAGGCCGACCATACCAGCTTGGATCAAATCTTCTACTTGAACACTCGGTGGCAAGCGCCCCATCAAGTGATGCGCGATGCGCTTGACCAAACTCGAATAACGCTCAAGTACCGCTTGGCGATCTGCCCCTGTGCGGCTATACGTGAGCGCTCTATTCACGAATTAACTCTCCTGCGTCATCATTTTTGATCAGCAACCGCTCAACAAAAAACTCCAGATGGCCTCCCGGATTTCGCGGCACCGGCCAGGTCAGCGCTTTGTTCGCCAACGCACTCATCGCCAATGATGCGGGCGAGCGAGGAAATGCGTCAATGACAACTTTTTGTTTTCTCACTGCTTGCCTCACCCTTTCGTCAACGGGAACACATGCTACTAATTCTAGATTAGCATTGAGAAACCTTTCAGTGACTCGCGTTAATTTTGTGAACAAGTCTCGTCCTTCACGGTAGCTTCTGACCATATTTGCAACAACTTTAAAGCGTGTCACACCATGCTCACGGCTGAGTACTTTAATCAATGCATACGCATCAGTAATTGATGTAGGTTCATCACAGACCACAATGACGACATCTTGTGCGGCGCGCGAAAAGCTCAGTACCATGTCTGAAATCCCCGCGGCAGTATCCACTAAGAGTACATCAACCTCTTCTTCGAGTGTACCAAAAGCGCGAATTAAACCAGCATGTTGCGCCGGTGTTAGCTCTGTCATACCTTGAAGACCAGACGATGCAGGTACGATTTTCATACCGTGCGGACCTTCGAGAATAATATCTTTCAGATCACAGACGCCTTGAAGCACATGAGACAGATTCTTACCCGCTCTTAGGCCAAGTAACACATCCACATTGGCGAGACCAAGGTCGGCATCTAGCACCATGACCTTTTTACCTTGGCGGGCCATAGACGCGGCCATTCCCAGTGTGACATTGGTTTTCCCTACGCCACCTTTTCCCCCGGTTACGGTAATAACCTTGGTGCGTGACGGATTGGTTAAACGGCGCAGGCCGCTTGCTTGATCTTGCATGCTTGTCTCAATCATAAAAGTCCGCCCCATTCGACTCTGGGACATCACTGTTCCAGAAGTGACTGTGCTGATCCGCACCTGATTCCAACATGTCGCTGGCTTTTGCAACCAGGAACTGTCCCGTGGCTTGGCGGATATCTTCCGGCACACGTTGCCCGTCGGCTAAATAGGCCACAGGCAGGGCATTTTCGATGGTGACACACAACAGTTCACCGAGGCTGAGCGATTCATCGAGTTTGGTCAGAACACATCCCGATAACGGGATACGGCGAAAATGTTCAATGGTTTCTTGTAAAACGCGGCGTTGTGACGTCGCTGGTAACACCAGCAGGCTACGGATATGGGAGCCACTGTTTTGCATCAGGGTATCGAGCTGTTCCGACAAGCGAAGATCACGCTGCCCCATTCCAGCGGTATCTAGCAATATCAAGCGTCTATGACGCAGCTGATAAAGGATGTCGGCAAGTTCATCAGCATCTTTAGCCACTTTAACAGGACAGCCAAGGATACGGCCGTATGTGGCTAACTGCTCATGGGCACCGATACGGAATGTGTCTGTGGTCACCAAGGCAATATCTTCAGGGCCAAACTCCATCGCGGCTCGCGCCGCCAGCTTGGCAATCGTGGTGGTTTTTCCTACCCCAGTCGGACCCAGCAGTGCAATCACCCCGCCAGTTTCTAGCATATTCTCATCAACCGTGATCACCTGATCCGCCACTAGGTCAAGGAGCGCTTGCCACGCCTCATTCGGTGGTGTCTCTTCTGGAATATAACAGGCCAATTGATCCGCTAGCTCGGACGAGAGTCCCATGCGCTCTAGGCGTTTGATGAGCATGGCGCGCAGCGGCTCTCGCCGCTCTACCTCTTGCCACATCAGCCCCGACAATTGATGCTCTAACAGGCTTCTAATGGAGGCCATTTCTTGACGCATTGCATCAATTTCTTGATGCGAAGCCTGAGATTGACGCCCCTCAAACCGAGAGGGATCAAGCTTCGGTTTTGGTGGAGAAGCGGCCCCGCCATTGGGTTTGGTGGTGGTATTTTGCCAGTCCGAGCGGTTGTTGCTTTTTAGCTGGCGACGCGGCTCATAACCGCGCCCTAGCGCGGCAGGCCGATCGTCAGCCCCTGATGGCGATGAGCGCCGTGCTGGCTGCTTTTGTTGACGTTGTAGCAAGGCGCTCAGCGAGTCAGCTTCTGTTTCTGGTTCGGCTGGCTGAGATTGTTCACGGTACTCGTCCAGCATCGCGGAAAAGCGAGGTGGGCGCTTAGTATGACTGTTTTGACGACTACCTGCCTGTTGCCGTTGACGCAGTTGCACTTGATCATCCGCCAGTTGGCGGTGCGCCTGAGAATAAGCCTGAGCAGATTGTTGCTGCGCGTTTGGGGCGGGCTTATCAGGCATTGGCTCTGTATCCGCATCAACCGCCGCGACAATTTCTACGCCGCCAGTCACTTTTTTGTTAGACATGATCACCGCATCAGCGCCAAGTTCTTCTTTCACTTGGCTTAATGCTGCTCTCATATCCTTTGCAAAAAAACGTTTTATTTTCAAAGCACTGCCCTACTCATAAACGATGTTAATTGTTGCCAACCGCATTGACGATACGAATTTGTTTTTCATCAGGCACTTCTTGATAAGACAAGACGCGTAGCGTCGGTATTGTGTTTTTGACAAATTTCGCCAATGTCGCTCTTAGCACGCCAGACGTTAGCAATACCGCCGGCTCGCCTTGCAACTCTTGCTGCTGTGTCGCGTCAGCCAATGAGGATTGCAATCGCTCAGCCAAACCCGGCTCAATCCCGGTCGACTCGCCACCCGATGCCTGCATGGTTTTATGCAACATCTGTTCCAGTTCAGGAACAAGGGTGATCACTGGCAGTTCAGGGGCGCTGCCATTGATTTCTTGAACGATCAGACGACGCAGTGCAATCCTGACCGCAGCGGTTAAAATGTCAGGATCTTGACTCTTGCCGGTATACTCGGCCATGGTTTGCACGATGGTGCGAATATCACGGATAGGGATCGCTTCACTGAGCAAGTTCTGCAGCACTTTGACTAACACACTGAGCGGGATTTGATCCGGGATCAGTCCTTCAACCAAGCGCGGTACCTGCTTACCTAACATATCCACCAAGTTTTGCGCTTCCTCGTGACCCAATAAACGCTCGGCGTTGTTAGTCAGCATCTGGCTAAGGTGAGTGGCCAACACAGTGGCAGAGTCAACCACGGTATAACCGAGTGCTTGCGCATGCTCCCGTTGGCTAGGCTCAATCCAAACCGCCTCAAGGCCGAAAGCCGGATCTTGGGTTGGCTCTCCGTCGATAGGGCCAAATACTTGACCTGGGTTAATGGCAAGTTCATGTTGAGGGTGGACGTCGGCCTCTCCAACCGCGACCCCCATTAAGGTGATGCGATAGTTATGGGGTGGCAGCTCAAGGTTGTCGCGAATGTGTACGGGTGGGATCAAAAAACCAAAATCTTGCGACAGTTTTTTGCGTACACCTTTGACTCGGTCGAGCAGCTCGCCGCCCTGATCACGATCGACCATGGCAATCAGACGATATCCTACCTCTAGCCCGATAACATCCACCGGCTGCACATCGTCCCACGATAGCTCTTTCGGCGTGGCGGGAGCGGCCTCAGGAAGATCGGTTTGCTCCGGTGCTTGTTGCGCTTTTTGATATTGTTTGTATTTCCAGTACGCTAGGCCACCACAAATCACTGCCAGCAGTAAGAAAGGCAAATGCGGCATGCCCGGCACCAACCCCATCACCGTCAAAATACCGGTGGCAATCATCAACGCACGCGGATTATCAAACAGCTGGAACACCACCTGCTGTCCCATGTCTTCTTCGGTGTTTTGTCGCGTCACCATAATGGCGGCGCCTATCGACAGCAGCAACGACGGTATTTGTGCAACCAGACCATCACCAATGGTCAATAAGGTATAGACTTCTAGTGCTTCGGAAAACCCTAAGTCATGCTGCCCCATCCCGATCGACAAACCACCCACAATGTTGATGAAAAGGATCAAAATACCGGCGATGGCATCGCCTTTGACGAATTTAGACGCACCATCCATCGAGCCGTAGAAATCCGCTTCTTGCGTGACTTCTTGGCGTCGTGACCGGGCTTGCTCTTGGTCGATGAGCCCCGCGTTTAAGTCGGCATCAATCGCCATTTGTTTACCCGGCAAGGCATCCAAGGTAAAACGCGCGGTCACTTCTGAAATACGGCCCGCACCTTTAGTGACGACCATGAAGTTAATGATCATCAAGATAAGAAAGACCACCAAACCCACAGCATAGTTACCGCCAATGACCACCGAGCCAAAAGCACCAATCACTTGGCCTGCTGCATCCGGGCCCTCGTGCCCATAAAGCAAAACCACACGCGTGGAAGCAACGTTAAGAGCCAGCCGCATTAACGTTGCGATCAGCAGCACCGCCGGGAAAGCCGCAAACTCAAGTGGACGCCTTGTGTAAATGGTGACCAGCAGTACCACCAGCGACAATGCAATGTTAAACGAGAACATTAAATCGAGCAGCATGGGCGGGACAGGAAGCACCACCATCGCTAAGGTCGCTAATACCAGTGCTGGCGCACCGATAGCCGGCATCGCTCCTAACCTGTGGTAAGGCACTTTGTCAGAAAATGGCAATCGCCAGTTGGCTTTTAACATGTTAAGCGTTCAAATCCATGATTGGTGAACGCGGGCCTGGTGCCGCGTATACTCAAAACGGGAATGCAGAGGAAGCAAGTTTTACGCCAAAAAAAGCCCGTAAAGTGTCAGCATTTTGGCACTGCGCTGACATTGTCGCGCTCGGCGACGATTAGTCATGTTGTAAATCGGTAGGGATAGGTAAATAAGCGTCATCAGGACGCGTGGGCCGTCGACCTCGTCCCTTTTTGTATTGCTTTAACTGGAAGACATACGCAAGAACCTGAGCGACGGCGGTAAACAAACCGTCAGGGATCTGTTGCTCAAGCTCCGTGCTAAAATACAATGCCCGCGCCAGCGGGGGAGCAGGAACGATGGCAATATCATATTCAGCGGCAATTTCTCGTATTTTCAATGCGGTAAAGTCGGACCCTTTGGCGATCACCACGGGCGCGCTATCCATATCACTGTTGTAGCGCAACGCCACGGAATAATGTTCAGGGTTAGTGACCACCACATCCGCTTGGGGCACGTCAGCCATCATTCGGCGCTGGGCCATTTCCCGCTGCAACATGCGAATTCGCCCTTTCACTTCTGGGCTGCCCTCGGTTTCTTTATGCTCGTCTTTGACCTCCTGTTTGGTCATTTTGAGCTGCTCATTGTGTTGCCAAATTTGAAACGGCACATCAATGACCACCACAACCAACAGGGAGCAGCACACCAACAGAACGAAGTTAAGTAATATATCGAGCGCGTGATAGAGGTTGCTGGGGAAGGTATCAATGGTCAGCTCGAAGAAGTCCTCTAGGTTGATATAAACCAAGTATGCGGCCACACCCGCCACCAACACGACTTTGAGAACCGACTTCAATAACTCGACCAATCCCTGGGTACCAAACATGCGTTTAAAGCCAGAAAGCGGACTCATTTTCGACAGTTTAGGCCGTGCAGCCTCCCACGAGAAACTCACCCCACCGAGCCCGGCCGCCCCTACGAGGCCGGAGATAAAGAGCACAATCAAGATCAGCCCAAGTGGCAGAATCAAATGCAGTAGCTCACCGACCACCACCAGCATCAGCTCTGAGCTGTCAAAGATCTCGGCGCGTGACAAAGAGAATAGGCGCGTCATTAATGCCATCAAGGCTTCGCCCAGCGCTTGTCCGAACCACATCAAACTGATGGCACCAACGACCAATACGGAAACCGAAGCCAGTTCTCTTGAGCGCGGTACTTGGCCCTTTTCCCGCGCCTGCTCCTGCCTTCGGGGTGTGGCGTCTTCTGTTCTTTCCTGACCTTCGCTCTCTGCCATGCCTCTACTCGCAA
The DNA here is from genome assembly GCF_005280275.1 of Salinivibrio kushneri. NCBI lineage: Bacteria > Pseudomonadati > Pseudomonadota > Gammaproteobacteria > Vibrionales > Vibrionaceae > Salinivibrio > Salinivibrio kushneri. Next base: position 2,082,522 of record NZ_CP040021.1, read on the forward strand.
TTAATTCGAATTAGCGAACAAACTTGGTTTAACCCTGTTTCCCAATGATTGTTGTAGTGCGTCAACATACCGAACAGCAGATACCAGCTGATCAGCAGCCCCATCAACAATGCAAAAGCGAAGCCAAGAGAGAAAATATTCAACTGCGGCGCGGCGCGCGTCATCACACCAAATGACAAGTTGACCACCAGCAAGGCGATAACGCCTGCTAGGGAAATACTGAGGGCAACTTTAAACATGATCCCGAACCACTGCGCCAAACTGCGGTAGTCGGCAGCACCAATCATCTCGCCAATCGGTAAGGTATCAAAGCTCATCACCACTAGGTTAAGCATTTTTAAATGCCCATCCGTGGCGAGAAACAACATCACCGCCAAAAATAAGTAAAACTGCCCCAGCAAGGGGGTATTCTGGCCATTGGCCGGATCGACCATGGACGCAAAACCCAAGCTCGATTGCATCCCCAAAATCTGTCCCAACACCACAAAGGTTTGCGTAATAAATTGGGTGACCATCCCCATCGCCACACCAATGACCACTTGCTGCGCGAGCACGGTAAAACCAGCAAAGGAGACCAGCTCGATATTCTCGGGGACGGCCGGTAACGCGGGCATCACCGCGAAGGTAATCGCCAGTGACAGGTAGAGACGGATCCTCACTGGCACAAATCGCGCGCCAAAGAAAGTCATCGCCATCATCATCGAAGAGATACGGGTAAAGGGCCAAAAGTAGTTAGCCATCCAAGACAGGAGCACTGAGGCTGGATATTCCATGGCTTGCCTCGTCAGTAAAGGATGTTGGGGATGTGATCAATCAAGCGATAGAAATACTCCATCAACATCCGCGTCATCCAGTGGCCAAAGAACATTAAGGCAATAAAGGTGGCGATCAAACGTGGCAAAAAGCTCAATGTTTGCTCGTTAATTGAGGTCGCGGCTTGAAAGATGGCCACGATAAGACCCACCAACAAGCCGGGTACTACAATGGCTGAAACCAGTAGCAACACCAGATAGAGCGCATCTTGGAAAAGCTCGACAAACGCTTCTGGGGCCATCGCTGCCTCCTTTAGCCGAAACTGGCTGCCAAGGTGGAGAGGATAAGATTCCACCCATCAACCAAGACAAAAAGCATTAACTTGAAGGGTAATGACACTATCATGGGCGATAGCATCATCATACCCATCGCCATCAAGACTGATGCCACCACCAAGTCAATCACCAAAAATGGCAAGAACAACATAAAGCCAATTTGGAACGCGGTTTTCAGCTCTGACGTCACAAACGCAGGGATCAGCACCGTCATCGGGACTTGCTCAGGCTCATCCACTTGCGCCCCCGACATATTGACGAAGGTTTCCAAATCTTTCACTCGCGTTTGCCGAAGCATAAACTCACGCAGCGGCACTTGTACCCGATCAAACGCTTCTCGCGCAGTGACTTGTTCATTGATATAGGGCTGAATCGCTTCTGTATTCATTCGGTCAATCACCGGTGACATGATAAACAAGGTCAAAAACATCGCGATGCCAATAATCACTTGGTTAGATGGCGTTTGCTGTAACCCCATGGCTTGACGCAAAATCGCCATCACCACCACAATCCGGGTAAACGACGTCATTAAAATGACAACCGCTGGCAAAAAGCCCAACGCGGTCATGATTGCCAGAATTTGTAACGTGACCGAGTAGTCTTCACTGCCATCCGGGTTGACACGCATGGTCACCGCCGGGATCCCACCGCCCGTATTACGGCCCACATCTAAACGTGCCGCTTCACCGCTTTCGCTAATCGATTCGGTGGTGATGCTTTCTTGTGCTGGCGTCGCTTCTTGTTCGGCAACAGCAAACGGCGTAAATAAGGTGGCTGCCACCCACACCCAAGCGGCCAATAACATTCGTATCGTCATTTTCGATTCAACAGTTGGCTTAGCTGATTGGCAAAGCGAGAAGACTTATCTGACCCTGACGTCGCAGTTGGAATGGGGTTATCCAGTGTTTTTAACACGTTCACGCTGTTTGCTGTCACGCCGACAACCAACTGTTCACCGTGGATATCAACCACCAAAATGCGCTCCTTTTGACCCACAGCCAATTGGCTAACGATCGTGATGCCATCACTTTGCTGTGCCAGCCCTGGCACTTTTAACCGTCGCAGCAACCAGGCCAGAGCAAAGATAAGCCCTAGCACTAATCCTAGCGACAACAGCATTGTCACTATACTGACCTCGGGCGCCGCCGCCCAAACAGGCATGGGCACCAGGAGTAGACCCCAAATGCGTCGGTTCACCGTCATCCCTATCGTAGTTTCTTAATCCGCTCAGTTTGGCTAATCACATCTGTGAGGCGGATACCAAACTTGTCGTTTACGACCACCACTTCACCATGAGCAATCAAGGTGCCGTTCACCAGCACATCGAGCGACTCCCCAGCTAACCTATCTAACTCCACCACCGAGCCTTGGTTGAGCTGAAGCAGGTTACGGATGTTAATTTGCGTATGCCCCACTTCCATGGAAATGGTCACTGGAATATCAAGGATCGCGTCCAGTTTCCGCTGTTCATCCGCCCCCATTTTTTGCTCGCTGTCATCAGTGAGCTCTTCAAGTGGGGCCGCTTGCACATCATCTGAGCCCTCGGCGTCAGATTGCTCAGCCAGGGCTGCAGCCCAATCATCGTCTACATCATTTTGATCCATGACGTCTCACCCTTGTTTACTGGTTCTGATCACTGAGCATTACCTTGTTTATCATCGATGGGTAGATCTTCCTCGAGATCATCGAGTAGCTCAGGTTTATCCTGTAACAACGAAATATCCGATTTCGCCATTTCAGGACGCTTAAGTTTTTCTACAATTTTAAGTGCCAACTTATCGTTAGATTGCCCCATTTTCGCGCGATAGGTGGGCAAGTCTTCCACGAACACGGTGCACGCATCCGGCATTTCCACCGGAATCACATCCCCTTTTTGTAGCTCCATTAAGTCGCGCAACGATAAGGTGACATCCAATAGCTTGGCACTCAATTCAACATTGACATCCAAGATCTCATCCCGTAGCGCTTTACTCCAGCGCACATCGGTATCCATCTTGTCACTTTGTACCCCGGCATCGAGCAGCTCGCGAATCGGCTCTAGCATCGAGTAAGGCATGACCATGTGAATATCGCCGCCACCACCATCAAGCTCAATGTGGAATGAACTCACCACAATCACTTCTGAGGGGCTGACAATGTTGGCCATCGCCGGGTTTACTTCTGAGTCTAAATACTCAAAAGCGACTTCCATCACGGGCGCCCAGGCGTCTTTGTAATCCTCAAACATCAACTTAAGCAGCATCTGGATCACACGTCGCTCGGTTGGCGTAAACTCTCGCCCTTCAATACGCGCATGAAAGCGCCCATCACCACCAAAAAAGTTTTCTACCAAAATGAACACCAGACGGGCTTCCATGGTGATCAAGCTGGTGCCTTTTAACGGGCGAAAACGCACCATATTCAAACTGGTCGGCACGTACAAGGTATTTTGATACTCGCCAAACTTCATCATCTGCACGCCGTTAATTGACACTTCGGCAGTTTTACGCAGCATGTTAAACAAGCTAATGCGCATATGGCGGGCAAAACGCTCATTAATAAGCTCGAGCGTCGGCATCCGCCCACGTACAATTCTGTCTTGTGACGAGAAGTCAAAGGAAACGGCCCCCTCTTGATCGGCTTCGGGCTCGTTATCTTCCTCTTCAACGTCATCAACACCGTGAAGCAGCGCATCAATTTCGTCTTGGCTGAGTAAGTCAGTCACGTCATCACCTATTGCATCACAAATCCAGTGAAGAGCACACGCTCCACCACCGGCTCGCCCGTTACTTTGATTAAGGCCGCGCGCACATTCTCTGCCGATTGGCGGCGAATTTCGAGCTGCCCCTGCGGTGTACGCAGTTGCTCGACCGTTGCCGCACCAAACGTATTAAGAAGCGCGTGCTCAATCAGCGGCAAGTTTTCTTTGGCCAAGGCTTCCATTTCACTGCCACGCACTAACAACTGGGTATTGACTTGCACCAGTCGTTGTTGCTGATCCCCGGTGACATTAAAAACAAAGGGTTTAGGCAAGGTGACATAAATCGCGGGCAGGGCATTGTTTTGTTCCTCGAGGACAATGTCTTCTTGGCTGCCGTCATCACCGGACAGGAAAAAAAACGCCGCGCCACCGGCCGCCGCGAGCAATACAACGGCGGCGACAATGATAATAATCAGCTTTTTTTTGCTCCCGCCTTGTTCTGGGGTTGCGTTATCATCTGCCATGGCTGTGCTTGCTCCTTGTTATCTAAGCGTAGTAATCGACGGCCCGATCACTGTGTGAGACGTTCAGCGTCTGCCCGGTTAGCATGGTATCATCACTATCATCCGGCCCTGAGGTACCGAGTGATGCGCCACCGGCATGACCGTCGCCGGTACCGGCACCATGCTGGCCTGAGGCCATCTGTTGTGCACCACTCTCTTGTTGTTGAACCGATCCTTGGGCTAACTGTAGCCCTTGTTGCTGCAACATATCACGCAGTCTTGGCATCGCTTGCTCGACCGCATCACGCGCTTGCTGGTTGGCAACCGTTATATGCACGGAAGCTTGGTCGTTGTTGATCCCCAGCTTAATTTGCATGCGCCCAAGCTCGGGTGGATCGAGACGAATATCCACTTGCTTCAGGTTTTTAGACAACATGACATTGATTCGCTCGGTCAATGCCACACCCGCTTCGCTAGGCGTTTGCCCTAAAGGTAACGGGGCCTGCGCACTTTGAGCGACCTGGATATCTTGTCGTGCTGTCGCCGCGTTCGCGGTCGGTGTGCCTAGACTGCTTGCCAGCTGCTGGGCCAAGTTTTCGCCTCGTGAGGCACCTTCCGCTGCGCTTGCTGCGTTGCCTGCCGCCAAGGCTGCGTCAGTTTGAACCGCCTGCTCTGCCATCGCTTTTAACGCCGCTTTACTCAGGCCATCTGACTGACTGTGTTGCCCTGCCAGCAGCGAAGCGGCATTCGGGTTGCCTGCTGCGCCAGCTTTTACGTCAGGGTTTGCCATATTCTGTTGTAGGCTCGACGCCTGTCGCAGCTTATCAGCCAATTCATTCGTTTTCGTCGTCGCCCCTTCTTTGGCTAACCAATCTTTAAGCGCAGACTCTTTATTGGCTGACGCAGCATCGCCTAAGGCAGGCTCACCGGGCGCCACCTTAGCGGCGGCAGCCCCATGTTGACTCTCCTGCTGCGCCTTCATCGCCGCCCACTTTATCGCCGGCCCATCCGCTGGGAGAGATTGCCCCCCTTTAGCCGCCTCACCATTGCTATCAAGCGCAATTTGGCGTCCAGCACCTTGTTCCAAGGCACCTGTGCCACGATCTTGCGTGACTTTAACCTGAGCGACTAACACGGCGAGTTGTTCGGGCGATAACTGTGCCAATACCTCCTCCGCAGACACCTCATCCGGCAACGCTTTAGAAAGCTCCGCAAGCAGTGCTTGTTTGTCTACTTCACCCTCTTGAATCTGGCGGTCTACTCGCGCGTTACTGTCAGTGTCGCTTATCGGTAATACATCGGCAGACGATGCCATAGCGTCGCTATCGGCAGATAATGCCAAGGCGTCGCTATCGGCAGATAATGCCAGGGCGTCGTCATCGGCAGGCAAGGTTTTGCCAGTTAACATTTCAGCGGCTTGGTTCAACCGCATTAATAAGGATTGGCTCTCTTCCATTGCCGTCATATCGGCAATTTTTTCCATCTCAGCCTCGCTGAAAATACCGTCAGCCAACATGGCCTCCGCATCAATGGCTTGACCATCAACGAGTAAGGTTTTTCCATCACGAGTCAGCTTGATCGCCCCCGCTTGTCCTTCACTTCCATCGAGGGATTGATGCAAGGCGGACAAAAAGCCGGCACTTTTCTCTCCTTTCACCTCGCTGGACGCGCCTTCACTCGGCGCAGACAGGGTTTTACTCGAAACATTGGAAAGTGTCAGCATTGACTGCGTCATAAGTGTCTCATCATTACCTATGGTTACCTATGCGCCAACTTGGCATCAACTGGCGCGTCGGTAATGAGAAAGCAATTATCGCGCCATTTTACTATGAAGAGAAGGGTGAGGGGCGTCGACGTGCGATAATCGCTGCCATTTCATCCATTTGCCGTTGTTCTTGATAGCGAGCACGCTCTGCTTCCTCTCGTTCTCGTTTTTCTATCAGCCATTCTAATGATTGCCGGTGCTGGCGAGTTTGTTGCCATGTCTCACGGCATTGCGCTAAATGATCTTTAAATTGATGCTCTGCATCTCTTTGTTTTGCAAGAGTTTCATCAAGCTGAACAATGAATTTATTTAAATGACCAAAAGCACTGGCCGATAGCCCTGACTGACCACGATCAGACATCTGACGGCAATATTCGAGCCGGTACTGTTCGATTTGCTCCAACTGGCGATAGTAATCATCAAGTGATTGCTGAGCCGCGCTCACACTGAGCTGGGCTTGCTTTTCATCTTCTTGGGCTTTTTCTAGTAAAAGTTGAAGCGCATGATCTGCCATACATTAGCTCTGCAACGTTGAACGCAACATGTTGACACACATGTCGAAAGGGACCACTTCTTTAATACCTTGCTGTAAATAGTTGTCTAGCTTAGGTTTTAAATTGAAAGCCTGATCAACCGCTGCGTCGCTACCCGGCTTATACGCGCCAATGGAGACCAAATCTTGGTTTTTTCGGCACACGGACAACACTTGCCGCACCGCTTTCGACATCAGAATTTGCTCATCGCTAGTAATATTGGGCATCACTCGACTGACCGAACGCTCAACATCAATCGCCGGGTAATGACCGCTATCCGCTAACTCGCGCGATAGCACAATGTGGCCATCCAATATCGCACGCGCCGCATCGGCAATAGGGTCTTGTAAATCATCCCCCTCGGTCAGCACGGTAAAAAAGGCAGTGATCGACCCCTGCCCAACGGCACCGTTCCCCGCGCGCTCAACCAGTGAGGGTAAGCGCGCAAACACCGAGGGCGGATACCCTTTGGTCGCCGGTGGCTCGCCCACCGACAACGCAATTTCGCGCTGAGCCTGCGCAAACCGCGTTAACGAGTCCATCAATAAGAGAACATCAAGACCGAGGTCGCGGAAATATTCGGCAATGGTTAACGCCGTTTGGCAGCCTTTAAGCCTCACCAAGGGTGATGAGTCAGCTGGCGCAGCGACAACCACTGCCCGTGCACGGCCTTCTTCTCCGAGGATATCATCGATAAACTCTTTCACTTCTCGGCCACGCTCACCAATCAATCCGACGACCACCACTTGCGCAGTGGTACCGCGTGTCATCATCCCCAAGGTGACAGATTTACCCACCCCAGAGCCAGCAAACAAGCCGATGCGCTGGCCTTTCCCCACCGTCAATAGACCATTGATCGACTTGATGCCAACATCGAGCGGCTCACGGATCGGTTGCCGTGATAAGGGATTGATCGGTATACCCTCTAGGCTTGCTTGCTTATCCGTATAGATATCGCCCTTACCATCCAGTGGATTGCCCATACCATCGATAACGCGCCCCAACAGCTCCATCCCCACCGAGAGTTGACTGCGTTCAGACAAGGGCGTGACTCTTGCCCCTGGCAACACACCTGAAACTTGCTCGTTAGGCATCAAGTACAAAAGCTCATCGGCAAAGCCCACTACTTCAGCTTCAATGGTGCCATTAAGGGTTTCAACCGAGCACACAGACCCAATGGGCGCGCGACAGCCTATCGCTTCAAGTGTCAGCCCAACCATACGCACCAATTTTCCCGACGCCACTGGCTTGGGAGCTAAATTATCAAGCTGACATTGTTTTAACCGCTCAGCGAGTTGGCTCATTATGATTGCCCTGGATCCTCAGTCGATGTGGCTTCATCTTCAGACGTTGCCGCGGTGTCTTGCTCAACGGGGTCGTCACTCGCCGCCGCGCCCTCGGTGGTCGCCGGTTCGTTGGCATAGGCACCGGTATCAACAGGCTCTACCGTTGCGCCGTCTGATGGCGCGGATTGCCGGGGTTGATTCTGCCCTTGAAACTCTCTTAATAACGCGTCCACGCGCTCAGCATAGCGATAGTCGACCACTGAATCTTTGGCTTTTACATGGACGTCTCCACGCGAGAGGGCCGGCTCGGATTGCAAGGTCCAGTCGCGAGCCGCGAGCATATTGTCATCATACGCGTCGGTGACAATGGCATAGTCATCTGGATGCAACGCCGCAGTAACCGGGTGATCGGCCACTGGCAAAGCGGCAATGGCGGCTCGTAAGGTGTGCAGAATCACTTGAGGATTCGTGTCTAGCTCCACACCTGTCAATGACTTGGTCAAGGTCTGGACCATCACCAACAGTTGTTGCTCGACATCCATCTCCAACTTTTCTAACGGATGACTTAACTGATTGAGTATACTATCGAGCTGCTGACAACGTGCTTCAATCAGCGCTTGCCCGTCAGCGACGCCTTGCTCAAATCCGGCCTTTTTTCCTTCTTCATGGCCTTTCTCATGCCCTTGCTCTAAACCGGCCTCAAGTCCCTCGGCATGCCCCAGCTGCTTGCCCTCTTCATACCCTTCGTCATAGCCCTGTTGGCGAATAGCGTCGAGGGCGTCAGCGGTTAAAGGTTCCGGGGCAGGCTCGTTTTCCTCCGGCTCCACCTCAACGTCTGGCTCCCAACTGGGATCGTAGTTAAGTGCGGTATCTTTGGGCAGGTTTTCGCCTTCGTTGTAAGGGGGCAATGCCCACCTATCAATGGTTTCCGCATCGGCCTCATCGGCGCGAATATAGCCACGGCGTTTTTCTAAACTCATCAGTGCCCCTTACAAATACGGCTTAGACGAACTCATCGCCGCCGCCTCCGGTAAGCATAATTTCACCGGCATCGGCAAGACGACGCGCAACCGATAAGATTTCTTTTTGCGCCCCTTCCACATCAGAGACCCGGATAGGGCCCATAGCCTCGATATCGTCTTGCAACATCTCGGCCGCACGTTTGGACATATTGCGATAGATTTTCTCGCGCAAGTTATCTTCCGCGCCTTTAAGCGCTTTTTGCAACACTTCTTGTGGCACATCACGGAGTAAGGTCTGCACCCCGCGGTCATCCACATCAATCAAGTTATCAAACACGAACATCAAGTCTTGGATTTGTGAGGCCATCTCTTCGTCTTGATCGCGAATCGAGTCCATCAGTACCCCTTCGACACTGTTGTCCATGTAGTTCATGATTTCCGCTGCTGCTTTCAAGCCACCAATTTTGGCCGCTTGTGCCCCCGCTTGGCCAGCAAATTGCTTTTCCATGATCTCGTTTAACTCGTGCAGTGCTGCCGGTTGCACCTCTTCTAAGTTGGCAATCCGCATCATCAAGTCCAGTCGATCTCGCTCAACAAACTGTGACAAAATCTCGGCCGAGTGCTCGGGATCCAGATAAGATAAGACGATGGTTTGGATTTGCGGGTGCTCGTTGATAATAATGCTGGCGACTTGGCGCGGATCCATCCATTTCAGTGAATCCAAGCCTTTGGAGCCGCTGCCAAGCAATATTTGGTCCACCAAGTTATTCGCTTTGTCTTCACCCAAGGCAGCCACCAGGGCGTTGCGTACAAAGTCTTCACTCCCCATCCCGATAGAGGTGTATTTTTGGATCTCCTCTAAAAAGGCACGGTGGACGGCCGCCACTTTGTCCGAGTTAAGGTCGGTCATCGAGGTCATGGCCGCGCCCACCCGTTGAACCTGTTTCGGCTCAAGGTGGCGAATGATACTCGCGGCATCTTGTTCACTTAAACTGAGTAGCAAAATGGCGGCTTTTTCGATCCCACTCAACGAGCTGATATCGAAGTTTGAGCCAGCTTGCTCATCACCGCCTGTGGTTGCGACTTCATTTGCCATCTTCGGTTACCCAATTTTTCACCGCTTGTGCGGCCAAGTCTGGCTCATTGGCAACCAGCGCCCGCACCGCTTTTAACAAGTCTTCATCTTTATGTAAGTTTGGCAGCTCAACATCCGACGCTGACATCGCAAAGTTGCTAGAACCGTCAAGCTCAGAGCCTATCAAGCCGACATCATCCCCATCAGGGGTAACTGGCAAGCCATCTGGGCCAAGGATTTCGCCATTGGGGCCCACGGTATTGCCATCTTCGTCGGTATTTGGATAAAGCAGCTTTTTCATCGCTGGACGCACCAAGACCACGATAATAACAATGATCACCAAGGCCGCCGCTAACCAACGAACCCAGTCATTAAAGTTGGGATGATCCCAAATCGGCACATCTTGCTCTGCCGCTTGCTCTGGCTCAACAAAGGGAACGGCGATCACTTCGAGCACATCACCACGCTGCTCACTAAAGCCGACCCCGCCCATTAAAAGACGGCGGATTTTGGCCAGTTCATCATCTGACAAAGGCTGCTTAACCGTATCCCCGGTTTCAGGATCGACACTTTGTTTAAAATTCACCGCCACAGAGACGGTTTGTCTATCGATGACGCCTGACTGCGCGCGTCGGTGACGAATGGTGGTATCGAGTTCAAAGTTACGTGTCGATTCACGGCTCACTGATCCGGTACCGCCTGCACCATTTTTAAGATCCCTGACGTCTTCCGGAATGGAGGCATCGGCCGGCGGTTGGTTGCTTAAGGCTCCTGGAATACCCGCGACACGATCCGAGCCATTATAGTCTTCGCGCGTGTATTCGCTGCGTGTTGCTGGTGTGTTGGGATTAAACTGGCGCTGCGTTTCTTCCAGTGAGCTAAAATCTAATGCCACGTCGACTTGTGAGGTATAGTTGCCCAGCCCTAGTACGGGGATCAGTATTGAGTCGATTTTTTCGCGCAATTGGCGCTCTTGTTTACGCTCCAATTCGTACTCTTTGCGCCGCGCCGCTGAGGCTGGATCTTCACTGCCTGAGTTTAGCAAGCGACCATGCTGATCGGTGACGGTGACGCGCGTGGGTTTTAGCGACGGGACGGCAGAGGCGACCATATCAACAATTGAGTCCACTTCCTCTTGACCTAGGGTATTTGTGCCTCCCAAGGTTAAGAATACCGTGGCTGATGCCTCTTGGTTGTGGCGTACAAAGACGCTCTGTTTGGGCATCGCTAACAAGACACGGGCGTTTCTCACTTGCCGCACTTCTTCAATCGCGGCGGCTAGCTGTCGCTCACGACTGAGTTTTAATCGCTCTTGCTCGAGTTTTTGTGAGACGCCAAAGCCCATGTCATTAAGCAAGATCTCATCGCCCTCGGCCGTGCTGGTATTCAGCCCCACCCGCGTTAAACCGAGGCGAATGGAGGAGTAATCGCTTGAAGGGACGCGGATGGTATTCCCATCCAATTGGTATTCAACTTTGTTCTGGTCAAGGTGATCCAAAACAGGGATAAGTTCTTCTGTTTCGTACGTACCCAGTGGCCGCATTTCGGGTTCCTGCACCCAAAAAAACAGCATCATGATCAGCGCGACACAAATCGCAACCGCTAACACTAAGATCAACTGGCGCACCATGTCGAGATCGCCAAATATCGAGTTTGACGATGCTGACTGTTCTGATGCGTCCGGATCTTGCGTGCTTTGCTCTGCGTCTAATGCCGCATCGGTTGATGGCAATGCTGCTGCGCCATCTGAAACCGCCAGATCGGTGTTTTGGTTCTCTTCAGCCACTGATTAATTCCTACATTAAACAGGCATATTCATAAGTTCTTTATACGCCTCAACTAACTTGTTGCGCGTTTGCACGGTGGCATCAAACGCCACACTCGACTTGTTTCGAGCAATCATCACATCCGATAAGCTTACGTTACGGTCACCTTCATCGAACCGCGTGGCAAGCTCGCCCGAGGTCTTTTGCAATCCATTTACATGATTAATCGCACTGGCAAGCATATCGCCAAATTCTTGGCTGACTTGTTGACCGGTTGCAGGCTGAGAGACATTCTTCGCCGCTGCCGCCATGGCTTGCATCTCTTGCGTCAAGGCATTCGCTTTCATCGTCGATCCTTCCTGTGTCAATATTTTGTCAATTCAGTCAGATTACTATCAGTCATCTTACTATGTGCAACTTTGAGACCACTTTCGCAAAAGCTGACGACGCTGGATCATTACTGAGGAATATCAATCCCGGCATCACGCATTTTGGCCAGCTTATAGCGCAGTGTCCTGGGGCTGATCCCTAAGCGCTCGGCGACATCTTTGCGCCGCCCCTCACACGCACGGATGGTATCGAGTATGATAGAAAACTCTTGGTCGCGTAATTCGTTGCCCAAGCCTGCCCCGTTTGGTGAAGGCTCCATCGTTTCTTGGACAGGCTCGGTCGGTAGCGTCGCAGCGGCTGCGTGCGATTGACTATCCATCACCTTGCTTTGTAAGCCAGACGCATCTTGCCAGTCTTGCCCCTCGAGTAAAATATCTGTTGCTTGAATATGAGATTGGGTGGCCAGTATCAAAGCACGCTGCATGACGTTATCAAGCTCCCGCACATTGCCAGGCCAGGTGTAATTCAACAACTTTTGCTCAGCGTTAGGCTGTATGCTGGGACAAGGCAAACCTTGTTTTTGACAATGCCGAGATAATAAATAATTTGCCAGCGGGATAATGTCACCTGGGCGTTCATATAACGCGGGCCACGTGATGGGAAACACATTCAGACGGTAATATAAGTCTTCACGAAAGTGTCCTTGCGCCACATAGTCTTTTAGATCGCGGTTACTGGTGGCAAGCACCCGCAAGTCAAGCTGAATACTTTTGCGCCCCCCGAGGCGTTCCACCTCTCGCTCTTGCAATACGCGGAGCAGCTTGGCTTGCAGCCCCAAATCCATCTCACTGATTTCATCCAATAAGATAGTGCCACCTTGGGCTTGCTCAAATTTTCCCGGACACGCTTGCACCGCACCGGTAAACGCCCCTTTCTCATAGCCGAAAAGGGTGGCTTCCAGCATGTTTTCGGGAATCGCGGCACAGTTAATCGCGACAAAGGGGGCATTCGCGCGCGCAGAGTGGTCATGAATATAGCGCGCCATCACTTCTTTACCCGACCCTGACGGCCCAAGGATCATCACATTGGCGTCAGTATTGGCGACTTTATCGGCCAAGGCTAACAAGGCGACACTTTTCGGATCTTCTGCAATCGCATCCGAGTCATCGTTTTTAACCGGTGCATAGCGACTGACCATATTGAGGAGCACTTCTGGCGCAAAAGGTTTGGCCATGTAATCAATGGCCCCCTCTTTCATGGCGGCCACCGCATCCTCGATGTTGGCATAAGCGGTCATGAGCAACACAGGTAAATTTGGCGTATGCGTTTTGATTGATCGCAAAAGCGCCAAGCCATCCATCCCCGCCATCTGTACATCTGAAACAACAATATCAATTGGCTTGGCTTTTAATGTCACGAGCGCTTGCTCTGCACTGTCCGCTTCGCGCCAATGGTATCCCGCTAAGGCTAAGGTATCGACCAGCGCCTCGCGCAAACCTTCATCATCTTCAACGATTAGCACTGTGGTTTGGCTCATTGTGTTTCTCCTACGCTCTTACCCTGCTCTGCCGCTCCCCCCTTGGCAAGCGGCAAACACAATGTAAAACAGGCCCCTTTTTCAGGTTCCGATTGTAAGGTGAGTTTACCCTCATGGGCATGACACACCATTTGCACAACGGCGAGGCCAAGACCTGTACCTTGCTGTCGTGTGGTAAAAAAAGGCTCTAAAACTTTCGCTTGCAGCTCAGGCGCAATACCTGGACCACTATCGGCTACAGACAGTAATAAACTATCGCCTTGTTGGCGCGAATCAACCACCACTTGGCAGCCCTTGCCCGCGACTTGAACAGCATTGACAACCAAGTTACTCAGCGCGCTGGCCAATGCATTGGGGTTACCGAGCAAGGGGAGGCTTTCGTCATCGCTGTTGATGGCAAAATCAACATCGTGGCCTTGAATCACCGCATCCACCATGGGCTCAAATTCATTAAACAACTGCTCAACGGTAAACACTTTCACCACTTTGTTGTCGCCACCTTTAGCAAACAACAACATATCGTTCACTTGCTTTTCTAAGTCATGTAGCCGGTCTAACAGTTTGAATTGAAACCGCTGCCGTGTCGCATCATTGAGGTTGGGCGCGCCAAGGTTCGACGCATATAAAATCGCGCTAGATAGCGGCGTGCGCACTTGGTGAGCCAGCGACGCCACCATTTTCCCCAACGACGACAAACGTTGCAGATCACTCACGCGCGACTGCAATAAGCGGGTTTCTGTCATGTCGGTGATCAAGATAAGTTGCCCTGAGTCGGACGCTGAAATGGCCAGCTTCACCCGACGACCATCTTTGAGGGAGACCTCGTGTCCATCATCGTCTCGCGGCGAGAAAGCGCGTTGAATCACATCAAACCAACGCTGCTGAGTGAGCGGTTCCCCAAGGAGGCGATGCGCCTCTGGATTGGCTTCAGCGACACGGCCATTAGCATCAAGCAAGATAACGCCTGCTGGCATCACATCGAGAACTTGCTTATACCGAGTGACTTGTTGATCCACTGATCCCAGTGGCGAAGATTGGGTTTCCATTTAGGCAACACACATTTCGATCAAGGTTTTACTCACTTAAGCAGAGATTATGCCACAAAAATCACTAATTTTATCAGATAGTTGAAGACAAAAAAGCGAAGTCATTTTTTTGACTCCGCTTTTTGACGCCTCGTCGTTCTAGATTAATTCTTCCTTGTTCAATCCGTACTTTCGCATCTTTTCTACCAGTGTCGTTCGCCGCATACTCAGCATGTCAGCCGCCCGAGCAACCACACCAGACTGCGCCTCTAGCGCTTGCTTTATCAAATCAATCTCAACCTCGGCGAGGGTTTCTTTCAAATTCACGCCCTCAGGCGGCAAGCTTGTGAAGCCGGGACTATCCGCAAAGCCAGGCATATCCTCCTCGAAAGCGGGCTCATCCGGCTCATGAAACATCGCGGTAAGCGCATCGCGTTCGGCCATCTCGGTATCTTCAACCGAATAGGCCTCAGGCTGAAATTCAGGAATATCACTGTAGCGATATTTGGCAGGCAAATGATTCACATCGACCATTTGCCCTGGGTACAAGATAACCAAACGCTCAATCAGATTCGCCAGCTCGCGAACATTGCCTGGCCACTCATGCTCCATCAGCGAATTAATCGCACGAGGGGAAATATGGATCCGACCATTACCTTCCACATCAAGGCGAGACATTAGCTCATGAATCAATAGCGGGATATCATCAATTCGCTCGCGCAGCGCTGGCATTTCGATCGGAAAAACATTGAGCCGATAATACAAATCTTCTCGAAACTCACCGTCTTTGATCATGGTTTCTAGCGTACGGTGGGTCGCGGCAACGACGCGAACATTGGCGCGAATGCTTTTGTTGCCTCCTACGCGCTCAAACGTGCGTTCTTGCAACACACGTAACAATTTAACTTGCATCGGCATCGGCATGTCGCCGATCTCATCCAAAAATAATGTTCCGCCTTCCGCCAGCTCGAAGCGCCCTTTACGCGCTGAAATCGCCCCCGTGAAGGCACCTTTCTCGTGACCGAAGAGTTCGCTTTCTAGCAACTCGCCTGGAATTGCTCCGCAATTGACGGGGACAAAGGGGCCAGACGCGCGTGATGAGGCATGGTGAATATGACGCGCCACCACTTCTTTTCCGGTACCAGATTCACCGAGGATCAAAACACTGGCTTCGGTAGACGCGACCTGCTCAATGAGATGACGAACCTGTTCGATAGCATCGCTTTTACCCACCATGTTATGAAAGGCGGTATTATCACCAGACAACTGTGGAATACTGAAAGCCTGTTTACCGGCAAATTCGCGACAGTGATGGAGTGCATCGAATAATTGCGGATAGTTCAAAGGTAGCCCAAGTTCACCCACATAGTTGGGTAACCCTGAAAGCTCACGATCGTGGCGTCGAATCGCAATCACAGGCACGTGATGATAGGTCGCAAGCTGCTCAAGTACTTTTTCAAGTAACGGTGTCGAGCGGACGTGGCCAAGAAAACATGCGCCCCAGTTTTGCTCCCAAAGTGCATCACTGACATCCGCGGTCGAGTGAAGCGCGTAACGCTCGCCGATAAAGTCGAGTATCACGCCGAGATCGTGACGAAACTGGTCATCGTCATCGATAACGAGGATCTTTGCTAAATCTTGCATGTGTGAGATACGTCTGCCCTGATAACTTTTTATAATCGTGTCGCTTTTCAGCAACAACAATCTCAATTTTAATCAAGACATTGTAATAGAGAACGCGCATAAGGCAACCGGAGACACAGTAAACCTGTGACTCCAGTGCCATGTCAGTGGTTTGATAGGCAGTTTAACTGGTCGCTTGAGTCATATTATGGTATTCGGAAGGAATCTGGTCCCAAGCGGATTTTATCTCTCTTAATAGTTCAATCACATCGTCGATGGGTTCCGGTTTATTTTCCAAATTCGCGGTACTCACCTGACGAATCATAAAGTCATAGATGGCGTCTAAGTTATCAGCGATATCGCCGCCATCATCCATTGATAGACATGCACGTAGATTAATAATGATATCTAACGCTTTACCTAACCGCTCACCTTTGACGGATAAGTCGCCTTGTGCCATGGCAGCTTTGCCTTGAATTAAGCGCTCAATCGCGCCGGCCATCAGCATTTGGATAACCTTATGAGGCGACGCAGCGCTTAATTGACTGTCAACCGAGACCTTCTTGTAGGCCTGTAGTGAGCCTCTCATAGTCTTCCTCACTTATTGAAATTTCTTATACAGCTGCACAGACTGCTTCCCCTTGCGCTGCTGTAACAAGCGCTTGGCAGCATCGGCTTTCTGCCCCTCGAGTGCATCAATGAGCGTTTCTGTTCTTGTTAACGCCTGAGACCATTGCTGTTGATTCGGCGCTTGTGGCGACGCTGCAATCTGGTCAAGTAACGCCTGTCTGTCATGCAATTGCTGAGCCAGCTTTTCTGAATCAATGTCACTCATGTTCAATTGCTGCGCAATAGCCTCATCAATCTGTTCGAGTGCGTCGAGCCATTCGGATACCTGGGTCATTATTAACCCGGCATAATGTTTTGCATAGCTTGTAACTGTGAACGCATTTGCGAGGTGGCTTCTTCCATCGCAGAAAAGCGCTGCATGGTGCGCGACTCTAAGTTTTCCATGCGGCGGTCTAGTTCTCGCTGGTCATCACGAAGGCGAAGTTTTTGCTCTGATAATGTGCTTTCACGATTACTGATCGCGCCCCCCGCGCCGGTAAAGCCGCCAACCACTTGTTCAAGCTGACGCGCAAAACCATCATTGCCACCAAAAAAGCCTTCCAGTGCGTTAAAGTTTTGACGCAGTTGTCGGTCAAGTACCTTGTTGTCGACTTCTAGACGACCGTCCATGGTGGTAGTGACGCCAAGCTCACTCAGGGTTTTCATTCCCTCAGGCGCTTGCTCAATCGGTGACGAGAAAAGGTTACGCAATCGACTGGTTGCCGTTCGAATGACACTTTCCCCCACCAAAGGGCCGCCTTGCTGGGTCTCGGGGTCATACTGACTCACCGCTTGCGAGACACGGAAAAACGCATTGTAATTATCCACGAACGACGTAATGGTCGAACGTACTGACTCTCGGTCATGCTCAACGGCGAGTGACAGCGGCTTATCACTGGTTTGCGCCACTTCCAGTGATACGCCTTCGATGGCATTATCAAAGGTGTTGGTCGCACTGGAGACTGACGCGATACCATCAATCAGTATCTTGGCATCTTGTGCGGCTTGCATTTGTGCCATGCCGTTATTAGCTTGCCCGGCTTTGAAGCCTAACTGGTAAAGCGCACTGCCCACTTGCGCATCAACACTGACTTCCACCTGATTGTCCGCCCCCGTTTTATTGCCATTCAACACCATGCGTGCACCGCTATCATCTTGGATAAGCGACGCTTGCACACCGGGGTTTTTCGGATCGCTATTAATCGCCCGCACGATGTCTGCCAAGCTGTCTTTGCCTTGGGGAACATCAATCACACTGGTGCGATTACCCATGGTGATAGTGAGCTTGCCACTACCTAAAGACGCCTCAGCATCAACGCCCGGTGACACAAGCTTGTGTGCACCCGCGAGTTGCTGAACATCGATTTGATAACGACCGGGAATGGCATCTGGCGTCGCGCTGGCGCCAAGTGCGTCTGGATTGCTGACGGATGTGGTTCTCGCCGCAAAACCTTCATTGCGACGAAAATCGTACATTTGGGTTTTGAGTTTATCGAGAGATTCTTTTAAGCGGCCAAACGCACTGATGTCGGTTTCAACCTCATTAGTGCGTTTGACAATGCGCTCTTGCTTGGGTGCACGTTCAGCATCCACGATTTTAGTGACCATGGCATTAATATCCATGCCACCGCCCATGCCTGCTGCCTTAACACTCATAACGACTCTCTCACCTCGTTATACCTTTTCTGTGACAAGCCCTCGCGCGTGTTGCGACAATTGCTTAGCAAGCTCTAACATTTCCTGCTCTGGGATCTGACGGATGATGTCACCACTGTTCATTTCATAAACGGTGATCACACTGCGCCCTGTGTCTTCATCCAAACGAAATGCGAGCCCTTTGTTAAAGTCGGACATAAACTCATCGAGCCGCTCTACCAACTTCTCCAGTTGTTGTCGTTGTAGTTGACGATTTTCCTCAATGCGCTGTGACTGCTCTACACGGCGTTGTTGCATCGATTCTCTCGCCTCACGACGTTCTGCCTGCTGATGCTGGCTGACCGGATCTGGGCGTACTTTTCCAACTCTTACATCTCTAGCAACCTTTGTGCCATCAGAGTGTACTGAGTGCGGCAGGGATGAATTTGTAACGGATGAAATGTCCATCGCTATTCACCTCCCAAAACGTAGCGGCGGCGATTAAGCCGCCACTCGTGAATGGTTTAACCGAGCAAGCTCAGTGCGGCTTGTGGTGCCTGCTTGGCTTGCGCCAAAATAGAGGTACCAGATTGCTGCAAGATTTGTGACTTGGTCAAGTTGGTTGTTTCTTTGGCAAAGTCAACATCACGGATCCGGCTGTTAGAGGCCGAGACGTTTTCATTAACGTTATCCAAGTTGGAAATGGTGTGACTCAAGCGGTTTTGCTTCGCACCCAATTCCGCACGGTGAGAGTCGATAAACTGCATCGCGTTATCAATCATACCCACGGCTTTTTGCGCACCACCCATAGACGAAACATCAACATCTTTAATGGTTTCATCCACTTTGGTACCCATCGCTAGCGATGTTGCCAACGCGCCCGTGAAGGTGGCATCAGACCCAGCACCGGTTACGATTTGTAGCTCGCCATCTTCAGTGACAGACGCGCTCAATTTATCATCCGCTTGACCATTGATATAAGTCGCGATTTCTTCAATATCGTCGCCACCTTTGGCCGTCACGTTGATAGACGTAGACGTGCCGTCAGCGTTAGTGATATTGATTGCCATGGTGGCACCGGCAGTCGCCGTCCAGCCTGCTGATTTTGCGTTAGCCGCTGTAAAGCTTGCCCCACCCATTTCACTGTGGTCTGCACGGATGTTTTTAAACTCCATCATCACCGCTTCACCGGCGTCTGCCCCCACTTGGAAAGAGCGGGTACCGAAGGTACCGTTAAGCAATTTCGCCCCACCGAACGAGGTGGTTTCTGCAATACGGTTCAGTTCGTCTTTCAGCGCAACAACCTCTTCTTGGATTGCAGCACGTTCAGAGTCACCGTTCGCACCGTTAGCTGATTGCAGTGACAAGTCACGCATACGTTGCAAGATGTTGCTTGACTCTTCCATCGCACCTTCAGCGGTTTGCGCCATTGAGATGCCGTCGTTCGCATTTCGAACAGCCACGCCCAAACCACTGCTTTGCGCCATCAAACGGTTAGAAATCTGAAGGCCTGCCGCGTCGTCTTTAGCACTGTTAATGCGAGAACCGGATGACAAACGCTCCATCGAGTTGTTCAGCGCATCGGTTGAATTATTCAAATAACGCTGAGCCGTCATCGCAGGGACGTTAGTGTTAACAGTAATAGCCATAACTATTCTCCTTTGGTTCTAGGTCCGGCTTCGCCCAGCTGACCAGGGAAAACCAGTATCAAAATTGTTCACAACCCATTTAGCGGCGCACGTTGAGAAAGCTTTAGCTTTTTTTATCGGTGCTTGGCGGTGCATTAACACCACTGCCGTAAGGCGCTATGAAGGTTAACGCCCAAAGGAGAAATATCTTTAGGAAGATTTTTAGAAAAATAGCACAAAAAAAAGCGGCAACTGATTGCCGCTTTTAGTGTGCTGATATGCAGGCATTATTGTAGGAGGTTTAGTGCCGCTTGCGGCATCTGTTTCGCTTGCGCCAGCATCGAGGTGCCCGCCTGTTGCAGGATTTGCCCCTTGGTCATTGCCGTGGTTTCTCGGGCAAAGTCGGTATCACGGATCCGGCTGTTAGACGCAGACACGTTCTCCTGGATATTCGACAAGTTACTGATGGTGTGACTGAGTCGGTTTTGCTTAGCACCCAAGTCCGCCCGTTGGCTATCGATATAGCGCATTGCAGAGTCAATGACCCCAACGGCCATTTGCGCGCCACCCACATCCGACACATCAAGGTCGGCGGCGGTGACCAAATCACCATTGCCAGACACCATCCCCAAAGAGGTCGCCAACCCGCCACCAAAGGTCACCGCACCTTCAACTTTGTGCTCTTCGATAAAGATTTGAAGTTGACCCTCTTCATCGACTGAGGCGGTTAACATTTCATCAGACTGACCATTGATGTAACTGGCCAGCTCTTCAACATCATCACCCGCTTTCGCTGCGATGGCCATGCTCACGTTTTGGCCATCTTTGGTGGTGAACTGCAGCTGTAATGTCGAGGCTGCGCCATCCACTTCCCATCCAGCTGATTTGGGTTGACCACCAACAAATTCTACGCCACCCATGCGGAAATCATCAGCGCGAATACTCGATAGTCCCATGATGATCGCCTCACCGGCATCCGCACCAATTTGGAACGAGGCTTCACCAAACGAGCCATTAAGCAATCGACGGCCACCAAACGCCGTGGTTTCAGCAATCCGGTTAAGCTCATCTTTCAGTGCTTCTACCTCTTCTTGGATAGCGACACGCTCAGATTTACCATTGGCACCATTTGCAGACTGGAGGGAAAGATCCCGCATACGCTGCAAAATGTTGGTCGATTCCTGCATTGCCCCTTCGGCAGTCTGCGCAATAGAAATACCATCATTGGCGTTTCGCATTGCCACATCAAGGCCTCGTGTTTGGGCAACCAAACGGTTAGAGATCTGCAAACCCGCCGCGTCGTCTTTAGCACTGTTAATTCGGCTACCTGACGACAGACGTTCCATTGAATTATTCAACTCATCGGTCGCTTTATTCAGGTAACGCTGCGCAGTCATCGCAGACACGTTGGTGTTAACTGTTACACCCATTTTGCTCTCCTTTGACTTTCGCTTGCTTTGCGAAACAGCCTACCCGCGACGTGTTGCACTGTGTTTGGCGGTGCTGCGGGAACAGCTTGTTAATCAGTTTCAAAATCAGCCCGTTCAAAAACTGGCCGCTTGAATAAACAAATACAATATGTGTGCCAACTTTTATAATTCTTTCAAAATCAGATATTTAAATGATTTTTTCATCCTCACAGCCAAGGCCAACTCGAAAAATTCTGCCGTTTTTCTGTGCTTAGCGGCAAGGTACGGCAATGCCTCGCCTAGCTTTTTGCCGTCTATATGAAAGTTAGCCTGCAAGTTAGCGGCCAACTTCTTTCAACAGCCGGACGCAAGGCATATTTTTTGCTAAATTATTGGTTTATCGATGCTCGCCAGCCTCATGCTGTGATGCACGAGGCTTTCACGGATAACAGGACGATGTAACCGATGACGCAAGACAATGACGGCCACACCAATATGACGCTGGATGACGCCTTTCAGCTCGGGATTCGTCTTTACCAAGAAGGGAAGAAACCCGATGCGCGGCAAGTATTCGAGCAAATACTGAGCCATGCCCCCGATACGGTTCAAGTGCGGCAAGTGCTGGCCGTACTGGATGCGGAAGCGGGACAATACGTGCAAGCAATGGCTCACCTTGACCACGCGCTTGAGCATGCCCCTGACGATCTGTCTTTGTTGTTCGATAAGGCACAGTTATTGACGCAACAAGGGCATAACCACGCGGCCATGGAAATCGTTGAAGCACTGTTTGCCGCCGCCCCCACCAACCAAGACATCCTTAATTTGCGTGAGCAGTTGACGGCCAAACTCGGCCTACAAGGAGAAAGTCGTCGAACGCACGCTTTGCGTGACGAGCTCCACCAGCTGAAGAACCAAGGGCTAGCGGATGAAATTAACAAAACCTTGTCAGTGGCAGCTGATTTGGTCGCTGATGGACACAGTGACCAAGCCGAACAGCTTTATCAAACCATACTCACCCTGGAGCCTGATTATCCACCTGCGCTAATGGCATTGGCACAGCAAGCATTGGATCAGAAAGCGTTCGGTAAAGCACAACAATTGCTACTACGTGGCAGTGACAAAGCACAGGCTCATCCAATTTGGCAACTGTTACTCATCCGTGCAGAAGCCGGGCTGGGTGAGTATGCTAGCGCGCGCCAGCGCTGCTTAACGACCTATAAGCAAACACAAGACACGGCATTTATGCGTCAACTCCTGGTGGTTTATCTCAATGAAGCAAACTGGTTAGAAGCAAGCAAACTGGCCAAACAATGTTTGCGTGATGAGCCTGAGCGCGGTGAGTTACATTATGCTTATGCCCGTGCGACCTTCGAACTGCTCAAGCAGCACCATCAATTTACCCAAGATAAATTAACCGATTGCTACCAGATCCACGAGAAGGCGCTCAATCATGTCAAAGATAAACAAGCCAATACACTACAAGCACAATTGGGCGAGCTTGACTGGTATATGGGCAATATTGACCAAGCTCAGCAGCGCCTCGAGACCCTGCTAGCTTCTCAGCCTGACGATCACGCACTGCGATTCAACCTGGCGTTTGTCTATCGCACGCAAATGGCATGGGAGAAATTCTATCAAGCCAATGAGGCGGGGATTGAGTGCGGTCGCCGCCTCAAATATCACGGTAACTTACCCCGTTGGGACTTGTCTCGGCCTGAGACGGATGCCGTGCTTATCATGCCCGAGCAGGGGGTCGGCGATGAACTGGCTTATTTACACAACGTCGCCATGGTGGTTGAGCGCGCCCGTCAAGTCTATGTCGGCTGTGATCCTCGCTTGGAGCCGGTGTTGCGTCAGGCTTTTCCCAGCACGGAGATTGTGCCCATTTCTCGCACTGACGGAAAAGATATTTTTGTGCCAGAACATGTCCTAGCCGATATTGATAGTTGGATTGCCGGAGGGTCGCTAGCGGGCCTGTGCTACCACCACTTTGGGCGTCACCTCTATCAACAAACCTATATTGTCCCGGATGTCGCCGCCGATGCGCCTTGGATCGCCCCGTTAGCCGAGTTACATCAACAAGGGCCTGTGTTTGGTGTGTGTTGGCGAAGTGGCCTCGCCGCCGCCACGCGTAACATTCACTATTTGGTGGCAGATGAATTAGCGGGTTGGATCAAAACCATGCGCCAGCTTTGTCCTGACGCCCAGTTTGTTAATTTACAATATGGCGAGTGTGATAAAGAGCTTAGTAAAATCAAGAAAAAAACAGGGGTTGAAATCGTCACCTTGCCTGGACTGGATCTTAAAAATGATTTTATGGGAACGGCTCACGCGATCAAACAGCTGTCTGGGGTGTTTACCGCCGGGACAGCGGTACACAGGCTGACGGTTGCCGTTGGCACACCGTGTTATGTGTTTTTTGCCGGCCATCAGAACAGTGATATGCAAACCCCTGATGCCATGCCAGGCTATGCTGAGTACGCGTTCAGTTACCCGCCTATGCTCAAAGACAAGCAACCTCTGCTTGATGCCATGGCACGCCGTATAGTGAGTGACCTCTGCCCTAAAGGATGAGCCCGCAAGCCTAACCGGAGACAAAACGGGGCCGCTGATGCGACCCCGTTTTTTCTTATCCTCGGCACCTTGTGACAATCAAACGCTGACACTTTGGATTAGATATAATTAAACAGCGAGAGATCTTTGGTTTTGGCAAAGGCCTGCTGAGAGGCTTGCAGCGCGAGCATGTCCTCGTTCATATCGATGGCCGCTTGGGTATAGTCCAAGTCTTCCATGGTGCCCAGTGAACGATTGAGGACCAACTTGAAGTCTTTGTGCATACTTTCTTGTCGATCGAGTGTGGTCAACCGTGTGCCGACCTCTGAGCGTGCCTTGTTCAAGTGCTTGAAGGCCGCCGCAAACTGTTCAGTCACTTGGTGGAGTTCTGCCGTAGCAGACGCATCATCAATATCGGCATATGATAGCGCGGCACCCTTTTTAAACGAATCGAAAATATTGAAGCTGTCTTGTCTTTCTAAATTGATGGTATCGCCTGGCTTCATCTCACCTTCGAAGGTCATTTTCAACGTGTTCCACTCAACGCCATTTTGCGGGTCATACAGCCCAGCACTGACTTCAGTGCCATCTTGCATCAACGAGTAGGTGGTATCGCCATTGGCATTAACATCAAAGGAAACCGAATAGTTAGAGGTATCCGCATCATTGGTATTTTCCGCTTTCGCCATCAGCAATAAAGAGCCATCTTCGAGATCATATTCGGGCTGATAGTCGCCAAAGGGATTATCAATTTCCATAAACAGTTTATCGCCTGGATCAGACGTCGGTACTTCCACCGCAGGGGCCACTTGGGCGGTACGAAAGTAACTATCTCCCGCATAACGCACATTGCCTTGACTATCACGATAAAACGGCTGTGTACTGGTCTGGGTACCGGAAAACAGAAAGTTACCTGACTCATCTTTGGTGTTTACCAAGTCCATAAAATTATCAAACATCCCTTGCAAGTCTTGCCGGTGCGCGGTGCGATCTTCCACCGATAATGAGCCGTTGATCATCGCCATCACTTTGCGTTTGGCGCCGTCCATGATTTGCTCGGACTCATCAATCGCGATTTCTTCGCGGGTTTGCCGGTTTCGCGCTAACGTAATCGAGTCAATAAATTGGTCAATTTGCTCATCTTGTTGGCGAAAGTTTTGAATGTAGATCGACGACACCGGATCATCACCGGATGTAATAACACGTTTCCCCGTCGCCATCTGCTCTTGGTTATCCTGTACCTTCACATTCTGGCGCATAATGTCGTTGGAGACAGACTGGTAATTGTGAAAGCTGGCAATACGACTAATCATACTGTCCTACCTTATCGCGTTGCATTGAGCAGAGAATCAAAGGTTTCATTGGCGGCGGTCATGATCCGTGACGCGGCCATATACGCGCGCTGAAACTTCATCATGTTGGCCGCTTCTTCATCTAGGTTCACCCCAGACACTTCCGCCACGCGACTTTCTGCGGCATCGTGTTCAACCATACTCACATCTTGTAGACGCTTATAGGAGGCTTTTTGTACCCCAAGATCGGTACTTAGCCCCTCATAAACATCGAGCACTGTCGAGCGACCGTTATCCATTAGTTTTTCCGTTTGCAGCTCTTGCATGCGGATCAGGTTACTGTTGTCACCATCCGCCGGGATCAAGCTGACCGCCAAGACATCATCGGGGGCCGCTTTATCGTTGACCTCAATAATGGTGCCGTTGACATCAATGGGTCCACCTGGCGGATAGGCCTGTGGCGCGACCAAGACTTGCCCCTTAGGATCGGTCACCGCAAATTGACTCCCATCGGGGGAGAGCCGAACTTGAAACTCTTTTTGTCCACCGGCTTGTAAAATTCGTACATCACCGTCGCCGTTACTCACCGAGCTTGCACTGACATAGCTTTGTGCCGCGATATCCGCCGGATCGTCCATAGTCACACGCATTTGCCCTGCCGCTGAGCGGGCGGGCCGAATTAAAACGCGCTCGTTAGCCGCCAACCCGGCATCCACTTGCACGCGCATCCCGTCGACATTAAAACTTGGCGGCGTGCCACTGGGGGTCACCGTCGATTGCTTTCCATCTGGTGAGGTGAGGGTATATTGGGTGCCATCAAACTTGAGTTGATAATCACCCCGTTTGAGCTGCTGAAGATCATCGATATAAACTTTCAAGTCTGCCGTGGAATCGCCGCTTTTTATCGCGCGCGCACTCGCAATACGGTCACTGTTATAGTCAGTGAAAATGTTCTTGCCA
This sequence comes from Salinivibrio kushneri, assembly GCF_005280275.1. Classification (NCBI taxonomy): domain Bacteria; kingdom Pseudomonadati; phylum Pseudomonadota; class Gammaproteobacteria; order Vibrionales; family Vibrionaceae; genus Salinivibrio; species Salinivibrio kushneri. The sequence goes on from NZ_CP040021.1 coordinate 2,108,781, forward strand.
ACCTCACCATTAAGATCGAACCCTTGCCCCTGTAAGTCATTGAGCGATTGGGAAAAGCCAATGGCCATCCGACCTAATTCGTCTCGCGCTTGTCCCAAGGTATCATCCCGATATTCAAACAATGCCCCGAGTTTGCCGCGGATGTCTTGATTAGAAATGGCTTTGACTGTCTTACCTTCCACCAATGCCAAACGACGCTCTTGATGATCAGGCTTACCCGGCAAGGTGGTCAACTCACTGCTATTCATGCCAGATACCAACATATGGCCACTGCCGATAATCACATTGAACAACCCATCTTCGCGCGTGTTCACACTCACCTGTGTATATTCAGAGAGCTCTCGGATCAACTTATCATGGCGGTCTAACAAGTCATTGGCTTCAGCGGGGGTTTTGAGCATTGCCTTATGCACGTCCACCAGTTCTTGGCCAATGTCATTCATCCGCTTAACGGTCGCGTCAATTTGAGAAGAGGTATCAATTGACTGCTGCTGCAACACACCATAAACATCGTTCATGCCAGCGGCGACCATACGCGCTTTTTCGAGCACGACTTTACGAGCCCCCATGTCACTGGGGCTATCGGCCAGCCCTTTAACCGCGCCATAGAATTCGTTCATGTTCTCGGGGATTTTTTTGGCCGAGTGCGCCATCATATCGTCAAGCCGACCAAGCTGTTCATTGCGGGCAGCGGCATGAGAAAGGTTTGATGTTGAGACATTTAATTCGTTAACCGCAAACTTGTCATAGTTGCGACGGATTGCCGCGGCATGGACACCGGTGCCGTAATTATTGCCGCCCCAAAAGTGGACATCATTGGTTTTTTGCTCAACCGACTGACGACTATACCCCTCCGTATTCACGTTAGAGATATTGTGACCTGTTGTATTCAGCTGTCGCTGCGCAGTCAGTACGCCTTGCGACCCAAGGGAAAGCAGGTCCAAGCCCATTGTGCCTCCAAATAACCCGGCAATTAAAACGAGATACTAAGAAACAAGCAAAAATTGAGCCAAGGAGAGGTCAAAAAGAAAAGTCATTGATAAACATGATGTTGAGAGAATAGTAAACCGCATCAAAGAGCGCAAAAAACAGAACGGCAAGCCCTTGCCTGCCGCTTTTCTAGTCCATCATGTCGCGGACTTGGTCGAGTACACGAATGACCTTATCCGCGTATTCCGGATCGGTCGCATACCCGGCTTGATGAAGCTCGCGAATAAACCGTTCAGGTTGCGCAGATTGTGATAAAGCTTGCTCATAGCGTGGATTATCACGTAAAAATGAGACGAAATCGTCAAAACTCTCTTGATAAGAGGGATACGAACGAAAGCTTGCCGTTTCTTTAACCGGGATCCCGTCATACACTTCCAGGGTTTGTGTCGCGACTTTATCGCCCCCCCAACGTTGATCCGCCTTTATATTAAACAAGTTATGACTGTTATCGCGGGCATTGGCAATCACCTTCTTTCCCCAACCGGTTTCTAGTGCCGCTTGAGCAAGAATAATCGCTGGATCAGTACCCAGCGCACGCGCCGCGCGACGTGCATGCGGCGCCAGCGTGTTTACAAAGGAGTCTGGCGAATCAAAGCCTTTTGACCGTTGGGACGCGGGGATACTGGTGGCTGGCGGCGCGATAGACTGGCTATCGAGCGCCGCTATCGCCTGTTCTGCTGCCTCTCGACTACGATTTTGATCCAACGGCAAAGATTGCGCCGACGCGCGAGCCGCTTCATTCATGTCTGGCTGGCTGTCGCCCTGCGCTTTGCCTAATTGTTCAACAATCATATCCGCGAGCCCCAGTGAGCCTTCTCGGCTGAGTTCACTGGCCATCTGCTCATCAGCCATCTGCTCATAAAACTTCGAGGTACGATCATCAATCAAGTCAGACTCAAATGCCTCATTGGCATCACGCATCGACTTGAACAGCATCTGAGTAAATAAGGACTCGAACTGCTCCGCCGCTGAACGCAACGCCGCTTTTTCATCCCCTTCTTCTCCTTTCACGGCTTGGCGACGTAATGAATCGAGCTGGCTTATATCGTGTACAAATTGACTATCAACAGGAGATTTCATGCGTTGCCCTATATCACTATCAATTGGCCATCGATGGCCCCGGCTTGTTTCAGCGCTTGCAAAATCGCCATGAGATCCGAGGGTGCCGCGCCAACCCCATTCACGGCACGTACGAGATCGTCTAGGGTCACGCCAGGTTTAAAGTGGAACATTCGCCCTTCTTCTTCCTCAACATTGATCTCAGTATCAGGCGTGACCACAGCTTCACCGCCTCCTAGTGGATTAGGTTGATCAACGTTGAAGTCCTCTTGTATGGAGACCGTCATTCCCCCATGCGTAATGGCGGCTGGGCGAAGGCGAACATTTTGCCCAACCACAATGGTGCCGGTGCGAGAGTTAACGATTATTTTCGCTGCCGCATCACCCGGCTGAAACTCAATATTTTCCACGGTGGATAAGAAAGCCACGCGCTGGCTCACATCGCGTGGCGCTCGGACTCTCACTGAGGTCGCATCCATGGCCGATGCGGTCGACGGACCAAGAAAGCGATTAACCGCATCCGCCATACGCTGTGCGGTGGTAAAGTCGGATTGGAACAGGTTAAAGGTCAGGTAATCACCACGACCAAAGGGATTAGGGACTTCCCGCTCAACGGACGCGCCATTGGTAATACGGCCAACGGTTGGGGTGTTGCCCACCAGCTGAGAGCCATCGGCACCGGTCGCGCTAAAGCCACCGACAATCAAGTTTCCTTGTGCGGTTGCATAGACCTTACCATCCAAACCTTTGAGAAAAGTTTGTAGCAAGGTGCCGCCACGTAAGCTCTCTGCCGACCCAATCGACGACACAGTAACGTCAAGTTTTTGACCTTGTTTGGCAAACGCAGGCAGATCAGCGGTGACGGCGACGGCGGCAATATTGGCCGATTGAGGATTGATATCTGGCGGTAATTGGATGCCAAAGTTTTCTAGCATCGACTTAAAACTTTGATCGGTAAAGGGCGTGCTCTCGCCGGTACCCGGTAACCCCACTACCAAGCCATAACCCGTTAGGGTGTTACTGCGTACCCCAGCCACCTCCGCCACATCTTTGATGCGCGCGGCCAGGCTTGGCATCGCCACCGTCAGCAGGACTATCGATAACAACCACTTTTTCACGTCAACTCTCCGGCACATTGTAGGGCTACAAGGTGACATTAAAGAATCGTGCCAACCAGCCTTGCTCTTGGGTATCTTGTCGCTCACCAGTGCCTGAATACTGAATTCTGGCGTTGGAAATTCGGGTCGATGCAATGGTGTTGTCAGGGCCGATATCGGCCGGACGAATGGTGCCGCTGAGACGAATGTACTCATCCCCGGAGTTCAAAGTAAGCCACTTTTCACCACGCACCATCAGGTTACCGTTCGCCAGCACATCCACCACCTGCACAGAGATAGAGCCTTGAAGACTGTTACTTTGATCCGCTGAGGTAGAGCCAGTTACCGAATTGTCATTACTGACTTCGTAAGACAAGGTTCGCTCGCCAATGGTGATCTCTTCACCACCAAGCGAGAGGGGATCCATGGTCAGATCATTGGATTTGGCTAAGTCAGAACTGGCGCTTTTTTGTGCTTGGGTATTTTCTTCCAGCATCACGGTCACAATGTCGCCTAGCCCGCGAGGCTTGGAGCCATCATAGAGATCACGCTGTTCACTGGCATTAAACAAAGAGCCCGTTGCCGTGGCATAGTGCTCAGGAGGCTGTTGTGGGCGAATCGGCGACCATGCTGGATCGTCAGCTTTGGGATCATCACGTTGGCGCAACAAACCAATCAAGCCTTCGCTCTCTGGTGTGGTGTCCCCTTCTACCGCGTCGGTGGTCGAGGTCGCTTGGTCAAGATCACTGCCTGTATCTTGTTGCCCCGGCAATGAACAGCCACCCAGCCCCAACAAGGTGGCAAAGAAAAGGCCTGGGATTAATATACGTTGCACCGACATCATTGCCTCCTAAACCTTACTTAAAGCTGCTGATTGACGTAGCTGAGCATCTGGTCAACCGACGAGATCACTTTGGAGTTCATTTCGTAGACACGCTGAGCCTCAATCATGTTCACCAGCTCTTCAGTCACATTGACGTTAGAGGTTTCCAGCATCGATTGCTTGACTTCACCAAAGCCATCAAGCCCGGGAACGCCTTCTTGTGGATCACCACTCGCGCCGGTGGGTAGGTAAATATTTTGGCCTATTGGCTCCAACCCACCTGGGTTAATGAAATCCACCGTAGTAATTTGACCCAGTACCTGGTTCTCTTGCTGACCTCGTAATCGCACAGACACTTCACCATCGGTTCCGACCGTCACTTGCACCGCATCGTCGGGAACGGTGATTTCAGGCTCTAGCGTATAGCCTGAACCTGACGTCACTATCGTGCCTTCATCATTCAAGGTAAATTGGCCGTTACGCTGATAGCCGATGTTGCCATCAGGGAGCAGCACTTGGAAAAAGCCGTCTCCCTCAATCATCATGTCGAGGGCATTGTCTGTGGTTTGCACATTACCATTGGTGTGGACACGCTGGGTGGCCACCACCTTTGAACCGGCACCGAGCATCAATCCACTTGGCAACTCAGTGTTCTGTGAGGATTGCCCACCTGGTTGGTTAATGTTCTGGTAGAAGAGATCTTCAAACACCGCGCGTGATTTTTTAAACCCGACCGTGGATGCGTTGGCTAGGTTATTCGAAATCGTCGAGATATTGGTCTGCTGCGCATCAAGTCCGGTTTTACTGACCCATAATGCTGGATGCATAATTACTTCCTCTTAATAAACCTTAGCCAAGCCGCAATAGTGATGCTGACGACTCGTCCATTTTTTCTGCGGTTTTCATTAACTTCACTTGCATTTCAAAATGACGTTGCAAGTCGATTAACCCAGTCATCTCACCCACAGCGTTGACGTTACTGCCTTCTAACGCCCCTGTTTGCAGCGTGACACCAGCATCGGCTGGAAACACGGTGCCGGCCTCTTTGGGTTTGAACACACCGTCTTTGTCTTTAAAGAGATCTTGATTATCTGGGCGAACCAGTTTGATTCTATCCACCACTTCCATCGCATCAGGTGGCGCACCTTGGGGGAGTACAGAAACACCGCCGTCTTTGCCCACTTCTATTTTTGCTGCAGGGAGGGGAATAAATATCGGGCCCCCACTCTCTCCGACAATGAGGTTACCATTACTGTTTTGGAGTAGGCCGGTTTGATCCACTTTGAGATGGCCGGCACGGGTGTAGCCTTCTTGCCCTTGGCTGTCTAGCACTGACATCCAGCCTTCACCTTGCACCGCCACATCCAGATTACGACCTGTGGTAATGGTTGAGCCTTGCTCGAAGCTGTATCCAGGTCGCTCAGTCATATTGAATACTCGACTGGGTAACCCCTCGCCATAAGCTTGCATTGATCGAGACTGTTCAAGGTCAGCCCGGAAACCGGTGGTGCTGACATTGGCCAAGTTATTAGCGCGCAATTGCATAGCCTGCATATCTTGCTTTGCGCCACTCATGGCAAGGTATAACGAGCGATCCATAATTGGTTGCCTCCACAATCGTTCTACACAGAAGAAAGCAAAGAGCGTGCCAGTAATTTTATGCCTTTAAGATCAATCTATTACTAGTATTTTCGCCGCCAGAAAGGGGGGAGAGGAGAGAGGAAATGGAAAAGCCTTGCCGCCCTATCAGTGGGCGGCAAAGCTAATGTCACTAACGGATTTGTAGAATATTTTGTTGCATCTGGTTACTCACTTCCAAGGCGCGTGAGTTAGCCTGAAAGTTTCGCTGCGCGGTAATCAAGTCAACCAACTCTTGGGTCATATCGATATTGGACTGCTCGATCGTCCCGCTTTTTACCTGACCAAAGGCGCCTTGCATCGCTTCACCAAAAACGGGATCACCCGAATCTTGAGTCACATCCCATTGGGTATTGCCTACTTGGGCTAAGCCTTGCTGGTTGGCGACGCGCACCATCGCAACCCGCCCCAACGCGACATTTTCACCGTTACTGTAGGTCGCCATAATGGTGCCTTTAGGATCAATATCGACCTTGGTGAGATACCCCGTGGTTGCACCGTCGTCAGTAAATTTACGCATCTCAAACGGCGCGGCATATTGAGTCGGATTATCGAAGTTGAGCGTGAGCTGCTGGTCACCGTCAGCCCCGTTCATTTCTAGCCCCGCACCCGCTGGCCCCAAGGCATCGGTCACGATCGGGTTACCGCCATTGATGCTGTTCACCGAGCCATCGGAGTTAAAGTCGATGGTGTGGCCAACCTGTCCAGCGGCATTGGTAGCATTACCGCCTTGGATATTCACCGGCTTTTCACCTTCAGGATCTGTCATGGTGTAGTACACCGACCAACTGTTCGGATTCGCCGGATCGTTACCTTTTACATAATACGTCGACAATTTGTACGGCTGACCCAGTGAGTCATAGACCGTTGCCGACGTTTGCTTGTTATAGGTTTCTGGATCTTCAAAGTTAAACTGTGCGGGATCTTTCTCTTCCCCGCCGGCCGGTAAGTTCAAGCCAATATCGACATTTTCTGATGCACGAGGCTGGCCAAACTGATCGGGCACATTGAGCGACTGCGGCTCATAAGACGAAACCTGCTGGGTGTCAGGGTCGACATTATAACCGAGCAAATACTGACCCTCAGAGTTGATAATGTCGTTATTTTTATCAAGGTGGAAGGCACCGTTGCGCGTTAAGTGGTAATCGTTATTTTGCAGCTTGTCATTTGACACGCCGAAAAAGCCGTTACCGCTAATCCGCAAATCAAGTGGGTTGTTGGTGTAGATACTTGAGCCTTCGTGGAACTGCTGTGCCACGGTCGACGTTTGTACACCGGTCCCGTTAGTGGTCTTCGAGTTTGAGAAGATAGAGGTTGAGTAGACATCACCAAACTCAGCACGCGATTCCTTAAAGCCATACGTATTGGCATTCGAGATGTTGTTACTGGTGGTGTTCATGTCTTTCTGGGCCGCACCAAGGCCACTTAACGCAATATTAAAACCCATTGCTTTTCACTCCTAATAAATCGGTTAGCCTTTCGTCACATTTCCGACGTCGGCGTTACCGACCTCTAGCACTTCAGCCAGTTTCATCGGTGAGGAAAAGCCAGCAATATTCAACATCACATTGCCATCGCCATTCCCCAGCAAGACACTGTTTACATTGGCATAGGTCGATACATCAAACTCTTGGGTTTGGCCATCAACCATGCCACTTACTTTAATTTTGTACGTACCCTCCGGCATAGGATTGCCGTTATCGTCGAGCCCGTCCCATTCAACGCGGTGATCGCCCGGCGGCTTAGCGCCCATACTGAAGGTTCGCAATAGTTGCCCTTGCTCGTTTTCCACCCGAACACTGACATTATCCAGCGCTTGGGGCAGCTTCACCATTCCTGCAACACCGCCCGTTTCACCTTTCACCCCCGTGGAGCCGGGGACGAGGACGTCACGTCCAACCAAAGATGACGCTTGCAATGCCTGGTTAGACGTAATCGACTCATTGAACGTATCAAATTGCTTATTCATTTTGCCGATGCCCTCAACCGTGGCAAACGACGCCATCTGTGAGATCATCTTGTCATTATCGACAGGTTTAGACGGATCCTGCTGTGACAGCTGTTTGGTGAGCAATTTGAGAAAGTCTTCCTGCTCGAGTGCTTGCTTACCCGTGGTCGAGTCTTGCTTCTCTTGCAGTTTTTTCTCTTGCTGCGCCTTTAGCTGGTCAATGTAGGACAGTCCGTTCGTTGAACCTGTACCGTCGATTCCGGCCATCTTCGCCTCCTACATTACTGACCCATCTGAAGCGTACGCATCAGCATTTGTTTACTCGCATCGGCCACCTGCACATTGGTTTGATAGGCGCGCGATGCGGAAATCATGTTCGCCATCTCTTCCATCACATTGACGTTCGGCTTAAAGATATACCCTTCATCATTCGACATCGGATGGTTGGGGTTATATTCCGCGCGTAATGGTTTCTGGCTTTCGACAATACCATCAATGTTGACTGGCACACTTTCACCCTGCTGCTTAAAGCGATTAAGCTCCGCAGAGAAAATCGGATGCCGGGCTCGATACGTCTCTTCAGCAGAGCTGCTCACCGAATTGGCATTGGCCAGGTTACTTGATGTGGTGTTCAATCGTACTGATTCGGCACTCATCGCCGATCCCGACACGTTAAAAATATTAAACAAACTCATCGATTATTTCCCATTCAATGCCTTTTTCATGTTCTTGAACTTAGAGCCAAGAAAATCCAGTGAGGCTTGGTATTCCAGTGCGTTCTGCATGAACAAGTTCTTTTCTAATTGCGCATCAACCGTGTTGCCATCGCCGGTATCTGGCTGTGTGGGGATACGGTACTTCTTTTCCCCCATCACTTGGCTAGAGGCAGCAATGTGCCGCTCATTGGTGCGGCTTAGGCCAATACTTGCCTCGGATGTTGCCGCTTTTAGGGCGCGTTGAAAGTCGATGTCTTGCGCCTTGTAACCTGGCGTGTTGGCATTTGCAATGTTGCTAGACAGGGTTTCTGCCCGCTTGCCTCTTACGCCAACCGTGTGCTGGTGCACACCAAGTGCATTGTCAAATGTGATCGCCATGGACAACCTCCGAGTTCTTACTGCATGGAATAAAGCAAACAGGGTGCCAAGTTTCTAGCAAGGCTTCTTTTTTATCTTAAACCCAGGTGGGACGTGGACTGAGAGCAGGGGCACTGATGAATGAAAAACGAGAGCGCGAGACTAGGAGGCAAAAAAGCGGCAAACAATGTGCCGCTTTTTGCCGTCCTCTATTTAAGCTTATAAATAATGCCAGGGTTACACCGAATCATCTCGAACTTGTCAGTTAACCCCGTGAGTGACTCCGACGCGCCCAAGATCAAATAACCGCCGGGATTCAGTGCTCCCGCCATTTGATTCAACACTTTGGCTTTCATATCAGGTGAAAAGTAAATCAATACATTACGACAGAAAATGATGTCAAACTTGCCTAAAAGGCTGTAGCTTTCCATCAAGTTTTGTGGGCGGAAGGTCACCATGCGCTTTATATTGTCTTTGATCCGCATTTTGCCGTCACCGACATCTTCAAAAAACGTACGACGACGCTCTGGCGACAGCCCGCGTCCTAGTGCCAGGTTGTCATAGATCCCCTGACGACAGGCTTCTAACATCGACGTGGAGATATCGGTGGCGGTGATGCTTACGCTGCCCATCATGCCAGGTTTACGCTGCTGGGTTTCCGCGACTGTCATGGCAATCGAATACGGCTCTTGTCCTGACGAACTCGCCGAGGACCAGATTTTAATCGGCTTACGTGATTTAGCCAGCTCGGGTAACAAGCGATGTGCCAGCACCTCATACGGATAGGTATCACGAAACCACAATGTTTCGTTGGTGGTCATCGCATCAATGGCCGCAACCGCGAGTTCACGATTACGCCCCGTAATCACCGACTTTATCAATTCTGACAGCGACCCCACGCCAAATTTATTCACCAGCGGGCTCAAGCGACTACGTACCAGATACTGCTTGCTGTCTCCCAGTACGATCCCACACTTGGCTTCGAGATGTTTGCAAAAGTCTCGATATTCTTGGTCACTGATTGCTACATTTGTCATTAATTAACTCAATCGCTTTGGTTGGGTTACGACTTAACCGCCTCGAGTACGGCAGAGCCCAATTCGTCAGGGTCGAACTTCGCGATAAACGAGTTAGCCCCGACACGCTCAACCATGGCCTCATTAAATACCCCACTCAATGATGAGTGCAATACTACATGAAGATCTTTAAGACTCGAATCTTTTCTAATCTCAGTTGTGAGGGTATACCCATCCATTTCAGGCATTTCGATATCGGAGATCACCAAGGCAAGTTGACTATAGATGCTTCCCTCAGCGGCCATTTCTTTCAGTTTTTCGAGTGCTTCTTTGCCATCTTGTACCAAGATAACGTCATAACCGACGCTTTCAACCGCGCGCTTCACCTGTCGGCGTGCAACGCTGGAATCATCGGCCACTAGCACTTGACTCGGAGCACTTTCTTCCCGCTCTTCACGTTTCGAGAGTACTTCCTCACTCACATCTTCATTCACAGGTGCGATTTCATTGAGAATTTTCTCAACATCGAGCACTTCCACTAACTCGTTATCAATTTCGGTAACCGCCGTGAGGTAGTGGGATCGCCCTGTCCCTTGAGGAGGGGGGAGAATTTTTTCCCAGTTCATGTTAACGATACGCTCGACCGAGCCGACAAGGAAGCCCTGCATCGAACGGTTGAATTCTGCAATGATCACAAAGCGATTCTCTGGATCAGGAATAGCTGGCCCGCCAGTTGCTAGGCTCATGTCGATGACAGAAACGGTTTGACCGCGGATGTGAGCCACTCCTTTCACCAAAGGATGCAAATTTGCCATTGCGGTGAGTCGTGGGCATTGCAGCACCTCTTTGACTTTAAATACATTAATGCCAAAGCGCTGTTTTCTCATCAGGCGGAAAGTCAACAGCTCTAACCGGTTTTGTCCTACCAGCTGCGTACGCTGGTTGACCGAATCAAGAACACCACCTGTCATAAGATAAACTCCATATTGCCCCGTTTTTTTTGTAGAGTAGCATGGTAATCATAGTGGGTAATCACATGACTCTCGAGAAAAGAAGGGATTTTTTTCTTAACGTCCGCTACTGCTGGATTGAACTATGTCCAAGATATCATGTTTATTTATCGTCGTTTGGCTTACAAGCTTTAGCGTAAGTATAGCTGCTGCGACAGTAAGTCAAATTGAAGCGGTGCAAGAAGCCGCGGAGGCGCATGTCGCCGATATTATTTCGCTGCCTAAAAATGGCGAACTCAACATCGCGGCGGGGAACCTTGATTCGCGTATGCGTCTCACCGATTGCCCAGTGCCACTCGACACCAAAGTGCCAGGTCGTCAACAGATTAATACCTCAGTGACCGTGATGGTGTCTTGTGATCGAGACAACTGGCAAGTGTATATTCCGGTTAAAATCGAGCTGATGACCCTCTCGGTTGTCGCAAAGCGACCGCTCAATCGTGGCATGACTATTGCTTCAAATGATGTAGCCGTTCAGATGGTAAATAGTCGGTTTCAACGCGGGCATACCTATACGCAACCCGCACGTTTAATTGGCTCTAAAGTCAAACGAACCGTGGGGATAGGTGAACCGATCAGCAGTAACGATGTCTGCGCCGTGTGTCGAAATGATGACGTTTTGATCACTGCGCAAGGAAACGGACTGAACATTGTTGCAAAAGGCACGGCATTAAGTGATGGCGCTCTAGGTGAGCAAATAAAAGTGAAGAACAATAAATCTAACCGGATTGTCGATGCTACAATCTCAGCGGTCGGCGAAGTGACGGTTAATTTCTAACTTTTTACGTCACACTGCTAAAGTAACTGCAAGGTGTGCCGATACGCTGAGCAACGGACTCAAAAAGCGACTGACAGTAAGGCGATGTTATGGCGAGTATTGACCAACTACGTGGTAATCAGCAACCCCTGACCACAACTCGTAACACGAGTAACCAGACCCAAACACAAGAAACGCAAGGCGGCTCAGTTCGTGAACAGCAAGGGGTGAAAGCCCAAGACGACGCTGTTTCGCTCAGCCAGCAAAGCCAAGTGATCGATAAAATGAATCAGAAAATGGCATCTGAGCCCTATTTTGATAGCGCTAAAGTGGATCAGATCAAACAAGCGATATCAAACGGCTCTTATAAAGTGGATCCTGACAAGCTTGCCGCAAACATGATGCGTTTCGAGAACGATCTCAACGACAGCTAAGCTGATTGGAGTGGTTATGACCCCTACTGCGCCTTTAACAACCTTGGTTGAACAGCAACTCGAGCGAGTCCAAGCGCTACAAAGCGTGCTCGAGCAAGAAGCCGGTGTCATTGCCAGCCGCGCCTCCGAAGATATCGAAGCAATCGCCAAACAAAAACAATCACTTATCAACGAAATTCAACGCAATGACGCGCAAATCAGTCGTCACCCTGAACGTGATTTGCTTAACCATGATCAGGCGTTAATTGAACACGTGAGTGCCATTCAATCCACGCTCTCTGCCTGTAAACAACAAAATGAAACCAATGGTGTTGCACTTCAGCGCGCCAGTTTAAGCATTCATCGCCTGCGCAATCTGTTCCAAGAAAGCGGTGGTAAGTCAGAACTGACCTATAACCAAGACGGTAACGCATCGGGGAGAAAAACCCTGGGCACTAACGTCAAAGCGTAACGTCCTCCTCACGCACCACCACGCCTAACGGCCAGACACGCCGAACCTAACGGGTACCTGTGAGCTTTACTTTCCTTACTTGCCTTATCGCCGTGCTTCCATCTGCCTGTCTTTTGCCGACTCTAGTTTGTTCCCTAAGACAGCGTGATGCGCTATCGCGCCACTATAGAGCCTGATTCAAACACTAAAAAAGCGAGCATAGTGCTCGCTCTCCGCCTAAAAGGCGAGGTCGTTTGTTACACCCGCCCGCTTGAGTGCCAAGATGTTGGCGTCATCCATCGCATTTAACCAAAGCAAGACGCCCTAACGGCTAGAAAATAATATTATTGTTACTCGGTACAGGCTGCGATTCGCCGTAGCGTTTCATTTTCTGCATGGTATCAAGATCAAGTTCGAGTTCTGTGACGTAACTATCACCAACTTTGTAACTCGCCACCACTTCGGCGCCGCGAATAATGCCATCGACGGCGCCTTGCGTATTGTCACGACCTAAACTTTGATCGTTGACGCTCGAACGGCTGCTGACCCGCAAGCCATAAACTTGCTCGCTCAACTCTTTGTAGGCGTCCACTTTAGAGGCACGCATAGCACGGGTTTCTTTTTCTTCTTGGGTTGCGCCTTGTTGCGCACTGATCGATGCCATTCCCACCGCAGAAATGATATTTTCTTCTTTCATCTTGGTTAATGGCTGACAGGCTGACAGCATCAGCAAGATTGCGATGACAAATCCTTGTTTCGTAAACATTTATCTACCTTACTCTTTCCTATACTAAGGTTTTAACACCACTGTCTCACGCTTCACGCGGTTTTGATCATCTCGAATAATCACGCCATCGCGTTTGCGAACCTTGTATAAACTATCAATATCACGCCCAATACGATCGGCCGGCAAGAAGCCTTGCGCCGAGGCAACCACCACGCGAGATTCCATACCGATTACCCGGGCATTGACCAATACCCCGCCGCCTTGACGCAACATAGTTCCCGTCAATACATAATCGATTTGTTGTTCAGGGTTCAGCTCTTTCCAGTCTCGGCTAATGGTAAAATCGCCGTCTTCCGTGACCCGAATCGCGCCCGTCGATTTAAAGTCAATCACCGTAAAGCCGCGGCGCTGCATTTGGTAAATCAGCCCCTCGGTCACGGTATTACCTAACCAGTTGGTCTCATCCATTTTTTGCAAATCAACAAACGAGGTAACCGCCAAGGGCGTTCGCGCTGTCAAATACGCATTGGTGGCTAACAGCTCATCGGCCATGCTATTTAGAAAGTAATCAAGGGTGTGACGTGGCCGCTGCTTAAGGAAAAACTCACTGCCCGAATACGGCTCTTTGCCGTTATAAATTGGCGTGTAAGCACAGCCTGTTACCCATAGCGCTACTATCGCCACTATCCACTTTTTCATCGTATCATGCTCCGCGCTCAGTCATCGATGTGAGACAAGTGTGTCATTAAGGGTATCGGTTGATTTCATTAAACCTTTACCTTTGATTGCTGGCTCTATTTGGGTACACAACTTGCATCAGCGTCTTTGCGTCATCTTTTTGGTAGGTCTTAACCCTACGCACTAATAGATTGAAAGCAATTTCCATACCCACTAAGTGAGATCTTGACTATGAAAACCCTTTTGGCGCGGTTAACGCTCATTGTCAGCCTGAGTGTCGCTCCTTGGGCGCACGCGGCGTGGTATGAAGTATCAGCCAGCTCCCCGATACTCGAAAGCCAGCAAGCCGCCCGTGTTCGGGCACTTGAAGCCGCAACCTTTGATGCCATGCGCTTCGCCGGTGCCGATGTAGGCAGCTTGCAGCAACTCAAGCGATTTTACTCGCAAGTCAAAGCTGGTTATCAGTTTAGCGGCAATGCGGTGCGCGAAGTACAAGTGTTAGAAGAAGGCACTCAAGGCGGCAATTATGTTGTCAACCTACGCTTAGATATCTATCCATCGGCAAACGCTTGCCACAAAACCTTGTATAAAAAAGGCATGGTATTAACACGTTTTCCGATTGTTTCTCCCCAACAAGCCGCATTAGGGGGCATTTATCAATTTGGCGATGACTTTTCAGTGCTGTTAAACCGTGAGATTAAACAGCACGCACAAAGCTTTGTCGGGCGTGGTATCGCCAATGTCGATGTCTCGCCCAATGCGCCCCGCACGGTGGCTATGTTAGCGGAAGACAAAGACGCACAGTTTGTGATCACAGGCGCAATCACTGACTTGTCTGCCACAACCGACGCCAGTGGCTTTGGTGAAGCGCAAAATAACCGCCAATTGGCCGTCAATGTTCAGGCAATGGACAGTGAGAGTGGTGAAGTCATATTTCAACGCCGCTATCGCGATGTCGCCCAATGGCCGTTTGAACGCCATAGCCAAGTCGATACTCAGACCGCGCGCTTTTGGCAATCTCCTTATGGGCAAATGGCACGCCGAATGAGCCGAAATATATTGTTAGATTTGGAGTCGTCACTGTCTTGTCGCGCCAGTAAGCCAGAAATCGTCGCCCTCAAAGACAATATTGCACAAATCAATGTCGGGCGTATCAATGGAGTGAAACAAGGCGATCAATTAAACCTTTGGCACATTGCCTCGTTCACCGATGATTTAGGTATCGTCCGTACTCAACGTCGAAAAAGCGGGATCACTCTGACTGTTGCACGCGTTTATGAAAGCAGCGCTGAAGCCGTGGTTCAGCCCAATAACCTCAGCGGCAGCATACAAATCGGCGACATAGTGACCAAAGGGGTTAATTAAATGAAAACAGGCGCTTAAATCGCGCCTGTTTTTACGTATAATATCGACACGCTCTCATAGCTCAACAGGATAGAGCAGTCGCCTCCTAAGCGATCGATCGGGGTTCGAGTCCCTGTGGGAGCGCCATCTTTTTCTTACGCCACCTGAGATTCGTCGTTGTCTGTCGATAACTTCTTGTACTCAGCATGCGCTTTCTCCGCCTGCTGAGAAAGGCGAACTTTACGAGCAATTGCATCTTTTAAGGCTTTTTCTGCTTTTCTCAACTTCGCAACTTGCTGCTCTGAAAGCTCATTCATCTCATTTTCAAGGATTTCTCCTTTAAAAAAGCCAAAGTACTCACGTTTCAGAGATGTCAGTGCTTCCGTCTCTTTTTGCACGTCTTCGACGGCCTGGCGTGCAGACTGACATAAGCTTTCAAACTCTCCGAATACTGCGCCTTCATGTGACCATGGATCAACCTGCGGGAAAGCCTCAATATGAATGACAGGATCTTCATACTCAGCCTGCTCTCGCAGATCAAGCGTTGCGGCTCGCACAAATGAGATCATCAACAACACCGATATCACCAGTAACGGCAACCCACCAACAATTGCAGCCGTCTGTAATGTCGATAAGCCCCCCATAAACATCAAAACAGCGGGCAAGAAGGACAGCGCAAACGCCCAAAACAAGCGATTCCAACGCATTGGCTCTTCTTCAACATTATTCTGTACAACAGCAGCAAGAATGTAAGATATTGAATCAAACGTCGTTGCTGTGAATATGACACATAATAAGGTAAAAACGGCGATGACCAAGGTCGACATCGGTAACTGATCTAGGGTCGCGAAGATCGCAGCGGGTGCGCCTTGTGCGTTGAGGATCGCGACGACATCAAGTTGACCACCTAATTGTAGCGATAGGCCATAGTTGCCCAAGACGATAAAGAATAGCGCGCAGCCCATTGAACCAAAGAAAATGGCGCCCGTGACCATCTCTTTAATGGTCCGTCCTCGGGAAATCCGCGCGACAAATAGGCCCATAACCGGAGCAAACACTAACCACCATGCCCAATAGAAAATGGTCCAATCTTGTGGGAACTGAGTGTTGGAGAACTCGCCATAGCCTCCAAATGGTTCAGCCCAAGTCGCCATAGAGAAAAAGTTCGACATCATGCGACCGATTGCGTCTAGCCCTGTTTCGAGCATAAACACGCTGGGACCAACGATAAAAACGAACAGCAGTAACCCCATTGAACCCCAAAAATTGATATTGCTTAGGAATTTAATCCCTTTTTCCATCCCGACATAAGACGAATAGGCAAAAATTGTCGTACAAATAACGAGCACGCCAACTTGGGTCAATGTATTGTTCGGTAGCCCCGTCAAATATGTCAAACCGCCATTAATAAGTGGTGCGGCTAAACCTAATGTCGTTGCCGCCCCACCCAACATGCCAAACATAAACATGACGTCGAAACATTTACCAAGCGCCCCCTTAGCTCGCCGCTCGCCTATCGCTGGCATTAACGCATTCGAGATTTTTAGCGCAGGTTGTTTCCGAACATAAAAGAAATAAGAGATCGGCAGCGCAGGGATCATATAAATAGCCCAAGCAACGGGTCCCCAATGGAAAATACCGTAGGTGGATGCCCACTGGATCGCGGCTTCACTGCCAGGCGCGTGCTGAAAGGGCGGATTTTGATAGTAATAAGCCCACTCGATACAGCCCCAGTAGAGAATACTGGCACCAATACCACCACAGAATAGCATTGCCGCCCATGAAGCTAGGCCAAACTCTGGTTTCTCGTCTTTTTCACCCAGTTTGATTTGCCCTAAATCACTAAAGATAACAAAAACCATAAAAAACAACGCAGCAAGCCCGAGAGCCAAATAGGCAACACCGAGCTTACTGGTCATCATGTCTTTTGCATAAGCGATCCACTCTGCACCTGTGACAGGAAAGGCAGCTAATAATGTCACAATCAGCAGTAACAGCCCTATTGAACCAATAAATGTTGGTTTATCAATAAGTTTTGTATTCATAACTTATATCTCCAGCAAGTAATCGACGCGAGTCTATGCTTTTTCTGAAGAATTAAATAACAAAACTTTCTTATGGTGACGAACAGATAATTTTTTCGATGTGAGTGTCGCTTTTTCAGAGCTAACCGTTGATTAAGCGGCTCACTAAATAGGGAGGAAGTGAGTCATGAGCCACAAGCTCAGCATTGCCATCACGCCAGCTAAAATGTCGTCCAACATGATCCCTAAACCACCATGAATGTGTTTATCCAACCAGCTGATCGGCCAGGGTTTCGCCATATCAAAGATGCGGAATAACACAAAGCCCGCCACAACGGATTGCCAATCGGTGGTAGGTACCAAGGCCATGGTTAGCCAAAACCCGACGAACTCGTCCCAAACGATCGCGCCATGATCATGCACTTGCATATCTTTCGACGCCCGACCGCAAATAGCAATGCCGGCAAGGCCTCCGACAATAATGGCCACCCACAGTCCAAGGATGCCGCCGTAATTGACAAACGCAAGATAAAACGGCACCGCAAACAAGGTACCGACGGTCCCGGGTACTATCGGTGACAAGCCACTGCCAAAGCCCAGTGCCAATAAATGGTATGGATTGGTCAAAGATAAACGATGTTTAGGATCCGTCACGATGTGGCTCCTTAAAATGAGCCCATCCAGACAGCACCCAATCGAGAGGCTGATTGTCTGCTACAAGCTCAAGGCGATGGTTGCCGGTTATTTGCCCGATGCATTGCACACTCACGCCACTGTGCTTGAGTGCTGTGTCTAGTGTGCCACGGTGTAGCTCAGGGACAGTAAAACACAGTTCATACTCCTCACCACTGGTCAGGGCAAGTTTTTGTGCCTGCTCGTCACTGGCCTGATCGGCCAACAAGGCTTCAGAAAGTGGTAATTGCGCCACATCGACTTTTGCGCCAACACCGCTGGCGGTGAGGATGTGGGTTAAGTCTGCGTGTAAACCATCAGAAATATCAATCGCCGCTGACGCGATACCCCGCAATGCCTGTCCAGCGGTTACTCGGGGCTGAGCGCGATAATGACGATTGATTAATGTGGTTGCGCGAGCCTTATCAACTACTGTCTTACCGAGAATATAATCAAGCCCGGCTTGGCTCTCACCCAGTGTGCCGGTCACAAAAATCCAGTCGCCCGGTTTCGCCCCCGCGCGCGTCAAGGCCTGCCCTTTAGGCACATGGCCATGTAAGGTAATGGTGATGCTTTTGGGCCCACGTGTGGTATCACCGCCAATCAGCTGGACCTGAAAATGCTCGGCAAGGGCAGCAAAGCCTTGGCAAAAACCTGCCACCCAGGCATCATCGGGCTCTGGTAAGGTAAGCGCCAGAGAACACCACGCTGGCATTGCCCCCATCGCAGCTAAATCACTCAAGTTCGAGGCCAACGCCTTGTGCGCCACATCAGAGGCACTCGCAGTCGGAAGAAAATGCGTCCCCTCCACCAGCGTATCTGTGGTCACCACTAACTGGCAGCCTTCAGGGACCTCGACCAACGCACAGTCATCACCAATACCTAAAGCGACATCACGACGCTTGACCGGCTGACGAGCGAAGTAGTCGCGAATCAAATCAAATTCGTTGCGTGTCATAAACACTATTTTGTTGGATAGAACAATAAAAAGGCCAGCAGTGCTGGCCTAGTCGGGAAGGGATTAACGTAACCGAGGGTACGCTTTATCCAAGACACCGTTGACAAACTTATGGCTGTCTTCTGCGCCAAAACGTTTTGCCAGTTCAACGGCCTCATTGATAACCACTTTGTAGGGGACATCGTCGCACTTGATCAGCTCATACATCGCAAGACGCAGTAAGGCATGCTCCATATCATCTAAATCCTGCAAAGGACGTGACAAGTATGGGCGCATCTTACTATCAAGTTCTTGATGGCTAAGCGCAACACCGCTAAACAGATTACGAAAGTAAGCAACGTCTGTTTCTGGTTCACGTAGAAGCGGCTCGGTTTTCTGATGCTCGTCTTCTTCTTCGTATTTATCTGCGGCAAGAAACGCGGCTTCAATATCAGCAACATTACCTTGCGCTAGCTGCCATGAATAGATGGCTTGCAATGCAAATTGGCGTGCATTACGTCGTGCGGCTGGTTTCACTTTAACCCCCATTTAGGATTCAATTTGGGACAGAACATTCACCATTTCAAGCGCGCTCAGTGCAGCCTCTGCCCCTTTGTTACCAGCCTTGGTACCTGCGCGTTCGATCGCTTGCTCAATGGTGTCGACCGTTAGCACACCAAATGCGACTGGGGTTTCAAACGCCAGTGCAACTTGTGCCAACCCTTTATTACATTCTCCGGCGACATAGTCAAAATGCGGTGTGCCACCACGGATCACTGATCCAAGTGCCACAATCGCGTCATAGCGACCGCTCTTGGCGAGCTTTTGGGTCACCACAGGCAACTCGTAGGCACCTGGGCAACGCACCACGGTGATATTATCGTCGTTGACTTGGCCTTGGCGCTTCAGTGCGTCAACCGCACCATCTAGCAAACTCTCGTTGATAAAGCTATTAAAGCGAGAGATAACAATAGCAACCTGCGCGTTGGGCGCGGCAAATGCCCCTTCGATTACGTTCATGAGCCTTCCTGTGACTTGCTTTCCGGAATGAGAAACCGCGCGATTCTACCACATTTTTATCCAATGGCACCATGTTCCGTACCAGTGGATAATGGTGCCTATCGCGCGTCGTTGTTATACGTTATTCGGTGACGTATTCCACCACGTTCAGGCCAAAGCCAGACAAGGCATGATAACGCTTGGTTGATGAAGACAGCAGGCGCATTTGCTTGACACCAAGATCCGCCAATATTTGCGATCCAATCCCCACTCGGCGAGAGGTCCCCTGCCACTTGGCACCGGCCGGTTTCTCACCTTTATCTTGCGCTTCAAACGCTTTTACCTTGTTAACAATAGCTTCGCTGGTTTCTTCTTTACCTAGAATCACCAACACCCCGCCTTCATCGCTAATCCTCTGCATCGCACGGTTCAGACTCCAACTGCGCTCAGCGGTGCGGTCAGACTGGAGTACATCGGTAAAGGTATCTTGCAGATGAACACGAACCAGGGTGGGATCGGCAGTTACTTCGCCTTTACACATCGCGTAGTGGATTTGATCATCGATGGTGTCACGATAGGTCACCAAATCAAATTCGCCAAACTCCGTCGGCAGTTTACAAGACGCCACCCGCTCGATGGTGGTCTCGTTGAGATTACGGTATTCAATCAAATCGGCAATGGTGCCCAGCTTGATGCCGTGCTTGTCACAGAACACCTCCAAGTCAGGGCGACGTGCCATGGTGCCGTCTTCATTTAAGATCTCAACAATCACAGAAGCTGGGCTGTAGCCACCTAAACGGGCCAAATCGCACCCTGCTTCAGTGTGGCCAGCGCGGGTGAGTACCCCTCCCTCTTGCGCCATCAAGGGGAAGACATGGCCCGGCTGCACCAAGTCAGCCGCTTTAGCGTCGGGGGTAACCGCGGCTTGCACGGTGCGTGCGCGGTCAGCCGCCGATATCCCGGTGGTAACACCCTCTGCCGCTTCAATCGACACGGTAAAGGCGGTAGAAAATTGCGCGTTATTGTCCGACACCATCAAAGGCAACCCAAGTTGCTGGCAGCGCTGCTGGGTCAGCGTCAAACAAATCAACCCTCGGCCATGCGTGGCCATAAAGTTGATCGCTTCTGGGGTCACTGCTTCTGCCGCGATGATCAAATCACCTTCATTCTCGCGATCTTCGTCATCCATCAACACCACCATTTTACCTTGGCGGATATCGTCAATGATTTCTTGAGCGCTACTAATTGCCATCTTGGGATCCTTATTTCAAAAAACCGGAACGGGCCAATGTTTCCAGGCTGATACCCGTTGATTGTGTCGGCTCAGCCGCCTTATCACCGAGCATCAATCGCTCGAGGTAACGGGCGATCACATCGACTTCGATGTTTACCTTGCGCCCGGGCGCAAAGTGCTGAATGGTGGTTTGCTCGGCGGTGTGCGGCACGATTGTGAGTTTGATATGGCTGCCATTCACTTCGTTCACTGTCAAACTGATACCGTCCACCGTGATAGAGCCTTTCAATGCCACATACTTGGCGAGATCAGACGGCAATGCAATCCAGTACTCCCAGGCACGACCCGTTTGACTGACTGATGTGACTTCACCCAGACCATCAACATGGCCGGAGACCATATGGCCGCCAAAGCGGGTGGTCGGCAGCATGGCCTTTTCAAGGTTGACGTTATCTCCTACCGATAAAGCGCCCAGCGACGAACGCGCCAAGGTTTCCGAGGAGACATCGGCGCTATAGCCCGTTGCGGTCAATGCAACCACGGTTAAACATACTCCGTTGGTGGCGATGCTGTCACCCAATTTAACGTCGGCAAGATCAAGCTCGCCGCTGTCGATGGTCAAGATAACGTCTTGTCCTCGACGGCTTAGGGTTTGCACGCGCCCCATCGCTTCAATAATGCCAGTAAACATCGTCTTTAATACTCTTGCGTGGTCACAGCATGCTCAGAGAGCATGGCGGTTAAGCGAACATCGTCACCGATCACCTTCACCTGATTAAACTGGAAACGCGGTGCATCGTCCATCCGTTGCATCCCGTCTAACGCAACCAAGGGGCGACTATCGCCCCCTAACAACATTGGCGCTTGGTAAACGATCAGCTCATCAACTAACGATTCAGTGAGCAACTGAGCCGCCAGCCTCGCGCCCGCTTCTACCCATATTTTGTCAATATCATGTTCGGCCAGGGCGCGCAGAATGGCAGACAATGACGCACCTGGCATCACCCACTCTTGAACGTTATCCGGCCACACCTGGTTACTCGGCGTATCAACAACACGGATCACATCGCCCTCTAGTTGATAAACAGCCGCATCAGGAGAGGTTTTATTGTCTTTATCCAAAATTACCCGTGTGGGCTGACGCAAGGATGGCTGCGGGTAGGTATCGAGGATGTCAGCGGGAAGCTGACCATTGCGAATATTCAAGCTAGGGTTATCGGCAAGCACCGTGGCACTGGTTGATAAAATGGCGCTGGCTTGCGCGCGAAATGCTTGCACATCGGCACGCGCGGGCTCACCGGTAATCCATTTACTTTGCCCATTCGCCAATGCCGTGCGCCCATCAAGGCTTCCCGCCAGTTTAAGCTGCACATACGGCATTTTAGTTTGCATACGTTTGATAAAACCAAGGTTCAGCGCTTTTGCCTGTTCAAGCATCACGCCCACAACTACCTCAATGCCTGCTTCTTGTAACCGTGCGATACCACGTCCGGCCACTTTAGGGTTTGGGTCTTGCATCGCGCACACCACGCGGCTGACGTTGGCAGCAATCAACGCATCGCAACACGGCGGCGTGCGACCATAATGAGAACAAGGCTCTAAGGTGACGTAAGCTGTCGCGCCTTGTGCGCGTGCTCCCGCAGCCTTTAATGCATGCACTTCAGCGTGCGGGCCGCCGGGGGCGATATGAAACCCTTCACCGACCACTTCGTCGCCCTGTGCAATCACACAACCAACATTGGGGTTAGGCGTGGTGGTATAGCGACCTTGGGCTGCGAGCGCTAACGCGCGCATCATCATGGTTTTATCGCGTTCGCTTTGACTCATTTTTGCAACCGTGCGATTTCTTCGCCAAATTCACGAATGTCTTCAAAACTATGGTATACAGAGGCAAAGCGAATATAAGCCACTTTATCTAGCTCCTTGAGCGCTTCCATCACCAAGTTCCCCACCATGGCAGAGCCAATTTCGCGCTCTCCGGTAGCGCGCAAACGTGACTTTATACTGTTGATCGCTTTTTCAATGTCATCGGCGCTCACTGGGCGCTTTTCTAATGCGCGTTGAATGCCGCCACGCAGTTTCTCTTCGTCAAACGGTTCTCGGTTGCCGTTGGTCTTAATCACCCGTGGCATCACTAACTCTGCCGTTTCGAACGTGGTATAACGCTCTGCGCACGCCAAACATTGGCGGCGACGGCGAACTTGGTGACCATCAGCCACAAGACGAGAATCGATCACTTTGGTGTCGGTAGCACCACAAAATGGACAGTGCATGAGTGTCGCCTCCTCAATATCGTCTTGCTAGTGTAACCGATTTGTAGCGATGAAAAAGCCTATTGAAGAGGACTTTATGGTGGTTTTGTGTGCTAAACAAACCCTGTAAGGTCGGTGATGCCTGTAAAAACAAAAAAGACGCCCTAAGGCGCCTTATAAGCTATTCATTTTCGTGCCAATAATTAGGCATACACAGGCAGGCGACGGCAAATCGCTTGCACTTTTTCTTTGGTCTCGGCAATCACTTGCTCATTACCGATGTTATCCAAGACATCACACATCCAGTGCGCAAGCTGCTCGGCATCCTGCTCGGTAAAGCCACGACGTGTAATCGCAGGCGTGCCCACACGAATGCCAGAGGTGACAAACGGACTGCGTGGGTCGTTCGGCACACTGTTTTTGTTGACCGTGATGTTAGCGGCACCTAACGCGGCATCGGCTTCTTTCCCAGTGATGTCTTTATCAATTAAATCAACCAACAACAGGTGGTTGTCAGTGGAATCCGATACGATTTTATAACCGCGAGCTTGGAAGCCTTTGACCATCGCGCGGGCATTATCAATCACGCGCGCTTGGTAGGCCTTAAACTCAGGCTCCATTGCTTCTTTAAACGCCACGGCTTTACCCGCAATCACGTGCATCAGTGGGCCACCTTGGCCACCTGGGAACACCGCAGAGTTGAGCTTTTTATAGAGGTCTTCACCAGCATTCGACAAGATCAAACCACCGCGAGGCCCCGCCAGGGTTTTGTGGGTGGTGGTGGTGACCACGTGCGCGTGTGGCAAGGGATCAGGATATACGCCCGCCGCAATCAGACCTGCGACGTGCGCCATATCCACCAACAGCCATGCACCGACTTTATCGGCGATTTCACGCATGCGCTTCCAATCCACCACTTGTGAGTAAGCAGAGAAGCCACCGATCAGCATTTTGGGTTTGTGCTCCAGCGCCAGCTGTTCCATTTGCTCGTAATCGATCTTGCCCGCTTCATCAATGCCATAAGGGATTACATGATAATGCTTACCAGAGAAGTTGACCGGCGAACCATGGGTTAAATGACCACCATGCGCCAGGCTCATACCTAAAACCGTGTCGCCTGGATTTAGCAGCGCCATATACACGGCACTGTTGGCTTGTGAACCTGAGTGAGGCTGCACGTTGGCATATTCACAACCAAATAACTCACACGCGCGCTCAATCGCGAGCGCTTCCGCTTTGTCTACGTACTCACAGCCACCGTAATAACGCTTACCGGGGTAACCTTCTGCGTACTTGTTGGTCAGTTGAGAGCCTTGCGCTTCCATCACGCGTGGGCTGGTGTAGTTTTCTGATGCGATCAGCTCAATGTGTTCTTCCTGACGTGCCGTTTCTTCTTCAATGGCGGCGAACAGGGCGGGATCGTAATCCGCGATATTCATGTCACGCTTTAGCATTTGTCTCTCCTGACTTAACATTGGCGGGCAATAACCCCAAAAGCGAACGCTAGGGCGCTTTCAACTCCCCTAGCAAAAACGTGTGCTGGTGTGATGGCTTCGATCACCCCTTGGCTTAGTCGCCTTAACATGACAAATCAAAGCGATTAAGCCAAGGAAAATTGCTCATTCCAGCCGCCCCACGCAAACGTTTTCGTCGCCGCCATGACTGCGTTCGCTATTCTACAAAAAATCCACCCTGTCAGGTAGTCTGTGTCACACTTTTTTATTGCGCATGACGATGATAATGGTCGGGCGTCAACGCACATGGGCGGTGTAAAGATTTTACAGCTGAGTATCATAATACTGACATTCTACATTCAAGTGATTTACCTCATCGGCTTTCTCTTCGACCTAATTGGCGATAAAATCCGCGCCCGAAAATCCCATTAACCTTTTTTACCGCCGGCCCGCTGGGTTTTGGCGGCCTTTTTGTTGTTATCACGTTTTTGTTTTTATCACGCTAATTAAGTAGGGAGAAGCCGTGTGAGTCAGTACCAACACAGCTTTAAAGAAGACATTATTGCTATCGCCTCGGGCGCGTTTCTGGTCGCCCAAGGGGTGTTTTTTTTGCAACAAGCCGGACTCTTAACCGGGGGCACCACAGGTCTTGCCTTGTTGGTCAGCCAGTTTACCGACCTATCGTTCGGTACTTTGTATTTTCTGTGTAATTGCCCGTTTTATTTAATGGCGTGGTTTCGTATGAGCCCACGCTTTGCTGTGCGTAGCTTACTCGCGGGGGGCGCGGTATCGGTGATGGCTGACCATATTGCCTACTTCTTTGAAATTACCTGGCTGGCCCCGGCGTACTGTGCCGTCATTGGTGGTTTGCTAATGGGCGTCGGCATGCTGATGATTTTCCGCCACAATGCCAGCTTGGGCGGCTTTAACGTGCTGGTACTCTATTGTCAGGACAAGTTTGGGATCTCGGCAGGAAAGCTACAAATGAGCATCGACTGCACCATTCTCGCGTTATCTTTCTTCCTCATCGATTTAAACCTACTGATGTGGTCGGTGGTTGGCGCGATCGTACTCAACTTAGTGTTGGCGATGAACCACAAGCCTGGGCGCTATCAGGCGCATCCTGCTAACCCCGGCGCTTGAGCGGCCTATCAACGCCAAGCCATACAACAAGACGGCGCAAACCAACAAAGCCAAGCATGATGCTTGGCTTTTTCGTAGTGACTTAACTGCACTCAGACGCGTGATTAAATCGCTTCTTCGTCTTCCTCACCGGTACGGATGCGCACCACACGCTCAACATCAAAGACAAAGATTTTGCCATCACCGATTTTACCGGTTTGTGCGGTATCAATAATGGTATCGACACACTGCTCGGCTACATCGTTACTGACGATCACTTCAAGCTTCACCTTAGGCAAAAAGTCGACCATATATTCGGCGCCACGATACAGCTCAGTGTGGCCCTTTTGACGACCAAATCCCTTTACTTCTGAGACAGTCATCCCCGTGATGCCCACATCAGCAAGCGCTTCGCGCACGTCATCGAGTTTAAATGGCTTGATGATGGCTTCAATTTTTTTCATTGTGTTATCCCTCTCGTTGGCCGCAGCCGGTCCTGATGGATCAAGTGTTTAGCTGAAATTGTATCGCAGCATGATAAAAAATCATCCATCGATTCACGCATAATACAAAAAAGCCGCCAATCGATGGCGGCTTGTATCACATTTAATGGTTACCCCAAGGTCACGCGCGCGTTGCGGAACATGCGCATCCATGCACTGTCTTCGCCCCAATCATCGGGGTGCCAAGAGTTGGCGACGGTACGGAATACCCGCTCAGGGTGCGGCATCATAATGGTGACGCGGCCCGACTCTGTGGTCAGCGCAGTGATGCCATTGGGTGAGCCATTCGGGTTGGCCGGATACGCTTGTGTTGGCTGGCCGTGATTATCGGTGTAACGCAGCGCTACCGTGCCGGACGCTTCAATCGCCGCCAGATGCTCAGCATCGCGCACCTCCACGCGTCCCTCACCATGCGATACCGCAATGGGCATCCGTGACCCTGCCATCCCGGCAAAAAAGGCGGAGGGGCTTGATTGCACTTCTACCATGCTAAAGCGGGCCTCAAAGCGCTCGGACTCATTGCGAACAAACCGTGGCCAGTGTGCGGCGCCAGGGATCAGTTCATGCAGGTTCGACAGCATCTGACAGCCATTACACACACCAAGTGCCAAGGTGTCTTCACGCATAAAGAAGGCACTGAATTGATCGTGCGCGCGGCTGTTAAACAGAATGGATTTCGCCCAACCTTCACCAGCGCCTAACACGTCACCGTAAGAGAAACCGCCACAGGCCACCAGCCCTTGGAAACCGTCCAAACTAATGCGTCCTGAGAGAATGTCACTCATATGAACGTCCACAGCGTTAAATCCAGCGCGATCGAAGGCGGCGGCCATTTCCACATGCGAATTCACGCCTTGCTCACGCAAAATAGCCATGGTCGGTTGTTGACCGGTAGCGATATATGGTGCAGCAATATCTTGGTGCACATCAAAGCTCAGGCTGGCGTGCAACCCAGGATCGGTCGCCTGTTTGGCGTCAAACTCTTGGCGTGCACAATCTGGGTTATCGCGACGCGCTTGCATTTGATAGGTGGTTTCAGCCCAAATCTGACGTAGGTGCTGGCGACTGGCTTGATAGATAGGAGTCTCACCATGACGCAAGATAACCTCATCGCTATCGCTTAAGCCGCCAATCAGGTGACTGCATGCGGTCAATTGATGTTCATCCAACACCACCTTAACGCGCTCGAGATCTGGCGCTGCCACTTGGATCACCGCACCCAGCTCTTCGTTAAACAACACTGACAAGGCATCGTCGCCTAAACGGGCGATGTCGACGTCGATACCGGTGTGGCCGGCAAACGCCATTTCTGCCAAGGTAACGAAAAGTCCGCCGTCGGCTCGGTCGTGATACGCCAGTAGCTTTTGCTCTGCCACCAAGGTTTGCATCGCATTGAAAAAGCCTTTTAGGCGGGCGCTGCTGGTGACATCGGCAGGCTTATCGCCCAATTGATGATACACCTGAGCCAACGCAGTTGCGCCCAGACGCTGCGTGCCTTCACCAAGATCAATCGCAATCAGGTGGCTGTCACCTTTATCGGTACGCAATTGTGGGGTCACGGTACGACGCACATCTTCCACACGCCCAAAGGCGGTGATGATCAGCGACATCGGCGCGGTGACAGTTTTATTTTCATCGTCTTGCTGCCACTGGGTTTTCATCGACATCGAGTCTTTACCCACCGGAATGGTCAGTGACAGCTCAGGACACAGCTCCTCACCCACGGCCTTGACCGCTTCGTACAAGCCAGCATCCTCACCCGGGTGCCCCGCCGCGGACATCCAGTTGGCAGACAGTTTAATGTTGGTCAGGCTACCAATGTCGGCACAGGCGATATTGGTGAGTGCTTCCCCGACCGCCATTCGGGCAGAGGCAGCAAAGTCGAGCAAGGCTGCAGGCGTTCGCTCACCCATCGCCATCGCTTCGCC